>DATJRS010000230.1:0-61143 GCA_035504535.1 Solirubrobacteraceae bacterium | reverse complement strand
ATGGCCAATAACACACTGTGCGCACGGGGGTGCTGACCTTACGCCGATTCTCGGGGCATATTCGGGACATATTTCAGAATCGGCACCGTGCTCAAGAACGAAAAGCCCCGCTGTGCGGGGCTTTGTCAGTGGGCCGTGGAGTGGGCCGTGGAGGAATCGAACCTCCAACCTTGGGATTAAGAGTCCCCTGCTCTGCCAATTGAGCTAACGGCCCTTGGGGGGCGATGTTACCCCGCGGTCACGGGCCGAGGAGGCTCGGCTGAGCGGCCAACGGGCGGGTGCTGGAGCCCTGCGGGCCGTGGGGTGGCTCAGCAGGACTCGGCGACCGAGGGATCGGTCTTGGCCTGCGTCATCTTGGTCTTGAGCAGGGTGCGCTGGACGGCGGGAACGAGGCTGAGTGCCTTGGCGGAGGCCAGGTCGCCGATCCGGGTGTTGTTGGCGGCGTACGCGTTGGCGGCGAGGCATTCGAACGCACTCGCCTCATTCGGCTCGGCGGCGGTCATCTGCTGCCAGGCGCCGGTCGCCTGGGAGTACTGGCCCAGGTACTCGTAGGCTCGGGCGGCGAGGATCGTGATGGTCGGGTCGGGCTGCTTGATCAGCTTCTGGTAGCTCACCCAGTCGGTCCCGAGGTTCGTCAGTTCGGTCTTGCCGGTGGAGGTGAACTGGCCGGTGCTGGAGTTGTAATCGGCGCTGTTGGAGGTGGCGTTGCTCCAGCGCGCCTGGATCAGGTTGGCCCAGGCCGCGGCATCGTTTGGGCTGGTCTGGGTGGCCTTGATCGCGCTCTTCTCCGCCGCGCTCACCGCCTGGCTCTGATTGGAGCTCGAACCCGACCCGTTGAAGGCGTTGAGGAGGCCGCCCAGACCGTTGCCGGCGCCGACGCCGAACAGCACGAGTCCGCCGCCCATCAGGATGGCGAGGCCGAGGTAAACCGCCTGGACGGTCCGCCGCCGACCGCGGCTGCGAAGGTCGAATAGCACGTCTTAAGGGAGAAGGGTTGCTGGCGGAGCGCTTCCAAGCCAGCGACGGCTCGGACAGGCCCCGAACATCGCCGCAACGATCACGGCGATGATGTCCCTAGGGTAGCGCCCGGTTTCGGTCGGTGTTTAGGTCCGTGTTAGGCGCGGGGCTGCGAGCCGACCTCTGCGGACTGACGCTCGCTCGAGCCCGAGTGGCTCGCCGAGGGGGCGCTGGCCGCGGTCAGCTCAGGCCGTGACTCGTCCTCTTCGTCCTTGGAATGTCCCGTGATCCCATCCTTGAACTCGCGCATGCCCTGACCAAGCTGTTTGCCGAGGCCGGGAAGGCGCTTGGGCCCGAAGATGAGCAGCACGATCACCAGGACGATGATCAGATCGGTGGATGGACTCTTGATGAACATTCGAGGTGCCTCCAGATGGGATTTTCCGAAGGTTACAGGTACTTCCTAGGGCTGCTCTACCCCCTTCTGCCTAGTCCCGAAAAAGCGCCTCAAGTTGGCGTTCTCTTGGGCCGATTAAGGGCGCAGAGACGCCATGAATCCCGAGCAAGAACAGCCCTCAGTCCGCCGCATCGTGCTCCCCAGCGGGCGCAGCATCGAGGTGGTCCGCTTTGGCGAGAACAACCACGCCACTCGCGGCCTGCACGTCTGCCCCGACTGCGGCTCCGAGCTCGTGCAACCGATCGACTGGTCGGAGGCTCCCGAGGACTGCTGGAACCTGGTGCTCAACTGCCCCAACTGCGACTGGTATACCGAGGGTCTCTTCACCGCCGACCAGGTGCGCGAGCTGGAGGACCGGCTCGACGAGGGCCTGGCCGACATGCTCCGGGACCTCCAGCGCCTCACGCAGGCGAACATGGCCGATCAGATCGATCGGTTCGTGAGCGCCCTGCACGCCGACCAGATCCTCCCCGAAGACTTCTAGGGGCTGAGCCGCGCCGCGCGGCGTTCAGGCGTAGCGCTCGACCATCACGTCGGCCGCGAGCTCGAGCGCCTCGCGCTGCCGATGGGGCAGCGCCGGCAACCCGAGCTTGGCCTCGGCAACTAACTCGCGCGCACGGGACCGGGCGACCTCGAGCGCACCGGTCGCCTCGATCCGGTCACACACCGCGGCCGCGTCCGAGGCCGTGCGAATCGAGCGCACGTCGAGCTCGGCGAGCTTCGGATCGCCGTCCCGGGCCAGGATCAGCGGCAGGGTGACCGTGCCGTCGAGCAGATCGGCGCCCCGGGGCTTGCCCGTGCGCTCCGGCGGCCCCGATACGTCGAGTACGTCATCGAGGACCTGGAACGCCAGGCCGATCCGCTCGCCGAACGCGCCGATCGCCCCTGGATCGGACTCTCCCTCGAGCGCGCCGAGCTCGCAGGCGGCCCGGAACAGGACCGCGGTCTTGAGCCGGCAGCGGTCGAAATAGCGCGCCACGCTGACATCGGTCCTGAAGGCGTCCTCGCGCTGGGCCAGCTCGCCGAGCGCCAACTCACGGCTGGCGCGGGCCAGCACGCGGACGGCATCGGGCGATCCGGCCCCATCAGCGGCGAGCTCGGCGAACGCGCGCGAGAAGAGCAGATCTCCGGTGGCGGTGGCCGCCCCGCGGCCGCCGGTCGCCACGACGGTGGGCCGGCCCCGGCGCAGGGCCGAGCCATCGAGCACGTCGTCGTGGACCAGCGTCGCCCCGTGGACGAGCTCGACGGCCACGGCGGCGCGGGCCAAGCCCTTGCTCTCAGGCGGAGGAACGCCGGCGGCCAGGCAGACCAGCAGCGGCCGCAGCCGCTTGCCGCCGGCGGAGATCGTGTCGCCGGCGTAGCGCCCGAGGAGCGGCCCGTGGCCGACGGCCAGCTCGGCCATGCGCCGCTCGACACGGTCCATGATCCGGGTCAACGCCGCTCCCCCGGCGTCGACCACAGCTTGTGCGCCTGTGCTCATCAGGTGGGAACCATTCCGACGTGTAAGGCAATGATGCCTCCGGCGGTAAGGACGTAACGGATCTCGCGCAGCCCTGCTTCCCACATCCGCGCGGCCAGCTGCTCCGGTCCCGGGAAGCGCTTGACGGAATTCGGCAGGTAGCTGTACGCGTCGGAGTCGACGATCCGCCCGAGTGCCGGGACGGCGCGGTCGAACCACAGCTCGAAGAAGATCGAGAGCGGCGGACGGCGGGGCGTGGTGATTTCCAGGATCACGACCCGACCACCGGGCCGGACGACCCGCGCCATCTCCGAGAGCCCCCGCTGGAGATCACTGAAGTTGCGCGCACCGAAGCCGACGGTGGCGGCGTCGAACGCGTCGTCCGGATAGGCGAGCGCGAGCGCGTTCCCGGACTCGAAGCGCACCCTGGAGCCGGGGTGCGCGGCGGTCTTGGCCCGCGCCAACTCGAGCATCTTCTCGGCGAAGTCCATCCCAACCACCTCGCCCTCCGGCCCCACGCGGGCGGCCAGCTCGAAGGCCAGGTCGCCGGTACCCGTCGCCACATCGAGCGCGCGGCCGCCCGGCGAGAGCTCCGCGAGATCGGCGGCGCGGCGGCGCCATGCGTGATGCAGGCCCGCGGTCATCACCGAATTCATACGGTCGTACAGGCCGGCGATCCGGTCGAACATGGCCCGGACCTGCGGCTCCTGCAGCGATCCGGGCGGCTGTGGATCTAGCGCTTCAGGGGCGCCGGTCGGCGCCAAGTCTGCATTCGCCATGGGCCCCGTGAGCGGCTACTGCAGGGTCGAGAGGAAGTAAACGACGTCGTTGAACTTGTTCGCGGGCAGGCTCTTGAAGGATGGCATCGGCGGCGTCGGGTTGCGCAGGGTGGATGCGATCTGCGCCGCCGGGACGGTGTTGGCGATGTGGGTCAGAACCGGCCCGGGACCGTTGTTGCCACTGTCGCCGATCACGTGACAGGCCAGGCAGCCCGACTCCCCGACGACATACTCGCCCGCCTGGAAGGTCGCCTTCTGCTCCGCCGTCAGGCTCGCCGGCGGCTGCAGAGTCGGGGGCTGGTTGGGCGATCCCGTGTGCGCTCCGGTGTAGGTCAGATACGCCATCGCCGCAATCGTCGCGACGCCGGCGGCAAACGCGATTGGCCGGCGCTCGATCCTCCGCTCAGGACCGCGGTCATAGAACGGCAGCAGGAACAGCAGGATCATGCAGATGGTTGGCACGCCGATCGTGGCCATCGGCGTGAACTTCGGGACGTTGCGCATCACGCGCAGCACCTCGAACAGGAAGAAGAAGTACCAGTCGGGCCGCGGGACGTAGGTGGTGGTGGTCGGGTCGACCTTCGGTCCGAGCTCGGCGCCGAACATCAGCGCGAGGAAGATGATGACGATCATCACGATGACCGCCATCGTGCCGTCGTGGGCCACTGTGTACGGGAAGAACGGCTCGCCCTCGTTCTTCAGCTGCGAATACTCGCGGAGGTAGGCCTCCTTCTCGGCCCGATTCATGCGCGGGCGTTCCGGGAGCGGGCGGGCAAGGTCCTCACACCTCCGTCTCGACCAGCGCGTGATCGCCGTCTTCGGCGACGTGCGGCTTGATCCAGGGCGGCGCCGCGATGCCGAGCTTGGTGATCAGGGCCAGGTGGGCGCCGATCAGGGCGGCCATCAGGCCCGGGATGAGCAGCATGTGGATCGCGTAGAACCGCGACAGGGTCGTCGCGCCGAAGTCAGCCCCGCCGAGCAGGAAGTTCGACAGAAACGGCCCGATGAACGGCCCGCCCGCGTTGATGTTGATGCCCACGACGCTCGCCCAGTAGGAGCGCTGGTCGAACGGCAGCAGGTAGCCGGTGAAGCCCATCGCGAGCGTCAGGATCAGCAGCACCACGCCGATCACCCACGTCAGCTCTCGGGGGTATTTGTAGGCCCCGTAGAAGAACACCCGCCCCATGTGCAGGAAGATCAGGATGATCATCACCGACGCGCCCCACTTGTGCATCGCGTGCACGAGCTGGCCGAGGAACACGTTGTCGTTGATGTTGCGGATCGACTCGTACGCTCCCTGCGCCGCGTCCGGGCGGTAGTACATGGCCAGGAACACGCCGGTGACGGCCTGGTTCAGGAACGCGAACAGCGTCGCCGAGCCGAGTGTGTAGGGCCAGTTGACGCCGCGCGGGACCTTGCGCCAGAGGAGCCAGCGCAACCCCGGCGACATTTGCATGCGCTCGTCGATCCAGTCGACGGCGCTGATACCCGCTTCGATCGGGAGGGGGTGCTCTTCGACTGTGCCGTTGTTCTCGCCCGGTCGCTTGGGACGGGGCTGGAGAGCCTTTGGTAGCGGCGGCGCGGGGATGCGAGGCATTTACGTGGGCCGAGTGACTGGGATCAAGGCTTCTTGGGGCCGGCGAACTGGGCGGGGTACAGATACTGCCCGATGCCGTCGAGCGGCTCGCCCGGGAAGCGAGGGGAGAAGCGCTGGAGCTCGTTGTTGACCGAGTAGCGCGGGCCGATCTCGACCAGGCCGGTGTCCTGGTTCAGGCGCGTGTAGAAGCGATCAAGCGGCCGCACCGGCGGGCCGCCGGCGACCATCCCGCGGAAGTCGTACACGCCGCCGTGGCACGGGCAGATGAAGCGTTCCGCGGCGGCCACGTAGCGCACCGAGCAACCCAGATGCATGCAGCGGTCCGACAGGGCAACCCAGTGGTTGTACTGGTCCTCGGGCTCGGTGTCGATCGCGGGGTTGCGCTGGCGCACGTAGGTGATCGAGTTGCCGGCCTCGCCGATTCCCGGGGTGATCGTGATCACCTTCGTCTGGTAGGTCGTCTCGTTGAAGTCGGCCGGGGTGCCGATTGCCTGCCAGGTCCAGACCTGGCGCGTGAAGATTGGCGCGATCGCGAAACCGAGTGCGGGGAGCGTGAAGGCGGCGACGGCGATGCCCCCGGCTCCGTTGGCCCACAGGTTCATCAGGTTGCGCCGGGTGATCGTCTCCCCCTCGAACGCGCCCGGCATGTTGCGATCGGAGGTGTACTTCGACTTCTTTTCGCGGCGGCGATTTGGCAAGGGCGTCTCGTGTTCTTACGGCGACTAGACGCCGACAGCGTACCGCCACCGCCGCGAAAAGGTCACACCGACGCGCGCTGGTACGCGGATGCCTAACAACCTCGCTACCAACGTCACAAGCAGGGAGTTTCCCGGCGGGCCGCGAGGCTCAGCGGGCGCCGTCGCGAGCGGCCGCCGCGGCCGCGCGCAGAGCCTGACCGGCACCGCGCTCGTGGGCCCGCGCGCGTTGCTTGGCCCGGCGGTGAGCGTCGCTCGGACCCCAGCCGACCGACACCGCCCCGGCCTCCCAGACCGCCTCAGCGAGGTCGAGGTCGGACGCGCTGTGAGCCTGCGCGGCGAGCGAGATCACGTCGGCCAGCTCCGACACCGCGTCGAGATCGCCGAGCGCGGCCAGCCGCGCCAGCCCGAGCGCATAGAGCTGGTCCCCGAGGAGCAGGGCGAGGTCGTCGTCCCCGGGCCTGACGACCAGCGGCTGGCCGTAGTGAAGGCGGTAGCCCTCGAGGATCATCTCGAGCAGCACCTCGTAGTCGTGCTCCCGCCCGCGGATCCGCGGGCCGGCGGCGGCGATCTGGGCCGGCCCCGGTTCCTCGAGGCTGCGTTCGGGCTCGACGAGCAGCCCGGCGACGGTTCCGCCCTCGGCGTCGAGCGCCTCGCGCAGCGCGAGGGCTCCGTCCCTGGCCGTCCTCACCGTTGCCGTACCGCCTCGAACGCGGCGTGGGCCGCTGTGATGGTCCGGTCGAGGTCGGCCTCGGAGTGCGCCAGCGAGGGGAACCATGCCTCGAACTGAGAGGCCGGCGGGTACACGCCGTGTGCCAGCAGCGCGCGGCACCACATGGCATAGGCCTCGAGATTGCAGGCGGCGGCATCGGTGTAGGAACGCACCGGCGCCTCGCTGAAGAACACGGTCAAGAGTCCCGGCTCGGACTGGACGTGCACGGGGCAGCCGGCCTGTAGCCCGGCCTGCTCGAGACCCTGCGCGAGGGCGCTCGTGGTGTCGGCCAGGCGCGTGTACGCGCCGGCGTCGAGGTGCCCGAGCGTGGCCAGCGCCGCCGCGACGGCGAGCGGATTGCCCGACAGCGTCCCGGCCTGGTAGACGTCCCCGGCCGGGGCGATCCGCTGCATCAGCCGCCGGGAGCCGCCGTAGGCCGCCGCCGGCAGACCGCCGCCGATGACCTTGCCCATGATGGTCAGATCGGGCAGCACCTGGTAGCGCTCCTGGGCGCCGCCCCGGGCGACGCGGAACCCGCTGATGACCTCGTCGAAGATGAGCAGTGCACCCGTCTCCTCCGCCTGCTGACGCAGCAGCTCCAGGAACCCGGGCGCCGGCGGGACGACGCCCATGTTGGCGGGGACCGGCTCGACCAGAATCGCAGCCAGCTCGTGGCGCCCGGTGGCGGTGCTCAGCGCCTCCGGATCGTTCCACGGCACGATCACGGTCGCGGCTGCCGCCGACGCCGGGACCCCAGGGCTGGCCGGGATGCCCTGTGTGGCGAGGCCCGAGCCCGCCTGAGCCAGCAGTCCGTCGACGTGCCCGTGGTAGGCGCCGGCGAATTTCAGCACCTGGTCGCGTCCGGTCACGGCACGAGCCAGGCGCAGCGCGCTCATGGTCGCCTCGGTCCCGGAGGAGGTCATGCGGAGCATCTCGACCGAGGGGATCCGCTCGACGACCTCGGCGGCGAGCGCGACCTCGCCCTCGGTGGGCGCGCCAAAGCTTGTGCCGCGCTGCGCCGCGTCCACGATCGCCTTCAGAACATCGGGGTGCGCGTGTCCGAGGATCAGCGGGCCCCACGAGGAAACCCAGTCGACGTACTCGTTGCCGTCGACGTCGGTGACCGTGGCGCCATGGCCGGAGTCGATGAAGATCGGGTCGCGCCCGATCGCGCGCATCGCCCGTACGGGCGAGTTGACCCCGCCGGGAAGGACCCTGCGGGCTCGCTGATAGAGCTCCGAGGAGCGAGCCGTGCTCGGTGTGGTGGCGGTCACACGCCTGCGTGCTCGCGTTCCCAGGCGCGATAGTCGCCGGTGAAGTAGAGCAGCCTGATCTTCTTGAACTCGGTCGAGGAGTAGAGAGTCGCGCGCTCGGAGATCCCGGTCTGGGTGGCGATCGAGTCGAGGATCGCGTCGCACTCCTCCTTGGAGCGGCCGTGGGCCATCGTGAAGATCGAGTACGGCCAGTCCCGGTAGGTGGGGCGCTGGTAGCAATGCGAGATGCCGCGGTAGGCGGCCATCCGGGGACCGAGCTCCATGATCCGCTCGTCGGGCACCTTCCAGACGCCCATCCCGTTGGCGCTGAAGCCGGCGCGCCGGTGGTAGAGGATCGCGGCGACGCGGCGTAGCAGTCTCCGCTCCTGCATTTGCTCCAGGTGGGCGAGGAGACGCTCCTGGGAAATCTGTAGCTTCTCCGCGGCCGGGGCGTACGGCTCGGGTACGACGGGCATGTCGCCCTGGGTGGCGCGGATCACCTCGATGTCGAACTCGTCGTAGGGCTGGCGCTCGGTCTCGGCCGGCGGGGCCACCTCGACGGCCTTGGCCAGGGCGTCGGTGTCGCCCTCCATCTCGAGGTCCATGCGAATCTTGAACAGCTGCAGCGTGGGAAGCTGGCGCACGGACTCGGCGCCGGCCTCCTTCGCGAGCGCCTCCAGGGTTCCGTCGAGACCCAGCGGCGAATCGGGCTCCGTCGCGATCGTGAACCAGATGTTGAACTCGTGGTTTCGCAGGTAGTTGTGCGATACGCCGGGGTGCGCGTTGATGATGTTCGCCGCCCGCCACGGGTTCTCGGCGTCGACCTTGGCCGCGACCAGCATCGAGGAGTAGCCGAGCGCGCGCGTGTCAAAGATCGGGGTGACCTGGCGGACGATGCGCTCGTCGAGAAGCTCTTGGACGCGGGCGATCGCTTCCTCCTCGGCGATACCGGCCTGGGCGGCGACGTGCTGGTAGGGCCGCCGGGCGATCGGGAAGCTCCCCTGCATCAGGTTCAGCAGGCGCTTGTCGAGGTCGTCGAGCGGGGTGGCGGCGCCGTGCTTACGCGAGCGGAGCTTGGGGCCGAAGCCGGTTCGGGCGCTTGCGTCTACTCCGGTGCCGGCTCCGCGGCTCACTGAAGCCATTCGGCGGCCTCCTTGGCGTGGTAGGTGATGATGATGTCGGCCCCGGCACGTCGTATGCAGGTCAGCGTCTCGAGCACGGTGGCGCGCTCGTCCAGGTAGCCGGCGGCCGCCGCCGCCTTGACCATCGCGTACTCGCCGCTCACGTTGTAGGCGGCCAGCGGCATCGCCGTCTCGGTCTTGATGCGGTGAATCAGGTCCAGATACGGCAGCGCCGGCTTGACCATCACGATGTCCGCCCCCTCCTCAACGTCCAGGCGGGTCTCCCGAACGGCCTCGTCGCCGTTGCCCGGGTCCATCTGGTAGGCCCGCCGGTCGCCGAAGGCGGGCGCCGAGTCCGCCGCCTCGCGGAAGGGCCCGTAGAACGCCGAGGCGAACTTGGCCGAGTAGGCGAGGATCGGCGTCTCGGTGAAGCCGTCGTCGTCGAGCGCGTGCCTGATGACGCCGACCCGGCCGTCCATCATGTCGCTGGGAGCAACGATGTCGGCGCCGGCGCGAGCCTGCGAGGTCGCGGTGCGGGCGAGCAGCTCGAGCGTCGCATCGTTGTCGACCGTCCCATCCGGTTTTACGACGCCGCAGTGGCCGTGGCTCGTGTACTCGCAGAGGCACAGATCGGCGATCACGACCAGGTCCGGATGGGCCTCCTTGATGGCGCGCGTGGCGAGCTGGACGACGCCCTCGTCGTCCCACGCCCCCGACCCCTCTTCATCCTTGGCCGCCGGTATCCCGAACAGGAGGACCGCGGGAATGCCGAGGCTCTTCGCCTCGGCGGCTTCGTCCACGGCGTGGGTGATCGAGAGCCGGTCGATTCCGGGCATGGCCTCGATCGGCTCGCGGCGGTCGATCCCGTGCGCGACGAACATCGGGTAGACGAAGTCCGACGGGCGGAGATTGGTTTCGCGCACGAGGCCGCGCAGCGCGCCGGTAGCGCGCAGCCGGCGAAGGCGGGTCTGCGGAAACGGCATCCCGCCTGAGGATACCCCCGCTGTTATTGCGCCCCGATTAGACGATGTTGCAGATCGCTGATTAGACGAGCGTCCAGATCTCGACGCGCCGGCCCGTGACCAGCCCGTTGACGACGTAGGGGTCGGCGCCGGCGAAGGCTTCGGCGGCGTCGGGATCGGCGAACACGATCGCCGCGCCAGTCGGCGGGTCACCCAGCGGGCCGGCCATCAGGACCCGCCCGTCCTCCTTGGCAGCGTGAAGTGCGGCCAGATGAGCCTCGCGGTGCGGGACCCGCCGCTCGAGGATGTCCTCGACGTAGTCGTAGAACAGGACATAGCGACGTTCGGGCACGCGGACTAACACCTTATTTGTTTGGGGCGGTACGCTGATGTCGTGGCCGATATTCAAAAGCGGGGCAGCTACACGCCGCGGCGGGTGCGCGAGCGGCGGGCCTATCAGCTGGTCGTGACCGGCGGCGTCGCCGGTGCCGTGTTCGTCGTCTCGCTGGTGCTCTCGATCGCCGGCGTGATCGGGGCGACGCTCCCGGTCATCTCGCTGATCGTCGCGATCATCTGCCTCGCGATGTTCCGCCGCACCGTTTCCTAAGCGAACCGTCGCAGCGTCAGGCGCGCGAGCGCGCCAAACACAAGCGCGAGCACGGCGAGGTGCACGAGCGGCCAGCCGATCCCGGGCGCGGCGCCCGAGAACGCGTTGGAGGCCGCCTGCAACGCCGCTCGGAACGGGAAGACGAACGCCACCGCGTTGAGGATCGAGCGCAGCGTGCCCGACACCGCGTCCCCCGGGACCAGCGCGACGAAGGCGATCGGCAGGGTCAGCACGAAGGCCATCAGCGAGGCGACGCTGACCTCGCGAGCCAGGCCGCCGATCGCCACGCCGAGCGCGCCGAAGGCGAGGCCTCCCAACCCAAGTGCGGCCACCCACAGCGGGAAGCGCGCCCAGTCCAGGTGCACGAACAGCGACACGAAGGCCGACATCAGCAGCGTGACGGCGGCCGCGCCGGCGGCCGATATGACGATCTTCTCGGAGAGAAGCGAGGTCGGCGTGACCAGCCCCCGGACCAGCCGCGAGTAGGCGTTCTCGGAGCGCTCGAGCGCCAGCAGGCCCGCCGCGAGCAGCACGCCGACGAACATGAGCGAGACGATGACCGCGATCGCCGCCGCGTAGGACGCGGTGGGCGTGGTCTTGCCGGCGAGTTGGACCTGCTGGATGGTCAGCGGGGAGCCGATCTTCTGGAGCACCGGCGAGGCGAAGTTGAAGCCGCCGATGGCCAGATTGCTGAACGCGACAACCTGGCCAAGTGCGGTCCGCAGCGGCGAGTTCGCCGGCAGGGAGGTGATCGTCCCCTGGACGATCGCGCGGGTGTTGCGCAGGCCGAGCAGCGGCACGCTCTGGCCGAGGAACTGGAGGGTGCCGCCGTTCAACACCTTCTGCAGATCGGCGACCGCGACCCCCAGGACCTGTTTGGACACCGCCTGCTGGACCTGGGCCGCCCGGGCGTTGATTGCCTGCTCGGCGAACTGACGCTCGAGCGGGTCCCGCGTGTTCAGGATCAGCTGGACGGTCGGGCTGCCGACCCCCTGGGTGATCAGGCTGTTGATCTGGGACACGATGTCGGCCGGGATGACGAGCGCCGCCTGCGCCTGACCGTTCTTGACCTTCGCGATTGCCTCGGCTTTTGAGTTCACGCGGATCGCGTTGATCGACGCGAACAGTTGATCGGCGTAGTGCGAGATGTTGATGTGCTGGTTGCCGATGCTGATGCTGCCCTTGCCCGTGGGGACCGCGTCGTACAGCGCCACCGTCGGCTTCCCGGGCGGGCTCGACAGCGCGAACCCGATCATCAGGGCGATGAGGACCGGGTAGACGACCAGGAGCGCCACCAGCAGGGGCGAGCGCCTGAGGATCTGGAGGTCCTTGATCAGCAGCCAGCGCATTTTTCCCGGCGACTAGTGCCCGCGGTCGTGCAGGAAGCGCACGAAGGCGGTCTCGAAGTCGCCCGGGTCGGTGTCCGGAGTGTGGACGGTGCGCTCCAGCTCGGCGGGCGTACCGGTGAACAGCAGCTCGCCGTCCCCGAGCACCAGGACCCGGCCAGCGAAGCGCTCGGCCTCGGCGACGTTGTGGGTCGAGAACACGATCGTGGTCCCGCGCACCGCCAATCCACCGATGAACTCCCATAGTCGCTCGCGCTGGCGCGGGTCGAGCGAGGCCGACGGCTCATCGAGGAGCAGCACCGGCGGCTCTGACAGCAGGCCGATCCCGATATTGACCCGCTGCTGGTTGCCGCCGGATAACCGGCCCACTTCTTCGTCTGCGCGGTCGGTCAGGTCCGTCTGGGCCAGCATCGCCGTTACTGCGCCTTCCGGGTCGGAGAGTTTCTCGAGCCTGGCGAACAACCTCAGGTTCTCGGCCACGGAGAGCTTGGAGTAGAGCGCGGGCTCCTGCGGCACCCAGCCGAAGCGCCGGCCCGTGGGACGGGAGACCTCGCCCGCGGACGGCTGGAGCACCCCGGCCAGAATCGAGAGCAGCGTGGTCTTGCCCGCCCCGTTGGGCCCGATGATCGCCACCACCTCGCCGGCGAACAGCTCAAAGCTGAGCCTGTCCAGCGCGGTCCGTGTGCCAAAGCGCCGGCTCAGATCGCGGACCGCCACCGTGACCTGGCCCTGAAGCGTTTCGACGCTGCTGGACAACGCGCCTCAGGCTAGCGCGCGCCCGGATTTGGCCCGGCAGCAGTCGACTATGCGAACAGCTTGTGCCGCGCGGCCCAGCGTGCCACCGCCGCTATCCGGGCATCTTCACGCGCGGCTCGAGCGAGGCGCCGCAGGACCGGCAGTAGGCGTCCGTCGGGCCCGCCGCCACCCCGCAGTCCGGACATCGCTCCACGCCGACGTCGGCGAGCACCCCCGAGCCGAGCGTGGCCCATGGTTCGAGGACCAGGTGCCGGCGCAGGTAGAGAACGGTTTGGCGGATCACGGTGGAGATCGGCAGCGCCAGCAGCGCGCCGGCGATCCCGTAGATCTGGTAGCCGATCAGCAACGCGAGGATGACCAGGATCGGGTTGATCCGGAGCGAGAGCCGGAACACCTGGGGCGCGACCAAGTGACCCTCGAGCTGCTGCAGAGCGACGAACAGCGCGATCAGCCAGACGGCGGTGGCCGGGCTCTCGAACAACCCGATCAAGACCGCGGGCAGGGGACCGATGATCGGCCCGATGTAGGGGATGAACTCCATCAGCCCGTAGAAGGCGCCCAGGAAGAGCGCGAACTCCTGGCCCGACTGGAAGATCCCCACGGCCCCGAAGATCCAGAGCCCGAGCGCGGCACTCGCGCCCATGATCAAGCTGAACAGCAGCTGGCCCCGGACGTAGCCGAATACCGCCTTCTGGACGAGCAGCGGGAAGTCGTCCTCGGGCGTGCCGTCGCCCGGAGGCATGATCCGCCGCACGAGGCGGTCGATCGATTGGGCGTAGACCAGCAGGTAGATCGACAGGACGAAGGTGAGGATCAGATCGAACGACGTCGTGACGATCTGAGTGGCCAGCCCGCGGGAGAACGACACGATGTCGCTGGAGCGCTTGAGCAGCGACTTCTCGAGCGTCGAGAGCGCGGACTGGCCCTGCTGCTCGATGTGGATCTTGATCCCGTGCTTGTCGAAAAAGCGCTGGAGGTCGGCCAGGTCGCGGTTCGCCACGTCCGTGTAGTGCGGGAGGTTGTCCGCCACGCGACCGACCTGCGTGCTGACCGGGTCGGCGAGGAGCACTCCGATCCCGGCGAGAACCGCGAAGATGCCGATGTACACGAGCGGGATCGCGAACCCTCGAGGCACGCCTCGCCGGTGCAGCATCCTCACCAGGGGGTTCAAAATCAGCGCGCCGGTGCTCGCCCCGAGCAGAATCAGCACCACGACCCCGGCCGCACGCGCGAGCGCCCAGAGCGCCAGCAGGGCGAGGGGCAGGATGACGAGCTGAACCCACCGGGGGACGACGACCGGCGGTACCGGCACGCCGGCCCGCGTCAATCCCGCGCCGGCCGGTGGTGGCCGATCGGCCGGGTCGGCGTGGGCACCCGAGGCGTCCGGATGATCGTCCAGGCCGTCGGGATCGCCGCCTGCGTCATCGCGCGTGCCGGGGGCGCCGGCGCCTCGCCCGGCGGCGCTCGGTCGCCTGGGAAACCTCAAACGCATGCAACTGGAAGTATGAGCACCCGCAAGACATGAGCCAATCCGTCTCCATCCTGTTTATCGGCGACGTGGTCGGCGGGATCGGCAAGCGCACGCTGCTGGCCCTGCTCCCCTCGCTGCGCGACCGCTATTCCCCCGACTTCGTGGTCGTCAACGGGGAGAACGCCGCGGGCGGCGTCGGGATCACCCCCAAGATCGCCCGGGAGATGCTGGCGGCCGGCGTCGACGTCATCACGCTCGGCAACCACACCTACCGCCACAAGGAGGTCTATTCGTACCTCGACGAGGAGGAGCGGATCCTCCGTCCGGCCAACTTCCTGACCAGTCAGCCGGGGCACGGGTGGTGTGTGGTCACTCGAGATAGGGCTCGCTTGGGGGTGGTGTCGCTCTCCGGGAATCTGTTTATGAAGGCCGGGCGACCGGCGTTCCCCGAGGCCGATGCGGCGCTGCGCGCGATGGAGGGCAAGGTCGACTACGTGCTGGCCGACATGCACGCCGAGGCGACGAGCGAGAAGGTCGCGATGGGCTGGCACCTGGACGGTCGCGTGACCGCCGTGGTCGGGACCCACACCCACGTGCCCACCGCGGACGCCCGGGTGTTGCCGGGTGGGACCGCCTACATCACCGACGTCGGCATGACGGGCCCGCGCGGCGGGGTGATCGGGGTACGGCGCGAGCAGGCGGTGGCGTCGATGGTGACCCAGATGCCGATCCGGTTCGAGACCTCGACCGAGGACCCGTGGCTGAACGGAGTCGTGATCCGCTCCTCCGAGACGGAGCCGATGCGGGCGAGCTCGATCGAGCAGGTGCTCGAGCCCGCGCCGGGGGTCGTTTAGGTCGCAGTGGAGCAGGCGGCGCGATTCGGGCTGTCCTCGAAACTTCGAGAAGGCCGTGATGACTTAACCCCCTATGGCGGGGTCAACCCATCACAGCACTTGGGGTGTGATGGAAAAGGCCCCGCATATGGGGCCAAATCCATCACGGCCTCGGGAGCGGGCGAATCCCGATGTAAGTCCACGCAGCCTTGGTGCGACGGGTAACGGTGCCGACTACAGCGCCGCGGGCACCGGAACCGGCGTGTCCTGCGCCGGCTGCTCCCCCACCGCCGCCGCCACCGCGTGCCCGAGCTCGCTCGGGAAGCTCCCGAACACCGCCACGGCCACCATTGGGAAGAACCACACGATGTAGGAGTAGAGCCAGTACCCGGCGCTTAGTTGAAGCGCGATCAGGATCGCCCCGGCGAGCGCGGCGACCTCGATCACGCCCCGCCGGCGGGGTACGAACAGCACCGCGACGCCGAGCGCCACGGTCGCTCCCTGGACCAGGTGCTGTTCGAAGCCGAGGCCGCCCCACAGCCCCCACACAGAGAACGGAGAGGTGCGCCCGGCCTGGTAGGCGATCGTGTCGCGCCAGAACGCGTGCCAGTTGTTCTCGAGGATCACCGGCAGCATCACGACGAACACGGTCAAAACGAACGCGAACGCGTACCGGGCGATCTCGCGCCGGCTCGGCGGGCGATCGCCCACGCCGCGCAGGAACAGCGGCGCCAGCGCCAGCGGCGCGAACTTGGTCAGGCCCGCCAGGGCCCCGAACACCCCGCGCGCGGGCGCCGACGTGATCACCAGCAGCGTCGCCACCAGCAGCAGCGCCACCAACGAGTCGTTCGTATTCGATGACAAAGTCCACAGCGTGAACGGGTACGCCGCCCACGCGTAGGCCAGCACGATGCCGAGCGTCGGCCCCCGCAGGCGCCGCCCGAGCCAGAACAGCAGCAGCAGCGTCAGTAGGTCGAACGCGATCGCGGCGGCGTGGGCGGCGGGCAGGTCATCCCAAGTGCCACTCCAGCCGAAGATGGCCCGGAACGGGACGTAGGCGTAGTAGGCCACGGGGCCGTAGGTGTCGCCCTGGGAGTTGTCCTTGGGCCAGTTCCCGTACAGCGGCTGGTCGTGCAGCAGCTTGTTGGCCCCGATCACGCCGGCGTAGCCGACGTCGATGACGTTGGAGTTCACGACATTCAGGCCGATCCGGAAACCGACCAGGAAGATCACCCCGATCGCCAGCCAGGAGACCGGCACGCCCAGGCGAAGCGGCTCGCGCGGCCGGCCCCGGCCGAAGCCGAGGAGCAGCATGCGAACCAGCAGGTAGAGCATGAACGGGTAGGTGATCGGGGTCGAGATCCCGATCAGCCCGTGGTTGAAGAACGCCAGCGAGATCGACAGACCGAGCAGCGCCAGCAGGTCGACGTGCAGCAGCGACCAGGCTCGTTTGCCGCGCCCGGCGCGCCAGGTCCGGGTCCTGCGCCAGGGCACGAACGGCGCAAAGAACAGCAAACACAGTGGAACCCACACGTACCAGGCGTTCACCCGCCGGCCGAACGCGCCCGGATACCCCCGGGCCATCGACCACGCGACCTGGAAGCCGGTCCATACCTGAGTCACCTGGCCGGTGCCGTCGTCGACGTACACCTGCATCAGCTCGACCTGGTTGCGTCCGGTCGAGAACCAGCTCACCTGCCATTGCCCCGGCCCCTTGGTGTACTCGTACGGAATCGCGCCCGGGTGCTGGCGCAGCTCGGCGCGGACCTTCGAGTTCGCGGCCGCGATCCGCTCCACCTGTGACGCAGTCAGCCGGAACCCCTTCGGCGGCACGGTCTGCGAGGTGACCAGCACCGGCGAGCCGGACACGGTCACGGTGGTCGTGACCGTGGTGGCCGCCTGGGCGGAGCCCGCCCCGACCGCAAAGGTCATAGCTACTGTGAGGGCAAGCGCTACGAGGAGCGCCAGCGTCGCGCGAATGCCGCCGGCTAGACCCGGAAGCTCCAAAGCTTCTGCCCGATGAACGACAGCGGCATGCCGGCCGCGATCGCGATCGCCTGCGCGGCCACCTTCATCAGGCCCGCGTCGACCAGGCCCACCAGCACGATGTAGGTGAAACCGAAGGCGACCAGCGACACCAGGAAGAAACGTACCGCCTGCTGAACCGGATGCTGCTCCTTGGCGTCGAACGTCCAGTGCCGGTTGAGCACGAAGTTGTTGAGCACCGAGACGGCCCATGCGATCACCGCTGAGAGGTGATAGTCAATCCCGAGCAGGTGCACGCAGACCGCGAACACGGCCAGGTTGACGAAGTAGCCAGTGGCCCCAACCGCGCCGAACCGGCCCAGCTGCAGCCAGTTGTGGCCCTGGCGCATCCCGTGCCGGACCCGTATGTGCATGCCGTGCCGCGGCCGGGATTGCGCCCGGGCTGGGAGTTCGGCGACGATGGCGGTGATCTCATCGGTCATCGGTCGGGAAATGTATCGGCGCTGCGTCGGCCTAGCGTAAGTGTTCGACGCGGACTAATCGGCTCCTAACCCGGTTTTTTGCGTTGCTGGGAACGGGGAGCCTTCCGCGGCTTGGAAGCTGACCGGGAGCCGCCGTCCTCTGATAACCCCGATCGCGGGTCGCTAATCCCGAAGTGCGCGCGCGCCATGGGCGCCACGTCGCGCAGCGACCAGCGCTCGCGCGATGAGGCAGAGGGCGGACCGGTCCCACACCACAGCAGCGCGCCCAGCGAATCGGTGCGGTGCAGCGACCCGTGGCTGCCGCCGCCGACGTGATCGGCGCCACCCCAGTCGACGAACTCGTAGCCAGGGGCGGCCGACAGCAAGACGTCCCCGGAATTAGGACAGTTGAGCGCGGACCAGACCCGGGCCAGAGCGTCCGGATACTCGCTGCACAGGAAGCGGCCGTCCTGGACCTCGCCCCGCAGCGCGGCGAGATCGCCCTCCACATCCCAGCCCACACCCCGATCGTCAACGACACCATCTCCCGGGGCAAAGCGCAATTCGCCCCGGCGGCTGCGCACGACCGCCTCCTCGCGATCCGGGCCGAGCAGCCACATCGCCAGGTCGACCCCGTCGACCCCGCAGGCCGCCTCGACCGAGCGCGTGACGAGCTCGTCGCGCCGCTCCTCGTCGAGCGCATAGACCATCGCTGCGCGCTGCGCCGGACTCAGGGCAATCTCGGCGTTCGCCGAACGCGACGCGCTCCGGGTGGCGACCTCGAATTCGCCGAACGCGCGGTCCAGGCGGATCCGCTCCTCGACCGCGGCCTGTGAGTGGTCGGAGGTGACGATCACCGCGTACTGGTCGAGAAAGGCCTCGGGACCGCCCGCCGCATGCATCAGGCGTTCGATCTGGCGGTCAGCGGCGGCGATCGAGGTGACCTGGGCGTGGGGCCCGTTCTTGTGCGACCAGGCGTCGTTGTCGGGCAGCGAGAACAGCATGAAGTCGAACAGGTCGTTCTCGACCAGGAAGGCCCCGACGCAGCCGGTGTGCTGATCGCGGACCCCGGGCATCCCGAGCTGTCCCCGACAGCCCGTCTTGCGGCTCGCATACAGGTCGGCGTAGAACAGCTCGCGCGGGCCGTCGATCGTGCGCCTGAACAGCGTGGAGGTCACGATCCGGGCCAGCGCGGTCTCGTTGGACACCTCGTGGTGGTAGCGACCGCGATAGATCAAATACGTCGTTCCGGCGGTGCGGACGTCGGCATCGTCAAGCGTCTCGTACACGGTCTCGACCTCGCGCGAGAGGTGCTCGGCGTTCATCCGGTAGACGGTGTCGGTCAGCGACCGTAGGACGCCGAACTGGCGAGAGGCGGAGAAGCTCGAGCCGTACTCGACGTAGCGCCCCTCCTCGCGGTGATACCAGTTCATGCTCGGGATCCCGTGCTCATCGGGACCGACGCCGGTCGTGATCGTGGCCGCGCACACGGGCGTGACCGACGGAAACGCCGCCACGCACTCGTCGACGTAGGAGCCCTCACGCCGGATCCGGGCCAGTGCCGGCGCCCGCCCGTTGGCGAGCGCGCGGTCGAGCATCGACGGCTTCATCGCGTCGATCACGACGAGGACGAGTTTCTTGGGAGCGCTCACTGCTGGCGTCAGCGCAGGATCCGCAGGCCCGCGTACTTCTGACCCTCGCGCCTGCGGCCGGCGAGCCACAGCCAGGCGAGGACGAGCAGGCCGATCAGCCCGAGCGGCGGCGCGACCACGGACAGGGCGGCGAGGATCACGGCCGCGCCCTCGGCGTAAAGCGTCACGGCCCCGGCCGCCTGCTCGTCGAGACGGGCACGTGCGCGGGCGAACAGCGGCCGGGTGGCCAGCATCGCGATGGCCGCGCACAGCACGCCGCCGATCCACCCGGGCCACGCGACATAGTGCTCGGTGCCACGGGCTGACAACGAGCCGGCGAACAGGAGTGCACCGAGGACCAGGCTGCAGAAGGCCAGGGCGATCGCCTCCGGGCTGCGCCAGCCTCGATCGCGCCCGATCCGCCGCTCGATGTATGTGGACAGGAACGCCAGAACGACCAGCACAAGCAGGAAAGGCCAGCGCTGCTCAAAAGAATAAGCAGTGCCGTTGAAGGAGATCTCGACGTGAGCGGCCGCCAAGAGCCCGACGACCAGCGCGGCCAGGAAGGGACGGATACCCACCGCCGCTGCCACGCCGATCCCGGTGAGAATGTCAAAGACGAGATGCACCGTGCTGTACCGTGACCACCCGTGACGATAGTGCAGAGGGCGAGATGACCTCACGTCGTCCGCGATCGACCGCCCGGGACATCGAGCGCTACGGCGCGCTCTTCGCCGAGCGCACCAAGGTCATGAAGTCCTCGGCCATGCGCGACCTGATGGCGCTGACCGAGCGCGACGACGTGATCTCGCTGGCGGGTGGGCTCCCCGATACCTCCACCTTCCCGGCCGACTCCTACGCCTCGCTGATGAGCACGGTGGCGGCGAACTCGTGCGCCCGCGCGCTCCAGTACACGCCGACGGAGGGACTGACGGCGGTCAAGGGGTGCATCGCCGAGGTGATGCGCGCCGAGGGCATGGTGGCCGACGAGGACGAGATGCTGGTCACCACCGGCGGCCAGCAGGTGATCGACCTGGTGTGCAAGACGCTGGTCGATCCGGGCGACGTGGTCGTCTGCGAGGCGCCCACCTACCCCGGCGCGGTGCCGACGTTCTGCGCCTACCAGGCCGACGTCGTCCAGGTCACGATGGATCGAGACGGGATGCTTGTGACCGAGCTCGAGGCGACCCTTGACCGCCTCGAGCGCGAGGGCCGCACCCCCAAGTTCATCTACACGGTGCCGAACTTCCACAACCCGGCGGGGGTCACGATGTCGCTCGAGCGCCGCCACGAGCTTGTCCGGATCGCCGGCGAGCGCGAGCTGCTGGTGCTGGAGGACAACCCCTACGGGCTATTACGCTACGAGGGCGCTCCCCTCCCCACGCTCCGTTCGCTCGATGAGGAATTCATCATCTACGCGAGCACGTTCTCGAAGATCCTCTCGCCCGGCGTGCGTCTGGGCTGGACGTGTGCGCCGGCGCCGGTCCTCGCCAAGATGAACCTCGGCAAGCAGGCCTCTGACCTGTGCTCCTCCTCGATCTCCCAGTACTTCGTCTCGGCGTACTTCGAGTCCGGTCCGTGGGAGAACTACGTGCGCTCGTTGATCGAGATCTATCGCCGGCGCCGCGATGTGATGCTCGACGCGCTGGCCGAGCATTTCCCGCGTGAGGCCGAGTGGACCCTGCCGCAGGGTGGCCTCTTCATCTGGGCCACGCTGCCCGACTACATCGACACCACCGACCTCCTGGCCCGGGCGCTCCAGGAGCACGTGGCCTTTGTCCCGGGCCGGGCGGCGTTTGTCGACGGGCGCGGCGGCTCCTCGATGCGGCTGAACTTCTCGGGTGTGGGCGAGGAGGACATCCGGGAGGGGATCCGGCTCATCGGGGAGGTCGTCCGCGAGCAGGTCGACCTCTACGGCACGCTGACGGGGACCTCCAGGCGACCCGCGCCACGCCGGGACCCGGTGCGTGCCGACCCGGTGCGTGCCGACCCGTTGCCGGCCAACGCGCCGGACGCCCCGGCCGAGACGGCGCACGTCCTGCCCCTGCGGCGCAAGCGGGCGTAGGTGAGTCGCATCGCGGTGCTCAAGGGCGGTCGCTCGCTCGAGCGGCAGGTATCGCTGAAGTCCGGCGCCCGGGTCGAGGACGCGCTCGAACGACTCGGGCACGAGGTGATTGCGATCGACGTCGGCGCGGACCTGGTCGACCGGCTGACCGCCGCGAAGCCGGACCTGGCCTTCGTGGCACTGCACGGCCGCGACGGCGAGGACGGGACCGTGCAGGAGCTGCTCGAGGTGATGGGCATCGCCCACACCGGCTCCGGTGTGTCGGCGTGCATTCGCGCCGCCGACAAGGTGCTGGCCAAGCACGCGATGCGCGACGCCGCGATCCCGACCCCCGACTTCTACGCCTTCAGCGAGACCGCCTTCCGCGAACTGGGCGCCGCCCAGGCGCTCCCGGCGGTCGAGGAGCGCTTGCAGTTCCCGATCGTGGTCAAGCCGGCCGGTCAGGGCTCGGCGCTCGGGATCAAGTTCGCCCGCACGCCGGCCGACGTCCCGAGCGCGCTGGTGGCCGCGTTCTCGTATGACCGCAAGGTCCTGCTCGAGCGCTACGTCGCCGGCCGCGACCTGGCCGTCTCGATCATCGACGAGGAAGGGATGCCGCGCGCACTGCCGATCGTCGAGGCGGTGCCGGAGCAGGAGGACTTCTACGACTTCGAGTCCCGTTACGAGATCGGGCGCACGCGGTTCGTCTGCCCGGCGGCGCTGGATGAGGCGGTGGCGGCCCGGGCGAGCGCGCTCGCGCTCGAGGTGTACGGCCTGCTGGGCTGCTCGGGCTTCGCGCGGGTCGACCTGATGCTCGAGACCGAAACCGATGAGCTCTACGTGTTCGAGGCGGACGCGATCCCCGGACTTACCGAGACCAGCCTCCTACCGCAGGCAGCCGACGCCGCCGGGATCGGGTTCGACGAGCTGATCGGCCGGATCGTGGCCGCGGCCGGCGCCGCGGTCAACGTCGGCTAGCGGGCCTACTCCCCCGCGAAATCCTCTGGCGTGACGTGGTCGAGGAAGTCCTTGAACTTCTCGACCACCTCTTCGGTGTCCTCGACCTCGTGCTCGAACTCGATCGCCGACTCGGCGATCACCTCGTCGGCGGCGTAGATCGGGGCACCGGCGCGGACCGCCAACGCCAGCGCGTCGCTCGGACGCGAGTCGATCTCGAGCTCGCGGCCGTTGACCCGCAGGCTGATCGAGGCGTAGAAGGTGTTCTCGCGCAACTCGGTTACCGCCACGCGAGTGCACTCGACGTCGAGCTCGCCCAGCACGTCGGAGAGCAGGTCGTGCGTCATCGGGCGGGGCGTGGAGGCACCCTGGAGCTTCATCAGGATCGCCGCGGCCTCCGGATGGCCGATCCAGATGGGCAGGAACTTGTTGTTTTCGACGGTCTTCAAGAGCACTATCGGCTGCTTTCCGACCATGTCGAAGCTAACGCCGTAGATCACCATCTCCTGCACGTACAGCTCCTAGATCTTGGGGTGTGGCAAGTATAGGCCGAGCACATAGCACGCCCGAAGCGCCGATTACCCGGAAAAGAGGGGTGGGCTCGCTAGATGGCGCCTTCCTCTTCGAGCACCTTGCGCGCGATCGCGAAGGCCGAGTTGGAGGCCGGAACGCCCGCATATACGGCGGTATGAATGAACACCTCGGCGATCTCCTCCGGGGTCAGTCCGTTGCGCAGCGCCGCCCGCACGTGCATGCCGATCTCGTTCTCGGCGCGGAGCGATACGAGGGCCGTGAGCGTGATCACGCTCCGCGTCCGCCGGTCCAGGCTGGGGCGCGACCACGCGCCGCCCCACGCGTAGCGGGTGATGAACTCCTGCCAGGGCTGGCCGAAGCTGCCGGCGGTCGACGTGGCCCGGTCGACGTGCGCGTCTCCGAGCACCTCGCGGCGGGTCTTCATGCCCTCATCGAAGTCGGTCACGACTGCTCCCTTCTCATCACTCGGTCAGGAAATCGTCGATCAGCGCCGTGATCTTCTCCGCTTGTTCGATGCTGGCGATGTGCCGGGCGTTCTCGATCAGCTCAAACCGCGCTCCCGGGATCAGCTCGGCGATGCGCCGGCCGTGCTCGGGCGGGATCGAGGGATCCTCGGCGGCGGAGATCACCAGGGTGGGCGCGGTGATCGACGGGAGATCGCCAGTGAGATCCATCGCCGCGATCGCTTCGCAGCAACCGGCGTAGCCCTCGCGCGGGGTGGCGAGCAGCTGGGCTCGCATCCGCTCGATCACGTCCGGGCGCTCTTCAGTGAACTCCGGTGTGAACCACCGCTCGAGCACGGCGTCGGCGACCGCCTGAACCCCATCCGCGCGCACGATGGCGGCGCGCTCGAGCCAGGACTCGGGTGGGCCGAGTTGGGCCGACGTGCAGCAGAGCACGAGCCGATGCACGCGTTCGGGGGCGTGCGCGGCGACCCACATACTGATCATCCCGCCGATCGAGAGCCCGCACAGCGACGCGCGCTCGATCCCGAGGCGATCGAGCAGCGCCACCAGGTCGGACCCAAGGTCGTCCATCGAGTACGGCCCGGGCGGGGCCTCCGAGGTCCCGTGCCCCCGGATGTCGTAGCGCAGGGTGCAGAAGTGCGGCCCCAGCACCTCGGCCTGCGGCAGCCACATCGTGAGGTCGGTCCCAAGCGACCCGCTGAAGGCGAGCGCCGGCGAGCCCCGCTGGGGTGGGCGGGAATCCCATTCGTGATGCAGCTCAGCCGGCACGGTGGGCCTCGAGCGCCCGGTCGATCAGCTTGCCGGCCACGCCCAGATAGCCCGCGGGGTTCAGCGCGGCATCGAGGCGCTGCGCGCCGAGCGCATCGCCGACCGCGGGGTCTTCGAGCAGGACCTCGCGGAAGGATCGGTCCTCGTCCACCGCGCGCCGCGCCGCCCCCGCGACGAGCGCCTGCGCGCGCGCGCTTCCCAGCGAGGGCGCAAGCGCCGCCGCCACCGCCTCGCTCATGACAAGTCCGCCCGTCAGGTACATGTCCTCGCGCATCTTCCCAGGGTCGGGCTCGAGCCCGGCCAGCAGCTCGCGCGAGATCGCCGCCGCCGAACCGGTCAGGCGCAGGAGCTCGAGCAGGGTCTCCCACTCGGCCTGCCAGCCCCCGGCGCCGCGTTCGTTCTCCTGCGGCATCGCCGCGAGCATCGTGGCGACCAGGCCGGGCCCTCTGTGAGCGCAGGCGACGAGGCCGACCCCACCGACCGGGTTTCGCTTGTGGGGCATCGTCGAGGACCCTCCGCGGCCCTCGCCGCCTCCCTCGATGACCTCGGCCACCTCGGTCTGTGCCAGCAGCACCACATCGCGACCGATCTTGCCGAGGACGCCGAGCGTGGCGCCGCACGCGGTGGCCAACCGGACGGGCCGCAGCCTGATCGTGTGCCACGGGAGCTCGGGCGCGACCAGGCCGAGCCGCCGCGCGATTCCGGCGGCCACCTCCAAACCGCGGTCGCCAAGGCTGGCCAGCGTCCCCACCGCGCCGCCGAACTGCACGGCCAGATCCCGGTTGCGCACGCTGGCCACCTCGGCACGTGCACCGTCCAGGCCGGACAGCCAGCCCGCGACTTTAAGCCCGAAGGTCACCGGCAGCGCCTGCTGGAGCAGGGTGCGGCCGGGCTCGATCGCGTCCCGGTGGCGCTCCACGAGCCCAGCACACGCATCGGCCGCGGCACCCAGGTCGGCCACCACCACATCGAGCGCGCGGCGCGCCACGAGCATCATCGCGGTGTCGATCACGTCCTGGCTCGTCGCCCCCTTGTGCAGATGAGCCGCCGCGGTGTCGGGCAGCTGGCGGCGCAGGGCGCGCAGCAACGCGGGGATTGGCGTCCCCTGCTCGCCGGTGCCCCGGCCGAGCTCGTCGAGGTCGAACTCGACGACCCCCGATGCGACTGCATCGGCGAGCTCGCGGGCGGCCTCGGCCGGAGCGAGCTTAAGCTCGGCCAGCGTCTCGAGCAACGCGACCTCGACCTCGATCATCGCCTCCACGAAGGCCCGGTCGCTGACCAGCGCGGCGACCTCGCCGTGGGCGAACAGGCCGGCGAACAGCCTCCCCTCAGGGGTCGAGCCCATGGACTCAGCGCGCCCGGCCAAGCGGCCGCGGCCGCGGAGGCGGGCTCGTCGCCCCAAGCGAGTGCGCAAACGCGCCAAGCGCCGCGCGCACGACCTCGACCGTCTCCGGCGCCATGTCCCCCAGCATGTCGGCCTCGATCAGATCCATCGAGTGGTCGCATCGAGCCATCACGGCCAGGCCCTTGGGGGTGACCGAGGCGCGCAGCACGCGACGGTGCCCGGGGTCCGGGCGCCGGCGGAGGAGCTTGCGCCGCTCGAGCCCGGAGATCACCAGGTTCATGGCCTGCGGGGTGACCAGGGCCCAGCGCGCCAGCTGCGCGCACGAAAGGCCGTCGCGCTCGCGCAGCACGCTGAGCGCCACGTACTCGGGAGTGGAGAGCCCGTGATGGCGCATCTCCTCGTCGAGCCGGGCGCGCAGCCGCCGCTCCACGCGGTAGACCAGGTATCCAACCCGGGGAACGGTCTTCGCCTGGGCCGAAGCGAGCTCAGCGGTGGCTGCACGTGGCATCGCTGGCAAATTTAGTCGCTCGATCCGGACGGAGCGAGCGGTTTCGGATTTGCGCAACTGGATTGACAAGCCACTTGTCACCGCCGTAGGGTTTACGCGCACGCATCGTCGGCGATCCCAGAGGGAGGGTCTCGTGTTCGGACGTAAGGCATTCATCGCGCTCGCAGCCGCGGTTGCGCTGGCGCTCGTGCCCGCCACCTCGGGTGCGCAGGCGCCGGTCACCACGTCCACCCACTACACCGGGATGCTCCCCGACGGCGGCAGCTGGATCGCCGACGTCCCTTCGCCCTGGAACGGCACGCTGCTGCTCTACAGCCACGGCTACGGCCAGACGACGCCGGCCGACTCGCCGGACCCCGGCACTCAGCAGGACCTCCTCAACGAGGGCTACGCCCTGGCGGGATCTTCGTATGACCCAACCGGCTCGCTGTGGCAGATGGGCAGCGCGGTGCGCGACCAGTTCGAGACCCTCGCCACCGTTGAGCAGACCGTCCTCCCATCCCGGCCCAAGCAGGTGATCGCGGTGGGCACGTCGATGGGCGGGCTGATCAGTTCGATCGAGGCCGAGCAGTCCTACGGTCGACTCAACGGCGCGCTGACCACCTGCGGGATCGTCGCCGGAGGCGAGCAGCTCGGCAACTATCAGCTCGACGGCGAGTACGCGCTCGACCAGCTGCTGGCCGGCGGGGCGGCGCAGTTGGTGAACTTCAGCGGTACTCAGGGCCCCGCGGAGAGCGTGGCGAGCGCCACCATCCTCCAGAACGCCGCCATGGCCGCGCAGAAGACACAACAGGGCCAAGCACGGCTGGCCCTGGCCATGGCCCTGCTCAACACCACGACCTGGTCGGTTGACCCGGGCGCCGTCCCGCCCGCCCCGAACGACTACGCGGGCCAGGAGCTGCAGGAGTACGACACCGACTTCGGGGCGCCGGCGCCGTTCCCGGTGATGGACTTCATCCAAACCGGCCGCCAGCAGATCGAGCTCGCCGCCGGCGGCAACCCGAACTGGACGGCCGGGGTCAACTTCGCCCGGCTCATCTACGAGTCCTCCTATCTGCCGCAGATCGAGGCCCTGTACCGCGCCGCCGGGCTCGACCTGAATGCGGACCTGCGCACGCTCAACCAGCACGCGAACATCAAGGCATCCGTCCCGGCCGAGCGCTGGATGGTGCAGACCTCGGATAACACCGGCCGCCTCCAGGTGCCCGAGCTTGATCTGAAGACGATCGCGGACCAGCTCGTGCCGGTGCAACAGGAGAACTTCTACGCCCACACGGTGGCGGCGGCCGGTCGTTCCTACCTGCTCCGACAGGCCTACGTCCAGGCTCAGAGCCACTGCAACTTCACCTCGGCCGAGCTCGTGGCCGGCGTGCACGCGATCCAGCGCCGCATCGACACCGGACGCTGGGACGATGTCTGGACGCCGGCCGCGCTGAACGCGAGTGCGAGCAGCCTCAACCTGGGACCGACGGCGTTCATCCCGTATCGCCCGGCCGGACTCACCGGCTACAACGGACCGTTTGATCCATTCACGCAGGGGATCTGGTAGCGCTCTGACGTAACTGCGCGGATCCCGGGCCACAATACCCGGGATGCCGCGAATCACAGATCGGTCTCTCTGGGCGTGGGCCGCCCTCGGGCTGGTCGGGTCGGTGCTGATCGCGCTGGCGGGGCCGCATGTGGCCGGCGGCCCGGTGAGGTGGTGGTTCGATCCGTCGCTGGGCGTCGCCGCCTTCTACGTGGGGATCGCCGCGCTGAGCGTCGCCTGGCTGGCCCTGGGCAGGCTCGCGATCGGTACTCGTCAGGTGTGGATCGTCGCCGCGGCCTGGTGCCTACCGCTGTTGCTGACCGCACCGCTGTTCAGCCAGGACGTGTACAGCTACCTCGCTCAGGGGACGATCGTGCACCTCGGTCTGGACCCGTACCGCGACGCGCCGACGGTGCTCGCGCAGCACGGTCAGACACACGTACTGAACGCGGTGTCGCCCTTCTGGCGCCACACCACCGCCCCCTATGGGCCGCTGTTCTTGTGGATCGTGAGCTGGTTCAGCGGCACAAGCCCGGTCGTCGGGGTACTCCTGATCCGAGTGCTCGAGCTCGTCGGATTTGTGCTGCTCGCGGTGTTCGTTCCCCGGCTCGCCCGCGCGCTCGGCGCCGATCCCGGGCGCGCCGCCTGGCTTGTGCTGCTCAGCCCGCTCGTGCTGCTCATGCTCGTGGCCGCGGGGCACAACGATCTTTTGATGATTGGTTTGCTGGTCGCGGGCGTGGCACTCGCCATCGAGCGACGTGTGCTTGCGGGCGTGGCGCTGTGTGCGCTCGCGGCGACGATCAAGCTCCCGGCGGCCGCGGCGATTCCGTTCATCCTCGTGGCGCTGGCTCCGGACCGGCGCACCGTGTGGCGGGCCCTGCTGGTGACCGCGGGCGTGGTGCTCGCGGTCAGCCTGGTGAGCGGACTCGGACTGGGCTGGATCTCGACCACGGTGTTCTCGACGCCGAGCAAGGTGCGGCTAGCGATCACGCCGGCCACCGCGCTCGGGTGGACCGTCGCACAGGTGGTCCCGGTGGGGGCACGGGGGCTCGAGTCGGCGCTCGCGGCCGTGGCCTTTGGCTTGAGCGTCGTGCTCGCCCTGGCGCTGCTCTGGCGGGTGCGGCGCGAGACGCTCGTCCGCTATCTGGGGGTAGCGCTCGTGGCGGTTGCGATCGCCGGACCGGCGGCGTGGCCGTGGTATCTGACCTGGGGTCTCGTGCTGCTCGCCGCCTGCCGCGAGGTCCAGCGCTCGCGCGCGCTCGTGGTGGCACTGATCGCCGCCGCGCTCGTCGTCAAGGCCGACGGCATCCTCGTCTTCCCACTTCACACCGCGCCCGGTTTCGTCGTCCTGTACCTGGCGCTCGCGGCCGTGGCCTTCGTCGCGCTCCGGCGTCCGGCGAGCGCCGGACGTGGGCGCTGGCGGGCCCGAGCCGTCGCGGAGTCTTGATGGCCACGCAGACCCAGGTCCGGAAGATCCCGCGCGCCCTGGCGCACGAGGGATCTGCCTCGGCGACTCGCTGGGGGGATGTGGCTGCCGTGACCGGGCCGGCCCTGCTGGCGGTCGCCCTCTGCCTCTATGAGCTGACCGCGCGCAGCCTGTGGCTGGACGAAGCCGCAACGGTGGCGATCGCAAGCCAGCACGGCTCGGCGCTGTGGAGTGCGATCGCCCACGACGGCGGCAACATGCTGGGCTACTACGCCCTCATTCACGTGCTGGTGGGTTGGTTCGGCACGAGCGCGTTTGTGATCCGGTTGCCTTCGGTGCTGGCGGCGGGGGCCTGCGCCGGTGCGGTGGCGCTGATGGCGCTGCGGCAGTTCGACCGGCGGGTCGCGATCGCGGTGGGCGTGCTGTGCGCCGTCAGCCTGCCGCTCGTGTTCTGGGGTCAGGACGCGCGCGGCTACGCGCCGATGATGGCGCTCGTGGCCGGGTCGTTCGCCGCGTTCGCGCAACTGGTTGGACCCCGGGGCAGCGCCGGTGCCCCGGGGTCCAAGCGCCGGCGTGGAGCGTGGATCGCCTACGTGGTGTGCACAGCGCTGTCGGTGTATGCCAGCTACGTCGCCGTCTTTGCCCTGGCGGCCCAGCTGGTGGCGCTCGCCTGGCGTCGAGACGCCTGGCGCCGGGCGATTGGCGCGATGGCCTTGTGCGTCGTGTGCTGGGTCCCGTTGGCGGTGCTCGCGGCGACGCGCGGGTCGGGGCAGCTGTTCTGGATCCCGCGGCCCAGCCTGACCACCGAGAAGCAGGTGATCCTGGCGCTGACCTCGGCCGGATTCGAGCCCAACTTCCATCCGACTTGGGCCGCGGGCGTGCTCGCCGTCGCGACCGTCGGGTTGCTGGCTTTCTGCGCCGTGCTGCTGGCGCGCCGCCATGCACCCTGGGGGGTCGGGCTCGGGCTCTCCTGGCTGCTCGTTCCGGTGGTTCTCATGTGGCTCGAGTCGCTGGCCGGCCAGCCGATCTTCACCCCGCGCAACCTCCTCGTGTCGCTGCCCGCGGTGGCGCTCCTGCTGGGGTGGGTGGTGATGCGGAGCCGCTTTGCGTGGCCGGCGCTGGTCGTGCTGATCGCGCTGCGAGCGGTGGCGCTGGTGCCAAGCTACGGGCTGTCACCCGAGAACTGGCGCGCTGCGACCGCGTACGTGGTCCGCGGCGAGCGGCCCGGCGACTGCACCGCGTTCTACCCGCTTGACGCGCAGATGCCGTTCGCGTACTACACCGGGAAGCCGGTCACGCCCTACATCGAGCGCTACGACACGCCCAGCGTCCCCGCCGGATGCACGCGCGTCTGGCTGGTGGTGAGCCATCAGGGCCTGCCCACCGGGACCAGCGCCAGCCGCGCGCACTTCGCGCGCTACGTCGCGCTCCGGAGCGAGCTCGCGCGCCGGTACCCGCTCAGCGTCACGAAATCGTTCGGCTACGCCAGCGTGATCTGGGTGCAGCTGTTCTACGGGCGCGGCGCCAGCGGCTGAGCGCGCTCAGCCGGCGAACCGCGCGGCCAGGTCGGCGATCATCGCCGGGATCCCCGCCGACTCCGCCAGGCGTTCCTGACGGCTGGTCTCGGGGGCGAGCACGAGCGTCCGGACGGCGTCGAGCTCCTCGACCGCGTCGAGCGCGGCCGCGTGCGGACGCGCCGCCGCCAGCAGCTCATCCAGCTGGCGCGCCACCGGGACGCGGCGCGCCGTCGTCGGATCGATCAGCTCGGCGGCGGTGCCGTCCCGCGCCGCGATGAACCGATTCTCGGCCAGCACCTCCTCCGCGTCGACCAGGACGCGTGGCGCGTAACCCTGCTCGAGCTCGAGCCGCGCAATGGTCTGCACCAGCGCGGTCAGCGCCGCGGTCGCGGCCAACCGGGGCTGGGCGTCCATGATCCGGATCTCGACGGTGCCCAGGCGGGGCTGCGGCCGCACGTCCCACCACAGGAAGGTGGGCTCGGGAATCGCCCCGGAACGCAGCAGGACGTCGAGCGTCCGGACCCAGTCGGTGTAGTCATCGAACCGCCGCGGGATGCCCGTGCGCGGAAAGCCCTGGAACACGATCGTCCGATTCGAGGCCAGGCCGGTCGACCGGCCGCGAAGGAAGGGAGAGGAGGTCGACAATGCGAGCAGCATGGGCAGGTGGGCCCGCAACTGGTTCAACAGCCGGATCGCGCTCGCCGAGTCCGGGACGCCGACGTGTACGTGGAGCGCAAACGTCGGTTCGCGGCGGGCCAGGCCGCGCATGGTGCGCTGGATGACCTGGTAGCGACTCGACGGCGACACCCGGGTGGGATCGCCGAGCGGACCCGGATGCGTTCCACACGAGGCGGCGGCGATGCCCAACGCGGCCAGATCGCGGGCCAGCAGCCGACGCAGCTCGCCGAGCTCGGCGATGGCCTCGTGGACGGTCTCGCGGGGCGCGGTCCTGAGCTCCAGAGCCGCCTCGTGCGTCTCGGCCGCGCAGCGTCCCGCGAGCCCCTCGCTGGCCTGCGAGAGCACCTCGTCGCCGCGCTCGGTCAGGCTCCAGTCGGTCGGATCGAGGAGCATGACTTCCTCCTCGATGCCCACGGTGTAGGCCTCAGAAGGCCTCCAAGCCGCCCACTGCCCCTTCCCCAGCGGTGCGGCGTGAGCGGACAGTGACTGCAGCGTATCCGTGAACAAAGTTAACCACGGCCAGAAGGGCGTGTGGAGGACCTAGCCGGTCTGTGCGAGAACCACGTCGGCGAGGCGCTCTTCCTCGGCCGCCGCGGCGACGAGCAGCTCGAACAGCGGGCCGTGCGCCTCCAGGCCTTCCGCGTGCCACTGGACGCCGAGCACGAGTCGGCCGCCCGGGCCTTCGACGGCCTCGATCGTCCCATCCGGCGCCCAGGCCGTAGCCGCCAGGCCCTGACCGAGCTTTTCAACCGCCTGGTGATGGAAGGAGTTGACCTCGAGCTTCGGCCCGCCAAGCGCGGCGCGCAACCGGCTGTGCGGCGTGGTCTCGACGTGGTGGGTGGTCACGCTGCCGTGCTCGGACTGGCGATGCAGAAGCTGATCGCCCACAACATCGGGAAGGTGCTGATGGAGGGTCCCGCCCCGAGCGACATTCAGGACCTGCATGCCCCGGCAGATCCCCAGAATCGGCAGGTTCCGCCGGTCGGCAGCACGGATCAGCGCGAGCTCGAGCGCGTCCACCCGCGGCTCGGTGGGGCCGAGCTGAGGATGCGGCTTCGCGCCGTAGGTGCTGGGCTGGAGGTCGGGCCCGCCCGGCAGGCACACGCCGTCGACCCGGTCCAGCAGCGCGTCGATCGCGTCAGGGCGCAGGAGCGGAACGATCACCGGGATCCCCCCGGCGCGTTCGATCGCCTCGGGATACAGCGTGGCGAGCGCCACCTCGAGCTTGGGCGGTTCCCCCTGCGGCCGCGCGCGCACCTCCTCGGGACGTCTGAGCTCCGAGGTGGTGACGGCGATCAGAGGACGCGCGCGCATGTGGACATATATTTCGGCCGCCGGCGGCGGATCTCTATATCCATCCGGATAAACATTCAACGCCGCGATTCGCCTGGAATTCCTGTTAGCCCGGATTGGCGAGTTTCGCGGCGGCTCGCCGACGGGATGATCGGGGCCGTGTACGCAAATAATTTGCGTAAGGCTCCCCGAGCGGTGTCGACCCGCATAACACGACACTCGGGGCGCCGGCAGCGAGCTGTGGCGTGTCATGCACGCCACGAGGGTGTCGCGTAGCGCATAGCCGTTGTGACCGGCTCACAAGGCGCAATCGGCTGTGGGTGAACGGCGCCGCGTGGATCGAGCGAACTTTGGCGATGGAGTCCCGCATACGTCAACCAAATCGCCAAAGTTCAGGCACGGGGCCGGATGACTCGCGCGCTGCTTTGTGATCGGGACACAACGAACCGTTCCGCCGCCGAGGTTTGTGCGACAGGCTCCTATGGAGCCTTTTTCGCCACGCCCTACGGGCGCTGCTACTCGCCGAGAGTAGGTACGTACCATTACCGTACTGGTACGTACCAGTACCGCAGGCTGGGAACGGGGCGGGTGGCGGTGGACGCGTGGGCGAGAGTGGGTACGTACCATTACCGTACTGGTACGTACCAGTACCGCAGGCTGGGAATGAGGCGGGGTGGGGTGGACGCGTGGCGGGGTGGGGGTGGACGCGTGGCGGGGTGGGGCGGGCGTGGGGCGGGGCGGGGCGGCAAATGGCTTGCGAGGGGCGGGTGGGTACTGGGTCTGGACCGGATTCGGTCCCCACCCACTCATCCAGGGACGCCGAGCGAAGCAAGGCCCCCTTACAACCGTAGATTGGATGACCCTAACGAGCCTTTAACCACCGCTGGTACTCTTCGCGAGCGCTCTTCGGAGCCCCTCCCGCTCGTCTGCACCCCTCTTTATGAATCGACGTTCCGCTCCGCCAGGGGCCACTGGCCTCTACGACCCCGCCAACGAGCACGATGGCTGTGGCATCGCGCTGGTCGCGAAGCTGTGGGGTGAGGCCAGCCATGCGGTGGTCGAGAAGGCGCTCGACGCGCTCGAGAATCTGGAGCATCGCGGCGCCGAAGGCGCGGACCCGAACACGGGTGACGGCGCCGGGATCCTGCTCCAGATCCCCGACGGCTTCCTGAGGGCGGCCGTCGCCGGCGTCGAGCTGCCGCCACCTGGGCGCTATGGCGTTGGGGTGTGCTACCTGCCGACCGATCCCGACCGCCGGGCGGTGCTCGAGCAGCTGATCGAGGAGACGATCGAGGCCGAGGGGCAGAGGGTGCTGTGGTGGCGCGACGTTCCGATCGACGATCGCCATGTGGGCGAGACCGCGCGGGCGTCGGCGCCGGTGATCCGCCAGGTGTTGATCGCGGCCTGCGACCAAATCGAGGACCAGGACGCGTTCGAGCGCAAGCTGTATGTGATCCGACGGGTGATCGAGCGCGCCGCCGGACGAGACCTCGCCCTGCCGAGCTTCTCAAGCCGGACGATGATCTACAAGGGGATGCTGACCGCGCCGCAGCTCCCCCGCTACTTCACCGACCTGAGGGACCCTCGCGTGGCATCCCGCCTCGCCCTCGTCCACTCGCGCTTTTCCACCAACACGTTCCCGAGCTGGGAGCTCGCCCACCCCTACCGGATGATCGCCCACAACGGCGAGGTCAACACGCTGCGAGGCAACGTCAACTGGATGCGCGCGCGCGAGTCGCAGCTGAGCTCCGAGCTGTTCGGCGAGGACCTGCGCAAGGTGATCCCGGTCGTCCGCGAGGGCGGCTCGGACTCGGCCATCTTCGACAACGTGCTCGAATTGCTCGTCCTCAGCGGGCGAAGCATTCAGCACGCGGTGATGATGATGGTCCCCGAGGCCTACCGGACTCGCAAGGACCTCGACCCCGACGTCAAGGGCTTCTACGACTTCCACTCGTGCCTGATCGAGCCGTGGGACGGCCCCGCGGCGGTGGTGTTCACCGACGGGCGAGTCGCCGGCGCGGTGCTCGACCGCAACGGCCTGCGTCCCGGCCGGTGGATCCAGGACACCGAGGGCTACGTGGTGCTCGCGTCCGAGACGGGCGTGATGACGGTGGCGCCGGAGCACGTGCAGCGCAAGGGCCGCCTGGCGCCCGGCAAGGTGTTCCTGGTCGACCTCGCGGAGGGCAAGATCGTCGAGGACGAGGACGTCAAGCGCCGCGTCGCCCGCAAGCGGCCGTACGGCGAGTGGTACGAGCGCTCGGTCGTGCACATCGACGACCTGCCCGAGCGCGACCCGCGCACGCCGCGGATCGAGCCGCTGCGCTCCAAGCAGCTGGCCTTCGGCTACTCGCAGGAGGACCTGCGGATGATCATCGCGCCGATGGCCACCAAGGCCGAGGAGCCGACGGCCAGCATGGGTAACGACGCGGCGCTCGCGGTCATGTCCGACCGTCAGCCGCCGCTGTTCGCCTACTTCAAGCAACTGTTCGCCCAGGTCACAAACCCGCCGATCGATCCGATCCGGGAATCCGTGGTCATGAGCCTCCAAGCGGGGGTGGGGGCCGAAGTCAACCTGCTGAGCGAATCTCCCGAGCATGCCCACCAGCTGGTGATGGATCAGCCGATCCTGCGCAACCACGAGCTCGAGAAGCTCCGCCAGGTCTCGCACGAAATCTTCGACGCGGCGACGCTCGACATCACGTGGCCGATCGAGCAGGGACACGACGGCATGGCGACCCGCCTGGACGCGCTGTGCGAGGAGGCCGCACGCTACGTCGACAACGGCGCGAACATCCTGATCCTGTCCGACCGCAATCTGGGGCCCGAGCGGGTGGCGATGCCCTCGCTGCTGGCCGTGGCCGCGGTTCACCACCATCTCGTCCGCCGCGGCACCCGGTTGCGCACCGGGCTGGTGTGCGAATCCGGCGAGCCGCGCGACATCCACCACATGGCCACGCTGATCGGGTACGGCGCGGCCGCGATCAACCCGTACGTGATGTTCGAGTCGCTCGACGAACTGGCGGACCGCAGCCTCCTCCCCGTGGACCTCTCCCGAGACGAGGCCGAGCAGCGGATCGTGAAGGCGATCGGCAAGGGCCTGCTGAAGACGATCTCGAAGATGGGGATCTCGACCATCCAGTCCTACGGCGGCGCGCAGATCTTCGAGGCCGTGGGCCTGGAGCGCGAGCTGATCGACAAGCACTTCACCGGGACCGCCTCACGCATCGGCGGCGTCGGCTTGGACGAGCTGGCCAAGGAGGCGATCGAGCGCCACTTCCGCGCCTATCCGCGAACCGACCGCGAGGTGCTACCGGTCGGCGGCGTGCTCCAGTGGCGGCGCAACGGCGAGCTGCACGTGTGGAACCCGGACACGATTGCCACGCTGCAACACGCCGTCCAGGGCCGGAACGGGGACCCGCGGGTGACCTACGCGGAATTCACCCGGCAGGCCAACGAGGAGGCGGTGCGCCACGGCCTGCTCCGCGGCCTCATGCACCTGCGCCCGGCCGGCGTGCCGGTCGGGCTCGACGAGGTCGAGTCGGCGACCTCGATCGTCAAGCGCTTCACGACGGGGGCGATGAGCCTCGGCGCGCTTGGGCGCGAGGCCCACGAAACGCTGGCCATCGCCATGAACCGCCTGGGCGCCCGCTCCAACACCGGCGAGGGCGGTGAGGACGCGAGTCGCTACTCGCCGGATCCGAACGGCGATCTGCGGCGTTCGGCGATCAAGCAGGTCGCCTCGGGGCGCTTCGGGGTGACCGTCCACTACCTGGTCAACGCCGACCAGCTCCAGATCAAGATGGCCCAGGGCGCCAAGCCCGGCGAGGGCGGGCAGCTGCCCGGTCACAAGGTCGACGACTACATCGCGTGGCTGCGCAACTCGACCCCGGGCGTGGGCCTGATCTCGCCGCCACCGCACCACGACATCTATTCGATCGAGGACCTCAAGCAGCTGATCTACGACCTGCGCTGCGCCAACCCGACCGGGTCGGTGTCGGTCAAGCTGGTCTCCGAGGTGGGGGTGGGCACGGTGGCGGCGGGCGTGGCCAAGGCCAACGCCGACCACGTCACGATCGCCGGCCATGACGGCGGCACCGGCGCCTCGCCGCAGTCCTCGGTGCAGGGCGCGGGCATCCCCTGGGAGATCGGGCTGGCCGAGACCCAGCAGACGCTGCTGCTCAACGACCTGAGGTCCCGGATCGTCGTGGAAGTCGACGGCGGGATGCGGACCGGGCGCGACGTTGTCGTGGCCGCGCTGCTCGGCGCCGACGAGTTCGGCTTCTCGACCGCGCCGCTGATCGCGATGGGCTGCATCATGATGCGCGTCTGCCACCTGAACACGTGCCCGGTCGGGATCGCCACCCAGGATCCGGAGCTGCGCGCCCGGTTCCGCGGCACGCCCGAGCAGGTGGTCAACTATTTGATGCTGGTGGCCGAGGAGGTGCGCTCGATCATGGCCTCTCTGGGCGTGCGCCGCTTCCAGGACATGATCGGGCGGACCGAGCTGCTCGACATCGACCCGGCGATCGAGCACTGGAAGGCCAGCCGCGTGGACCTGTCCACGGTTATGCAATCCCCCGACCTGCCGCCCGGCACCCCGCGGTGCCGCACGCGCCCGCAGCAGCCGGTGCTCGACGACGCGCTCGACTGGGAGCTACTGCGGCGCTGCGGCCCAGCGCTCGAGCGCTGCGAGTCGGTGAAGCTCGGCCCGATTCCGGTGCGCAACGTGAACCGGACGGTCGGCGGAATCCTGTCCGGCGAGATCGCGAGGCGTCACGGCGCGACGGGACTCAGCGAGGGCACGATCGAGATTGCGTTCACCGGCTCGGCCGGTCAGAGCTTCGCCGCCTGGCTCGCCCCCGGGGTGACCTTCTCGCTGCGGGGTGAGACCAACGACTACGCCGGCAAGGGCCTCTCCGGCGGCGTGGTATCGGTGCGCCCGCCCGAGAAGCACCGGTTCCGGGCCGAGGAGAACATGATCGTCGGAAACACCGTCCTGTACGGCGCCACCGCCGGCCGGGCCTTCTTCCGCGGGCTGGCCGGTGAGCGGTTCGCCGTGCGCAATTCCGGCGCCCACGCGGTCGTGGAGGGCGTGGGCGACCATGGTTGCGAGTACATGACCGGCGGGCGTGTGGTGGTGCTGGGCCGCACCGGGCGCAACTTCGCCGCCGGGATGAGCGGCGGCATCGCCTACGTGTACGACGTCGACCGGCGCTTCGAGGGTCGCTGCAACCTGGAGCTGGTCGACCTCGACGAGCTGGCCCCCGAGGACGAGGAGGAGATCCGGGCGCTGATCTCCGAGCACGCGGCGCGGACCGGCTCGCTCGTGGCCCGCAACGTGCTCGCCTCCTGGGACCGTGGGGCGCGCGAGCGATTCGTCAAGGTGATGCCCCGGGACTACAAGCGGGCGCTGGCCGAGGCCGCGGCGCGTGAGGTGGCCGCGGCGTAATGGGAGAGCTGGGAGCGTTCCTGAAGATCCATCGGGTCGGCTTTGACAAGCGCGACCCCGCTCAGCGCGTGCACGACTACAAGCAGTACTTCGCACTCCAGCCGGAGGGCGAGCTGCAGCGCCAGGGCGCGCGCTGCATGGACTGCGGGATTCCGTTCTGCCACGAGGGCTGCCCGCTCGGCAACCTGATCCCGGACTGGAACGACCTCGTCTACCGCGGCAAGTGGCGCGAGGCGATCGACCAGCTGCATGCGACCAACAACTTCCCCGAGTTCACCGGCCGGATCTGCCCCGCGCCGTGCGAGTCGGCCTGCGTGCTGGCGATCAACGACGATCCAGTGACGATTGAACAGATCGAGCTGGCGATCGCCGAGCGCGCATTCGAGGAGGGCTGGGTGGCGCCCGAGCCGCCCGACCGGCGGACGGGAAAGAAGGTCGCGGTCGTCGGGTCCGGGCCGGCGGGGCTGGCCGTGGCCGAGGAGCTCAACCGCTGCGGTCACTCGGTCACCGTGTACGAGCGCGACGAGGGACCCGGCGGGATGATGCGCTTCGGCGTGCCCGACGCCAAGCTCGAGAAGCGGATCATCGACCGGCGCGTGGACATCCTCGCCGCCTCCGGGATCGAGTTCGCGTACGACACGGACATCGGACGGAGCGTGAGCGCGCAGGAGCTGCGGGACCGGCACGACGCGCTGGTGATTGCGACCGGGTCGCGCGTGCATCGCGATCTGAACGCTCCGGGCCGGGCCTTGAGCGGTATCCACTTCGCGATGGACTACCTCTACCAGCGCAATCGCTGGGTGGCGCGTCAGGAGGGCCGCCGGTACCGCGATCCCGAGCCCGGGAAGGAGATCACGGCCGAGGGCAAGCGTGTGATCGTGGTCGGCGGCGGCGACACCGGGATGGACTGCATCTCGAACTCACACCGTGAGGGCGCGCGAACCGTGGTCATGCTCGACGTGTACATGGCGCTGCCACCGGATGGTCGTGACCCCCGCCATCCGTGGCCGCTTCCACCCAAGCGCACGCTCTCGACCTACGCCCTCGAGGAGGGCGGCAAGCGCCGGTGGGGCACCGAGGTGACCGGGTTTGGCGGCCGCGACGGGCACGTCAGTCACGTGTACGCCCGGCAGGTGACTGGCACCTCTTCGCGTGACCTCACACCGGTACCGGGGAGCGAGTTCGTACTCGAGGCGGATCTCGTCCTGATCGCGATCGGATTCGAAGGACCCGAGCGGGCGGGCATGCTCGAGGAGCTCGAGCTGGAGATCGACAAGCGCGGCAACATCCGCACCGAGATGACTTACCGCAGCTCGGTGCCTGGTGTGTACGCCTGCGGCGACGCCCGGATCGGGCAGTCGCTGATCGTCACCGCGATCGCCGAGGGGCGGAAGTGTGCTCGGGTGGTCAACTTGGATCTCGGCGGCAGTCCGATGGACGCGGACCGCGAGATGCTCGCCATCGGAGCGTGGAGCGGCGAGGCGGACCGCACGCTGCGTCACGAGGCGGAGGCGGCGGGAACGGTCCGGGCCGGCGAGGAGTTCTTCAGCGGGCCCGGCGCGCGGACGCGGTGACAGTCCCGGGCGTGGCGACACGGTCACGGATGGCGTACTGACACGGGCAGTTTGTGACGCCGATCACAGTGGGTTCACACGGTTGCAAACCAACGTGGCCGGGTATCGAGGTTTCGCCTGCGTTTGCTGGGGGAATGCTAGCCTTCGGCGACACGATTCGTGTGGCGGAGCGGCCTGCGGAACGAATTTAAGGTTTAGGGAGAGCTTGGGACGGGGAAACTCGCCCCTGTCGGTCAGGGAACTGCGCCCCCACTTCCCTGACTCTCCGGGGGGCCCAGATGGATCTGGGTCCCCCGGGCCTTTTAATGAGTCGCATGCCCGCGCTCGCGGCAGCGGCCGCCACAGGGACGAGCATCCTCGCCATGGTGGCGAGCGTCCTCAATTTTGCGGTGAGCGCCCATGACACCTCGTCGATCGGCTCGACCGTCGAGGGCCTGCTCAACTCGGTTGGCACCTTCTTCTCGCAGCTGGAGAACCTGAGCTGGGGGGCGCTGCTCCTCGGGCTCGCCCTGTATTCGCTGTACCTCCTGCTGCGCTCCCGGGCTCTCTTCAATGCGCTGCGGGCGGCGTATCCGCAGGAACAGATCCGATGGCGCGACGTGTGGGGGGCGTACATGGTCGGCTACGCGATCAACAACGTGTTCCCGCTCGGTGGCGGCAACGTGGCGCAGCTGTTCCTGACTCGGGTAGCGATCCCCGCATCGAGTTATCCGACGGTCGCCACCGCACTGTCGACCGGAGTGATATTCGACTGGTTCATGGGCCTGCTGGTGATGTGCTTCGCGTTCACCCAGGGGGTGTTCCCGAAGCCGCCCGACTTCTCCAAGCTTCCTGCCTTCGACATCAGCTTCTTCGCGTCGAACATGCGGTTCACGCTGTTCCTGTTGACGGCGCTCGGAGTGTTGTTCCTGGTGGCCTTCGCGCTGCTCTCGGCCAAGGTCAAGGCGTTCTGGGAGCGGGTGCGCCAGGGCTTTGCGATCCTGCGGGACCGCCGGCGCTACCGGCGTGACATGGCGCGCTGGCAGTTCGCGAGCTGGGTGGCGCGGTTCGCCTCCTACTGGGCGCTGCTCGACGCTTTCCATATCGGCGGATCTCTGCGCAACGCCCTGCTCGTCCTGGCCGTCCAGGTCGTGGCCTCGGTGTTCCCGTTCACCCCGGGCGGCGCTGGCGTCCAGCAGGCGCTGCTGTTGACGATCTTCGCGCACAACTCGTATGTCGCCTCGTTTTCCGTCGGCCAGCAGATCGCCACCGCCGTGCTGACCACGGTGTGCGGGTTCGCGGCGCTGGTGTTGATCTTCCGCTTCCGGAGCTTCCGCGAGGTGATCGCCCGCGGGAGGGCCGACCGGCGCGGCGAACGCCCGCCCGAAGGCGGCCACGACGTGGCTGTAGGAGCTTGACGCTCAGTTGACGCCTTCTTGTTACCTTCGTTCGGTGACTGACCTACCGAGCGCGTGCGTGAACGGGCGCGGCACGCGTCCGGGAAACCGTTGATCCGTAAAGCGGCTCAATACCGCGCACTTCCGCGCGTTTGCAGCGCGTATCCGTGGCCTGCGGTACGGTCGGCGACATGACGTCAAGGACCGCGGGGCAACCGGTGGCGGCCGCACTCGGCGAACCGCAGGTTTCGGCCATGTTGCGCCTGGTGCTCACCGGCTCGGTGGACGACGGCAAGAGCACGCTGATCGGGCGGCTCCTGTACGACTCCAAGCAGATCCTCACCGACCAGCTCGAGGCGCTGAGGGCCGCCTCGGCGCGGCGCAACGGCGAGCACGCGCTCGACCTGTCCCTGTTGACCGATGGGCTGCGCGCCGAGCGCGAGCAGGGGATCACGATCGACGTCGCCTACCGCTACTTCCAGACCGCCCGCCGCAAGTTCATCATCGCCGACACCCCCGGCCACGAGCGCTACACGCGCAACATGGTCACCGGGGCCTCGACGGCCGATCTGGCCATCATCCTGATCGACGTACGACAGGGCGTCGTGGAACAGACGCGGCGTCATGCGTTCATCGCGTCGCTGCTCGGGATCAGGCACCTCGTCGTGTGCGTGAACAAGATGGACCTGGTCGACTACTCGCAGGCGGCGTTCGACCAGGTCGAGCAAGACTTCCGGGAGTTCTGCGCCCGCCTGGAGGCGACCGACGTGACTTTCATCCCGGTCTCGGCCGTCCACGGCGAGAACGTGGTCGAGCGCTCCGAGCGGATGGAGTGGTACCAGGGGCCGGCGCTGCTCTATCACCTCGAGCACGTCCACATCGCGTCCGATCGCAACCTGATCGACTGCCGCCTTCCCGTTCAGTGGGTGATCCGGACCGGACCAAACTCAGCCCCAGCCCTGGAGCCTTCGGTCTGGCCGGGGGCGGGGCTGGTGGCCGACTCGGCCCGGGAGTACCGCGCGTACGCCGGTCAAATCGCTGCCGGTGTGTTCCGGCCGGGTGATCCCGTCGTCGTGTTGCCGTCGGGCGATGAGACGCGGATCGCGTCGGTCGAGACCTTCGACGGGTCGCTGAGCGAGGCGTGCGCGCCCATGTCGGTCGCACTGCGGCTCGTGGACGATCTCGACATCTCGCGCGGCGACATGATCTGCCGACCGCACAACCGACCGACGGTCGAGCGCGACGTCGAGGCGATCGTCTGCTGGATGGCCGATGAGCCGGTGGTGGCCGGCGGCGTGTACGCGATCAAGCACACCACGCGCATGGCGCGGGCCGTGGTGGAAGAGATCCGCTACCGGATCGACGTCAACTCGCTGCACCGGGATGAGAACGCGCGCCAGCTTGGGCTCAACGACATCGGCCGACTGCGGCTGCGGACGAGCGTGCCGCTGATTTTCGACGAGTACCGGCGCAACCGCACCACCGGCAGCTTCATCGTGATCGATGAGGCGACCAACGGCACGGTGGGCGCGGGCATGATCATCGAGACGCACCTGGAGCGGGCCGATGCGAAGCAGGCCGACATCAGGTGGGACTCGAGCCGCATGGCCCGCAGCGCGCGCTGGGCGCTGCTCGGCCAGCGCGGCGCCACCGTGTGGCTGACCGGCCTGCCCGCCGCCGGGAAGTCGACGATCGCCGCGGCGCTCGAGGAGCGGCTCGCCCGCGATGGCTTCCGTGCCTACCGGCTCGACGGAGACAACCTGCGCTATGGCCTGAACAGCGACCTGGGCTTCGACCCCGTCGACCGAGCCGAGAACATTCGCCGCGTTGCCCACGTGGCCAGCCTGTTCGCGGACTCGGGCACGATCGCGATCGTCAGCGTGATCAGCCCGTACGAGGTCGACCGGCAGTTGGCGCGCAGCGTCCACGACAGAAACGGACTCGACTTCCTGGAGGTGTTCGTGGATACGCCGCTTGAGGAGTGCGAGCGGCGCGATCCGAAGGGGCTCTACGCCAAGGCCCGGGAAGGAAAGGTGCGCGGCTTCACGGGCGTAGACGCGCCCTACGAGGTGCCCCGTGAGGCCGACCTCGACCTGCGCCCGTGCGACGAGCCACTCGATGAGCTGATCGAACGGCTGGTCGCCGAGCTGCGCAAGCGCGGCGTGTTCGGGGCGTAGCCGACGCGGTCAGCCGGCGATCGGCCCGAGCGCCGGCGTGCGCCCGTACGTGCTGAACGCACGAAAACGCGAGAACAGGCGGTGGTCGGGGCCGTGAAAGTCCGAGGAGCCCGTGCTCAGCAGGCCGTTGGCCGCACAGTGCTCGGCGATCAGCTCGGTCTGTTCGCGGGTGTGGGTGGCGTAGAAGCACTCGACGCCGTCGAGGCCCCAGCCGCGGAAGCGGTCGATCGTCTCGAGCACCTCCCCGGGATCAGCGACGTCCCAGAACGGATGGGCCCAGATGGCCACTCCGCCGGCGGCATGGATCGCCTCGATCGACTCGCTGACGGTTGGCTTGGTGCGGGGCCGGAAAGCGGGGGCGCCGTCGATCAGGTAGGCCTCGAGGAAGGCCGATCGCTCGTCGAGGCCCTCGGTACGCAGGCGCTCGGCGTTGGCGGGATGACGGACGACGGCGTCCGCCAGGTGCGGGCGACCAATCGGCTTGCCCTGCGCCTTGCGCCGCTCGAGCTCTGAGACGTCGAGCTCGTAGCCGAGCTCGCGCAGGGCCTCGGCCATGGCATCGGCGCGGCGCTCGCGGTCCTCGCGCCAACCGCTCAACAGCTTGCGCAGCATCGAGTCGCCGTGGTCGATCAGGTAGCCGAGCACGTGAAGATCCTGCTGGGCGCGGTCAACCGAGGAGATCTCGACCGCCGGCACCAGCCGCAGCCCGAACTCCTCCGCCGCGTCGGCCGCGCTCTGGACCCCGTCGACGGTGTCGTGGTCGCTCACCGCGAGCAGCTCGACCCCGGCCTGCCGGGCTGCGGCCACCACCTCACGAGGCTGGAGGGCTCCGTCGGAGTACAGCGAATGGCTCTGCAGATCGAAGGTGGGGGGATTGGCGCTCAAGTTGCGAGAGGGTAGTAGGCCTCGGCTAGCTAGGCTGACACGGTGCCCACCTTCTGCCGTCACAACCGCCTGATCCAGAACTGCCCGATCTGCTCGCGTGAGCAAGCCATCGAGCTGCGCCCGATCGTGAGCTCGAGCGCTCCGCGGACAACTCAGCCCCGCCCGACCAGCCCCCGGCCCAGCGGCACGCGTGGGTCGTCGCCCCGGTCGGCCCGCCCGGGAGGAGTGGTCGTGCGGAGAGTCGCGCGCGGCGCCGACGATGGCTACCGAAACTCGCTCGTCATCGGCTTGAAGTCGAGCGAGGACGCCGGCCGTCTCGCGGAGGAGTTGGCCTTCGCCGAATACCGCTGCAGGCGGCTCGAGCAAGACCCACCTGGGCTCTACGCGGAGGTGGCGAACGCGGCTGGCGACGTCGAGGAGCGCACGTGGCTCGCGTTCCTGATCGCGTACCTGTGCCCGCTGGAGGGAGAGTCGCCGTTCGGCGAGATCGAGCGGGTCAGGACGACGTGGGCTTCCGGTGAGATGCCCGATCTGGACGACGTTCAGACCGGCCCGCGCACCGCCCACGATCCCACGCGCGGAACGCGAACGCTCGCGGCCTACCGGATGTGGGCATCACGGGCGGGCACCCAGGCCGCGGCGTTCACCGGCGACGACGCATGGACCCCCGAGCGCCGGTTCGCTCGGGCGTACGAGCGCCTCGCACTACCCGGCCTGCACCGCGGCGCGCGGTTCGATCTGCTCGTGACCCTCGGCCGGCTTGGGGTGTATGACCTGCAGGCCGCGTCGCTCGCTCTGGGCGGGGAGAACGACGTCACGGTGGGGGCGAAGCGGGCATTCGGGATCGGCGATCCGCTATTGCTCGAGCGCCGGGCCGGAGACCTCGCTCAAGCGTGCGGTCTCCCACTCGAGCCGCTCGACCTCGGGCTACACAACTGGCAGCGCGGAGGGCGGGCCACGGTCGGATTCGGTGCGGAGCCCGACCCCGAGCTCGATTCGCTCGGCTCGATCCAAGCGGCGCTGCATTTGTGAAAAAGAGCTAGGCTTCTGTGCGGTCTGCAACTGCCTGTCTGCGTGATGCGCCGCACGATCGTCCTGTCTTCGCTTCTTCTCGCCGCTGCCGCGATCCTGATTGTGGCCGTGGCCAGCCCGGCGGGAGCGCGCTCTCTCCCGTCCGCGGCGGGGTCGCACGCGCTCTCCCCGCGGATCTACTGTCCGGAGGTCGAGCCTTGCTGTCCGATCCCGGTCAACGCGTCCCGCTACCGCGCGGACACGACAACGCTCTGCTGCCCCGTGTCGAGCACGTGCTGCGACACCACCGCCTGCTGCCCGTCCGGGACTTGCTGTACGTCGGGAACGTGCTGTACGTCGGGGACGTGCTGTACGTCGGGAACCTGCTGCACGGCCACATCCTGCCCGTCGGGCAACCTGACGATTAGGTCGTCGCCCAATCCTTCGACGGCGGGTCGCAAGGTGGTGATTTCAGGCGTTTTGACGGCTAGTCCGGTGAGCGGCGCTCAGGTGGTGCTGTGGCGCGAGAAGGCTGGGCAATCGAGCTTCCAGCAGGTCGCGCAGACCACAACCAACGGTTCCGGGGACTACACGTTCGCGCTCGGCCGAGGCGCCGTAATGGCTGACCAGACGTGGTACGTGACCGCCGATTCGCTGCGCAGCGCATTGCTCGACCAGAGGGTCCGTGCGCTCGTCGGGCTCGCGCCGTCGGCCCATACGGTCGTGGCCGGGCACTCGGTGGTGTTGAGCGGGCACGTGACGCCGAGCCACGCCGGCGAGGTGGTGTTGATCGAGCAGCGTGGAGGCGGCGGCTGGCGCGTGATCGCCCGCCCGCGGCTCTCGCAGGGGTCGAGCTACTCACTCTCGCACCGCTTCATGCACTCGGGAAAGAGCGAGCTTCGCGCGGTGCTCCGGCTCGACGCACGAAACCTGGCGTCGGACTCGCCGACGATCAAGCTGACCGTCACGCCGTAAAAGAACCGGTCTTTTGGGCGTATAGAGGCCCGTTACGTCCGGGCCACCGCCTACCTTCTGCGGCGATCGGCAGCAATCCACCCCTCCGGACCGGAGTCGCAATGTCACTGTGCTTCATCGAACCTCAGGACGCCATCCGCGTGATCGCGGAGTCGGTGGGGCGCGAGGCGCGCCGTCAGATCCTCGGAGAGGTGGTTCGCGCGTGGGTGGACGAGATACCCGAGTCCGAGCTCGAGTCGCACTACGCCAAGGCGCTGGCCGACCTCGACGAGCACGACCTGTCGCTGCTGGCCGCTTGGCACGCGTCGCTAGAGGTGGGGCACCCGCTGCCCAACCGTGAGTTCCTGGTCAACGTTTTCCCCTCGCTGGGCGATCACCGCCGCGAGGCGCTGAAGATCGCCGCCGGCTTCCGGGGGGAGGAGGCGTTCGAGGCCGGGGTGGGTGAGGACCAGGCATTCGACACCGTGCTTCCGTGGCTCTCGGAGGCCCGCTGCGTGGAGCTGGCCAAGGAGTGCCTGGAGCTCTACTGCTGGGATCGGCTCGGCGCCGACAACTGACTCGGCCCGACTGCTCTAGCCCTCCGCCCGCGCCACCGAGCGATCGGTGGGCTCGGCGACCTCGCCTTCGGCTTCCGGCGCGTAATCGAGGTCGAGCTCGAACCACACCGAGAACCCCGCGCGCTGGTCTTCGCCGCCATGGCTCGTCCCCCACCGGCTGGAAACGCCGTCTACGACGATCAAGCCGTGGCCTCCCGCCTCCCGGGGACGGGGTGGGAGATCCTGAAGCTCGAACCCGGAGCCGTCGTCGTCCACCTCGACCCGCACCCGGTCCGGGTAGGCGGTGATCCGCAGGCCGACCGATCCTTCGACGCCCGGCTCGGGATGGATCACGGCGTTGGTAACGATCTCTGAGGTCAGCAGCGTGAGGGTGGCGCGGTCGGAGGCAGAGATGCGACCGGGCAGCACGGCGCGCACCTCGGCGCGGGCCAGGCCGGGAGCGCTCGGATTGCGCGGGAGATCGAGCTCGATCCGCTCGATGAACGGCGAGCGCGGCGGCGCCTCGTCGACCCGAGGAGAAAGCGCGACATGATCGGCGATGCCGGTCACCTGGAGGAGTTCGGTGACCGCGGCGGCCGGCGGGGAGATCGTCAGCGACATGCTTCGCTCTGCCACCCGGTGCTCGATCGCGATGATCGCGCGCATCCCGGCCGAGTCGATGAACGACACCTCTGAGAGGTCGAGCACCAGCTCGGGAGCATTCGGTGCCACCTGCTCGAAGCGCGCGAGCAACTCGGCGCACGCCGCGTTGTCGAGTTCACCGACCAGCTTGATCGTGGTTCCGGACCCCGCCTGGAACGTCGTGATCCGGAAGTTGGGCAGTGCTCCCACGTCACCCCTTTCCTATGAGAATGGAAGGGTACGGACTCGTCCGGCCGTGTGCGTCGGCCCCGCACCGACCACGCTCTCGCGCGCCGCCGGCCGGAGCGCCAGCGCGGCCGTGTCGTCTGCCTGCGGCCCGACCTGGAAACGCTCGAGCTCAGCCTCGAGCTCGGAGAGCAACTGTTCAGGCGGCCGGCCGGCGTGATCGCACAGGACTCGCTTGAGACGGCGCAGGCCGAACCGGTCGCGCTCACCCCGAGCATCGAGCACGCCGTCGGTGAACAGGATCAACGTCTCATCCGGCGCGATCGAGACGGCGCGATCCAGTGATCCGCCGGCCGCCCACGCGCCGAGGATCGGCCCGGCGACGCCGATCTCCCGAACCCGCCCATCGTCTCGCACCACCAGCGGCGCAGGGTGACCGGCGGCCGCGATCGCCGCTCCTGCGCCATCCAGGCGCACGCACAGCGCGGTGCACAGCCGCAGCCCCGGCTGCTCGCGCAGGGCATCGTTCAGACCGGCGAGGATCCGGCTCGGTTTGCGCTCGTACTGGCTGAGGAAACGGGCCCCGTGTCGCACCCGTGCGGTGAGCGCGGCCGCCTCCACCCCCTTGCCGGTGACGTCGCCGAGCAGCACGACCCAGGCCTCGCCGCTCTCGTAGAAGTCGTAGAAGTCGCCGCCGACCTCCACCTCGTCGGCCACCCTCGCCGCCCGGTAAAGCGTGGCGACGCGCCAGCCCCGGATGGGCGGAACCACGTCCGGGAGCAGGCTGCGCTGGAGCGTGGTGGCGGTCTGGCGTCGGGCCGTGGCCAGGCGTGCGTTGTCCACCGCGACCGACGCCCGGGCCGCCACCTGCTCGGCGAACTCCAGATCGTCCTGGTCGAAGCGACGCATCGACTCGGCGTTGACCAGGGTCATGACGCCGAACGCCCGGCCCCGCGCCTTCAACGGCACCAGCAGGACGGAGCTGAATCCGACCGACCGCAGAAGACCGAGGTGTTCCTCGTTCACGGCGGCCGCCACCAGGGCCCGGTCCGGGATCTGCTCGAAGAGCATCGAGGCTCCGGTTCGCAGGACCTTCCCGACGCCACGGTCCGGATCCAGCCGCTCGGGCTCGAAGCCGCGCAGCCGCTCGGCCAGCTCGAGCTTGGCGTGGTCGCGATGCGCGACCACGAGTTGCTGGCGGGAGCCCCGCTCGTCGACCAGCTCCACGGCGCACCAGTCGGCGATTTCGGGAACCGCCAGCCATGCCACGTTGCGCAGCGTCTCCTGGTAGTCAATCGAGGACATCAGCGTCTCCGACGCGCGCGCCATGAACCGGTCGCGCAGCTCGGCGATTCGCTCGCGCGTGATGTCCTCGATGATCATCACCGACGCGATCGGCCTGTCCTCGTCGTCGTGGAGCGGCGCGGCCTTGAGCAGCTGCCAGCGGAGATCCCCAGTGGTCCGGTTGATGGTGCGAATCACCAGCGGCTCGGCCGCCTCTCCCGCGAGCAGCCGAACGGATGGGATCTGCTCCATCGTCACCTCGTCGCCGCGCTCGTCTTGGACCAGGTAATCCTCGAAGATCGTCTGGAGCGGCTGGCGCTGCATCTCCTCGAGCGAGGTGAAGCCCATGTCCCGGAGCGCCGCGCGGTTGGCGTAGAGGATGTGGTGGTCGGGATCGCGGATCGTGACCGCCTCGGCCAGCGCGTCAAGGATCTCTGCGAAGCCGGGGCGAGCACCCCGCAGCTGGGCCTCGAGCTCGCGCAGAAGCCGATTTCGTTCGGACATGTCCTCGATCCAGGCGTGGAAGGCGACCAACTCCCCTTCGCGGACGGCGGTGATCGACACCTCGACCGGGAACTCGCGTCCGTCGCGCCGCCGCGCATCGACGATCAGCTGGCGGCCGAGCGGAGGGGCCGTGTGTGCGGCACGGCGCAGGCCGGCGCGATGCTCGGTGCGATGGCGCTCGGGAACAATCAGCTCGGCGAGCTCCACGCCCATCGCCTCCGGCCGGGAGTATCCGAACATCTCGGTGGCGCGGCGGTTCCACTCCTGCACCCGGCCCTCGGCGTCGAGTGAGACGAAGGCATTGCGAGCGATCCCGAGGATCGCCTCGACCGACTCGGGCTGCACGGACGGCAGCCTACTCCGCGTCGCCAATGACACTTCTCGGCGGCGGCTGTCGGCCGCGCCTCATTCCCTCGCCAGCGCGGCCTCGATCTCCTCGATCGCCTGGGGGGTGCGGCGGAACTGGACGGCGGTGATCCCGAGCTGCCGCGCACCCTCGCAGTTGACCTCGGTGTCGTCGATGAACAGCGTCGCCTCCGGCGTGGCGCCGAGCCGCTGCAGGGTGATCTGGTAGATCTGCGGCTCGGGCTTGCGGGTGCCCACGAACGCGGAGTCGACGACGACATCGAAGATGTCATCGATCGGAACCATGGCCCGCCACCGTGCCTCCCACTCGCGGACGTTGTTGGTGCAAATCGCCAGCTTGTACCCGCGCTCGCGCAGCTCTCGCATGTAGGCGATGAGCGCGTGGTTGGGCTGGAGCTCCTGGAACCAGAGCTCGCCGAACCCATCGAGCTCGACGCGGCTCCCGCGGTGGTCCGATATCTGATCCGAGAGGCGGGCGAAGAACTCGCTCTCGGTTATCCGGCCGGTTTCCAGCTCGACGAGCGGATTGACGCCGTCGTGCTCGGCCACCGCGGCCATTGCCTTGCCGAGCTCCTCGAGCGAGATCCCCGACGCCTGTGTGGCGGACACGAAGGAGTCGAGCAGCGGCGTGGTGAGCACGCCGCCGAAGTCGGTCACGACCGCCTCGATGCGGCTCATCGCCGCCGGGCCAGGATGTACATCCCGGCGCCGTCCCGGCCACGGCTGTGCCAGCGAAACGGCTCGGCGCGCAGTTCGAGCGTGGCGGTCTGCGCGTGGGCGCGCGCGCCCACCGCTTCACCGGAGGCCCGCCGCGGATATTGCTGTTCTGAGTCCTCGGGCGGCGGGAGCCACAGCTCGAGCCCGGCGCGCAGCGGCCACCCTTCCGCTTCGTAGGTGGTCGAGAGCCGAGGATCGCCGACCGCCGTGGAGTTCTCCGGGCCGATTACGGCGGCGGCGATCAGATCGCCGTCGTGGTGTTTGGCCTTGCGGGCCCGGAACGCAGTGAGGGCCATCGCCTCGTCCGGCTCAAACCAGGTCGAGACGGCGCGGATCGATTCGTAGCGGTCGAGGTCGATGGGGCTCGAGAACCAGGTCCGCACACCCAGGCAATCGATTTCGCGCTCGCCGCCACCCAGCTTGAGCCTGCCGGTGACGCGGCAGAGCTGGTCGTAACCCTCCAGCTGGTCCTGGGGCACCTGCAGCGCCACGGCTTCGGCCGCCGGCGCCACGACCAGCTGGCCAGCCGCGTCGAGGTGCCAGTCCCCGTCGGGCGTCTCCTCGGTCGGGGCGCCGCCGGTGAGGACCGTGGGTTGCCCGCCGTCGGCCCCGATGATGGTCAGCGCGTCGTCCGCGGAATCGGAGAACCAGCCCGCACCCCACACGGTTGCCTCAAGGTCGCCGAAGGCCAGCGTGCGCAGCGCGGGTGGGGCGCTCATCCGGGCAGCTGGGGCTGATCGAGGTCGGTGGCGGTCGAGTCGACGTCGTAGGACGGTCTCGTGCGCGTGAAGCGAGTCGCCCCGATCACGACTCGGTTCTGGAGGTTGCGGGCGAGCGGGCGGCGAAGGAGTGCGCGCGTCGGCGGCAGCAGAGCGAGCAGGCCGAAGACGTCGGAGATGAATCCGGGGATGATCAGCAGCACCCCACCGATCAGGACGAGTGCACCGTCGAGCACCTCGCGACCCGGCGAGCGGCCGGCCGCGACGGCGGCCGACAGTCGCCGCCACGCCGCCCGTCCCTGCGAGCGCAGCGCCCAGCTTCCCACCGGCCAGCTGACCAGCAGCAGGAGGATCGCATAGAGCACGCCGATCGCCTCCGCCACCTTGATCAGGACGAAGAGCTCGGCCAGGGGCCACAGGATCAACAAGAGGACGATCAGCACTTCTCAAAAGGCTAGTACGGACCAATCCTTGCCATTGCTCTGGGAGGCTTGACCGAAGCGCTAGCTTGATGCTGTGGAGGCTCGTGTGACAAGTCGCGGGCGGTCTCGAGCGACAAGCGAGGAAGGGAGCTTTTAGCCATGGCGCGTTCCGAAATGCGGGGGGACGGCGGCGGTAACGGCAAGGACGTGGGCATCTCGGCCGAGGTCGAGAGCCAGGCGGCAGAGCTGGTCGGTGCGGTGGCGTCCAAGGAAGACGAGCGCCCCGGGCGCCGGTTTGGCGCAAGTCGCGTTCTGACCGCGGCCGATCGCGACCGCATTCTTAAGGACGCGCGGGAGGTCGAGTTTCCGGTGGGGCTGCGCGGCTATGACCGCGCCGCGGTCGATCGCTACGTCGAACGCATGAGCCGCCTGATCACCGAGCTCGAGATGTCCTCCTCGCCCGAGGCGGCGGTCCGTCACGCCCTCGATGAGGTGAGCGAGGAGACACGCGAGATCCTCCAGCGGGCCCACGAGACGGCGGATGAGATCACCGCGCGCTCGCGGAACAAGGCGGACGACCGCCTCCAGACGGCCGAGCGCGAGAGCCAGGAGCTGCGCGAGGAGGCTGAGCGTGAGGCGGCCGAGACCCGCGACGCCGCCCGGCAGGAGACGAGTCGCCTGCGCGAGTCGACCGCCCGCGAGACCGGCGAGCTGCGTGCGAGCACGGACCAGGAGGTGGCCGAGCTGCGCGAGACGGCGCGGATCGAGGTGACCGAGCAGCGCGAGGCGACGGATCGGGAACTCGCCGGAGAGCGAGAGACGGCCACGCGCGAGGTCACCGAGCTGCGCGAGCGGACCGCCCAGGAGGTGGCCGACCTGCGCGATCGGACCGCTCAGGAAGTGGCCGATCTGCGGGATACGGCCGATCGAGAGGTCTCCGAGCTCCGGGCGAGCGCCCAGCGCGAGGTGACCGAACAGCGCGAGACGGCCCGCCGCGAGACAGACCGCCTGCGCGCCTCAACCCAGCGCGAGACCGAGGAGATGCGCGAGAGCGCGCGCCGCGACGCCGAGGAGACGATCGAGGAGGCCGAGACCCGGGCCCGCGAGCTGGCGCGCAGTGCCGAGGCGATCTGGCGCGAGCGCCGGCGCCTGATCGAGGACATGCGGGCCGTCGGCGAGCAGCTGGTGGCGATCGGCGAGGCCGAGGGCAAGCGGTTCCCGCGGTTCGGTGAGGAGGGGTCGGACGTGGCCGAGCTGCTGCGCGAGCCACCCGAGCCGCACCCGGCCAGCGTGCTGTCTGAATCGGCGGCGGCGCCGGAGAAGGCGAATGGCGCCGCGGAGGTCGTCCCCGGCTAGACGAACGAGGGCAAGGGGCCCTCGAGCCGGACGGACGGCAGGCGGTGAAGGCCAACGTGCTTGATCAGCGCCATGACCTGCGGCTGCGCGCCCCGCACCAGGATCGCCCGGCCGCCCGCCCGCAGGCGGCGAGCCAGCACCGCGAGGTCCACGATGAGCGAGGAGTCCGCGAAGGCCAGCTCGGTCAGATCGACGGTCACGTTCGCCTGCGAGCGCAGGGCGCGAACCATCGCCTGCCGGCGGCTCCCCTGCGTTGAGTGATCCTCATCTCCGCAGCAACGCAGAGTGGCGGACGTTTCATCGAAGTCGACGATGCGGCAAAACCTACACAAAACGGTGCGATGGCCGCAAGTCGGAACCGCCGAGGGGCGCGTGGGTGCATTAAAATGTTCACGGAATGACAACTGTTGAAGATGTAACCGACGCCCTGCGAGACGTGATCGACCCCGAGTTGGGGCTGGATTTCGTCGAGCTGGGCCTGATCTACGAAGTCGAGGTCGAAGGGCCTACCGTCCGGATCACATATACGCTCACCAGCCCCGGATGCCCGATCGGGCCGCAGGTGTCCGAGCAGATCGAAGAGTTCGTCGGCGACCTTGAAGGCGTCGAGGACGTTCAGCCGACGATGACCTTCTCGCCGCCGTGGACACCGGAGCGGATGAGCGAGGACGCCAAGTTCGCGCTCGGGTTCTGAGCCCGAGGTTCAGGCGGCTTCGGTACGGCGGAGCTCACGCGCGAGATCGATCGCGCGGATCTCGTGCTCGCCGGGGAGCTTGGCCAGCACCGCCTGCACGACCCGCTTGACGTCGCGCTCCTCGTGGCCGAGGTCGTCGAACAGCGATTTGAGCGCGGTGTGGACGATCTTCAGCTGGGCTGGAGTGAGCTCCAGTCGGTAGGCGACCTCGTCCGGCTGTATCAAATCGTCCAAATCGACCGGAACGCTAGTCGCTTGCAGGGAAAACAGCAAGCCGGAAAAAGGGCGAGGTTTGCTCAGTCTTCGCGACGCTTGCGAGGGGCGGACGCTCGGGAGGTCCGCTTGGCGCGCATGTCCGCCGCGGGACCGCGCTTGCTGCGGGCGCTCCCGGAAGGAAGGATCTGGCTAGAGGAGCCGTTGCGGGGCTTGCCGTTGCCGGATCCGGCCGGCGAGGAGACAGGGTTCGCCGGCGCCGGCTCGGGCGTTTGCGCACCGGCCCGGGCGACCGCCTCGAGCAGCTCGGCCAGCGCCGCGTCGATCCCGTCCGCGATCACGTCGATGTCAGGCAGGGCGTCGTAGTCGGCCAGCAGCCCATAGTCGATCCCGCCGTTGTAGGACATGATCGCGACCGCGAGCGCGTGGTTCTTGGGCAGGAACGCCACCGGAAACAGGTCCTCGAGCTGCCGGCCCAGGACGTAAAGCGGGAACTGCGGACCGGGAATGTTGGTCACGAGCAGGTTGAAGAGGCGGGTCGAGAAGTTCAGGCGGGAGGCCTGCGCGAGGATCGTGGGCGGCGCCAGGTTGTTGACCGCGGCCAGCGTGGCGGCGCCGACGGCCTGCTTTGACTCCTTGAGCCCGTCCATCGCGCGGCGCACGAACTGAAGCCGGGCCACGGGGTCCTGGATGTAGACCGGAAGCGGTCCCCGCATGGCCGTGAGCTGGTTTCCCAGGCTGCCCCGCTGCGCCTCGCTGCGCACCGACACGGGCACGAGCGCGCGCATCTCGACGCCCTCGGTCCGGACGCCGCGTGATTGCAGCCATCCGGCCAGCGCGCCGGAGACGACGCTCAGCACGACGTCGTTGACGGTTCCCCCGAAGGCGTTCTTCACCGTCTTGTAGTCGGCCAGCTGGTGCCGGACGACCGCATAGCGCCGGTGCGGTCCGATCTCGACGTTGAGCGGGGTCTCCGGAGCGGGATTGAGGCCGGCCCAGACGATCTCGCCGATCCCCTCGGCGGCGTCACGCAGCTTGCCGAGCGCGGCTCCCGGCCGGGTGGCGGCCGAGACGGTGCGCGTTGCCAGACCTCCGGCCGCGCCCACGACCCCGCGCACGCCGGCGGCCACGAGATCGACCGAGGACGGCTGCGGCCGCGGTCGCCAGGGTTCGAGACTCTCGGGCGGGCGCTGGGCGGATGGCCCGAGGTCGAGCAGCACGGTGGCCAGGTCGACGCCCGAGACGCCGTCGACGAGCGCATGGTGGGTCTTGAACACGAGCGCGAATCGGTCGCCCTCGAGCCCTTCGACCAGCCAGCTTTCCCACAGCGGCTTGTCCCGGTCCAGCTGCTGGGAGGCGATGCGTCCCGCGAGCAGGAAGAGCTGCTCTTCGGTGCCCGGCGAGGGCAGGGCGGTGTGGCGGACGTGATACTCGATGTTGAAGTCGGGGTCATCGACCCACAGCGGACGGCCGGTCTCGAGTGGGGGCGTGCTCAGCCTCTGCCGGTAGCGGGGAACCAGGTGCAGCCGGCCCCGGACGTGGTCGAGGTAGTCGGCGAACTCCGGCGGCGGACCCTCAAACACCAGCACGGCGCCGATGTGCATGTGCGAGGCGGGTCCCTCCTGGTGGAGGAACGAGGCGTCGATCGAGCTGAGGCGGTCGAGGTGACGTTGCGGCATGCAACTGGCTCCCGGGCGGGGATGAGGTCGGTCAAGCGTAGTCGGTCTCGGCGCAACCTCCCACCAGCTTCTCGGATCGCCGCCCTACACTCCTCCCCGTGGGGTTAACGCCGGAGAAGCTTCTCCTCGCGGCGCCGCGTGGCTATTGCGCGGGCGTCGACCGGGCCGTTCAGACGGTCGAGCGTGCGCTCGAGCTGTACGGCGCGCCGGTCTATGTGCGCAAGGAGATCGTCCACAACAAGACCGTGGTCGAGCAGCTGCGCGAGCGCGGCGCGGTGTTCGTCGACTCCGAGCAGGACGTGCCGGAGGGCGCCACGGTGGTGTTCTCGGCCCACGGGGTTGCGCCCAGCGTCCACGCCAACGCCGGAGAGCGGGCGCTCCAGACGATCGATGCGACCTGCCCGCTGGTCACGAAGGTCCACGTCGAGGCCAAGCGCTTCGCCTCCGACGGCTACACGATCGTGCTGATCGGTCACGCCGGGCACGAGGAGGTCGAGGGGACGATGGGCGAAGCGCCCGAGCACATCGTGCTGGTCCAGACCGAGGATGACGTCGATCAGCTCGAGGTGCCCGATCCGGGTCGCGTGGCCTACATCTCGCAGACCACCCTTTCGGTCGATGAGACGCGGGCGATCATCAACCGCCTGCGCCAGCGCTTCCCGGCGATCATCGGACCCCGCACCGACGACATCTGCTACGCGACGACCAACCGCCAGGCCGCGGTCAAGCAGCTGGCCGAGCAGTGCGACCTGGTGCTGGTGATCGGCTCGCGCAACTCGTCGAACTCCAACCGGCTGGTCGAGGTGGCGCGCGAGCACGGCGCGGCGTCGTACCTGATCGACTCCGAGGGTGAGGTGCGCGAGGAGTGGCTTCAGGACAAGCGCGTGGTCGGCATCACCTCGGGCGCGAGCGCGCCGGAGGAGCTCGTTCAGCGCCTGGTCGAATTCTTCCGGGCGCGGGGGACGAGCGACGTGCGGGAGCTCGAAGTGGTCCAGGAGGACGTTCGCTTCATGCTCCCCAAGGTGATCCGCCAGGGCATGGCGGCCTGAGGCGCCGCCGACCGTACGACTAGGCGACACGGGCTCTGCGCACGCTCGTCGTCTCGGACCTGCACCTGGGTGCCCGTGGGCGCCCCGACGTCCTGCGCCGCGAGCGCGAGCGTGCGGCGCTGCTCAGCGCACTCGATGGGTGCGACCGGCTGGTGCTCCTGGGCGACACGCTGGAGCTTCGCCATGGGCCGGTGCGCGACGCATTGAGCGAGGCGACACCGGTACTGCGCGAGCTCGGCTCGGCGGTCGGTGAGGTGGTCGTCGTGCCCGGCAACCACGACCACGCGCTACTGCGAGGCTGGCTCGAGCGCAGGGAGCCGACCCCGCTCGGTCTCGAGAGAAGCGTCGAGTGGGATCCGCGGGAGGCCCTCGGCGCCGTGGTCGACGCCCTCGGGCCGGCTCGCGTGCGGGTTACCTACCCAGGCGCGTGGCTGCGCGAGGACACTTACGCGATCCATGGCCACTACGGCGACCGTCACAACACCGTGCCGATCATCGAGCGGCTGGGCGCGGGACTGACCGTGCGGCTCGCCGGCGAGCCCGCGGGTGGCCCAGCCCGAGCCGAGGACTACGAGGCGGCCCTGGCGCCGATGTATGCGTGGATCGACAGGGTGGCTCAGAGCGGCGGCCTGCGGGGCGGCGGTGGCGATGGCAGCTTCCAGATTCGCGCCTGGCGGGCGCTGGACGGGGACGGCGGTCTGCGGGGGCGCGCGCTGGCGGCCGGTTTCCCGGTTCTCATCGCCGGCCTGAATCGGGCCGGCCTCGGGCCGCTGCGCGCGGACGTGACCGCGGTGGAGCTCCGGCGGGCTGCGCTACGCGCTTCGGCTCAGGTGCTGGACCGCCTCGGGGTGGGAGCCGAGCACGTGATCTTCGGGCACACCCACCGCGCCGGCCCGCTGCCGGGCGATGACCGGGTCGAGTGGGGCCGGCTCACCAACACCGGCAGCTGGGTCTATGAGCCGGCGTGGCTGGGCGACTCCCCGCGCGAAAGTCCCTACCGGCCCGGGTTCGCGGCGATCGTCGCCGACGACGGCCCACCCGAGCTCGTGAACCTACTTGACGACGATGCTTGACCCCTGCGTCCTCGGCTTCGTGCGCGAGTCGCTGCCTCCGGCCCCGGCGCGTGTGCTCGAGGTCGGAGCCGGAGACGGGGAGCTGGCGGCGGCCCTGGCGTCGGCCGGGTACGACGTTGTCGCGATCGACCCGGCGTCCACGACCGACACCGTCCGCGCGGTCCCGTTGCACGAACTGAGCGAACCGGCGGGCAGCTTCGACGCGGCCGTGGCCGTGGTGTCGATGCATCACGTCGAGCCGCTGCGGCGATCCTGCCGGCTGCTCGCCGAGGTCGTCCGGCCCGGCGGGAAGCTGGTCCTGGACGAGATCGACGTGGAGCGCTTCGACGAGTCAGCCGCTCGCTGGTGGCTGGAGCATCGGCCGACCCCCGAGGAGCACGAGCACGAGCCGCCGACGCCGGAGGCGGCGGTGGCCTTCCTGCGCCACCACATGCACCACCTGGATGCCATCGAGGACGCGCTCGTCGAGGGGTTCGAGCTGGGCCCGATCGCGCGCGGGCCGTACCTATATCGCTGGGAGCTCGGACCCGAGTTCCGCGCCCCCGAGGAGGCGCTGATCGCCGCCGGCCGGCTGCCGGCGGTTGGCGTCAGGCTCGTGGGGACCCGCCGGCCAGGCCCGGCGTGAAGCACACGGCGTGACAGCGCACGCCGTCGCCGATCTCGAGCGTGAGTTCGCCGTCGGTGCTCCGCTCGTGGGCGATCAGCTCATAACAGCCGGGATGATCGACGTCCACGGTCCGGCCGTTGGCGATGACCGCGCCGGCGCCTTCCAGCACCGCCCACACGCCGCCGGCCCGGTAGGGCCCTGAATAGGGCCCCTCGACGTCGTCGGTCTGGGCCTCGAGTTGCGCGTCCGGCGCCTCCTCGGGCCGGAACGGGCTGAGCACCGGCTCCTCGATCCCGAGCAGCTCCTGGATCGAGCGCTCGGTCTCCTCATAGCCGCCCTCGCCGTAGTGGTAATGGAGCAGCATGTGGCGCTGGTCGAACAGGTAGCGGGCGGGCCAGCCCAGGTTCCCGTACAGCTGCCAAACCTCGTACTCGGCGTCGATCGCCACCGGGTACGGGATCTGCAGCCGGTCGACGGCCGCCTGCACCGCCTCGGGGTCGGCGGAGGGCGCGAACCCGGCCGCGTGGACGCCGATCACGCTCAGGTCCGGGTAGCGGGCGTGCCACGCCTTGACATAGGGAAGGGTGCGGATCGACTGGGGGCGGCAGAAGTCCCAGAACTCGACGAGCATTGAGCGGCCCAGCTCGATTTGCCGCGGCCCGGAGTTGACCCACTTCAGGCCGCGCGGAAACGCGGGAGCCGCGATGTGATCGACGGGTGCGCGCACCAATCTGATGCTACGAACTCAGGCTTCGACGAGACCCCGGCGGATGGCGTAGCGCACGAGCTCGACCCGGTCGCGCATCCCGAGCTTGCGCAGCACGTTGGCGCGGTGGGACTCGACGGTCTTCTCGGCCAGATGGAGGGTCTGGGCGATCTGAGCGTTGGTGAACGCCTCGGCGATCAGCTTGACGACCTCCTCCTCACGCGGGGTGAGCGAGATCGTGGGACCGCCGTCCTCGCCGGACATCCAGCGGCGGATGATCGAGCGCTCAGCCGCGTTGGTCAGAAAGGCCTCGCCGCGACCGACCGCGTGTACGGCGCCGACGAGGTCCTGATCGGCCTCGCGCTTGAGCACGTAGCCCGACGCGCCGGCCTTCAGCGCCTCGAACAGGTAGTGCTCATCGTCGTGCATCGAGAGCATGAGCACCCGTGCGTCGGGCAGGTGCAAGCGGATCTCCCGGGCGGCCTGGAGGCCGGTCATCCGGGGCATGCCCACGTCGAGGATGCACAGGTCCGGGCGCGCAGCGAGCGCCTGCTCGACCGCCTCGATCCCGTCGGCCGCCTCGGCCACGACCTCGAGCCCGGCCTGGCGCTCGAGCAGCAGCTTGATGCCGGATCGGACGATGCCGTGATCGTCGGCCACCAGGATTCGCATCTAATGCCCTCCTCTGATCATGTTCATGCGAGGGTCAGCTCCACTCGCGTCCCCTGTCCCTGAGCCGAGCGGATCGTCAGGTGTCCGCCGACCAGCAAGGCGCGCTCGCGCATCCCCGAGAGCCCGAGCCCCCCTTCGCGGCGCTGGACGAAGCCCTTGCCGTCGTCCTTGATCCTCAGGACGGTCCGTCCCACGAACGACAGCTCCACGTCGACCTGCCGCGCCTCGGAGTGCTGGGCCACGTTCGAGAGGCTCTCCTGGGTGACCCGGTAGACGACCAGCTGCTGCTCGGGCGTCAGCCGGGACACCGGGCCGCGCACGTCGAACGATGCCCGAATGCCGGTCTGGTCGGAGAAGTCGCGCACCTGGCTGTGGAGCGCCGGGAGCAGGCCATGGTCGTCGAGCACGGCGGGACGCAGCTGCCGGGCCAATGCCAGGAGCTCCTCCATCGCCTGCCCGGCCAGACGCTTGGTCTCGTTGAGCTCGCGGCGCAGCGGTGCCGGCGCGTGCTCGATCGAGGCCTGAAGGCGGAGCGACACCGCGGTCAGCGCCTGGTTGACCTCGTCGTGGAGATCCTGGGCGATCCGCCGACGCTCGCGCTCCTGGGCCTGGATCGCGGCGCGCCCGGCCTCCCGCCGCGCCGCCTCGAGGCGCGTCAGCATCCGGTTGATGGCTACGGCCAGGCGCTGGGCCTCGGAGCTGTCGATCCGATCCTCGGTCAGCACCTGCCGGTTGGTGGTGGCCAGGTCGATCTGCTCCATGGCCGAGATCAGTCGCTCGATCGGGATGAAACGCCGGCGCAGCAGCAACCAGTTGCCGAGGAGCGTCGCCACCAGCGCGAGCCCGAGCACGACCATGCCGCGGCCGGGGAAGGCGCTGCGGGCGTGGTGGGAGAGCGCGATCGCGGCCACCAGCGTGGTCCCGGCCACCAGGAGCAGGTTTACGGAGAGGACTTGGACTAGGAGTGAGCGAGATTTCATCGGTCATGGGTGGCTCCGCCGTCGGTATCGGCTATCCGGCGGCGAGAGCAAGATGGGGTCTTCGCCCGATATCGACCGATTCCGGCCGGGCCGATAACCGCTACTGAAAGCTCTCCACAAGCGTTCGCCGGGACCGGCGTGGCGTCCAGCGTGGAAGGCGATTGGGTCTGATTTTGCGGGGCGTCCCCTTAGGGGTTTGGGGGCGCCCCGCCGGCGATTGGGAAGAAAGTCGGAATAGTTCCGACTTACTTCCCGAGGGATCTCTTCATGACCTTGCCCATCGCGTTGCGGGGCAGCTCGTCCAGGAAGTGCACCTCGCGGGGGCGCTTGTGCTTGGTCAGGAGATTCGCGACGTGGTCGGAGAGCTCGTCGGGGGTGGCGCTGCGACCGTCCTCGATCACCACCCAGGCCACGATCCGCTCGCCCAGGTCCTCGTCGGGGGCGGCGGTGACCGCGACCTCCGCCACCGCCGGGTGCTCGAGCAGGGCGCCCTCGATCTCGCCGGCACCGATCCGGTAGCCGCCGGACTTGATCAGGTCCGTGCTCTTGCGTCCGACCAGCTTCAGGGACCCGGCCTCGTTCCGCGTCGCCAGGTCGCCGGTCATGAACCAGCCCTCGCGCATCGCCTCCTCGGTGGCCTCCGCGCGGTTCAGGTAGCCCGCGAAGAGATTCGGACCGCGGACGGCGATCTCGCCGATCGTCTCGTCGTCGATGGCGTCGATGGTCGAGCCGTCCTCACCGACGAGTTTCAAATCCACGCCAGGCAGCGGCGGCCCGACCCGGCCGGCGATCACCTCCTCGCCCAGGCGCGTGCCGGCGTTCATCAGCGTCTCGGTCATCCCGTAGCGCTCGAGAATCGACAGGCCGGTGAGCTCGCGGATCCGGTCGTGGACCGCGGTGGGCAGCCCAGCCGAGCCCGAAACGAGCAGACGAGCGCCGGCGAACGCCCCGGCCAGCTCGGGGTCCTCGGCGGCGTCGCGGGCGATCCGCGAGTACATGGTGGGGACGCCGAACATCATCGTGGCGCCGCGACCGAACGCCTGCGCAAGCGCGGCCGGGGAAAAGCGACCGACGTGCTCGACGCGCCCGCCCAGACGCAGCGGGCCGAGCAGCCCGATCACCAGCCCGTGGACGTGGAACACC
>DATJRS010000229.1:0-9910 GCA_035504535.1 Solirubrobacteraceae bacterium | reverse complement strand
TTCCCGCACCTACGGATCTCGACGGCGAGCGGGTAGCAGTACCGATGACCAGCCACGGCCGCTTGGTCCACCATGCCGCGAGAGTTAGGTCTAATGGTCGGCTCGATCGTCATCTTCAACCAAGCGAAGTCAACCAAACGTTCGGTCAAATGTCAAGCGGAAAATCAGCCGCGCCGGCGCCGCTTGGAGGCCGGCGCAGGAGTCGCCGGCGGAGGCTTGGGCATGTTGCCGGCGGTCACCCCCTCGACGATCACCTCGGCGTACAACTTGCCGAGATATTCGGGGGTCGCCGAGCCGTCGGGCCGATACCACGTGTAGAGCCAATTCGCGACGCCGAAGATCGCGTTGCTGATCAGTAGGGGGTCGACCGAGGGATCGACCTCGTCCCGCTGCTGGGCCTCTCGGATCAGACCCTGGACGAAGTCTTCATAGAAGTTGCGCTGGCCGACGATCGCCTTGCGGCGCTCGGGGGAGAGCAAGCCGAAGTCGTGGTAGTAGACGGCGATCTTGGCCAGATTGCGGGCGTTGTACTCGACGTGGCGCTGGATGTACCGGCGGAGGCGGTCGAGCGGCGGGATCTCGAGCGAGGCCGTCTCGGTGACGACCGATTTCGCGTCCTCGTGCACCTCGAGGAGCATTTGGAAGAGAAGATCCTCCTTGGAATCGATGTAGTAGTACAGGCTCCCTTTGAGGATCCCGACGGCGTCGGCCACGTCCTGGACGGACGTCTCCGAGTACCCCTTTCGGTAGAAGATCTCGGCCGCGGCGTCGATGATCTCCCGCTGGCGCTTCTTCAGGCCGGCTCCGTCCCCGCGCTTGCCTACGGCCGGCATCCTGGTCTTGGTGTCGTCACTTGGGCTCATGCTGCTTCCTCGGACAGCGCGGAGGCATCGGCTTCGTAGAACGGCGGCAGTGCGGTCGGAGTGGCACCGCGCTCGGCAATGACGACGGCGTCTACCTCGAAGGGATAAAGCACAGTGTCTCGGGCGTTAGCGATCACCTCGTCGGCTTCCACGACCTGTTCCACCGTGACGATCACGCGCCGGGCCGCTCGCGCCATGAGCAGGTCCACGTCCGCGAGATGGTCCGGTGGCCAGGACATCTGAATGTTGCCATGCGGGTCGGACCTCCAGGCGTGGAGGATGGCCAGGTCCGGGTGGAGCGCCGGGATGGCCAGCAGGCTTTCATGCGTATACGGATCGGTCACCTCACGCAGGCCACGAGCCGCGACCAGGTCAGAGCCCATCGCCGCCCGGGTGACGATGAAGGGCATTCCGGCCGCGGCGGCCCGCAGGCGCCCGAGCAGCATCCATTCGGACTCCTCGAGATCCTCGACCTCCCTCGAGGCGACGGCGGCCGTGAAGCGCGGGGCGGGACCGTGGGAGCCCAGGCCGACGTAGGAGGAGCGAACTGCGCGGAGCGCCCCGGCGGCCAGCAGCCGCTCCACCTCGAGCGACCCGGCGAACGTCACGAGCTCAAGGTCCCGGCGACCCGACGCGGCCAGCGCCCGCACGGCCGCCATCGGTTTGCGCGACAGCACGGCGCCCCCGATTGCCACCGTGTCGCCGTCGCGCACCAGCTCGAGAGCGTCATCGAACGAGACGATCATGCGGCCGGCTCCGCACCATGGAAGCGGGCCGGGCGTCGCTCGAGGAACGCGGCGATGCCTTCCCGCGCCTCGGGCTGGAGCAGCGCCTCGATGGCGGCCGTGCGCTCAACCTCGAGCCCCCGCACGAGGTCGTGATCGTAGCCGTCGTTGAGGCAGCGCTTGATCAGGCGCAAGGAGGAGCGCGGCATCTCGGACAGCCGGCGCGCCATCTCGTGCGCGGCGGCGCGCGTGGCCGCGGCGTCATCGCAGGCGGCGTTCACAAGCCCGCACCGCTCGGCGTCATCAGCTCCGAGCCGCTCGCCGAGCATCATCATCTGCGCGGCGCGGGCGCGGCCGACGAGGCGGGGCAGACGTTGCGTTCCGCCGCCGCCGGGAACGATCCCTAGGCCGGCCTCCGGGAGCCCGATCCGGGCCTTCCCGCGACTCATGAAGCGCATGTCGAGGCTGAGCGCGAGCTCGCAGCCGCCTCCCAGCGCGTGGCCTTCGATCGATGCCAGCGTCGGCTTGCTCAGCCGCTGAATGCCGAGAAAGGTTTGGTGGACCAGCGTCACCTTGCGCTCGATCGCCTCGCGGCTGAAGTCGTAGCGGGCCATGGCGCCGATATCGGCTCCCGAGACGAAGATCGTCGGATGGGCACTGACGAACACCACGGCTCGAACCGTGTCGTCGCGGTCGAGCTCGGAGGTGAGAGTTTGGAGGCGGGCGTACAGCTCGTTGGTGAGCGCGTTGGCAGGCGGGTTGTCGATCGCGACCTCGGCCACGGCACCCGTCTGGGCAATACTGGCAAGCGACTCCTCGGACATTTGTGATCTGCCAACCGATTGGTAGAATCCGGAGTCTGCCACACGGGGCCACTCACTTGCAAGTAACACGATGAGCTCGCAGCTGCTCTCCGGGGCCGTCGCTCTCCCAGTCGATCGAGTACCGACGCGGGTCGGGAGGCGCTGCGCCGCCCACTACGACCAGGACGCGGTAACGCTCGCGGCCGAGGCAGTGCTCGCGCTGCCGCACGAGGAGTTGCCCACGCCGGCCGCGTTGTTGTTCGCGTCGGTCTCGCCGCCCTACGACGAAGGCGGGTCAGCCCAGCTGATCGCCGAGATTGCCGGGCTCGGAGACGAGTTGTTCTGCGCCGAGCTGACGGCCACGCCTCGCGACGGGGTGGCGGCACTCAGGTTGGCCGACGCCCTTGTGGCGGCCGACGCAGGCCCCGTGCTGGTGTGCGCGGCTCACGTCCGACGCTCGGAATCCGAGCGGGACACGGGGGACGGCGCCGTCGCGCTGCTGCTCGGCGATCGCGGCGGGCTGGCCACACTGACCCCCGGCCCGAGCCACAGCGAGGAGCTGCGCGACCGCTGGCGGCTGGCCGGCGAACGCGCGCCGCGCGAAGCTGACGCCTCGTTCACCGAAGAGCTTGGCCCCGCTCGGATCGCCCGGATCGTCGCGCAGGCCGCGCGCGAGCGGGTACCCGAGCCGGTGACGGCGGGCGGGGCAGCACCGTCGCCCGACGTCGGTTTGCTGATCACCGGCCCGTCGGCGCGATCGGCCGCCCGCGTCGAGCGAGCCCTTGGCGGCACCGGAGACAGGGCGGCCGCACGCACCGGGGTGCTCGGCGCCGCGCATCCGCTGCTCCGTCTGCTGCTCAGTCTGCGCGGGCCGGCGCTGCTGGTGGCCGCCTCCGGGGGCCTCGGCGACGCGTGCCTGGTGGAGCCGGCCGACGAGGCCGCCGTGCTGGCTGGTGATGTCGAAGGGCAGCTGGCGGATGGCCGCGAGGTCCCGTCCCTCCCGCCGCCGCCGTCGCAGGCCGGCTTCGAGCCTTACGCGTCCGGGCCCCGAGCCTGGCGCGAGCGGGCTCAGGATCTGCGGCTCGAGGGGGTGGTTCGCGACGGCCGGGTCCTATACCCGCCGCCGGCCGGCATCGAGGGCGAGCGGCGGCCCCTGGCTCGGACCGGCAGCGTCGTTACCTGCGCGCGCGATTACGTGTATCCCGGCGCGGACTCGCTTCAGATGGCGGTCGTGGCGCTCGATGACGGCAACCGCTTCTACGGCCAGGTCGTCGCAGGCGAGGAGGTCGAGATCGGGCAGCAGGTGCGGCTCGTGCCGCGGCGCCTGCACGCCGGCGGCGGCTTGGTTCAGTACTTCTGGAAGGTGACGCCGTGCCGATAGCCGGCCAGGTCGCGATCATCGGGTCGGCGGCGACGCGCTTCGGAGTGCTTCACGACCGCGGCTATCTCGAGCTGCTTGCCGAGGCGGCGCGGGGGGCGATCGCCGAGGCCGGTATCGAGCAGGACGAGCTCGAGGCGGCGTGGCTGGGCACGGCCGAACCGCTCACCGCGGCGCTGCTGGGCGATGCCGGGACGGCAGTGACCGAGGCGCTTGACTTCGCGCCGCGGCCCGTCACGCGCGTGTCGACCTTCTGCTGCACCGGCATGGAGGCGGTGCGGGCAGCGGCAATGTCGATCGCGGCCGGTGAGTACGAGTACGTGCTGGCCGTCGGGGCCGAGAAGATGCGCGACGTCCCCCCGCGGGGGAGCCTGGTGGCGCGGACGGCGAACCTGACCCATCCCACGCTGGCGAAGGGGCGCACGGCGCCGGGCCAGTTCGCGCTGCTGGCCAACCGCTACCTGCACGAGTACGACTGCACGGTCGAGGATCTAGCCGCTGTGGCGGTCAAGAACCACGCCCACGCCACGCACAACCCGATCGCCCAGTACAGCGAACCGCTGACCGTCGAGGCGGTTCTGAAGGCGCCACGAGTGGCCGAGCCGCTCGGGCTGCTCGACTGCACCCCGACTACGGACGGCGCCGCCGCCGTCGTGCTGACGTCGGTGGAGAAGGCCCGCGAGTCCCGGTGCCCATACGCGGTGATCGAAGCAATCGCGCTGGCCGTCGTCGACGGCTACTACGCCGGGTTCTTCCACGACTACAACGACTATCTCGGCTTCCGCGTCACTCGCGAGGCGGCCACGCGCGCCTACCGGCAGGCCGGGATCACCGCCCCGCGCGAACAACTCGACGTGGTCGAGTGCCACGACTGCTTCACGATCACCGAGCTGATCAACTACGAGGACCTCGGCCTGTGCGACCGGGGCGAAGGTGCGCAGCTGCTGCGTTCGGGCGCCACCTCGACCGGCGGTGACATGCCGGTGAACCTGTCGGGTGGCCTGCAGGCATGCGGCCATCCAGTCGGAGCGACCGGGGTGCGCATGATCAAGGAAGTCGCCGACCAGGTCCTCGGACGCGCCGGCGAGCGTCAGGTCGCCGGTGCCCGGCGCGGCGCAGCACACACGCTCGGCGGTCCGGGCGTGGCCTCGTGCGTGGCGGTCATCGGCGCCCCTTAGGCCGGACTGACTCCAACCGCTCCCAACAGTTGGCGTATGACCCGGGTCGGTCGTGACGGATCTGAGGTCCTGGGGGCCGAGCTGGCTCGGCAGGAGTAGGCCGGGGTTGTTGTCTCGCTCGATCATGCAAAAGCGGGCGCCGCTCCCTGTCGCGTCTGCCGCGCGCGGTTTTTCATCCCCCAACTGCAAAAGCGCGCGTGCCGCGGAGAAGTCGTTGACATGAGCGGTTTTGCAGGTCGCCGGGCGCCGGTCGCGGCGCACTCTCCCGCGAGCGTGGGCCTGCGTTACTCGACACTCGCCGCGCTCGAGCGAAGCTGTGACGAACTCGGTATGTGCCAGATGCGTACCTGGTCACGCCACCGTAGAAACCGCTTCCGTGTCGAGCTACGCACCTCGCCGTGCCGCCGGCCACGACCCCCCGGGTCTCCGGGCGCCAAACCGCCAGCCGCCCCAACTCGTAGCCCCACCCAGCCGCCCCACCTACGATCGCTCAGCCGCAACCGTCAAGCGCGGCCGATCATCCTCGCTAAGGCGACGCCGTCAGGCGTCGCCGACCGACGTCATAGACCGGGGGCCCTCCACAATCGAGCAGGCGGCCCATCAACCAGGTCGTCGAGCGCCCCTGGACGTGCGGGATCACGAGCACCTCGGCGCCGAGCCGTGCCGCGACCGCGCGCTTGCCTCCCTCTGCCGGGTCTCCTTCGGTGAACGCAAGCATCGCCGGTTCGAGTTGCGAGAGGAGCTCGAAGTAGGCGGGGGCCGGCGGCAGCGACGGCGGGCCCGAGATCAGGAACACCCCGTCGACCGGCGCCAGCGCGGCGAGCATCTCGCAGCGCTCGACCGCGGGCACCATTGGCCGTTCGGACCCCTTGCGCGCGCGTGCCCGTTGATCGTCCTCGACGCCAATGAGCAGCCGCGTAGCTCCCGCGCGGGCGGCGCGCAGGAAGCGAAGATGCCCTACGTGCAGCAGGTCGAAGATGCCGGTGGCCACCACCGTTCCCGGTCCGGGTGGCACCGGTGCGGTCTGCCAGCTGAGTTCGAGGCCCACGCGCGGGAGTGTACCCGAGGCGAAAATTTCAATCAAACGGTGGTTCGAAATCCTGTAGAGTGCCGGACCAGCTGAGAAAGGAGAACCGTGCCTCGCATTGAGCCAGTTCCGGCGGACCCTGACGGTAACGCCGTGACCAACAGTGTCCTTGCCCGCGTGCTCGGACGCCGGCCTGAGATACTGGCGGCGTACGCCCGCCTGGACAACACCGTGCGGTTTAAGGGGACGTTGCCGCAACACCTCAAGGAAGCGGTCCGGCGAGCCACCGCCACGCAGGTGGGGTGTGAGTACTGCCGGTCACTCGGAGCCCCGAGGACGGACCTCGACGCAGCGGAAAGCCTCGCGGTGGCTTTCGCGGAAGCCGTGGCGCAGGATCCCAGCGGGATCAGCGACGCCCAGTTCGATGTGTTGCGCGAGGAGTTCAGCGAGGATGAGATCGTGGAGCTGGTCGCGTTCATCTGCCTCGTATCCGTGGCGGGGCAGATGTTCGGAGCGGTGATGGGGCTCGAGGCAACGGATGCCGAAGAAGCAGCCGAATATCAGGCCGTGCTCAGTGGACGTTCCTAGCGGAGGAGTGGAGATCGAATGAGTCGTCATGACGTCGTGATCATCGGTGCGGGCGCCGCGGGTCTCAGCGCCGGTGCCCTGTTGGCCAAAGAAGGGAAGTCGGTTCTGATCGCCGAGGCGAGCCCGTGGCTCGGCGGTCGCGGCGTCGCGGTACCCGACGAGGGCTTCAAGATCAATCTCGGCGGCCATTTGGTCGAGGATTCCGGCTCGGGCATCACCAAGGTTTTCGAGCACGTGGGCAAGGAGCTCGTGCACGGTCCGAGCTCCAGCGACATGGTCATCTGGGATCACGAGAAGTCGCGTTGGGGGTCGATCCGCGAGCAGTACTCGGCCGACAAGTCCGAGCTCAAGAAGCTGATCCAGATCGTCGTCGAGACCCCGTACGAGGAGTTCGACGCGTGGGACGACCGGACGCTGCGCGAGTGGATGCTGCAGTACACCAAGCACGAGGGCGTGATCGCGCTGTGGGAGTTCATCACCGTGCTCGAGGCGATCACGGAGAATTGGTGGGATCACTCGGCCTCAGACAACCTGTACGTGCGCAAGATGCACTACTCCGAGAAGGGGATCGGGGGCTACTCGTTCTGGCCCGGGCAGGGGTGGGACGGGATGTTCAGTGACCTGCGCGACGCCGTCGTCGAGAACGGGGGCGAGGTGCGGTTGAACACCCGCGCGTCGCGCGTGGTGATCGAGAACGGGCGCGTCGTCGGCCTGGCCGTGGCCAACCCACACGTGATCCCCAACGAGATCTTCGAGGAGACATTGCTCGAAGCCGAGTGTGTCATCTCGACGCTTCCGGTGTGGAACGTACTGCGCGTCGTGCCCGAAGATGATCTGCCCGACTGGTACACCGCGCAGATCAAGCACCTGGCCCGGGTCGAGTTCCGCGCCACCTGGCTGGGTGTGTATTTGGCGACCAAGGAGCCAATCCACGCGCTGGACCCGCGCGAGCTCGCCACCTGGCTGCACACTCCCAACCTGCCGCACGCCGGCTTCTTCTTCAACATGACCGCGATGGAGCCGTCGGTCGCCCCCGACGGCTCTTACCTGTACGTCGGCGGGCTGGACATTCCGGGCGAGAAGGTGCGTGACGTCAAATGGATGCTCCGCACCCAAGAGCAGTTCGAGAAGGACCTGGCGATCATGTATCCGGGGCTCGGCCAGGCGTACTGGCGCCGGCGCCACCTCGTGCACGAGCCTGGGCTCGGCGTCATCCAGAAGCCGAACCTGGTGGGCCGCTTCCGCCCGCACTGGCGTGCCCCCAACGTCGAGGGCCTGTATTTCGCTTCAGACACCTTCCGCTCGCGGGGGGTCGGAGTGGACCGCGCGGCACGCGCGGGCGTGACCGTCGCCGAGGACATCCTCGGACGGCGCCTGGCAACCTTCGGCGATGGATGGAGGTACTGACTGATGGCTGGTCGATTCGACGGAAAGGTTCTGTTCGCCACAGGCGGCGGTTCGGGCCTGGCCGCGGCCACGGCCCGGCAGTTCGCGTCCGAGGGCGGGATGGTGGCGCTGGTCGACCTCGACATCGAACGCGCCGGCGAGGTGGCCGCCGAAATTCCGGGCGCGGTCGCGCTCGAGGCTGACGTCTCCGACGAGACCGCGATCAAGACCGCCGTCCACGCCGCGCACGAGCGTCTCGGCTCGATCGACTGCGTGTTCAATGGCGCCGGGCACGCGGACTTCGGACCGATCGAGGACTGGTCCTACGAGCGGTTCAACAAGATGATGAGCGTCCACATGGGCGGGACGTTCCTCGTCTGCCGCGAGGTGATCCCGCTCATGCAGGAGAACGGCTCGGGTTCCATCGTCAACGTGTCCTCGATCGCGGCGATCGTGGCCCAGCCGTACAACGCCCCGTACGGCGCCGCCAAGGGAGCGATCCTCGCCTTCTCGCGCCAGCTGGCCCGGGACGTCGCGCCCGACATCCGGATCAACGTCGTCGCCCCTGGCCGCGTGCTCACCGGGATGACTCGCCCGCTCTACACCGAGCGCGGCGGCGGCGATCTGGAGAAGGGCTCGGCGGAGGCAGCGAAACTGAACATGCTGGGGCGCCTCGGGCAGCCCGAGGAGCTCGCCTCGACGATCTGCTTCCTGCTCTCCGACGAGGCCAGCTTCGTCACTGCCGCGGTGATCGTGCCGGACGGCGGCGAGACCGCGATGTAGGCACTCCGCGCCGGCGTGCCAGCTCGTCACGGTCAGTGTGACGGTGACCGGGTTATCGCGCGACCGTCATGTCCGGCAGGCCGCCGTGCACCTCGAGAACCTGACCGGTAACGAATCCGGCTTCGGGTGAGCAGAAGAACCCCACGGCGGCGGCGACGTCATCAGGCTCGCCCGCCCGGCCCAGCGGAATTCGCGCGACGATGTCGTCGCGGATCTCGGCCGACATGCCGAGACCGCCGCCCGCGTCGCGCGCCGCGGTCATGCGCGTGGCGATGAACCCGGGGGCCACCGCGTTCACCGTAACGCCGAAGCGCGCCCACTCCACCGCGAGCGTTCGCGTCATCCCGATCAGCCCGGCCTTGGCCGCGGAGTAGTTGACGTTACCCGGGCTGCCGTAGATCCCCGACACCGAGCTGATGTTAACGATCCGCCGCGGCCCCTTGCGCTCGCGATCGCGGAACCAGGGGGAGACCGCCCGGACCATGTTGAACGAACCGCCGAGCACGACGTCCTGGACCAGGCGCCACTGATCGTCGCTCATCTTGTGCACGAATGCGTCGCGGGTCAGTCCGGCGTTGTTGACGAGGATGTGCAGGTCGCCGAACTGTGCTGCGGCCGCGCTAGCCCACCGCTCGCAGTCCTCGGGGCGGGTCACGTCGCCGGCCAGCGCGAGCGCCCGGCCCCCGTCGCGCTCGATCGCCTCGACCGCGGCCTGCGCGGACTCGAGGTCGAGGTCGGTGATGCAGACCGCGATGCCGGTGCCCGCCAGGCGCGCGGCGATGGCCAGGCCAATCCCTCGGGCGGCGCCGGTGATCAGGGCTACGCGATCGTCCGACGTACTCATCATCTGGGGCCGAACTCCCGCAGGCGCGCGCCGCCGGGGTCTATCTGCTCGCGGATCAGTCGTACCTCTTCCGCTGTCGGCGCCTCGGTCCGGGCAATCTCGCCTTCGACCAACAGCTCGAACCCGGTCGACTTCAGAACGTCACTGACCGTGACGCCGGGATGGACGCTGATCAGACGCATCCGCTTGGAATCCGGGTGGAAGTCAGCCACGCACAGGTTGGTCACCACGAGCTCCGGTCCGCCTGCGAGTCCCGCGTGCCGGCGGGCATCACCGCCATCGAGCCAGCCGGCGCAGCTGACGAAGTCGACCTTCGGTACGAGCGTGCGCGGATC
>DATJRS010000228.1:0-5223 GCA_035504535.1 Solirubrobacteraceae bacterium | reverse complement strand
ACCTTCGGAACGGTGACGGTCGGCGTCGTGACCGTGGGGGTCGAGACGGTCGGCGTGCTGACGGGAATCGACACGGTTGGGACCGTCAGTGACGGCACCGTGAGCGAAGAGACCGTCAGCGCGCTACTCAGGTGGAGTTGGCCCAGGGACGCGACCAAGGCCATGGCGACGCCGAGCGCGCATCCGAACACGCGCGTAACGGCTCGACCGCATCCCGACCGACGCTTTGCAACCCGCGACTTTCCCCCGACTCGACTGCCGAGTCGAGTGAGGAGCGCTCGCCACCGACCCCCTGACATGGTGCGCGCATACGTACCCATTCCTCGCTAATCCGAAACGGTGGTGCGGCCCGCGTCATCGCGGCACGCCGAGAGGCGAAGATCCCAACGCGCCAGTAGGGTCTCTAGCCGATGCCGATTGGCCTGTTCGACACCGCGACCCCGATGCTCGCGCTGCAGGACGAGATCCGAGACCGGATCGCCGGCGTGCTCGAGCGCGGGGTGTTCATCCTCGGCCCCGAGCTCGAGGCATTCGAGCGGGAGCTGGCCCAGTACCTCGGGGTGCGCCATGCGATCGGCGTCGGCAACGGAACGGACGCGATCACGATCGGCCTGAGAGCGCTCGGGGTGGGTCGGGATGACGAGGTCGTCGTGCCGGCCTTCACGTTCTATGCGTCGGCCGAGGCCATCGTCAACGCGGGCGCCCGGCCGGTGTTCTGCGACATCGATTCCGATACGCGCAACCTGACGCCGGACACGGTTCGGGCAGTGCTGACCCCGCGGACGCGGGCAATCGTCTCGGTCGACCTGTTCGGTCTCCCGGCACCGTCGCCGGCGCTGCGCGAGCTCGGCGTACCCGTGTTGGAAGACGCCGCGCAGGCCGCCGGCGCCAGCCTCGACGGCCGCCGCGCCGGGTCGCTCGCGGATGTGGCTACGTTCTCGTTCTATCCGTCCAAGAACCTCGGTGCCTTCGGGGATGGCGGCGCGATCGCCACGGACGATGATCGGATCGCTGAGCTGGCGCGGGCGCTGCGCTTCCACGGTTCCCGCGACAAGCAGACGTTCGAGTACGTCGGCTACAACTCGCGGTTGGACGAGCTGCAGGCGGCGATCCTGCGGGTGATGCTCCCGGAGCTCGACGGATGGTGCGAGGGTCGCCGGGCGGCGGCCCGGGCGTACAGCGAGACGGGCATCGACCGGTACGTGAGGCCGCCGTTCGAGCCTGCGGGCGCCGAGGCGGCCTGGCATCTGTATGTGGCCACCCACTCGCGGGCCGATGAGCTGATCGCCGGGTTGCGCGACCACGGCGTCGGGGCGCGGGCGTACTACCGCACGCCGATCCATCGTCAGCCGGCGATGGCTTCCTTTGCGCCCGCAGGTACGGACGCGTTGCCGGTCACGGAGGAGTTGGCGCGGACGAATCTGGCGCTGCCGATGAGCCCTACGCTCGATGAGGAGCGGGTGCGTGAGGTGGTGGCGGCGCTGGCCGCCAAGGCCTAAAGGTTCACGTCCAGCGCTCGAGGAGGTCCTCGTCGCCGACCCGACGGACCACGCGCGCCGGCACGCCCATCACGACGTCGCGAGCCCCGACGTCGCGGGTGACGAGCGCCCCCGCGGCGACGAAGGCCTCCTCGCCGATCACGACGCCGGGAACCAGCACCGCGCCGCCGCCCACGCGGCAACCCCGGCGAAACACCGGGCCGAGCAGCGCCTCGCCCCGTGGGTGTCGGCCCATCGTGTGATCGTTGGTGGTGAGGACGCCAGGCCCGAGAAACACGTCGTCCTCGACGACCGACCCGCCGGTGACGTAGACACCGGTCTGAATCAGCACGCGCTCGCCGACCTGCGCGCCGAAGTCGACCGACGAGCCGCGCCCGACCACGGAGCGCGCTCCGATTCGGGAGTTCTCGCGGACCTGGGCCTGGTCCCCAATGATCGCCCCGGATGCCACATGCGCGCCGGCATAGACGACCGCGCCGCAGCACACGGTGACGCCCGGCTCGAGCACCAGCCATCCGATCGAGGCGCCGGCCGCGCTCGAGGCTGCCCGCAGGCGCGGCCGCTTTCCAAGCACGGCGCCGTCCTCGATCACGCAGTCTTCGCCGATCTGAGTCCCCTCGTGGACGACGGCGGCCACGCCAATCGTCGCGCGGGCACCGATCCGGGCACCGGCGTGGATCACGGCGCCGGGAGCGATCGATACGTTGTCCGCGACCTCAGCCTCCGGGTCGACATGGGCATATGGGTTCTCCATGAGCGGGCCAGTCTAAGAGCGTCGAGCAAAATGGCGCGTGATCGATGGCTATTTCGGTGGGCATAGACCTGGTGGAGATCGACGAGGTCCGCGAGTCCCTGCGTCTCCAGGGCGAGCGCTATCTGAAGCGGATCTACACCGAAGCGGAGCAGCGCGACTGCGGGCGAAACCCGCGCTGTCTGGCCGCACGCTTCGCCGCCAAGGAAGCGACGATGAAGGCGCTCAGAATCGCCGGGGAGGCGGTCGCGTGGCGCTCGATCGAAGTCGCCCATGACGGAACCGGGCGGCCATCAATCAGTCTCACCGGCGAGGCGGCCGAGCTCGCCAAAAAACGCCGCATTCTAAGCCTCGACCTGAGCCTTACACTGAACCGATCGTCCGCGACGGCCGTCGTGGTGGCCGAGCTCGACGCCGGCGTCAGCCAACCGCCTGGATCTGGTCCAGCCGCTGCCTGAGGAACTCCTGCTCGGCCGGGTTGCGGGTCAGCTCGAGCGCGCGACCGTACTCCTCGCGCGCCTCCTCATACCGTTCCAGCCGCATCAGGAAGTCCGCCCGTGCGGCGTGCAGGAGGTGATAGCGCTCGAGACCGTCGATCCGGTCCACGAGCGCGAGTCCATCCTCGGGTCGGCCTGCCTGGGCGACGGCGACGGCACGATTCAAAGCCACCACGGGCGAGGGCAAGAGACGCCACAGCTCCTCGTAGAGCTCGGCGATCTGCGGCCAGTCGATCTCCTCGACGCTTGGCGCCTCGACGTGCAGGGCGGCGATCGCCGCCTCGACCTGGTAGCGACCCGGACGCCGGAGCCGCAGGGCACGGTTCAACAGACGCGTGCCCTCACCAATCTCGGACTGGTCCCAGCGAGAGCGGTCCTGGTCTGAGAGCAGGATCAGCTCCCCGGCCGGGCCGGTGCGGGCGTGCCGGCGCGAGTCGTGGAACAGCATCAGGGCCACGAGCCCGAGGACCTCGGGCTGGTCGGGCATGAGTGCGGCCAGCAGCTTGCCGAGCCGGAGCGCCTCGGCGCAAAGATCGCTCCGCAGCAGCTCCTCGCCTGCCGTGGCCGCATATCCCTCGTTGAAGATCAGGTAGATGACGGCCAGCACGGCTCCCAACCGGTCCGGCAGGGCGGCATCGCCGGGCAGCTCGAACGAGATGCCCGCGTCGCGGATCTTGCGCTTGGCCCGAACCAGGCGCTGGGACATGGTCGCGTCGGGTACCAAGAACGCGCGTGCGATCTCGGCTCCGGTCAGGCCGCCGACGGCCTGAAGCGTGAGCGCCACCCGCGCCTCGACCGCGAGCGCCGGGTGGCAGCAGGTGAAGAGCAGGCTGAGTCGCTCGTCGCCGACCTCGGCCAGGAGGTCGGGAACGGCATCGGGATCGGTGATCGCGACCGGCTCGCCCCCAGCACCACCGACACCTCCAGGACCACCGATACCCCGAGGACTACCGACACCCCCAGCGCCCTCATCGGCCAGGTCGCTCTCCCAGCTGCCCTCGAACATGAGCCGCTCCGAGGTCTGCCGCCGGCGCAGCCGGTCGATGGCGCGGTTGCGCGCCACGGTGAACAGCCAGGCCGCCGGCGACGCCGGGACCCCAGAAGCTCCCCAGCGCTGGAGCGCCAGCGCGAACGCCTCCTGGAGAGCGTCCTCGCAGAGCTCAAAGTCCCGGAACGCCCGCACGAGCCCGGCCAGCACTTGCGTGCGGTGCTCGCGAAACGCCTCCTCGGCGGCGCGCCTGGCCGCGTCCTGACCGGTTGCCGGCACCCGTGAAAAGCTACTCGGGGTGATCGTCCGCCGGGCACATGACGCCGACCTGACCGAAGCGGCCCGCACGGTGGCGGTCGTCGCCCCCGAGGGAACCCTGGGCGCTCAGCCGCCGGTCGACATCGAGCAGCGTGCCGCGCGCTTCCGGGAGTTCATCGAGCGCGATGAGCCGGCCGCGCTATTCATCCTCGAAGACGACGATGGCCGCCAGGTCGGGCATGCCGGGGTGGAGGAGGCAACTCCTGGGGTCCTCACCATCGGCATGGCGATCCTTCCTGAGGCCCGCGGCCGCGGTGGCGGGCGAGCGCTCCTAAACGCAGTCCAACAACACGCCAAAGTCACCGGCGCGCACAAGATCTCGCTCGAGGTGTGGACCGACAACGCGCGCGCGATCGGGCTCTATGCCGCGGCCGGATTCGAAGTCGAGGGCCTGCGCCGCGATCACTACCGGCGGCGCGACGGGAGCCTGCGCAGCACACTGATCATGGCTTGGCGGGCGCCCGCAGCTAATCAGCCGGTCTAGTGCCAGACGAACGTGGTCATCGCGTTGTTAGGCAGCGAGTACGTGAAGTACCGCCCGCCCTCGTCGACCGCGAACGTGATCGGGGCCGCCGAGTTGTTGTTGTAGACGACGAGGACGTATGAGCCGTCGGGATTCTGGAAGGCGACGTCGTCGAGGCCCGGGCTGACCGTCTCGATGCCCGAGCTGTTGAGGCCGTAGGTCACCGTGCTCGGAGAGTCGATCCGGGTGGCGCCGGGCTGGACGAAGTCGCTGACCTGACCCAGTTGGTAGTACTCGGGGCGCAGGGTGATGCCCTGGGTCGCCTCGTTGATCGTGACCGGACCCATGCACCCCGGGCAGGAGTTGCCGGCCTGGATCGGACCGCCGTTCGGGTCCAGGGCCACGCTCCACACCGAGACCGCGCTCGCCCAGTTGCGCAGCGAGGAGATCAGGAACTCGGGCGTGCCGAAACCCCGGATCTCGGGGGAGCACTCGTCGATGAGCTGGTCGAGGCCGGGTGTGGCCGCATGCTGCTGGGCCATCACGGTCGGCGAGCCGAAGTAGCAGTGCCAGGAGATCCCCGCCAGATCCGCGGCCGCCGGGCTCGAGGCCAGCGTGCTGGCATACGCCGCGGAGCTCCAGCTCAGGTCGTTGCCGTAGATCTTCGGGCTGAGGCCGGCGCCCCGAAGCGCCGGCACCAGGTTCTG
>DATJRS010000227.1:0-57790 GCA_035504535.1 Solirubrobacteraceae bacterium | reverse complement strand
GCAGCGGGTCGTGCTCCTGTCGAGCAGCTCTGCTCCGACGGGCGACGAGACCAACGCCGTCGCTCGCTACCACATCGAGTCCGAGCGGGCGGTTCGGCAGTCTGGCCTCGCCTGGACATTCCTGCAGCCGAACACGTTCATGACCAACACCTTCCAGTGGCTGCCCCAGCTTCGGCACGGCGACGTGGTCCGGGCCCCGTTTCCGGATGTCCGCGTCGCGACCATCGACCCGGAGGACATCGGCGCGGTCGCCGCCGTGGCGCTGGCCTCCGATGCCGGCGACGGCCGCGCGTACCGCCTGAGCGGCCCCGAAGCTCTGACTCCCGCCGACCGCGTCGCGATCCTGGCGGATGTCCTCGGCCGTGAGCTCCGCTTCGACGGGCAGAGCAACGAGGAGGCAAGGGCGGAGATGACCGCGACGATGCCGGCCGACTACGTGGACGCGTTCTTCCGGTTCTTCGTCGACGGCGACCTCGACGAGTCGGTGGTTCTCCGCACCGTTCAGGAGGTCACAGGGCGACCACCTCGTAGTTTCAAGGCGTGGGCCGCAGAGCACGCCGGCGCGTTCCGCCACTGACCACTCATGCGGCCGCGGCGGCGGCGAGATCGCGGGTGACGCGCGCGAATGACGATACGAGCGCTGAGTCGTCATCGCGGCGCCAGCAGAGCGCGATGTGCAGGGGCTCGATGTCGGCGATCGGGACCCAGGCGAGATCGGGCCTTGAGTAGTGAGTGGCCATCGAGCGCGGAGTGATGCAGATGGCGGCGCCCTCCGCGACCTGCTCGAGCATCTCCTCGACGTTCTCATTCTCGGGGCCCCAAATGGGCTCGGAACCGTCCGGGCGCGGATTGACCGCCCACCAGTCGACCCACAGGCGTGGGGCGCGCCGCGTCCACATGATCGGCTCGTCCTTGAGCTCCATGATCGACACGCGGGGCTGACGGGAGAGGCGGTGGCCCTTGGGCAGACCCGCGTACCGGCCCTCGCTCGCGACCTCCTCCACCTCGAGCCCCGAGAGATCGTTGGGCAGCCACACGAAAGCCACGTCGCATGCTCCATCGCGCAAGCCGGCCGCCTCGCCGCCCCAATCGAACCGTTTGGGCTCGACCCTAACGGCAGGGTGCTCGCGCGCGAAGCGGGCACGGGCGAGCGTGGACAGCTCGCCGGCGCCCGACGCCTCGAACCCAACTCGCAACCGTCCGACCTCCCCACGCCCAGCGCGCTCGGCACGGTCGATCGCGTGGTCGAGATGCGCGAGGACCTCGCGGGCATCCGCGAGCAGCACCTCACCCGGTGGGGTCAGCTCGACGCGGCGGCTGTTGCGACGCAACAGCTGGGTCCCGATTTCCGCCTCCAGACGCTGGACCGCCTCGCTCAGGGCCGACTGCGAGAGGGGCAGATCTTCGGCGGCTCGGCTGAAGCTCAGCCGCTCGGCAACCGCAACGAAATAACGGAGGTCGCGGCTCTCGGCCACGCCGCGATGCTATCGGCGACCGCAGGGGTCAGTTGGCGACATATACCGCCGTTCGGCTGAGGTCGTCCCGGGCGAGTACGTCCAGCAGCGCGGCGGCGAGGTCGTGGTATGTGATCCGCCGCGTTCGGGCCAGCGGCTTTGTGTCGACTCGGTATCTGCCGGTCGCGGGCTTGCTCACCAGCCTGGGCGGACGGAGCACGATCCAGTCGACGCTGCTCGAGCGCAGGACAGCCTCCATGCGGCGCATGTCCTCGTACTGGTTCCCAAAGAACCGCCACAAGATTGGAAAGATGACCTGCCGTGCCGCGAACGGCTGCTCCTCCCGCGGCCCGGCCGGGGCGGCAGAGACCACCTGGAGCATCGCGATCTTGTTCGCGGCCATCGCCTGTAGTTGGTTCGCGACCCCCTGGGAGTAGAGATCGGTCGCACCGCGCGAGGGTGCGCCACCGATTGTCGATATCAGCGCGTCGCATCCCGCCACTGCGGCGCTCAGCGCCCTGGCGTCGCGGACGTCGACCGAGACGGTCTCGAGTTCCACATGCCGAACACCGATCTTCTCCGGTTGCCGCGCGAGCGCGCGAACCTGATGGCCCCGGCCGAGCGCCTGCTCGACGACCAGCCGCCCAGTGCGCCCCGCGGCACCCACAACTGCAAGTCTCATCTCGGTCCTTTCCCATCGTTCAGCTTCCCGCCGGACCGGCGGCCTACTCCCGTGACCCGCGCCGAGGCGTGGTTGTGACTCGAACCGAATACTTAGGCGTTCACCTAAGTAATATGCTAGGTTCCTCGTCGTGCCGATCGCCGAACCCGATCTACTCGATCAGTCGTTCCACGCGCTGGCGGACGGCAACCGCCGGGCGATCGTGGCGCGGCTCACCCGTGGGGCCGCCTCGGTGAGCGATCTCGCAGCGCCGCTCGGCGTGTCGCTCCCAACCGTGTTACAGCACCTCGACGTGCTCCAACGCAGTGGCCTCGTTCGCTCCGAGAAGGTCGGCCGGGTCCGCACCTGCCGGCTTGAACCCGGCCCCATGCGCGCGGTTGAGCACTGGATCGCCGAGCACCGCGCGGTTTGGGAACGCGGGTTCGATCTCATGGGCGACGTCCTCGACGACGCCTTCCCCACCACGAAGGGACATCGCGCCAAGTGAGCATTTGCCAGCACGACTTCACCATCGAGCGACGTTTCCGTCAGAGCCCCGAGCAGACGTTTCAGGCATTCGCCGACCCCGGTCTGCGGCAGCGCTGGTTTCGGGTGCCCGACAGCTGGACCGACACGGAATGGTCGCTGGACTTCCGGATCGGCGGCGGCGAGCTGAACGCGGGCCGCGACCCACGCGGTAACCACCACGTCTTTCGAAGCCGCTTCCACGACATCGTCAGCGGCGAGCGGATCGTGTTCGCGTACGACATGCTCCTCGATGATCGGCTCACCTCCGTGTCGCTCACGACCGTCGAGCTGTGCCGCGACGACCATGGCGGCACACACCTGATCTTCACCGAGCACGGCGCATTCCTCGACGACCTCGAGGATCCGGCGGAGCGCGAGCACGGCACGGGCCTGTTCCTCGACCGGCTGGACGCGTTGCTCACGGACGGGGTAACCGTGTGAGCCTCGTTCTGTACCAACACCCGTTCGCGTTGTACTGCTGGAAGCCACTCATCGCCCTCTATGAGCGAGATGTGTCGTTCACGACCGAACTGGTCGAAGCCGACCGCTCCGCGCTCGCGACGCTGTGGCCGCCGGCCTCGATCCCAGTACTAGTCGACGACGGCGTCGTGGTCCCCGAGTCGTCGATCATCGTCGAGCATCTCGATCGACACGGCGACGCGCCGCCCCTGATCCCAACCGATCCCGACGGGGCGCTGCAGGCACGACTCTGGGATCGGGTGGCCGACACATACGTGTCCACCCCGGTGCAGAGAATCGTCGGTGACGCGTTGCGACCCGCCGAGGCCAAGGACCCACACGGCGTCTCACAGGCCCACGCGGCGCTCGAGCTGGCTCACGCGACGCTGGATCGTCAGCTGCGTGGACGCGACCGCGACGGCTGGCTCGCCGGCGAACTCTTCACGCTGGCCGACTCCGCCGCGGCCCCCGCCCTGCACTACGCCGACGTCCTTCATCCGCTGGACCGCGGCGCGTACCCGGGCCTGGCCCGGTACTTCGACCGCCTCCTGACGCGATCGTCGGTCGCTCGCGTGGTCGACGAGACCCGCCCGTACCGCGAGCTGTTCCCGCTGCCGTGGCCTGAGCACGTGAGTTGAGCAGGCGCGCCTAGCGGCCCTCTCGAATCTGCAGCCGGTTGCCATCGGGGTCCTGGAACTGCGCGACGTAGCCCCATGGAAACTCCATGACGTCTGTCAGGAACTCGACGCCGCGCGACTTCAGCTCCTGCACCGTCTTACGGCAATCGTCGGTCACGAACGTGACGGAAGGCGGCGGGGCGCCCAGCGCCGGCTGGGCCTGGCCGGGTGTCCCGGGCCAGAGAACCAGCTGAAACTCGTCACCCTCGGCGCCGACGGTCAGAAACCGCGGCCCGTCGGGCGTCGGGTTCTCTGCGCGCTTTTCCAATCCAAGGACATTCGTGTAGAAGTCGAGCGCCCGGTCCTGGTCGCTGACGAGAACGCTCGTGTAAAAGACTTTCTCCAACATTGCTGTTCCTCCAGTGGTCGTGGTCACTACTGCCACGACACCCGGCAAGCACTAAACGTGACAGCCGGTAGCCCCACCGGTGTGCACCAGCTCGTCGACGATCCGCCACAGCTCCTGGCGTGAGCGGGGGTCAAGTCCGATAGTCGGCTCGTCGAGCAGGACGACCGGCGGCCGCCCGATCAGCCCGGCAGCGAGGTCGAGCCGACGCCGCATCCCGCCCGAGTAGGTCGAGACGCGACGGTCGGCGGCCTCGACGAGGTCGAAACGCTCGAGCAGGTCCGCCGTGCGGCGGCGGGCCTCGCCCCCGACAGCCGGTAGAGGCGCGCGATCATCTCGACGTTCTCGCGACCGGTGAGCTCCCCGTCGACCGCGGCGAACTGACCCGCCAGCCCGATCCGTCGCTGGACGGCGAGCGGCTCGCGGACGACCTCGTAACCGAGCACCGTCGCCCGCCCGCCGCTTGGCTCCAGCAGCGTCGCCAGGATCCTCACCAGGGTCGTCTTGCCGGCTCCGTTCGGGCCGAGCAGCCCGAACACGGTGCCCGCGGGGACGGTCAGGTCAAGCCCGCCCAGCGCGACAACCTCGCCGAACCGTTTGCCGAGCCCGCGGACCTCGATTGCGTCACTCATATTCCGCCCCTGCGGAAAGCAGCTCGGTGCCGCGCTCGGCCTCCCGGCGGATCGTGATGTCGCCGAACCCGGTCTTCGCCCGTACTTCGACCTGCTCGTCGGCTGAGCCGGGACCGTCGGCGGCGTCGAGGCCGTTATGAACGTGGCCGAAGCCCGTGCTTAGGTCAAGCCATGCGGCGACCCCGTCGGCGATCCCGACCTCGATCCCCCCGGTCCCGGTCTCCGCGACGAGCGAGCCGCGGTGGATGCTCCCGACGCGGATGTGACCGTTGGCGCTCTTGGCGCTGACCGACCCGCCCGAGCTCTCGACTTCGATGTCGCCGTTCGCTGCCCTGACCCGGAGATCGCCGCCGACCTCCCCGATCCGGGTGTCGCCGTTGGAGTTCTTGATCACCGCCGAGCCGTCGATCGTGCCGGCGCGCACGTCACCCGTGGCCGTCGAGAGCTCGGCGTCCCCGGTCACCCGTTCGAGCCTGATGTCGCCGGCCGTGGTCAGCTTCGCGCGCGCGACCTGATCGACGCTGATGCCCCCGGCGCCGCTCTTGAGCTCGCAGCGGCCGAGCGAGCCGGTGCAGCGAAAGCCCCCGGCCGCCGAGCGGCCGCTCAGATCTGAGCCGGCGGGAAGCTCGATCTCGACGTCGACCGAGCCGCCATCGCCGAACGGGCTGAACTCCCGCAGCCGGCGCGGCGCCTTGACCAGCAGCCGGCCGCCGGCGTACTCGACGCGCGTCTGCTCGGCAGCGGCGACGTCGTCGCGCTTGGACGAATCGCTCGGGCGTACCTGGACGATCGTGTCGGCGCGCTCGCCGGCGGCGACGCGGACGTCGGCGACGCGCAACTCGAGCTCGACCGAGATGGGTTGTGGTGTTTCAAAGTGAGACATGTCGTGGTCCTCTTGAGTCGTTGGTTCTTGGTTTCAGTCAGTTCGTCGTGGGATGGCGCCATCGGCGGTCAGCGGCCCCAGCCCGTGTAGCGCTGGCCCGAGCGGGGGGACCGTTGCTGACCCGGCCCCCGCCCCGGCCCCGGCTGGCCGCGGTCCACGGCCGCTGCGACCGCACGCACGAGCCAGGCGTTGGTCGACAAGCCCTGGCGGTCGGCGTTCTGCTCGACCTGGCTCTTGAGCTGGTCGGGCAGCCGCAAGTTGATCCGTGCGGTCCCCCCCTCTCCCGACGCGGCCGCGGCAGCTGCGGCACCGGTGACCCACTCACCGGCCGGCTCCGTGCTATCGGCCTGCCGGCCCGGCGTCTCGGCCTGCGGGATCGTGACGACGAACTCGGGCTCGCCCGCGCGCAGGCGCACCTCGACGGAGCCGGGCGCCAGCTCGCTCGTGATCTCGGCCGCCGCCGCCGAGAGCGCATCGAGCAGGGTCAGTCGAACGCTGGACTCCAGGGCGGCCGTCAGCCGCTGGGCGAGCGACAGCGCGTCCTCTCCACCGGCCGAGGCCGCCACCGCGAGTTGCTCGCGGAGGTTGTCTACATACGGTTCTAACTCCATGGCACCATGATGGCACCATAATGGCGCCACGTCAAGGTGTCGTGATGGTGTCGTGATGGCGCCGCGGTGGCGCCGCCTTAGCCGGCGGCCTCCGCGCCGTCCCGTGGGAGCCCGGAGAGCGAGCTCGTGCACGTGTCCTGGAGGGTGGCCCCCAATACGACGATCAGCTCCTCGCTCGAGGTGGAGGTGAGCGCGTCGAAACCGAGCACGTACCGGGACAACCCGAATCCGACGAGCTGGGAGGCGAGCAGCGCGGCACGGAGCTGGGGTCGGTCGGCCCCGACCCGCTCGACCACGGGCAGGGTGAAGTTGACCGTGATGAACTCGCGGAACATCGCGGCCGCGGCCGGGTCGGCCAGCGCGGCATGGATGAGCGAGACAATGGGGTTGCGGTGCTCGTCACGATCCCAGTGGCTGATGAACCTGCGTGCGGCGAACTCGCCGACCTGCTCTGCCGGGACGGCCTGAACTTCGGCGGCGATCTGACTCGCGTCGAAGGGCCACTCGACGACGGCCGCGAACAATCCCGCCTTCGATCCGAAGAGCTGGACGATCAGCGACGGGTCCACGCCGGCGTCCCGCGCGATCCCCCGCAGCGATGTCTCGGTATAGCCGTTGGCCGGAAAGGCAAGGCGGGCGATGTCGAGGATCTTCTGGCGCGAGCCGCTGCTGCCGGGTCGCCGGCCGCCACGCCGGCGAGCGCCGGGGCCGGGCGCGGTGGCACCGGGGTCGGTCATGCCATAAGTTTGACACATGTTTTCTCAACGTGTAGAGTTAACGCATAAAGCAAGCCATGTCCGACCCGGATGAACCCATGAACACGATCCAGGAATCACCCAAGAGTCCCAGCGCGGACGCTGCGCCGCCACCTTCCGAGGACCGGCTCCCGCCTTCCGACGCCAGCTCACTCCCGCCTTCCGACCCCAGCCCACTCCCGCCCGCCAACCCCAGCCCACCCCCGCCTTCTAAGCCCAGCCCACGCCGACTGTTCGCGATCGCGGTCTTCGCCGCGATCCTCGGGCTTGGGATCACGCTGTCCTTCGGCTACGCCGACCATTCCCCCAGGCCCCACGGGGTTCGAATCGCCGTCGCCGCCCCAGCGGGTGTGAGCGCGAAGGTCGCGGCCGGCCTCCAGCATGCCGAGCCCGGCGGCTTCGACGTCGTGCGCGCAGCCAGCAGCCAGGCCGCCGTCCAAGGGGTGCGCTCCCAGTCCACCCCGGCAGCGCTCATCGTGCCGCCGAGCGGTCCGGTGACGATCGTGACCGCCGGCGCGGAGGGCGTCCTTCAGCAGCAAGCGCTCACTACCGCGCTCACCGCCGCGTCCCGGTCGATGCATCGCGCCGCGAAGCCTCTGGACGTGGCCCCGCTGCCGAGCGGGGACCGCGCCGGCCTGTCCAGCTTCGTGTTCGGCCTGGGACTTCTCATCCCGAGCGTCCTCGGCGGCGTCGGCTTGTTCCTGCTCGGCTCGGGCCTGCGGCTCTGGTGGCGTGTCGCCGCCGCGACCCTCTTTGCCCTGCTGGTCGCCTGCGGCGGCGTCCTCGCCATCGACACTATCCTCGGCGCCCTGACCGGAGCGACCGCCGCTCTGATCGGAATCGGCTTTCTCGGCGCGCTCTCGTTCGTGCTGTTCGTCGCCGCCCTGCAGGCGGTCGTCGGACTGCCGGGCACCGCGCTGGCCGCAGTCGCGTTCATCTTCGTCGGCAACGCGATCTCCGGCGGATCCGTGCCGGTCGGCTTCCTCCCGGGCGGCTTCCGCCAGATCGCGCCCTGGCTTCCGAACAACGCGATCATCAGCGGCGTGCGCGACGTCGTCTACTTCAACGGGCACAACCTCGGCCACCCGCTGCTTGTCCTTCTCGTGTGGCCGGCCGTCGCAGTGATGGTCATCGCGGCCGTCGATCTGCTGCACCTCTCCGAACGCCGTCACCGGCCCCACCAGACTCAGGAGATCTATGGCACGCCGGCGGTCGTGCACGTGAGCCGGCGGCTCGGGACCCGGAGCCGCGTCGCCTGATAACCGCGGAGCCGTCAGGTGGCGCGAAGGAGCTGGTCGAGGCCGTCGAGGATGAGGTCGAGTCCCCACGCGAACTCGGTGGCGGGGTCGTATCCCGTCTCGGACAGCTTCGCCGCGATCTCGGCGAGATAGGGAAACTCCTCGTGCGCGCGGATCGTCTGTGCCCTCCTGCGCGCGGCATCTCCGGCGTCCCGCGGTGCTTGCAGGCCGAGCGTCTTCTCCTGCATTGCGAAGCCGTAGATGTAGGCGTCTTGAACCGAGTACGCGTGGATCGCGGTCTGGAACGAGAAGCCGGCCTCCCGTAGACAGCCCATCACTGCGTTGTGATTTCTCAGGTTGGCCGGTCCGGGCGACGCGGTTTCCATCAACCCGATCGCCCAGCTGTGGCGCTTGAGCACCTCGCGCGCCGACATCGCGCGGCGACGTAGGCCGGACCGCCAGTCGAGCCCACTGGAAGGGATCTCGATCTCGGAGAAGACGATGTCGATCATGGCGTTGACGAGCTCCTCCTTGTTCGCTACGTGCTTGTACAGCGCCATCGGGACGACGCCGAGTTCCTGGGCGAGCCGGCGCATCCCGAACTCCTCGAGCCCCCCGTGATCGGCGAGCGCGATGGCGGCCTCCAGGACGCGAGCCTTGCTCAGCCTTCTCCGGGGCGCGTCTGTCGTCGGGCTCATCGGGCTTGACAAGTGTACACCGTACGCCTAAGCTTCCGACCCGGAGTGTACGCCGTACACCAGTCGGAGGGGCAGACCATGGAATCACTCAGCTGCAGTCGGATCCTGGCGGAGCGGCAGTCGCCGCGGTTCGCGGTCGGACCGATGCCATCCGACGCGCGCAGGACGGCATTGATCGCAGGCGTGCTGTTTCTCAGCACGTTCCTGACCTCGATCCCAGCGGTCCTCCTCTACCACGGGGTTCTTCACAACCCGGACTACATCGTCGACGTCGGCGCAAACACCGGTGTGCTGCTTGGCGCGTTCCTCGAGCTCATGCTGATCGTCGCGAACATCGGTACGGCGGTCGTGCTGTTTCCCATCCTCAAGCGACAAAGCGAAAGCATCAGCGTCGGCTACGTCACCGCCCGCGTTATCGAATCCACCTTCATCGCGGTCGGGATCCTGTGCCTGCTCGCAATCGTCACCCTGCGACGGGACCTCGCGGGTGCAAGCGCGGACCCGGCCACGCTCGAGACGGCCCAAAGAACGCTCGTCGCGATCCACAACTGGACGTTTCTCCTCGGGCCCGGGTTCGTGGTCGGTATCGGGAACGGAATGCTGCTCGGCTACCTGATGTACCGCTCGGCTCTGGTGCCACGGCGTATGGCGATGCTCGGACTCGTGGGCGGTCCGCTGGTTTGCGCGTCGGGTCTCGCCGTGCTGTTCGACGTAATCCAGCCAGGCTCGGCAGGGCAAGCGATCGCGACGATTCCGGAGTTCGCCTGGGAGCTGTCGCTCGGCATCTACCTGACCGCCAACGGGTTCAGGCACTCGTGAGCCGAAGAGATCGCCGGGCGCAGCTCAGGAACCGGACCTGGGCAGGGCCGCGCGCGCCGAAAGCACCACGACAGGCCGCTCGGTGGCCATCGGAAGGTCGGCGGCGACCGAACCGAGCAGCGCGGCACGTAGTGCCCCCACTCCCCGGGCAGCGATCACGATCAACCGCGCACCCTCGCGATCGGCCACGGTTTCGAGAACCTTGGCCGGCGGGCCGGGCTCGACGACGGCCACAGCGCTGACACCGGCGGCGCCCTCAGCATCCTCGATGACCTTATCCACCAGTCCCTGGACCGCATCCTCCTGGCCGGTCACCGGCGGGGTCGTCTGCCTCGCTCCCGGATACGCCGCCACAGCCCTCAGGTTCTGCCTCGCGTGCACCAGGACGAGGCGACTGCGCAGGCGCGTCGCCAGCCGGCCGGCGAGCGCGGCCGCGGCCAGCGCCTGGTCCGAACCGTCAACTCCGCAGACCACGCTCGCATCAGCGCCTTCAACAGCACTCACTGCTTCTGCCCCGCGCTCGCCGGGTGGGACGATCACGACCGGACAGGGTGCGCTGGCCGCGAGCTCGCGTGAGACACTGCCCAGCACCGCCGAGCGAAGGGAACCACGGCCCCGCGTGCCGATCACGAGCAGCTCGGCGCCCTCGCGGTCGGCTGTTTCCATGATTCCCTGCGCCGGCGGGCCGTCGACGAGTCGGACGTCAGGAGTGACCCCGGTTCCGGACAGACGACCGCGGACCGACATCACAACCTCATCCGCAACCCGATCCCGGCTCCCAACCGCGTGCACGACAACCAAGGCTCCGCCCAGCGCGTCGGCCAGCCACCGGGCGACGTCGTAGACGCGACCCGCAGCCTCAGAATCGTCGACCGCGCACAGGATCATGTCAGCCATTCCCGCTCCCCTCTTCGGTACTCGCGACACGTGTCCGTAGTACGCCAGATCTTACGACCGTGAGTGCCTCGGCCGGCCGATGAGCTACGGCTAGCCTTCATGCGATGGCAAGACGCAAGCCGGCTGGACTGGGCTGGGAGAGCTGGATCGACCGGCAGATCCGCGAGGCGACCGAACGTGGTGAGTTCGACAACCTACCCGGCGCCGGCGAGCCCATTCCGGACCTTGACAAGCCGTTCGACGAGCTGTGGTGGGTCAAGCGCAAACTGCACGACGAGGGTCTGACTTACCAGCCTCCATCGGTCGCGTTGCGCAAGGACGCGGACGACGCACTGCAAGCCGTTGCACGCGCCCGCTCCGAGTCTGAGGTACGACACATCGTCGCGAGCATCAACGGCCGAATCCGCGAGGCGAACAGCAAAGGGATCGCTGGGCCGTCGCTGTTGCTCTGGCCCTTCGACGTCGAGCACGTCGTCCGGGGATGGCGAGAGCAGCACGAACCGCACGGAGGACGGTCAGACCCACCGGAGTAGAGGACCAATTCCCAGCCGCCTTCCAGGAGCTGCTCGCGTTCGTGCGCAATAACGGCGCATCCGTGCCGGAGGACCGGCTGGGGCCCTCCGACCTGATCCTCCCCTCCGCCCGACGTCTCGTTCCAAGAGGCGAAGGCCGAGTTCACCGGCGAGGGCCTGATCCCGGGCTAGCCGGTCGGCGCTCCCCCGGGCTTCTCGCCGTCGGTCGAGTGGCGGGTTATGCATGTTCGTACGCAAACACTTTGCGTACGGCGCGCCGGGTGGCTAGCGTACTGCGCGCCGGGGGTGCCTGGCGAGCGAACGGGCGCCTAGCTGGCGGCGAGGAGCTGCCGTCGTCGCTGCATCGCTGCGAACCCTGGGGCGGCGAGGATGATCCGCGGGCGCGAACAGCTGGGTCGCAACCTTAGTCAGACCAGCCTGGTCGCACGAGGCCTGACTCGTAAGCGATCACCACGAGCTGGGCGCGGTCCCGGGCACCGAGCTTGATCATGGCCCGGCTCACGTGCGTCTTGGCCGTGGCTGAGCTCACGACGAGGCGCTCGGCGATCTGCTCGTTCGACAACCCGCCGGCGGCAAGCGCCATCACCTCGCGCTCGCGGTCGGTCAGCTCCTCGAGCGCGGCCGAGCGGGGCGGGGCCTTGGCCCGCGCGGCGAACTCGCCGATCAGCCTGCGGGTGACCGACGGCGACAGCAGCCCCTCTCCGGCGGCCACCACCCGCACCGCCTCGATCAGGTCGGCCGGCTTGGTGTCCTTGACCAGGAAGCCGGCGGCCCCGGCCCGGATGGCATCGAACACGTACTCATCGAGCTCGAACGTGGTCAGGATCACGATCCGGACGTCGGCGAGCTTCGGGTCCGCGGCGATCTCGCGTGTGGCGGCGATCCCGTCGAGCGTCGGCATGCGGATGTCCATCAACACGACGTCGGGCGTGAGCGCACGCGTCTTCTCGACCGCCTCGCGACCGTCCGCCGCCTCGCCGACGACCTCGATCCCGTCCTGCGCGTCCAGGAGCGCACGAAACCCGGCGCGCACCAGCGCTTGGTCGTCGGCCAGTAGCACGCGAGTCACGTCGGTCACTTGCCCGGCAGCGGAATCCGCGCGCGAACGCGGAACCCTCCACTCGATCTGGGACCGGCGTCGAACGTGCCGCCGAGGGCGACGGCGCGCTCGCGCATGCCCGGGATACCGTTGCCACCGCCCTCGCCGTCCGGCGTCGGTCCCTCGCGGCGATCGGCGAAGTCGCCCGAGTCATGCCCGTCGTCATCCACCTGCACGGTCAGCTCATCGGCGCCATAGGTCAGCTCGACGTTAGCCGCATCGGCCCCGGCGTGGCGGACGATGTTGGTTAGCGCCTCCTGCACAATCCGGAACGCTGCCAGATCGATGCTCGCAGGCAGCGGCCGGCGCTCGCCGTGCACCTCGAGGGTGACCTCGACGCCAGCCGCGGTGGTGCGGGTCACCAGGTCATCAAGGCGGTCCAGGCCCGCCGTCGGCGCTCGCGGCGCCTGCTCGCCGGTGCCGCGCAGCACGCCGAGCACCGCGCGGACCTCGCGCAACGCGTCGGCGCTCGCCTCGTTGATCGCCGTCAGCGCGATCCGCGCCTGCTCGGGCTTCTCGTCCATCAGGTGCAGCGCGACACCCGACTGGACGTTGATCAGCGAGATGTTGTGCGCAAGCACGTCGTGGAGCTCCTGGGCGATGCGCAGCCGCTCCTCGTCGGCCTGGCGGCGGGCCTGGAGCTCGCGCGCCCGCCTGACCTCTGCGAAGCGCTCGCGGCGGCTGCGCATCCCTTCGGCGCCGGCCAGCGCCACCAGCAGCCAGGCGGCGATCGCCAACGCCGCCAGCACCTTTGGTTCGCCAGAGTGCCCGAGCGCCCACGGGAGCCCGAGAAACAGAACCCAGCCGCCTGCCACCGCGGCCCACGCGAGCGCCCGTTCGCCAGCGAACAGCGCCGAGACGATCGCGAACCCGAGGGATAGGAAGTTCGGGCCGAGCGGGTAGCCGCGCGCGACGTATACCGCGGTGACAGCGAATACGAACACGAGCACCGCACGCACGTAGCGCCGCCGTAGGACGAGCGCAAGCGGGCCGAGCGCGAGCAGCGCGTAGGCGCCGGCATCGAGCCCCGTCGCAGGGTGACACGCGGACGCCCACCAGCAGCTGTGGGCGCGCGACACGTGATGCGCCGCCCCCGCCGTGGCGGCGATCTGGATCAGGCCGCACATCGCGGCGAGGCGCACGTCGCTGCGGCGGATCCAGCTTGGCCGGGTCACAGCCGCACGATAACCCGGCCCGCGTGGATCGTCATCGGCTCCGGGGCGCAGCCGCGACTACTCCGGCGGGAGTAGGCGGTGCTGCTTCGGTCAGGCGACGGGAGCAGCACAGATGCCGCCCCTCGCCCGACGACAAATCGCCCCGCGGAGAGCAAGCTTCTCCGTGCAGCACGCGACCGAATCACACAGAACGAAGGAGCAGCAATGTACGGGTACGACAGGATCAGCCAGATGATGCGGGACCCCAACCTGCGCGCGAGCGACGCCGACCGCGAGGCAACCGCCGACCGGCTGCGCCAGCACCACACCGACGGCCGACTCGACCAGGATGAATTCCAGGAGCGCCTGGACAAGTGCTTCGCCGCGAAGACCGTGGGCGAGCTGGCCGAGCTCACGCGCGACCTGCCCGGCGATCCGGCGCAGCGCTCCAGCGGCCGCAGCGGCTTCCGCCTGCTTGGCTGCCTGCGGATGATCCCGATCGTCCCGATCATCCTGGCCATCATCGCCATTCACCTGATCGTCGGGGCCGTGAGCGGGCTCTGGATCCTCATCCCGCTTTTGTTCCTGGCCCGCTTCATGTTCTTCCGCCGCGGATTCCGTCACTGGAGCGGTCGCCGCGGATCCGCGCTCTAGCGGCGCGGTTGATCGGACGGGGCGGGATGGCCGCGGTGACAGTACCCGCGCCGCGCCACGGAGCCCCGACCGCCCCCACCACGCCCGGGAGCCGGCGACGGCCTAGCCGCCGGCTCCGGGCGTGCTCTGGAGATTGACCAGGTTGAGACGCGGCGGGCTTGTGGCCACGCCGGGTCTTTACCGCTCAGCTGGCGCCGGGCTCGTACGTGAGCGCGACGACACCGCTCGGTGACGGGGTCGCTCCGAGGAAGTTGAGCGCAAGCGCCCGTCCGTGGCCGCCGCCCACCGCTGCGCCGCTGGCGAGTACCGGGTGAACGGAGAATCGGATTTCGTCGACCAGGTCGTTCTCGATCAGCGTCCGGTTGAGCCGGCCGTATCCGTACATCATGAGATCCCGGCCGTCCTGTTCTTTGAGCTCCCTCACGGCGGTGAGCACGTCAGCGCGGATGACCGTCGAGTTGTTCCACTCGGCGCTCTCCAGGGTCGAGGAGAACACGTACTTGCGGATCGCGTTTATCGCGTCTGCATACGGCCCGGTGGCCGCCGGCATCACGCCCGCGAAGTACTCGTAGGTGGCCCGTCCCATCAGCATGCCGTCGAGCGCTTCTAGCGCCTGAGCGGCTGCCCCTCCGGCGTCCTGGTCGAAGATCGCCCAGGCTCGCGGGTCTTCGGTGACGCCGTCGAGCGAGACGAACGCGGAATTGATGATCTTGCGCATGGTTTTTCTCCAATCGCTGGTTTGGTGCTCGGGTCTCAGGCCCGAGTCCTGTGGCTGGCTAGCCCGTTGTGCCGGCTTCACAGGGGACGTCGCAGCACCGCGCCCGATTTGGACAGCCGCGCGAGAGATCAGGAACGGTCCGGTTGCCCGGCCGCGGGTCAGTCTGGGCCGAGCGTCGACAGGCGCCGCTGTAGCTCGGCCCGCTCAACATCGTTGGCGCTGAGCTCGATCGCGCGCTCGTACGCGCCCGCGGCCGCCAATTGGTCGCCGGCTCTCCGCAGAAGGTCGGCGTGTGCTGCGTGCAGCGGCTGGTAGCGCTCGAGTGCGGGGTCGGCCAGAAGCGGCTCGAGGAGCTCGAGCCCGGCCTGCGGTCCTACAGCGAACCCGACCGCGGCCGCACGGTTAAGCTCGACGACCGGCGAGGGCGCGATCTCGCCGAGCGCCCCATACAGCTCGGCGATCTGTTCCCAATTGGTTGCGCCCGTGTCCGCCCCGCGGATGTGCACGGCGGTGATCGCAGCTTGCAGCTGGTACTGGCCCGGGTTCCGGAACCGCAGCGCGCGGTCGAGCGCCTCGAGCCCTTCGCCGAGCCGTTCGCGGTCCCAGCGCGAGCGGTCCTGCTGCTCCAGCGCGAGGTAGCGCCCGTCAGGCGCCACGCGCGCGTCGCGACGGGCGTCGTGCAAGAGCATCAGGGCGAGCAGGCCCCAAACCTCGGGTTCGTCGGGCATGAGCTCGCCCAGCAGCCGCGCGAGACGGATCGCCTCACCACACAGCTCTTCCCGCACCAGCCGCTCCCCCTCGGTCGCCGAGTAACCCTCGTTGAAGATCAGATACAGCACGCGGAGAACGCCCCGCAGCCGCTCGGGCAGCTCCTCGTCGTCGGGCACCCGATACGGGATATGCGCGTCTGCGATCTTGCGCTTGGCGCGGACAATCCGCTTGCCCATCGTCGGCTCGGCCACCAGGAACGCACGTCCAATTTCGCCGGTCGTCAGCCCGCCGAGAGCGCGCAGCGTCAACGCCACCCGCGCCGGCAGGTCGAGCGCCGGATGGCAGCAGGTGAAGATCAGTCGTAGGCGATCATCGACGATCGCGCCGTCCTCGTCCTCGTCCTCGTCGGGGTGCTCCTGGCGATCGAGACGCATCAGCTCCGCCAGCCGATCTGCTCGATCCGCCACCGACCGGTTGCGCCGCATCCGATCGATCGCCCGTCGGCGCGCGGCGACCGTGAGCCACGCGCCCGGCTGGGACGGGATGCCGTCGCGCCGCCACCCGTTGACCGCGTCGGCGAACGCGTCCTGTACGGCGTCCTCCGCCAGCTGAAAATCGCCCACATGTCGGATCAGCGTCGCCAGCACCGCCGCGCGCTCCCCCCGGAAGGCCGCCACGATGGCGGCGTCGACCGGATCTGAGCTCGCGCGGCTTGGCGGCTCACGAGAGCTCAAGACGCGCTGGAGCTCCGATCAGGCCGCGGGATCTCGTCGCCGGCCAGGACCGGCCGGACCTCGACCGACCCGTAGCGGGCCACGGGCAGAGTCGAGGCATGCTCGACCGCCCGGTCGACGTCCGCGCATTCGAGGAGGTAATAACCGACGAGCACCTCCTTGGTGACGGCGAACGGACCATCGGTCAGCTCCGCCTCCTCACCGCGGACTCGGACCGTTCTCGCGGCCGCAACTCCGTGCAGCGCTCCGTGCTTGACAAGCACCCCCGCCTCCCGCAGGGCCGCGTTCACCTCATCCCACAGCGGCATCTCGGCCCATCGCTCAGCCCGTTCCGCCTCATCGACCTCGGGCGCGTACAGCAACACCATGTATTCCGGCATGGTCGCCTCCTATCGGTACGGCCGCACGATACGCGGCACTACCCCTACGTCGCCGCACGCCAGTCGATTTGGACAACGCCGGTCGACGGGCGCTCCACTGACGACGGCTTAACTATTCTCGGGGTCGTATGGGGCCCGAGCGCTCGAGGTGGCATGAAGGGGGTTGATATGGCGGGAAGTGCTTCTGAGGAAATCGACGCCATCATCGGAAAATCAGGTGACTGGCACGGCGAGACGCTGGCACGACTACGAGGAATAGTTCTGGCCGCTGGCCCAGCCATCGTCGAGGAAGTCAAGTGGAAGAAGCCCTCCAGACCGGAGGGAGTGCCGGTCTGGTCGCTCGACGGCATCGTATGCATCGGCGAAATGCTCAAGAACGCCGTGCGGTTGACGTTCCCCAAGGGCGCCAAGATCAAGGACCCGAAGAACCTCTTCAACGCCCGCATGGACAGCAAAAGCGTCCGGGCCATCGATTTCCGTGAAGGCGAGAAGGTACCCGAGGCAGCTTTGAAGGCGCTCATTCTCGAGGCCGTCGCACTGAACGCGTGAAGCCTGCGAGCGGGTCCGCTACGCCCCCAGCCGCGGGAACACCTCCGCCGCAATGCTCCGTAGGGCCGCGATGGTCTGCTCGACGGTTGGGTGCGCGTTGGGGTCGGTGAGCTCGGGCGGGATCGTGAGCCCAGACTCCTTTGCGTGATCGAGAATCCCGGCGCCGGCGGTCTTGCCTAGGACGCTGAGCGCTCTTCCCATCTGCACCATGTCCATGTGGAACTGCGGGACGGGCAGCGCTTCGACGTCCGGCCAGCTTCCCGGGTCGCGAGGGGTATTGCGTGAGAGCAGGTGGTCGAACGGGGCGGCTGCGGCGTCGCGACCGGTGAACGGGTCGCCGAGACCCCATACCTCGCGCAGGGTGGCGATCATCGACGTGTGCCGGTGCTCGTCGTTGATCACGATCCCCTCGTCCACCCACGGGGAGACGATGATCGCCGGTACCCGATAGCCCGAGCGGTCGAACTTGAAGTCGAGCTGGCCTGATGGTGCGCTCGGGTTCGGTGGGGGCACGGGTCCTGGGGGGACGTGGTCGTAGGTGCCGCCCGGCTCATCCCAGCCGATGAAGAAAAGAGTGTTGTAGACGTTCGAGCCGTCCGGGGAAGCCGCCGATCGGATCGCTTTGTAGATGCCGGCCAGGAACGCCTCGCCGCCTCGGATCGATGACGGCGGGTCCATCGGGATGTTCATGTCGCCTGGGATCAGCGAGCGGCCAAAGGCGGGGTGGTAGTCGCTGTGCCCCGACAGCATGTTCGGCTCGATCAGGCTGAAGTCGGGCAGCGCGCCGTTTGCCGCGTCGCTTTCGAACTCCGAGTAGGGCACGAAGTTCGTCGCCAGCCGGTCCTTGAGACGCGGCATGTGGATCAGGCCCGTGAACGACAGCGGCATCGGCTCCTGCACGTACACCTTCCACGTCCTCCCATGCGCCTCGAGGCGGTCAAACAGCGTCTCCGCGGTGTTGTGCTGGGTGAAGTTCGACACAGGGCTGTTGATCACGAACCCCGACGAGGACGCGGCGGTCCAGAACGAGCGGTTCATGAACGTCTGCGAGGGCACCTCACAGAACCAATGGTCAAACACGCCGAACCCTTTCGCGATCGCGCTCAGCACCGGCAGCTGCTCGGGCGTGTAGCCGGTCATGATCTGCGCGTACTCCTCGTAGGTGGGCTGGCGTCCGATCTCCGCGGTGAACGTGCTGATGTAGTCGGCTACGAAACCGTCCATGGTCGGCACCGCCCCGGGCTCGGGCGCGTTCCACGGAGCGCTGACCGCCTCCCCGATCTTGAACCGATTGCGCCCGTCGAGGATGCCGAACAGCTGAGTGTTGGTGTGGAAATACTCCTCCCCTGAGTCCGGGTTCGGAGCATCCATATCCGTCGCGACCGCGTACGGGACCGTCTTTCGCTCGGCGCCGTGCTCGGCCCACTCCGGGATCGGGTTGCTCAAATCCTTCCCGACCACGCCCTCGAACGCCTTGCCATCGTCGGGGCCGTAAAGGTGGCCCAATACGTTGTCGAAGGACCGATTCTCAAACAGCGCGAGCACGACATGATCCATTGCACCCGAACGACGAGGACTCGGCACAGGTCTCCCTTGGCTTACGGATTCGTGCGAAGGATGGACCTGACGCGTAGATCGCATCAGGCCGCCCCAGGGTGAGCGTTCCAGAGGCCTGCGGGGCCGCCATCACCCCGATCGGATGAGATCCGCGCTGTCCCAGGATCGCAGCGCGGAAGCGAACGCCCCCAGTCCCGGGGCACCTTCCGCGCAACCAGGCGCCCCCTTGCTGCACAGGGTCACGCGTAGTAGAACGAAGCGATGAGAAGGCAGTCCGCCGTCGTGCTTTACGTACTCACGCTGGTAGCCGTCGTGGTCGCCGTGGACATCCTGTTCTTCAGGCACCGCTTCTGGGAGCGGCTGATAGCGAACGTCGGAATTGTCCTGGTGTTCGGGGCGGTCTATTTCAGGTTCCTAAAGCGTCGCTGGGCGCGGCCATCGCGAGATGCGGCCACCGGACCGAGATGACCGTGCGGCAGCCATCATCTCAATCGGGTGATGACCCGGTGGTTCCTGGTTGCAATTACGTGGTTGCGCCGTGGCAAGAGCCGTGGACTGAATGAGTCGGGGGCCACAAGGAGCCCGGCCTTACATGTACCGACCATGAACCGGAGAGGAGAAGTGAGATGCCGATTGACACGCTGATGGTGTACGTGGGGGTGTATGAGGACGTCGCGGACGCGAAGGCTGACTACGAGTTCGTGAAGGACCTCCACAGCGAAGCCGGGCTGATCGACGCCTACGACGCCGCCGTCATCGAACGGCGCGATGACGGAAAGACGAAGATCGTGGCCAAGCACGAGACCCCCACTCGCGCCGGCGGTGTGCTCGGGGGCGGAGTCGGCCTCGCGACCGGCCTCGTGGTGGCTCTGTTCCCGTTTGCCGCAATTGGGGGTGGTCTGCTCGCAGCGACGACCGGGGGCGGAGCGATCCTGGGCGCGGTCGCCGGTCACGCCGCGGCAGGGATGAGCCGGCACGACCTCAAGGAGCTCGGCGAGGCGCTCGACGCCGGTGAGGCCGGTCTGGTGGTCGTCGCGGTCTCCGACATGGGTGCGAAGGTCGAGCAGGCGATGAAGCGCGCAGCCAAGGTGCAGGAGAAGGAGCTGAAGGCCGACACCACCGAGATCGAGCGCGACGCCACAGCCGCGCAGAGCAGCTAACTGAAGGCGCCGACCGAGCGGTCTGCGTACGCCAGCCGTGGCTGGCCGTCGGAGGGATCGACGGCCAGCCCGTAGTTCGTCAGTCCGAGCCGCTCTGCAACCCTGCGAGAGGGCAGATTGTGCTCGGCGATCCAAGCGATGAACGGGACCGACGCATCAAGTGCCGAGGCGGCCGCGTAGGCCGCGCGGCCGAGCTCCGTGGCGAATCCCTTTCCTTGGTGAGCGGTCGCGATTCGATAGTTCAGGTTCCAGGCCCCAGTCCTCTGACGCTGCGCGCCGCCGACTCCGATGATCGTGCCACCCTCGCGCAAGCGAACCGTCCAGTAACTGAGCCCATCGCTCTCAAAGCGCGCAGCCGCGCGGCTCAGCCAACCCCTCGTCTGCTCCCGTTCGACGTGGCGACCCGCCGGGTCATACCACCAGCTGTCGGGATCGCTGAAGATCACAAACAAGTCATCCAAGTCGTGGCGCGGATCGGGACGGCGAAGGTCAAGTCGTTCGGTGAGAACGGGCTGGAGGCGGGACATCACCCATCAGACTAGGTACATGTCCTCCCTCGGTCGCCGAACCGCCGGCAAGTCGTGGAAGTGTCGAGCGCGTCCGATGACCAACGCCGTGCGAACAGTCCAGGCTTGGCGGGCGGCCTGGTGTGCCGTATCCTTGGCGGCGTGATTCGGGTTGTGCGCATGTGCTGGTGGTGGTCGCTCGAGTAAGGGCGGACCTTGTTGTGTGTGCGCAACGGACCGCCTCTGGGCGGTCCGTCTCGTTTCAGGAGGGTGCGTCGTCGCCCAGAGGCCTGATTCCAGGAGGTCTCTCATGTTCAATGTTTCCCTTGCCCCGCCGGGCGCCGAGCCGCCCGACGCTGCTCAGCTCAGAAGCCATCAGCTCGAGGCCGAGCTGCGGCAGGACGCCGGGCGGTTTCGCGTTCTGACCGGCGATCGCCCCACCGGCCCGCTGCATGTTGGCCATCTGTTCGGAACGCTCGCCAACCGGGTTCGCCTGCAGGACCTCGGCGTCGATGTCTTGGTACTGATCGCCGACTATCAGACGATCTTCGATCGCGAGTCACCGGCGGGCTTACCGGCCGACGTCCTTGGCCAGGTCGCCGACTACATCGCCGCGGGTATCGACCCTGAGCGATCGACGATCTTTGCTCACAGCCAGGTGGAAGAGCTCAATCAGCTGATGATGCCGTTCCTCAGTCTGGTGAGCGTCGCCGAGGTCGCGCGCAACCCCACCGTCAAAGACGAGTTCGCGTCGGTGGGTGGGTCGGCGATGAGCGCGCTCATGTTCACCTACCCCGTGCACCAGGCAGCCGACATCCTGTTCTGTCGCGCCAACCTGGTTCCGGTGGGCTCCGACCAGCTTCCCCATATCGAGCTGACCAGGACGATCGCCCGCCGCTTCAACGGCTGCTACTCGCCGCGGCGCCCCTACTTCCCCGAGCCCGAGGGCCTGCTCACCCAGGCGCCGCTGATTCTCGGCGTGGACGGGACCAAGATGAGCAAAAGCCGCGCCAACGCGATCGCGATGGCGGCGAGTGAGGACGAGACGGCCCGGCTGATCCGAAGAGCCAAGACCGATGCCGAGCGCGAAATCACCTACGAGCCGGAGCGGCGTCCGGAGGTCTCGAACCTCGTGCTGCTCGCCGCCCTCTGCCTTGAGCGCCCTCCCGAAGACGTCGCGGCCGAGCTCGGAGGTGCCGGCGCCGCGGGTCTGAAGCGGCTGCTGACCGATGCGCTCAACGAGCGACTACGTCCGCTCCGCCACCGGCGCCGAGAACTCGCCAATGACCCTGCCTACCTGCGAAGCGTCCTGGCGAACGGCACGAATCGAGCCCGCGAGATCGCCACGGTGACACTTAACGACGTCCGGGAGTTGATGCACAACGCGTACTGATCGACACGCCGGGAGTGCACAACGACCGTGGACGACGATCGCCAACTGCGACTCTGTCGCCTTACCTAGCGCAGCGAACGTGGAGAAACGGCGGATAGTTTCGTGACTTGGCCAGACGTGGCTCTGCGACGACGTCGGCTTCAGTGGGACGCGGCTCTCGAAGATCCTCGATCCGTAGCCCGGCATCGAAGAAAAGCCCCAGCCAGGACTCGAGCGAGCGGTGCATCTGATGAAACGCGAATGAAAGCCCGTCGCGGTCGACCGCATCCAGCGTACGCTGGGTCTCGAAGTAGCTTCGCTGCTCGACGGCATCGCGACGCAGATGCGCAGATGCGAACGGGTGCACAACCGCGGCCACGAACCGTCCGCCCGGAGATAGCACGCGAGCCGCTTCCCGGACGGCGCCGCCTGCGTCGTCCATGTCCTGCAGCGACATGAACGCGACCACGACGTCGAACACCCCGTCCGTAAACGGCATCGCTGCTGCGTCAGCGACAACTACCCGCTCATAGGCACCGGTCTGAGTAGCGAGGCGCGCCAGCGAGGGGGCGGAATCGACACCCACCAAGCGATGCCCGCTCTGGTGCAGGGCCACACCCACGCGGCCCTCGCCGCATCCGACGTCGAGCGTTCTTCCCTCGACCGACGGGATGAGCTGCAGAAACGACGGCCAGTTGTAACGGGAAAAGTGATGATCATGCCCCGGCGTGCGCGTCCACCGGGCCCACGCGTCGGCCTGCGCCTCCCACTCGTTCGCCAATGGCCGCTCGCCCATCACTTCAAGTACATCAGACATCCGGCGCCCTGGCCGAGTTGGTTGCTGGCGCGACGGGAGGAGTGGAAATCGTCGCGTGTCTATCTAGGCGTCGTCCAGGACCTCCGCGAATGCGATCGCGACGCCCCCGGTGGCGTACTCGAGGGTAGCGGCGACAAGGGCGTCCGCCTCTCCGGTTCTCACGGCGTCGCTGGCCGCCGCGTAGTCCGCAAAGTAGAGGTCCAACAGGCGGTATGCCGGGGTCGGGCTGCCGTCCTCCTTGGGCCAGACCTGCGACGTCTGCACCCGAGTCAGGCCAGGAAGCTTCCGCGCCAGCGCAAGCTGCTCGGGGTAAGCCGCCTCAAAGGCGGCCGGGTCGGTGGGGTTGGAATAGACGAAGCTGATCTTGGTCGGCTTCTCCGGCCCAGCTTCACCAGCTCTCGATGTCATGGGTTCCGGCTCCTTCCTGGTCGAGTTACGTGGTCACTTCGTGACTGTTAGTCTCGATTCGCAAGCGAACGGAACCCCGACGTTGACACCCCACAGAGCGTCCCAACGTGGTCCCAATCCCGCCCGATTTGTCGCCTCAGTCACTGTTCGGCGAGCGTAGTCCGGGCAATCAGCCCAGACAATGACCGCCCCGCCGGAACATCTTGCCGATCCTCCAGCGACGCCGGCCGATCTGCCCCAACCGCCGGGAGAGTTTGCCGATGCTCCGGCACCGGAGGCCTCCCCGCTCGGCCTCGACGCACACGCCCAGCCGCACGACCTGCTCTCGGAGCTACTCCGCAGCGTCCGTCTGAGCGGAGAACGCATCGTCGCCTACACCCCACTGCCCACCTTCTCGATCGGCTTCTCCGATATCGGCACCCTTCACATCATCGAAGAGGGCGAACTCGTGCTTCGGATCGACGGCGACGCGCACGCCGAGCGTGTTGGTCGCGGCGATGTTGTCCTGTTCCCGCGCGGCGACCCACACCACATCAGCGACGCAGGAAACCGCGCGGACCCGACTGTGACCCCCGGCGCATCCGAGCACGACGCACGTGCACCCGAGCCGGCGCGCTGGCTCTGCGGGACATTCACAATCGGCGACCCGCAGGCGAGCCACTTGCTAGCGAGCCTGCCGCCGGTGATCATCCTCCGCGGCGCCCGCGGCCCAGCGCTCGAAGGGCTTGAAGTGGCCCGCAGGATGCTCCTAGTTGAGATGCAATCGCCCTCGCAAGGATCGGCGGTGATGGTCGCCCGCATCCTCGATCTGCTCCTCATCCAGATTCTTCGCGCCTGGGCCGCCGGCACGGACGCCGAACCGAACTGGCTAGCCGGTGCGCTCGACCCCCAAATCGGTCCCGCCCTGAGCGCGATCCATCGAGATCCAGGCCGCGACTGGACAGTCGAGGAGCTGGCCCGGGCGTGCAGCCTGTCCCGGTCGGCGTTCGCTGCACGGTTCGTCGCTCGTGTCGGGAAGCCGCCAGCCGGCTATCTCGCGTACGTGCGCCTGGACGCCGCCGCCGGCCTGCTCCGCGACACCTCCCTTCCGGTCACACGCATCGCGGAGAAGGTCGGCTACATGTCGGAGGCGGCGTTCAGCCGTGCGTTCACGCGTCGCTACGGCACGGCACCGGCTCGCTGGCGAGGAGTCATGCGAGCGGAACGCGCTTGAGCGTCGGAGCGGCCGCCGGCGGCGCCCATCACGGTGGCGTCTATGCCGGGGGTTCATGGCTAGCTCAACAGGAAATAGGCGACGCCACAGACGGTGACGAGGCAGGGCGGGAGGATCCAGGCCCCGAAACGGGCGAACTGAGCTCCCGTGTAGCCGCCAGGCTGCATGACCATCACGTTGGATTGGTGGCTATAGGGGTTGATGAGCGTAAAGGAGACACAGGTGCCGACCAGCGCGAGGACGGTCACGGGGTCTACACCGATGTCGGCGGCGATGCGAAGCGCGACGGGCGTGACGATCGCCGCGGTGGCCGCGTTGGTCACCAGGTTCGTCATCACGGTGGTCGCGATGGCGAGCACGATGACGAGGCCGAGCGTCCCGCTCGAAGTGTCCGAGATCGCGTCGGCGATGACGCGGGCGAGGCCGCTCTCAACGACGATCGCACCGAGGCCGATCGAGCCTGCGAGCAGGCCGAGGACCTTCGGGTCGAGTGCGCGGGCGGCTGAACGTGGGGTGATGACGCCGGTCAGCACCATCAATACGGCACCGGCGGAGGCGGCGACCTCCGCGCGCACGAGGCCGAACGACCCCGCCACGACCACGCACAGCAGGACGCCGAGGGCGACGAACGTCTTCGACGGCTGGGGGGCTCGGCTCGTCGCGGTCTGCCAGAGCGCGACGGCGGGGTTGCGCGCGACTGCCTCCTCGCTCTCGCCGGAGACGTAACAGGTCTCGCCAGGGTTCAAGTCGGTCTCGTGCAGCGGGCGATCGCTACGAGCCGCGATGATCCGCAGCGACCCGTCACGCTCGAAGTCGTGCAGCGAAACGGGCTCGCCGGCGCTGATGCTGACGGCGTAGAGCCGCTCCGCCGACATGCCGAACAGCGGCGTCCGCCAGATCGCCGCGATGCCTTCCTCGGTGGCCCGGAAAACCAGTTGGTCACCAGCACCGATCCGCTCGTCGGGACTGACCATCGTTCCCCAGCGCTGGATACCGACGAGCTCATAGTCCCGCGTCTGGTAGATCCCCAGCGTCGCCGCGCGCCGGTCCTGGGCGGGCGCCGGCGCGGTGACCGGGATCTCGACTCGCCAGTCTTGGCTCCGGGGCGCCTTGTCGACTGCGCCGCGCAGCACACGCGGGCTCGTCAGGTAGATGACGACGGCGCCGACCAGCGCAACCGGCAGCGCCACCGCGGCAAACGACAGCATCCCCATATCCACACCGTGCTCGCCGGCAATGCCGGCGATCACCAGGTTCGAGCTCGTCCCGATCAGCGTCACCGACCCCGCCAAGGTGGTCACGTGGGCGATCGGCAGCAACACCTCGCGGGCGGGGATGCGCTTGGTCTGCTCAAGCTGTCGCGTAGCGGGGATCAGGAGCGCCACCAGCGGGGTCGTATTGATCAGCGCCGACGCGACACCAATGGGAACCGCGAGCCGGCGGAAGACCTGCTGCGCGGTGCGGGTCGACGCCAGCACCGCCCAGGTCGCCCTCGAGACGACCCCTGTCTGCACGATGCCCTTCGCGATCACGAGCATCGCCGCGACCGTGATGACCCCGGCGTTGCTGAGACCGGCCGCAAGCTGATCCGCCGGAGCGATCCCGAGAATCCCTGCGAGGATCAGCGCAACCAGGAGCGCGATCAGCGGATCGACCGCGCCGGACGCCATCGCAACCAGCGTCGCGATGACCAGACCGGCGGCCACGTAGATCATCACGACCGAAACAACTACAGGAACCCGGCGCTGGAGTGGCTCAAAGTCGGACAGGCGCCGCCTCAGAGTACCGACGGAGAACCCGTCGACTCATGCAGCGACGCCTTCGATCACGCCATAGGGGAAGGCGACCGGCTGGACGCTTCCCAGGGTTAGCCGGGCCGCTCGAAGCAGCTCACCGTATTCCGCGTTGGATCGCTCCTGCCCGCCGGTCATCACGAGCATGTTGATCTCGCGCCCGGGACATCCTGTTCGTGCCCGGATTGATGAGCCACGTCGAGCTGGCGTGGGAGGACCCGGGAACGGTGCAGTTCTACCGCCGGCTCGCCGGGCTCGGGGGGCTGATCCTGTTTGACAAGCGAGACACCGGCCTCTCTGACCGCGCGCCCGGCGACTCCACGCTCGAGGAGCGCATGGAGGACGTCCACGCAGTGATGAACGCCGCCAACTCAGAACGGGCGGTGGTGTTCGGGTACTCAGAGGGCGCACCGATGGCGATCCTGTTCGCCGCCACCTACCCCGAGAAGGTGAGCGCGCTGATCCTCGGATCGGCCTTTTCCCGATGGTTTCCTGCGCCCGACTACCCGGTCGGCCCCGGGCCCGAGCAGGTCTTCGCAGCGATGGAGGAGATCGCGACGCACCGCTGGGGCGAGGGCGCGACGATCGACTGGTTCCTCCCCAGCCGCTCAGAATCACCCGAGGCCCGTCGCGCCTTGGGCCGTTTTGAACGCATGGCGATCAGCCCGAGCGCCTTTCTGCGCATGGTCCGGATGATCCGCGAGATCGACGTGCGCGCCATCCTGCCCGCGATCCATGCGCCGACGCTGGTGATCCACCGGTCAGGGGACCAGATCAACCCCCCGTTCTGTGGGCGCTACATCGCCGAGCACATCCCCGGCGCCCGCTATTTCGAACAGCCGGGCGACCACGTACTGCGGTTCGCCGAAGGCGAGGAGCTCGAGACGATGCTCGCCGAGATCGATGCGTTTCTCAAAGCCGGCTCGCCCACGCCTCAGCCGGCCACCGTCCTGACCACGATCCTCCGGATCGATGGGACCCTCGACGAGGGAATCGTGACCAGGTACACGCCCACCGCGGGCGCCTGCGCGAACACACCACGGATGGACTGCTCGCCACGTTCGACGCTCCGGCCCTGGCGATCCGGTGCGCGGACGCGCTCCTGACCGATGCTGCCGCCCAGGGAGCCGAACTACGCGCCGGAATTCACACAGGCGAGGTCGAGCTGATCGGGGAGCGCGTGCGCGGCGCGTCCATTCAGATCGCCGGTGAGGTCGCGGCCCTCGCGCAGCCCGACGAGATCCTCGTCTCCCGGACGGTCAAAGACCTCGTGGTCGGATCCGGGATCACCTTTACCGACCGAGGCTCGCACAAGCTGGCCAGCACCCCAGAGAGCTGGCCGCTGCTAGCGGTCACTGAAGCGTAGGAGTTCCGGACGGTTCCCTCTGGCGGCCTTTGAGCGTTGGTAGCAGCGGTGAGAATAAGAAACGCACACGAGCGAGAGGCTTCGGTACTTGAGGCATTACAGCGGCGGTCATCCGACGTGTGGGAGGAGTATCGCGAGCATCTCGCCGCCCATCCCGACGCGATCGAGTTCCCGCAACACTTCATCGACAACGGGTGGACCCGGGTCGCCGTGATCGGGCGCGACTCGCCCGTGGGCTTCTCGGTGGTCATCTCCGGCAGGTTAGTTCGCTCCGTCGAAACCCTTGACCCGCTCGATCGCGCCGCCGACGTGCTCGAAATATCGCTTGACCGCGTCCTGCACCGACGGCTCAGAGGCGTGGTCGGGCAGCGCACGCAGTAGGTTGAGCCGGCTCTCCGCGACCCACGCGAAGAGGTCGGGCTCGCTCACCCACCGCCCCTCCGTGCGCCAGGTGCGGCTCATCATCCGCGGGTAGTCCGCGATGCTGCTTGCGTAAGGGTTGGGTGGGCAGAGTCGGTTCTTGTCGGCGTCCTCGTCGCGGTGCGCCTCGACGAAGCCGATGAGCGCCGCGTTGAAAGACGGCGAGAGGTGCCGCACCTGCTGAAGCACGATCCGGCCCTGCTGGAAGATAGGTGTGGCGGGCGCGTTGTTCAGGCCGAGAGCGGTGCAGTCGACGTGTAGCACGTCTGAGCCCGTCTCGGTGGTGCCGTATTCGAGGACGATCCGGTCGGTCTCGATCCGCCGCACTCGACCTAGTCTGACCACATCGGTGATCTGGCGCAGCACAGCCAACTCGCGCGCGCTGAGCATCGTGCCGCGGTACATCGTTGCCGGGCACGACGGGTCGACGCGCACGAGTCGCCCGGTGGCCTGGAGCCGTTCGAGCAGGTCGTCTAGAGTCGCGGCCCCGGCGAGGGCCTCGGCGTCGACGGAAATTCCCTGCATGATCGCGCCCACCTGCTCCAGCGGCTGGAACTGCCCCCGGTCATGGAACCACGCGTCGCGGGGCCGAATCCAGCGAATCCGTTCCGGCTGGGCGGCGCCGCTGTCCAGCAGCCAGACGCACGCGTCCGCGGCCGTCTTTCCGGACCCCAAGATGGCGTAGGAGCCGCCCGACTCGGCGACCGCGGGCAGATCGTTGACGGGTATCACTCGGGCGCCCGGTGCCGCTTCGAACGGAGTAACGTGAGTTGCCGGGACAGACGCCTCCAGATAGCGAGCGTCGACCACCTTGCGACGTACTGTGACGTCGTGGACCTCTCCGGTGGTCAGATCTCTGGCTTGTTCCCTGTTACTTCCGCGACCAAGGTGCTCGTGGTGGGTGAGCAGTCTGACCTGTCCTGTCTGCCCGAGCCTGTCGGCCGCCTCGGCCAAGTACTCACACACCTCGTTTCCGGTCGCCCTTTCGTAGTACCCCGCGTTCTCTCCGATCTGATCGATCCGGTCCTCACCCAGCGCCAACGAGTTCACGCCGTAGTACGCCGACGGGGTGTGCAGACGAACGAACGGATACGCGTGCGGCCAATGCCCTCCCACGACTTCTCCGCGGTCGATCACGGTCACCTCAGCGTCTGCCTCCGCCACTAGCGCATCGGTGAACGCCAGGCCGCTCAAGCCTGCTCCCACAACCAAGTAATCGGTATCGAGTTGCACGTCAGTCTGGCTTGACCGTGACTGCGATGCGCTGGACGGCGTTGTTCGCGTAACCGCCGAGGTTCCATTCCGGCTCAAGCGGCTGGCTGTTGCCGACGCTGTCCCAGGCGCGGCAGGCAAGCTGATAATCGCCCGGCTCGGCGCTCGCCCACGAGTAAGACCAGCCACGCCAGGCGTGCCGCCCGACCGCGCCACTGAGCTCCGCGTCGTCCCACCTCTCCCCACCGGTTACGCTCACCGCAACGCGGGTCACCTCTCCCCAGCCCGACCAGGCGCGTCCCTCCAGCGTGTGCGTGCCCGGCGCCACGAACCGGCGGCGGGTCATGAAGTCAGGAATGCCCGGCGGCACCATCAGCGCGCGAGGCGCGATCCGCGTGACCGGCTCACCCGGCTCATCCGCGTTCTGGCGGATCCGGTAGCCCTGCGCCTGCTGATAGCCGTCGAACGCAGCGTCAAGAACCGTGATCCGTCGCAGCCACTTCACGTTCGTCATCCCGTACCAACCGGGAACGACGAGTCGTAGTGGAAAGCCATGCTGAGGTGGGAGCGCGACGCCCCCGATCGCCCACGCGAGAATCGCGCCAGCCTCAAGTGCATCTGAAATCGGCAGGCTGCGCTCATAGGTCTGGGTGATCCCGCCCTCGACCCCGCAGTCGAGCCCGCTGAACAAAATCTCGACCGCCTCCTCGCTCAGTCCGGCCTCGCGCAGCAAAGAGGCAAGTGGCGTACCCGTCCAAGCCGCGGTCCCGATCGCTTCGGTGAGCCACGGCTGCGACATTGGCCGCGGCGTCATACCCGCGCGGCCGTTGCCCGCGCACTCCATCGTCACCGGTACCGTGACCGTTTCGCGCTGCTTCAGCTCCCGGAGCGAAAGCGCGGTCGGGCAGGCGACTCGTCCAACCAGCTCAAGCTGCCACGAGTCGACCTCGACCGTGGGAATGTCGTAGTGGCTGAGGAGGTAGTGCAACCCAAGCGGCGTGAGCGGCCAACGCAGCGCCTCCAACGGCATCCCCGAGTTGCGAAGCGCAAGCTGCAACTCCTCGGTCGAGATCCCCACAGAAGCACCGATCATGGCCACCGCATTCGATTATCGCCCGCACAGGAACGGCCGACAACCCAACCCGCACCGTAGGCCCGGTGGTAGAGTGAGCTACGCAGTGCGACCTCGAGAAGTGTGACGTTGTGGAGGGAGGTCGTGGCCGAGACGGCCCATGACGTTGAGCGTTCCTCGGCTGAGGACGAGGAAGCGACGGAACCCGAGGCTCCGTCGATTACGGAGCTGTTGGTTCAGCTCGGCCGCAACGTCAGCATTCTCGTCTTCCTGGAGTCGCAGCTCGCGGCGTCTCGCAATCTGCCCGAGGTCCGGCGGACGTCACGCGACATAGCCGGCGCCCTCATCGCCGCGCTCGCGTTCCTGACCGCTTTCGCCTTCGCGAACGTCGCCGCGTTCGGTGCGCTCAGGGCCGCGGATGTCTCTGTGTGGGTGGCGGGCCTCATTCTCTGTGTCGCTTGGCTCGCGCTCGGCGCTGCTGTCACGCTTGCCCTCATGGTTCGCGCGGGGCATGTCACGGGCTGGAGATGGTGGCGGGTGTTCCGGGCCGGTCCTGAGGAGAGTCTCGAAGACCTCGAGGAGGCCCGCGCTCACGCCGAGGAGACGGTCCGCGAAACCCTCGGACGGCTGGCGCCCGCGATGACGATCGAGATCGCGTCGGCCTCGGTCTCCGTCGCGGGCGACATGGCGGGGGGCGTTGTCGATGCCGGATCGGACATCCTCGAAACCTCCGACCAGATTGTCGAAGCGATGGCAGAGGATCTCCCGGGCGGCAGCGTCGTCAACCAGATGTGGGATGTCGTCCTGGCGCCGGGCCGCTTGGGTGTCAAGGCGGCAACAACGGTTTTCCGGCGCGGGGACGTTCCTCCGACTGAGCGCGGCGGCCCAGACGATCGAGACGCCGGCGCGGGCGAAGCGTTGCGCTGACGCCAGGCCTTGACCTAGGCCGGGTGCGCCGTCCCGAGCCTCGACCCGCCCGGCCTAACCGAAGAACCGCTCCCGTCCCGCATCGCGAAGGATGCGTCATCCGGATCGGATGATGGCCCCGGTCTGGCCGCTCTGTACACCGGTCGTCGGTAACCATGGCGAGCAAGGATCGGAAGTGAAATGGGACCTCGCGATAGTCGCCGCGGCCCTGCTCGCCGTGGCCGGGATATCACGCCGACTGACCGATACGCCCTTCACGCCGGCCATGGCCTTCGTGCTGATCGGGCTGCTGGTCGGACCGTTCGTGTTCGACGAGGTGACGGTGTCCCCCACAAGCGGGACGGTCCGCACGCTCGCCGAGGCAACGCTCGCCGTCGTGCTGTTCGCGGACGCCTCGCGGATCAAGCTCCACGTGCTCAGACAGGAGTATGCGGTGCCGCTGCGACTGCTCGCCATCGGGCTGCCACTCACGATCGCGGGCGGCGCGCTGCTGGCCGCGGTCGAGTTCGCGCACCTGAACGCCTGGGAGGCGGTCGTGCTGGCCGTGTTGCTGGCGCCCACCGACGCCGCCCTCGGGCAAGCCGTGGTGACCGAGCCGCGACTCCCGTCACGGATTCGGCAGGGGCTCAACGTCGAGAGCGGACTCAATGACGGGATCTGCGTGCCGCTGCTTTTGATCGCATTGGCGGCCGCGGACGTTGAGGCCAACGCGACCACAAGCCATCATGCAATCACCATCGTGGCCGAAGAAATCGGCTACGGGATCCTCGGTGGCTTGGTGGCTGGCCTGGCGGCCGCCGCGGTCGTCGCGATCGGCCACCGCCGGGACCTGATCAGCGGATCGTGGCTCCAGGTCATCCCGATCGCCGGCGCGGCCCTGGCCTACGGGTTCGCGGCCGCGCTCGGTGGCTCGGGGTTCATTGCCGCCTTCATCGCTGGGGCCATCTTCGGTGGTCTCGTCCACGAGGAGTCCGAAGAGGCCTCACGCCTGAACGAGGAGCTCGGGGCGCTGCTCGGGGGCGTGACGTTGCTGCTGTTCGGCGCCGTCCTTCTGGGGCCGACCCTGAAGCACGTGAGCTGGCAGATCGCGCTCTACGCGGGGCTGAGTCTCACCGTCGTACGCATGCTGCCGGTCGCGATCGCGATGCTCGGCAGCGCCGCCAAATGGCCGACCATTGGGTTCCTCGGCTGGTTTGGCCCGCGGGGTCTGGCGTCGATCGTGTTCGCGGTGATCACCGTCCAGCGAGCCCACCTGGCCGGGGTTGACACCATCCTGCGCGCCACGTACCTGACCATCGGCCTGTCGGTGTTCGCCCACGGAATCACCGCCGTGCCGTTGGCCCGGCGCTACGCCCGCTGGTACGAGACGCACCCGCCGCACCGCAGGCCGCCGATGGAAAGCGTCCAGGCGCCACACCATCGTGCCCGTTGGGGACCGCGGACCCAGGACGCGGCGGGCTCATAGATGCCACCGCGATGAGCCGCCTGCGAGTTCGGGCCCCGGAGAGTCGCCTGCGCTCGCCTGACCACGGCAGGCGGCTGGGTGGTCGCTCAGCCTTGCGGGTCGTAGAAGCCGGCGACCTCGTACGCGGTGGACGACACCTGGGTGAGGGTCACGGCGTCCCGCACCGGCGTCAGCTGCACGGGCCCGCGCAGGCGGCTACCGAGCTGCCCGACGTTGTCGCGTCCCCAGGACCACAGCCGGCCGGTGCTGTCGATCGCGTAGCTGGTCGCGCCGCCGGAGTCGACCTTGACGAACCGCACCCCTGGCGGCTCGGGCAAGCGCAGCGGTGTGAGCGCGTTGCGGGTGCTGTCGTCTCCGAGTTGCCCGAAGCGATTGTTGCCCCACTCCCACAGCGAGCCGTCAGCGAGCAGCGCCATCGTCTGACCGTTGTCGGGCAGGCAGCCGCCCTGGGAAACCTCGAGAACGCGGCCCGGCAGCGAGACATGAACGGGGACGTCGGCCAGGCGCGTGCTGCCGTCGCCGACCTGCCCCGCGCGGTTGTAGCCCCAGTCGTAGTAGGCCCCGTCGGCCATCAGCGCCCCAGCGTCACCCCAGGAGCTCGTGAGCGCGACAATCCGGCCGGCCGGTAGGCCAACCGCCGGCGTCGGCCTACCGCGATGGTTTCGGGCGCCGTCGCCCAGCTGGCCCAGGTTGCCCAGGCCGCAGCTGTAGACCTTCCCGCCCGCGTCGTAGATCGTGTGAAACAGCGCACCGGCGGCAAGCGTGACGTGCGCGAGTGGCACCCTGATCGGCAGCGCCGGGTAGCGGGGACGACGCCGGCAGAACTGCTGCGCCGTGTTGTCGCCCCACGCCCAGACGCGCCCGGTCGTGTCAATCGCCATACCGCCCTCGTAGGGCACCGGGTCGGGCAGCGCTGCGATCCGAACCCCTGATGGGAATCTCACCCTGACGGCCGTCGCCGCAAACGGACTGCGGCTGCCATCGCCAAGCTCACCCGCCAGGCCCTCCCCCCACGCCCAGACCGCACCGCTGGAAGTCAAGGCGTAACTGTCAGTGTTAGAGGTGGTGATCTGCACGATCCGGCCGACAACACCCGGGATCGCGGTCGGCACCCCCCGCCCCCTCAGCCCGCCGGCGGCGCCGTTGACCGCCCGCGGGACCAGCTTGCCCGGGACGCGGGGTGAGCCCCGGCCCCAGCCGTAGAGCGTCTGGACGCCGGCTACAGGGGCCGGCGGCGAGGTCAGCGCGGGGCTGGATGTTGTGGAGGAAGGTGCTGGCGACGAGGTCGTCGGTTGCTTGGATGTGGCGTGGCCATGACCCCCGCAGCCCCCAATCGCGCACGACACGATCACCCAGGTGAGCACCGCCGGCACAAATGCCGTCCGCCGGCAGCGCCTCGCTATCTGCCCGTCGGCGATCCGCACGGCGCAGACCTTGGCAGATCCCCAGGCAGACCATCACACCCCAACGAAAATCGCATCTACCGACCATCAAACGCCAACGCATCGGAGCGCGAGTTCGTATTCGCGCAGGCCGCCACCACTTGGGAGCGGCGCGAAGCCGGCGGCGAGGAGCATTGCGATCGAGCGTCGGTTTGACGCGAGGACGCTGGCGCGAAACGCCGAGTAGCCCTCCTCGCGGGCGCGCGCGGCGAGTTGCGTGAGGAGTGCCGTGCCGAGCCCGTGTCCTTGCCAGTCGTCGGTGACGGTCGCCGCGATCTCGGCCAGCCCCTGGCGATCGGTTCGACGGAGTGGGCGCACGTCGACGACGCGACCATCGCGGAGCGTCATACGGCGAGGATCGACCTCGGACGAGATGTTCGATCCCGGTGACGCATGCGACGCTCCGGTCATGCCGCCCTGAGCTTCCGTGCGCTGACGAACTGCTCAAGCGCCCGGAGTGTTTGGACGGCGCAGATGGCCTGCCCGCGCGCGTTGAGATGGATCCGGTCGCTGGAGTAGATGGTTGGCTCGGGCCCGGCGGGGTGCGAGCGGAAATCGACGAGCACGGCGCCGTGGCGGCGGGCGACCCCTTCGGTCAGTGCGCTCATTCGCTCGATCAGTGACCGCCATTTTGGTCTGCGGTCGGCGGGCAGCAGCTCGGACCGGCTCATGTCGAACGGAGCGAACATGATCACGTCGCTGCCGGCAGCTCGCAGTGCTGCCACGATCGCGTCGATGTGGTGTTCGACCGCGACCGGGTCGTGATCAGGCTGCATCAGATCGTTTCCCCCGCACAGCACTGCCGCGAGGTCCGGAGCGAACGCCAGCGCGCGCTCGAGCTGGCTCTCCCTGACCTCGGCCGCGAGCAGATTGCGTCTCCCGAGGTTGAGGTAGTCGGTTTCCAGCGCCCTCGCCACACGATCCGCCCAACCGAGCGATTCGTAACCGGGCATCGGGTCGCCGATACCCTCGGCCATGCTGTCGCCGACGACGACAAACCGGCTCCATGGCGAATGATCGAGCGCAGGCGGGCCAGCCAGATAGGGGTCGGTCCTCTCGGTCACGGCTGCTGCGGCGACGGGGCGGAGCGTAAGGCCGAGCGCGACAAACGCGCCGCACAGGATGACCAGCGCGCAGAACAGGTAGACGTGCTCGAACGTCGCTGCGCCGCCTGACGGGCTCGCTTGGATCAGTGTCGCCAGCGTCGCGATCCCCAGCGCTCCTCCGACTTGTCTGGCGGTCTGGTTGAGCCCGGTCCCGGCGGCGAACGAGGAGGCTGGTAGCGACAGCGCGGCGGCGGTCGAGGTCCCAGTGGTCACCAAGCCCATCCCAGTTCCCAACACGAGACCAATCGGTAGCCAGTAGCCGAGGAAGTCCGGATGGGTTGGCAGCGTGGTCGCGAGCACGAGGCCGCAGGCGGCCATCGTCAGTGTGCCGGCGACGGTGATCGCCCGCGGGCCGGTCCGACCCCGAACACGCCCGCCAAGCACCGCGGAGATGCTGGCGGCGATCGCTCCTGGGGTCATCGCGAGTCCAGCCTGGAGCTCGGAGTAGTGCCAGAGCTGAGTGAGGACCAAGACACCGAGCAACATCCACGCGTACAGGCTGGTGCCGTAGAGCAGCGACGTGGCATTCGCGAATGCGAACGTGCGATGCCGCCACAGCCTCGTCTCGATCGCCGGAACCGGTACGCGCCGCGACCGCTGTAGCGCCGCGACCGCGGCCGTCACGCCACCGACCAAGGCGGCAAGCGTGCGCGCGTCACCGAAACCCCAGCGGGCGCCTTGCGAAAGGCCAAGCGCTGTGAGCCCTACCCCGACCGCGAGCAGCACCGTCCCCAGCGCGTCGGGCAGGCGCGCGTCGCGGCGTGGCGTCTGCGGAACTATTCGAGCGAAGGCTGCCAGGGCGACGCCCGTCGGAACGTTGATCACGAACAACGACCGCCAGCCGAACGCGTGCACCAGAACGCCGCCGACGCCTGGGCCGACCGCAGCGGCGAAGGCGCCCGCCGCGCTCCACATCCCGATCGAGGCCATCCGCCTCTCTACCGGGGTGTCCGTCAGCACGATCGCGAGCGACGCCGGAATCATGGCCGCGGCTGCTGCGCCCTGGAGCGCGCGCGCCGCGAGCAGCACGGGCACGCTCGGCGCCGTGGCACAGGCCGCGGACATCAACGCGAACCCGCCGACGCCCGCGCGGAACAAGGTTCGCCGCCCGACCACGTCGGCAAGACGACCCGCCGGAGCGAGCAGCGCGGCGAACAGTGTCGCGTAAGCGGTGATCACCCACGAGAGGCTCGAGACGCTCGTACCGGGGTACTCGCGGGCGAGCGCCGGAACCGCGAGGTTCACCACGGTTACGTCGAGCAGGGCCAGGAAGGCTGCACCGGCGGCCAGGGAAAGCAGGCGGGCGGACTGAGTCATAAGTGCTCCCGGACTCCGGGACAGGGTCGGCGCGAACCGGGCCAGCGGGCCTCTCTAACTGATCGAACGATCGTGCTATTTGTATTTGTACACGAACGTTCGTGCTAGCGTCAAGGCCCGTGACACCGAAGATTGCTCGCCCGACCGCTTCGGTGGAAACGGCAGACCGAGCCGATGGCCGGCGCGTTCGGGGCGACCGGACCCGCCGGGCGATCCTGGCCAAAGCTGTCGACATCGCTTCAGCCGAAGGCCTCGAAGGGCTCTCGATCGGAGGCCTGGCGACCGAACTAGGCGTCTCGAAAAGCGGCCTGTTCGCGCACTTCGGTTCCAAGCAGGAGCTACAGCTCGAGGCGATCGAGATGGCAAGCGAGATCTTCGAGGAGGAGGTCTGGCTCCCAGTCGCTGACTTCGAGCCCGGCATCGTGAGGCTCGCGGCGCTCATGGACTCGTGGCTCGCCTACTTCCGCAAAGGCGTATTCAGCGGCGGCTGCTTCTTCTCCAACGCCCACCACGAGTACGACGGCCGACCCGGCCCCCTTCGCGACGAGATCGCCAAGCAAAAACGCCGCTGGACGGACGCGATCGTGGCTCACGTCAGAGCCTCCCAGAAGCGGGGACAGCTCCGCTCCGACGTCGAGCCCGAGCAGCTGGCGTTCGAGCTTGACGCCGCCGGCGTGCTGGCAAACTCGCTCTGGCAGTTGAACCGCGACGAGCGCGGTTTCGACCGCGCGTCGACCGCAATTCGGAACCGGCTGGCAGCGGCCGCCACAGCTAGCGGGCGACGCGCACTGGCCAGCTACACCAACCCGCAGACCTAGCGCGCGCGGGTCGCCCGATTTCGGCCGGACGCGTGTGCGGGTGGGTCCGGCCCTAGGCCTGCGGATTGCGTATTTTCTACCGATACCGGATCCGGTTGTGCGCGTGGACCTCGGGTAGTCTCGCCGCCCGACGATGCGCGACCGGCCGGATGACGAAAAGCTCCGTCGGCTTCTGAATCTCGAGCTTGCGCTCGAGTCGGAGTCGGATTCTGAGAGGGCGCTTCGACTCGTGTTGCAGGAAGCGCGCGCGATTACGTGCGCGCGCTATGCGGCGCTGGGTGTGCTCGATGAGGACCGGGCCGAACTCGAACGCTTCCTGGCTCTCGGGGTGGACGCGGCCACCGAGCGAGCGATCGGGCGACTCCCGCGAGGGCGCGGTGTACTGGGCGTGCTGATAGCGGATCCTCGACCGTTGCGGCTGGCCGAGATTGCCCAGCATCCCGACAGCTATGGCTTTCCGCCGGGGCATCCGCCGATGCGCAGCTTCCTCGGCGTTCCGATCATGATCGACGGTGAGCCCATCGGAAACCTTTACGTCGCCGACAAGGAGGGAGGCGCCGAGTTCACCGAAGCCGACGAGCACGCGGCGGTCCGGCTCGCCCACGTCGCGGCGAGGGCGATCGAACGCGAACGTGCGTAGCCGGGCGACCGCCCTACTGGCCTCCATTACGGTCGCCGATCAGATTGCGGGTCATCGCGTAGCGGACGAGCTCGGAGCGCTTGCCGAGCCCGAGCTTGCGGTGAATCCGCCTGCGATGGGAGTCGACGGTGCGCCTTGAGAGGTGAAGCTTCTCGGAGATCTCGCCGCTGGTCAGACCGAGCGCGATCAGTCGAAGAACCTCGGTCTCTCTCGCGCTCAGACCATCGACTTCGACGGCTCGCCGCAGCGCGTCTTGACGCGCGGCCACCCGTGGACTGACGAACTCCTGTCCGCCGGCCGCGTGACGAATCGCTCGCGGAAGCTCGCCGTCCAGGTTGTCCTTTAGGACGTAACCGACCGCTCCAGCGTCGAGCGCCTGCTGGGCGAACACTGGACTCTCCTCCGTCGTGAGCACCACGATCTCGGTCTCGGGCACCTCGGCCCGGAGGCGGCGGATAGCCTCAATACTCGACCCGCCCGGCACCTGCAGGTCGAGCAGGAGTACATGCGGCACGCTCCCCTTGACGTGTCGGATGGTCGAGAACAGGTCGCCCGCCTCGGCGACGACCTGAACGTCGTTCTCACTCTCCAACAGCAACCTCAGGCTACGACGCCTCACCCGATGGTCATCGGCCAGCACAACCCGGATTCGCGAATCCATCGGCGAGCACGCCGAACCGCTGGGAGCTTGCGCCAAATGGTGGGCCGCGGTCATGCCCTCAAACTAGGCTCTCGCGCTCTGCGCAACCTCCCGGGAAACGCGACGCTCAGGTGCGGCGGGCCTCGACAATCATGCGGAAAACTACCGAGCCCAGCATCGACGCCAGCGCCCGACGTGCCGACGTGCCGACGTCGCCGCTCGGTCGCGCCCCGGGCTTCCTCCGGGGCAGCAAGACCGCCGTCGCCCACCGACGCCCGCCCGTCGGCCCGGGAAGACCTCGCTATTCGCAGGGTCGAGGGATTGGCGCCGGGATGAGGCAGTCAGAGTGCCAGAGCCGCACTTCCTCGTGCCCGAGGTGTTCACCGAGATTGAGATAGGAGGAGCGGTGAAGACTGCCGTCCGGGCGCTCCAGCCAAATCGGCTCATATACCCCGATACGGTCGCCACACATAGCACACCGCAGAAACCGCGACACCGAATCCACCGGAAACTCCACCCTCGTTGTCGACCACGCCCTCAAACTACGACGCCGGCCGAGGACGCGTAAGCGGGTTTCTCACTCTTTCGATGAGGAAGACTACGGATCAAACGACGGCCCCGGGCTTGCGAAGGGCGAGAATGTCCGTGGTGAAGAGCTTCGCCGACATCCCGACCGAAGTCCGACGGCGCGTCGACGCCGGCCAGCGGGTGGTCCTGATCCTGCTGGATGCATTCGGGCTGGAGTTCCTGGAACGCCACCGTGATCACCCGTTGATCCAGCGGCTGGACGTGACGCCGTTGACCTCCCAGTTCCCGTCCACGACGACCGCGCACGTGCCCTCGGTGCATTTCGGCATGCCTGTGCACGAGCACGGACTCTACGAATGGAACATTCTCGAGCCGGCGCTGGGCGAGATCATCTGCCCGCTTCGCTTCAACTCGACCGGCGTTGAGGAGGAGGAAGGCACGCTGGTCGGTCGGCTGGAGCCGTCCGTGCTGGCGCCCGGCCCGACGATCTATGAGTCGCTGGCGGTTCCGTGCATCGTGGCGCAGCCCTCCCGGCTGGGGGGCTCGTTCAGCGCGGTCGCGACTCGAGGCGCGCAGGTCATTGGCTTTCGGCGGTTGCGCGAGGGCGTGCGTGCGCTCGGAGAGGCGTTCGCGGCACCAAGAAGCGATCATCGCTACGCGCTTCTGTACTGGGATCTGGTCGACCGGGCGGGACACGACCATGGCCCCGCTTCGCCGGAGTTCGCGGCTGCGTGCAAACGCTCGCTCGACGAGGTGTGGGATGCCATAACGGCTCTGCGCTCGGTGACGGTGCTGCTCACGGCCGACCATGGCCAGGTCGACGTTGGGCCCGACCGTGTCGACTACCTCGACGAGCTCTGGCCCGATTTGCCGAGGCTGCTGTCACAGCCGCGGCCGGCGGGATCCTCGCGCGATGTCTTCTTGCACGTGCACGCCGAGCATGTCGCCACGGTCATCGACGAGCTGTCGGCAAGGCTTGACGGCCGCGCCGAGGTACGGCCCGCGCGCGAGCTGTTTGAGCGGATCGGCCCCCGGCTGGAGGCTCGTTTGGGTGATGTGGCGGTGCTGCCGGTCACGGGCCGCCAGGCCTGGCTTCGCTCGGCGGCGGCCCACGAGCAGCGGTTTCGCGGCCAGCACGGGGGCCTGCACGAAGCCGAGACGAGCACCTATCTGGCCACGCTGACCGATTGATGCCGGTCGCCTCCGCTGTCGTGGCGATTGACGCTGATGGCGGCGCGGGAACACGATCGGCATCTGTCGCGAGCGGGCGTCACCTGGGCAATCGATGGTTAGGCTCAAGCTAGCGCTGATACTCGGGGCGGTGATCGTGTTCCTCACCGCTGGCGTTGCCTTGGCGGAACGGCCGTTGACCCCCGCCCTCCAGGTCGGGGCTGGGAACCCACTGGACGGCCACGCCGGCCCGGTGAGTAGCGTGGCATTTAGCCCCAACGGGCGCATCCTCGCCACGGCCACCGAAGACGGGACGGTGCAGTTGTGGACCTTCACCGTCACAGCCTGGCCGGGACGCTCCGCGGGCTCGCGCACATCGTCGACAGCGTCGCGTTCAGCCCCGACGGGCGTACGGTCGCCGCTGCGAGTCGGGGCGGCGTGGTTCTGCTCTGGGATGCTCATACCCACCGGCAGCTCACCTTGCCGTTAGAAGCACACGCGGGCTCGGTCTATAGCGTCGCGTTTAGTCCGAACGGGCGAACCCTCGCGGCCGCGAGCGCCGATGGGACCGTCCAGTTGTGGGACGTGAACAGCCACAGCTTGCTGGGAGAGCTGAACAATCACGCCGGCGCTATCGCTTCCCTGGCGTTCAGCCCGGATGGACGCAGCCTCGCGACTGGCGACATCGGTGGAACGGTCGTGTTGTGAGACGTACAAAGCCGCCGCGCGCTCGGCCTGCCACTGCAGACTCATCACCTCGTCAATAGCGTCGCCTATAGCCCCAACGGTCGGACTCTCGCGGCCGGAAACGGCGACAACGGAACGGTCGGTCTCTGGAACACCCGAACCCGCCGCCTGAGCCGAACCCTGCACATCGGCAACAGTGGCCCTGTCAACAGCGTCGTGTTCGCTCCCGACGGCCGGATTCTCGCGACAGGCAGCGAGAACGGGACGGTCCAGCTGTGGAGTCTGCCGGGCGAGAAGTCGCTCGCGACGCTCATGGGTGGCACGGGCCCCGTGTTTAGCGTTGCGTTCAGCCGGAACCGGGGAACCCTCGCCGCCGCAGGGTTTAGTGGAAGGATAAGAGTGTGGCGGGGAGTTGACTAGCTCCCCACAGACGGGGCAGAACCCGCCGCTCCTTTCGGCCTAACCGTCGATGACGGCGAGGCGGCGACCCGCTCGGGCGGCGAGCTTACGGAGTGTCTCGACCTCACGTTCGTAGTCGGCGATGATCGTCTCCGGGTCGGGGATCAGCCCGGGGTCGACCTGCAGGCCCACGGTCACACCGCCGTTATAGCTGAAGATGCTGATGCCCATCCCGATCGTTCCCGCGGCCGGCACCCACGGGACCACGCCGGCGATCTTGCCGCCGGCGAAATACACCGGCTCACGCGGGCCCGCGACGTTGGTCAGTACGGCGCTGGTCTTCTGCGCGAACACGTCGAGCAGGTTCTGTTCGATCTGGTGTGGGGTTGCCCCAACCGCCTCGAGGATCGCGTAGGAGAGGCCGCCTTCGGGGGAGTGTTTGATCGCGTCCATTCGGCGATGCACCTCGGCAAGGCGGTCGGCTGGATCGGCGATCCCGATCGGGAGCGTGAGGTACACGAGCCCGAAGCGGTTGCCCAGCTCGCGCGGGAGTGGCTCGTCGGCCGCGCGGAGGTTGTAGGGGACCATCGTGCGGATCTCATCGACAAGGCTGTCGCGGCCGAGCAGGTAGCCGCGCAAGGCGCCGGTCATTGCCGCGGTCAGGACGTCGTTGACTGTAGTCCCGGTCGCGTGGCCGATCGCCTTGATGCCTTCAAGCGGCATCCGATCAGACCAGGTGACGCGACGCGAGACGCTCAGCTTGGCGCTCAGCACGGTCTTCGCGTCGGAGCGGGTCAGCAGCAGCTTCCCGAGCGTTGCCGCGTCGGCCGTCCCGCGCGACGCGAGTGCAGGCAGCTCGGAGGTCGGGTGCGTGAGGATCTCGATGCCCCCGTGGACGCCCGCCTGGGCAAGCTGCGCGCCGGTCTTGACCGGCGCGGCAATCGCGCCGAGCAGCCCGCGCGCCGCGCCCTCGCGCGTCGGCGCGATTCCGGCGTCCGGGTGCGTGTCGGTTAGCGACAGCAGCACGCGCGAGAGCGCGATCCCGTCGGCGATGCAGTGATGGGTCCGCGCTAGCAGCGCCATCCCTCCGCCGAACCCGTCGATCAGGTACATATCCCACAGTGGCTTGCTGCGATCCAGGGGACTCCCGATCAGGTCGCTGATGAGCTCCTCGAGCGCGCGCTTGTCACCCGGCGCGGGAACCGCGAGGTGGTGGACATGACGCGCGAGGTCGAACCTCGAATCATCCTCCCACGAAGGGACCCCGACCCCCAGGCGCGGTTCGGTGACCAGCTGCCGGAAGCGTGGGAACGGCTCGACCAGGCGCGATCGCAGAATCTCTCGGACGCGCTCGACGTCGACTGCCTCCTCGAACCACAACAGCGCGTTGACGACCATTAGGTTCGTCGGCCGGTCCATGTGCAGCCAGGCCGCGTCGGCGTTGCTCATACGCTGCGCACTCATCAGGGCTCCTGTCCTCGCAGGTGACCATCACGCTACGGTGTCCCCTTCCCGTCGCGCATCGGGATCTCCCCGCTCACGAGTCCGTAAAAGCGAGCAGCGTTCGGGTCCCCCGGCTGAGTGTGCGGCGGTGCCGGGCATGCTCGTCGTTGCTGCGCCGCCCTCGGCTCTGCCGCATCAGTAGTTTTTGCGCTTGGCGTTTGGGAGATCGCCGGATGCGCCGCGCCGTCGGCGCTGGCAACGTGGTCTGGTGTGGCTGGGATCGATGTTGCCATGACGGTGAGCGGTGCAAGACGGGTCGCGGTGAACCCGATGGAACCCAGGACCGCCAGGCTGCACGGCCGGCCTGTGACCTACGCAGAGGTCGGCGCTGGCCCGGTGCTGTTGCTCGTCCACGGGATGGGGGGCGGCTATGAGAACTGGCGGGAGGTGATCGAGCCGCTGGCGCGCCGGTACACGGTGGTGGCGCCCGACCTGCCCGGACACGGCGCGTCCGCGCCGGGCAACGGTGACTACTCGATCGGGGCGCTCGCTGCGGGGCTGCGCGACCTGCTGGTCGCGCTCGGTCATGAGCGGGCGACGCTCGTCGGACACTCGCTCGGCGGTGGGATCGCGATGCAGCTTGCCTATCAGTTCCCCGAGCTCGCCGAGCGCCTCGTCCTGGTCTCAAGCGGTGGTCTTGGACCGGAGGTGAGCCTGCTTCTGCGCGCCGCCGCACTCCCCGGTTCCGAGCTCTGGATCACCGCCACCGCGCGGACCGCGAGCTGGGCGGGAGCTGCGGTCAGGCGCGGCTTGGCAAAGGTCGGGTTACGACCGACGACCGACGTCGCCGAGGTCGCCCGCGGCTATGCGTCGCTCGCCGACCCGGGCCGCCGCGCGGCGTTTCTGGCCACGCTGCGCTCAGTCATCGATGTGGGTGGCCAGCGCATCGACGGCACCGATCGTCTTTACCTGGCCGCAGCCCTCCCCGTCCTGATTATGTGGGGGGCACGCGATCCGATCATCCCCGTCAGCCACGGCGAGCGCGCGCACAGCGCCATTGCCGGTAGCCGTCTGGAGATCTTCGACGGGGTCGGCCATATTCCGCAACTGGAGGCACCGGCCCGGTTCGTCGCGGCGCTAGAACGCTTCCTCGATCAGACCGAGCCGGTGCGGTTCGACGCCCAGGAGTGGCGGGCCCGATTCCAGACCGCCAGCGACGAGCTGCAAAAGGCGCGCACCTCACGCCGAGCCGCCGGATAGCCCACCCCTCGAGTCAACAACGTCACCAGGGCCGCCCGAGGAAGCGGAGCGTTGTCTCGGCGGGCCATGGTGCGCGAGGCCGGTTGCGTGGAAATTACGGATTGAGCGCTCAGCGAGGCGCGTTATTTTTCAACTTGGGCGCCGGCGCGCTCTCGTTGCCGGTCGCGCTGACCGATGCGTGAGTGAATCGTGTACATCGTGATGGTCGCGCCCGAGTGCGCGCCGGTCGCCAAGGCCGGCGGTCTCGGTGATGTGGTGTTCGGCCTGAGCCGAGAGCTCGAGATCCGCGGGCATGCCGTGGAGATCGTGTTGCCGAAGTACGCGTGCATGCGCAGCGACCATGTGTGGGACCTTCAGCCCTGCTACCACGACCTCTGGGTGCCCTGGTACGGCGAGGCGCTTCACTGCACCGTGTACTTCGGATACGTGCACGGGCGCAAGTGCTTCTTCATCGAGCTCGACCCGGAGGAAGACTTCTTCGGCCGCGGCCGGTTGTACGGCCACCATGACGACGTGACGCGTTTCACCGCGTTCTCCAAGGCGGCGCTTGAGTTCCTGGTGAAGGCTAATAAGCGTCCCGACGTGATCCACTGTCACGACTGGCAGACAGGGTTGGTGCCCGTACTCCTGAGCGAGCAGTACCGCGGCGCGCTTGCCGATCAGAAGGTGTGTTACACGATTCACAACTTCGCCCATCAGGGTCACGCGGGCTCGGATGTTCTGTGGAGCACCAACCTGGGGCGCCCCGACCACTATCTGCACCACGAGCGGATGGGAGATGATCACCGTTACGGCGCTCTGAACCTGATGAAGGGCGGCATCGTCTACTCCGACTACGTCACGACCGTCTCGCCCAACCACGCGGGCGAGGCCCGTTACGGCGATGGCGCGTTCGGACTCGGCCACACCCTGCACGTGCACCAGCACAAGTTCCGCGGGATCCTCAACGGAGTCGACTACGACGTGTGGAATCCGGAGATCGACTCGCACATCCCGGCCCAATACTCGGCCAGCGAACTAGAGGGCAAATACCGAAACAAGGAGGGCCTGCGCGACCGCTTCTGGCTGCGCAAGACCAAGAGCCCCATCGTTGCCTACGTCGGCCGCCTCGACGAACAGAAGGGCATGCAGCTCGTCAACCACGCCTTGTTCTACGCCCTCTCGAGGCAGGCCCAATTCGTGCTGCTGGGAGAGCCGGTGCACGAGAACGGGATCAGCAGTCACTTCCGCCACCTCAAGCACTACCTGAATGACAACCCGGACTGCCACCTGGAGATCAGCTACACCGAGGAGCTGGCGCATCTCATCTACGCGGGAGCCGACATGCTGGTCGTCCCGAGCATGTTCGAGCCGTGCGGGCTAGCCCCGATGGTCGGCCTGCGCTACGGAACCGTGCCGGTGGTCCGGTCGGTCGGCGGGATGGTCGACACCGTGTTCGACCGCGACTACTCAGCCCGACCTCACGAGGAGCGCAACGGCTATGCGTTCCAGCACACCGACCACATCGCGATCGAATCCGCACTCGATCGCGCACTGCACCTGTGGTTCCATCACCCGGCCTGGTTCCGACTGATGACGGCCTCCATGCGCTCTGAGAACTCCTGGAGCCACCCCGGTCAGGAGTACCTCAGCGTCTACCGGCACATCCAACGACGGTGACGTTCGCGCGGTGTCCGGCAAACCCAGAAACGGCTACGCGCCGGGATTCGCGTTTGCCCCAAGGTAGGTTCCGTGGCCCTCGACCACGAGGGGCCCACGGAACCGGAGCACCTCGCTTACGAGGCCACCGTTCCGGTTGCGGTAATTGATAACGATCGTGTCGACCCCGACGTGGACGCCGACGAGGTCAAACCGCAAGTCCGGGATCCGCGCCAGACCCTCACGCCAGTAGCTTCGCAGCGCTGCCTTGCCTCGGACGACACCCTCCGACCCGTTGACGATCCGGGCTGCCACAGGAGAGGTGAACGTCACATCCTCGGTGAAATGGGACAGCACAGCCTCTACGTCGTGCGCGTTCCAAGCCTCGAGCCAACTGCTGAGGAAATCACATGCCCCGATCTAGTCCATCGCGGCAAGAATAGGGGACCGCCCGCCCCCTCCGGTCATGGAAGCTGGCCAGAGCGATGCCGGGATGCTTGACTGCGAGGCGATGGGCAGCGGTTCTCTCCTGGCAGACGGTGACCCGGCTCTGCCCCGCTGCGTCGTGCTGATCACCGGCATGTCGGGGACCGGAAAATCGAGCGTGCTGGCAGAGCTCGGCCGCCGTGGCCACCGGGTCGTGGACACCGACGAACCTGGCTGGATACTCGACCCGCAGGCCACTGAGCCTCTCTGGGATCTCCAGCGGATCCGCGGCCTGCTTGGGCAACATCGTGCAGGATGGCTGTTCGTCGCCGGCTGCGTCGCCAACCAGGGCGCCGTCTATGACCGCTTCGACGCGGTCGTGCTGCTCAGCGCGCCGCTGGACACCCTCCTCGAGCGAGTGGCACATCGGGCGAACCCGTTCGGCGCCACACCACAGGACCAAGCGAAGATCGCAAGCGACCTGGCCGCCTACGAGCCGCTGCTGAGGGCAGGCGCCGACCACGAGATCGTGACCACGGCGGCGGTCACCGACGTCGCCGCCGCGCTCGAGGGGCTGGCGGCCACGGCTCACCGGATCCGTTCGTAGATCGTTGGTCACCGGCGGCCGGGCATCGTCGTCGTCCACCGAGGAAACTAGCCCAGGAACCCACGCCAATGTCGCCCATGGCAGGACAGCTCGTCACCGAGACGCTCGAATACGACGTGCGGTTGGGCGAGGTCCTAGACGCCGCCTCCGGACCGTGCACGATGGTCCTCGGTGTCCACGGGCTTGCCGATGACGACGCCCGGCTCCAGGAGTACTCACCGGGGTTCGACGCGGAACGTTTCGCGGCACACGAGAAGTTCTTCGTCGATGACGTCCGCCGATGGATACGGTCGCGCTTCGGAGTCGGACTGCCCGCCGAGCAGCCGCCGTCCGAGTACGTCGGCGAGCAGTTCCGGTTCACCACGGCTCCGGCGCACTGGCCCCAGGATGCGGGCGCGCTGGCTCAGCTGCTCGAGATGATGGACGCTGGCGCGCTCCTCGCCTACGCCAGCGCCTACCCCCACGAGCACGGCGATGGCCTGCCGGCCCTGCTGGATCAGCTGGACGGACACACACACCGTGCCGTGATGGCAGGCAACGCCGCGGCGGTGTACGGGATTTCGAGCTAGTCGAACGCTGCGCTATCGGTCAGCGGTGACGTCTATATCGAGGCCGGCGCGCGCGCCGAGGGTCACACGGCCCAGGAACTCGCGCATCCGTCGAAGCGCCAGCGCGAGCTGGTCTTGAGAGTTCGCGTATGAGATCCGCAGGTGCCGTTCGCCGTTGGCGCCGAACCCGTCCCCGGCTAGCAATGCGACCCCGGCCTCCTCGAGCAGCCGGTCGGCGAGCTCCTGCGATGACATCGCCAGCCGGGAGACATCGGGGAAGACATAGAAGGCGCCCTCCGGTGTGCGACACGAGATTCCTGGCAACTCGTTGAGGCCCGCGACGATCAAATCGCGGCGCCGGTGGAACTCGTCGACCATCGCCGTTACGCAGTCCTGCGGGCCGGTGAGCGCGGCGATCCCGGCGGCCTGGATGAAGCCCGGAGCGCATGAGACGGAGTTGACGATAAGGCGCGTCAGCGGGTCGACGAGCGTGGCCGGGACCGCGGCGTACCCACAACGCCAGCCGGTCATTGCGTAGGTCTTCGACAGGCCGTCGAGCAAGACGCAGCGCTCGAGCATGCCCGGCTCGGCGGCGATCGAGCTCGCCTGGCGGCCGTAGACGATCCGGCGGTAGACCTCATCGCTCAGCACCCAAGCCGGGGTCCCCAGGATCAGCTCCGCCGCGGCGCGCAGATCGTCGGCCGAGACGATGCCCCCGGTCGGGTTGTTCGGCGAGTTGATGATCACCAGCGTGGTGCGCTCGCCGAGCCGATCTCGCAGATCGTCCAGTGAGAAGCTGAAGTCGAGCTCGTCACGAAGGGGAAGCGGCACCGGGACCGCGCCGGCCCACCGGATCGCCGACTCGTAGATGGGGAAGCCCGGGTCCGGATAGATGACCTCGTCCCCCGGATCGCAAACCGCGAGGATCGTCAGGAAAAGCAGCAGCTTGGCGCCGTTGGCGATCAGCACCCGTCCGGGCGCGACCTCTATGGCGCGGCTGACACTGAGCTCGTGAGCAACCACCTCGCGGAACTCGGCGATCCCGGCGCTCGGGGTGTATCCCGTCGCGCCGCGCCGCATCGAAGCGACGGCGGCTTCGACGACGTGCTCGGGGGTCGGGAAGTCGGGTTGACCGATCTCGAGATGGACGATCGATCGACCCTGTCGCTCCAGCTCGCCCGCGCGGGCAAGAACGGCGAACGCCGACTCCGTACCAAGCCGCTCGATGCCTCGCGCGAGCCGTGGCGTCTTCGCCGGTGACATCTCGTCCTGCATGCCAAGAAGTAGAACACGTCTCCCGTCGAGGAGCGGTCAGCGATGGACGACCACGCCGCATGCTCCCGATCGAGGGCACCGGCTTTCGCGGCTCGACGTGGGTTACTGTCGCGTGGTGATCGTATGCGAGTGCTCGTAATCGGCGCTGCAGGAATGATCGGGCGGAAGCTCGTCCATCGGCTGGCGAGCGACGGGGCACTCGGGCACGAGCCGATCCTGAGCATGCTGCTCGCTGATGTTGTACCGGCCTCCGAGGTAACGAATCCGGGCTCGGTGGGGATCGAGACGGCGGTTGCGGACCTCGCGCAGCCAGGGGTCGTACGCGAGCTGCTCGCCGGGCGGCCCGACGTGATCTTTGATCTCGCAGCGGTTGTGTCGGGTGAGGCCGAAACCGATTTCCAGAAGGGCTACCGCGTCAACCTCGACGCCACCCGTTGCCTACTTGACGCCGTTCGTGCGGTGGGTGGCGGCTATCGCCCACGACTCGTCTTCAGTTCCTCGATCGCGGTCTTCGGGCCGCCGTTCGCCGAAGTGATCGACGACCAGCAGGCGAGCACGCCTGCCACCAGCTACGGGACACAGAAGGCGATCGTGGAGCTCCTGCTCTCGGACTACACACGACGTGGGTTCCTGGATGGGGTTGCGATCCGCCTGCCGACGATCTGCGTGCGACCGGGTATGCCGAACCTTGCCGCCACGGGCTTTTTCTCGAACATCATTCGCGAGCCGCTGGACGGCCGGGCCGCCGTCCTGCCCGTCTCGGTGGACGCGCGGCACTGGTTCGCCTCTCCGCGGTCCGCCGTGCGATTTCTCGTCCATGCCGCGACCTTGGAAAGCGAGCTGATCGGACCACGGAGATCCTTGACGATGCCCGGCGTCTCGGCGACGGTCGCGATGCAGATCGAGTCGCTGCGCCGAGCCGCGGGAGATGGCGCCGTTGCGCTGATCAGGCACGAGCCCGACGAGGCGATCGCGCGGATGGTCGACGGCTGGCCACGCGCGTTCGACGCGCTGCGTGCACACGAACTCGGATTCCGGGCCGAGAGCGACTTCGACGAGATCGTTCGCGTGCACATCGAGGATGAGCTCGGCGGCGTCATCAAGTTCAGCTGAGTGGCGCGCGCTCCCCTGGCGGCCATAGGATGGGGCTTTGCGTGAGCTACAAGAAGGAGTCGAGGTGAGCGCGACGGAGGCACCGACGTTCATTCGGCCGGACGGCAAAGAGAAGGTCACGGGCGGTGGCCGCTACACCGCCGACTTGAGCGTCGCCGGCCAGCTGCATGCCCGGCTCAGGTACGCCGAGCACACGCGGGCCCGGATCGTCTCGATCGACACCTCGCGGGCGCGCTCCCTGCCGGGTGTCTTGGCCGTCGTCACTCATCAGGACGTACCCGACGTGCTCTACGGGCAGCTCGTCAAGGACCGACGGCTGTTCGCCAAGGAGGAGGTTCGCTACGAGGCGGACGTCGTCGCCGCCGTCGCGGCGATGACCCCGGAGATCGCCAAGGAGGCGGCCGCCCGTATCGACGTCGTGTATGAGCCCCTGTCACCGGTGACCGATCCGGAGCTGGCGCTGGCGCCAGACGCCCCACTCGTCCATTCCGACTGGAGCGCCTACGAGGCCGAGGATGGGATGGTGCGTGACGGCAACGTCCTCGGTCACTCGACGATCGTCAAGGGCGACGCGGCGGCGGCGATGGCTGATGCGGACGTGGTCGTCAGGAGCCGCTATGTCGCGGATGGGTCGCACGGGGTTCCGATCGAGCCTCGCGCGGTCGTCGCTCAGTGGCAGGGGGACCGGGTGACGGTGTGGTCCTCGACCCAGACCCCATTTGCCGCCCGGAGCGGGGTGGCGTACACGCTCGGCATCCCCGAGTCGAACGTCAGGATCGTCGTGCCGCTGCTCGGCGGCGGGTTCGGCTCCAAGTGCGACTTTCACTACGAAGCCCATGTCGCGGCCCTGGCCCGGGCGGCGGGACGGCCCGTAAAGCTCGTGTTCTCCCGCGAGGAGGAGTTCATCGCCCCGGACCATCGGCGGGAGAGCATCGCGGTCGAGCTCGAGACCGGGGTGGGCCGCGACGGGAGCTTGCTCGCCCGGCGCGGCCGGCTCGTGCTGGACGGCGGCGCCTACTGCGGCGAGGGCGGCTTCTTCGCCCAGCTGGCCGCGATGCACGCCTGCGGCCCGTATGTGATCGAGAACGTGGACATCGACTCAAAGCTCGTCTACACCAACAACCAGCCGTCAGGCTCGATCCGCGCGCCGACCGCCCCGCAGACCTGCTGGGCGGTCGAGCAGCATATGGACGAGATCGCGGCGGCACTCGACATGGACCCGGTCGAGCTGCGCCGCCGCACGCTGATTGGCGAGGGCGATCAGAGCCCTACGGGGCAGGTGTTCGGACGGCTCGGGATGAAGGAGACGCTCGAGCGGGCGGCCGAAATGATCGGCTACGGGCAGGAGCTGCCCGAGAACGAGGCGATCGGAGTGGCGTGCGGCTGGTGGCCCTCGTTTGGTGTCCCATCCGGGGCGTACGTGAAACTCAACGGCGACGGCACGGGCACGATCGTCACCGGCGCTCAGGAGAACGGCAGTGGTGCGGTGATGGGCCTGCCGCTGCTCGCCGCCGAGGTGCTCGGCATGCGGCCCGAGGACTTTTCGATCCTCTACCAGGACACCGATGCCGGCCCGTGGGATATGGGCTCCTCGGGCTCCCAGACCACGTTCAACAACGGCCGCGCCGTCGCCGAAGCCGCGCGAGAGGTCCGCGACAAGCTATTTGAGCTTGCCTCCGAGAAGTTGGAGATCGATCCGCTCGACCTCGAGTTGGTCGACGGTGCCGTCCGGGTGGCGGGGTCGCCGCAGAAGGCGGTGACAATTGCGGAGCTGGCAGCGACCGGTACGCCGATCCTCGGTAAAGGATCCGGCCCGGTGCCCGATGCGCCGGAGTGCAACCCGGACAGTGGCTGTATCGGCCGGCTCGGTATGGAGTCGTTCCTCGAGCCCCAGCTGATAACGCATGCCGTGCGCGTGCGGGTCGACCGCGAGACGGGCGTCGTCCGCGTGGTGCGTGTCGCCGCGGCCCACGATTCGGGGACGATCCTGAACCGGGTCGGCGCCGATGGCCAGGTGCGCGGCGGGGTGGTGATGGGGATCGGGCAGGCGCTCAGCGAGGGCATGCAGCTGGACGCGTCTGGTCGCCAGCTCAACCCTCATCTGCTCGATTACAAGCTCGTGACCTCGGCGGACGCGCCGCCGATCGAGATCGCGTGGGTGCAGACGCCGGCGATCAACGGCGGTCCGAACGGCTCGAAGGGAATCGGCGAGCCGCCGTGCGTGCCGACGTCGGGCGCGGTCGCCAACGCGATCGCCAGGGTGACCGGGCGGCGGGTACACCGGCTGCCAATGACCCCCGAGCGCGTCTGGGAGGCAATGCAATGAGCGGTTCGCTGGTGGTGGCATCCACGCTCGAAGAGGCAGTGGGCCAGCTGGCGGCGGGCGCCCGGCCGGTTGCGGGCGGGACCGATCTGGTGGTGGGGGCGCGCCAGGGCAAGGCGTCGCTGCCCGAAAGCCTGGTGGCGATCCATCGCCTGGAGGAGCTCCGCAGCATTTGCGATCAAGAGGGAGCGATGCGGATCGGGGCGTTGATCACCCACGCGGAGCTAGTCGCCCACACGGTCGTACGCTCCCGGTTGACGGCGCTGGCCGACGCGAGTGCGATCGTTGGCTCACACGCGACCCGCGCGTTCGGGACGATCGGCGGCAACGTGATGAACGCCTCGCCCGCGATGGAGTCCGGGGGGCCGCTGCTGTGCTTCGACTCGACGGTCACCCTGCGCTCGGAGACGGGCACACGAACGCTCACAATCGATGACCTCCTGGCGGCCCCCGGGCAGACAACCGCGGCGCCCGGAGAGCTGCTCGAGGAAATCCGCGTGCCGTTGCCGGGCGAGAGCACCGGGAGCTCCTACGTGCGGCTCGAGTACCGCCGGCAGATGGAGATCGCGGTCGTCGGCGCGACCGCCGTGGTGCGGCTCGCCGGCGGCCGCGTCGACCATGCCCGCGTGGCGATCACGGCGCTGGCACCGACGATTCGGCGGGTCGCCGAAGCGGAGGCGGCGCTCCTGGGCAGCGACGGCGGCCCCGAGGAGGTGGCTACCGCCGCGCAGGCCATCGCCGCCGCGTCGCAGCCGATCTCCGACGTCCGCGCCTCGGCCGATTACAGAAGCGCGATGGCGGCCGTGATCGGACGCCGCGCGATCCAGGCTGCCCTTGCTCGCGCGCGCGGAACTGGGATCCCGGTTCCGGCGAGCGCCGCGGTCAACGGGGCGCTCCGGTGAAAGTCAACGCGACATTGAAGGTCAACGGAATCGCCTACCCGGTCGAGATCGATCCGCATGCGAGCCTGCTGCGCACGGTCCGTGAACAGCTCGGCCTCACCGGCGCCAAGGAGGGGTGCGACGACTCGGAGTGCGGCGCCTGCATGATGCTGCTCGACGGCCGCCCGGCGAATTCGTGCTCGTACCTCGCCCTCCAAGCCGAGGGCCGTGAAGTCACGACCGTCGAGGGACTCGCTCCCCCCGGCGAGCTGAGCGACCTCCAGCAGGCATTCCTCGACCACGGCGGGGTTCAATGCGGCTTCTGCACCCCCGGCATGCTCATCTCCGCGGCCGCGCTCCTGCGCAGGTCCCCGACCCCGAACGAGGACGAGGTACGAACCGCCCTGGCCGGCAACCTCTGCCGCTGCACCGGCTACGAGACGATCGTGAACGCCGTTCTCGCGGTGGCCGCCGGCGCTGCGACTGGCGATGTCGCGATCGTCAGCGGAGACTGACCGCGAGGGCTACACGCAGGGAGGATGCGAGGCTCGAGCCGCCTCCGGCGAAGTCTTTCGGGACCGAACAGGCGGTCAGCGCTAGCGGGCGCATAGTCGGCTTGGAAGCTCCGTCAGCTTCGCCGGCTACTTACCTCCACCCGCATCACCGTGCGCTGGCCACGGGTGTTCTCCGTGCTGACCGTCAGGGGGAGGGTGTGCGCCCGCTTGGTCCGCGTCGCGAGAGTCGGACTCCCGGTCAACAGGATGCCGTGGACCTCGACGGTGAGGCTGGAAACGGCTCTGCGCAGGACGATCGTCAGACGGCCGTGGGAGAGCAAGAGCGACTTGATCTTTGCTCCGGTGAGCGTCACTCCGGAGGGGTTGGCGCGTACGCGGGACCGGAAGCGGAGACCCTTCGGGAGCCCGACGGTAAGTGCGCGGATTTTCGCTGCGTGTTTGGCGACGTGGAGCTTGAAGCGCAGCGCGGGATGCCTCGCGCTCAGACCCGAAAACCCACCCTTGCTGAGAGTCGTGCTGCCCACCGTCACGCCCGAGGCGCTCGATGCGGCCGGGGTCCCGCCCGTCCCCGATCCCGGGCAGCCCGAGACGGTGAAGCTCGACCCGGCGTTCACGGTCTTGTCCCCGTTCTGGTCGGTCAGGATCGCGGTAGCGATCCCGGTGGGGTTCTGGCACGTCGAGAGGAAGAGCCCGGTCGGTCCTCCGTCGAGCGAGACTTGGAGGTCGGTGAGGGGGATATCGGGCAGACCGGTGAACGTCGCTGAGTTCTTGACCAGATCGACCGCGCCGACGAGTGTCAGCGGGAACGGGGCCGGGAACACCAGGGTGAGCGAGAGTCCGGTTGGCGAGCCGGTCAGGTAGGCATTTCCGCGGAGAGCAGCCGGGTAGAGCGGAGATGTCGCGCTCACCGAGCCAACCGGCGAGCAGGTCCCGGACGCAGGATCGAGGCACAGCGCCTGGATCGACTGCAGGTTAGGGGCAAGTGTCGAGGAGGGAAACGCGAGCGACAAGGATCGGCTCGGCGATTGACCAGCCGACTGAGTGACCTCGGTAGCCAGAGTGACCTGCCGGTCGCTGGTGTCACGCACGGCCTGGAGGCTGAAGTTCGGCGAGTAGGAAAGCGACGAGCAGCCGGTGACCGACAGCGGCGCCGTGACGGTGTGGATCGTTGGGTCGCTGTATGAGTCCACCGAGACACCGAGCTTCGCCGGGGTGGCGGGGCACGTCGCCGGATAGCGGAGCCCGTCGAACGTGCTCTGGATTTCGGTGAGCGAGATCTGGGCCGTGTTGACCTTCCCGACGATCGGCAGGGTGAGCGGCAGTTGGTCCGGGAGAATGAGATCGATCGACAGCCCGACTCCGGATGGGTCACCCGTGGGCCGCAGTTTGATCTCTCCGGTCGAGCCGATCTGCTCCCCGAGCCCCTCCACCGCCAGCCCCGCGAGGTCGCCGGCGGCCGGCGGTGGGACAAGATAGAACGTAACCGGTACCGATACCGGGAGCGGCAGGTTGAGGACGCCGGGAATCGGATCGGCCGTCGCGGTGACCGTTCCAGTGCCCACCTGGCATGCCGTACCGGAAACGTTGGCCGCCCTCAGGCACGAACCCCCATCGAGCGATGCGTCGGCCAGCAGCCCAGGCGGGAGGTCAATCGTCAGGTCCCGCGGAGAGTCGGTGCCGGTGTTGGCGAACTTCAAGTCGAGTCCCAAGTTCTGGGTCGAGCCCGCCTTGGTGCCGGCGCTTTGGTCAAGGCTGACCGTCGGCGAGACCGCCGCCTGAGCGGCAGGCGTGAGGGCGGCACCACCCGCGAGAACGGCGACAAACGCGAGGACACGGAGATTCAATCGGCGCTTCATTCCCGCTCCTTCCTACTGCCCCGGAATCGTGATCTGCGCGCGGATCGTGGCGCGCCGACCCCTGGTGTTCTGCGTGATCACGGTCAGGGGCAGTCTGTGCAGACGCCGTTGTTTGATCCGGCGCTCGAGCCACGGGCTCTCGCGAAGCGCGGCGGCGTTGATGCTGACCACGATGCCCGACGCGGCCTTGCGCAGAGTGATGACGAGATGACCGCGCGAGAGGCCGAGCGTCTTGATGCGAGCTCCGGTCACGACGATGCCGCCGGGCCGTCCGATCCCGTGTGACGCAAAGCTGGGTCCGGAGGGCAGCGCGACCGTAACCGTTCGCAGCTTCGGGTGGCCCTTGGCGACTTGCACCTTGAAGCGGAGAGACGGATGACCCGCTCCCAAACCCGACGCGTGCGTGTCGGTGACCCTGACTCCTGCCCCGTTTTCGCTCGTGTAAGCACAGCCGGAGATGGTGAACGGGGAGGCGGCATGGACGGTCCTGTCGCCGTTCTGATCGGTGAGGATCGCGGTCGCCGTGCCGGACGGCGGAGTGCACGTGGTCGAGAACAGACCGTGGGGCCCCCCGTTGAGTGCCACGCGCAGGCTGGTCAAAGGCAGGTCGGGCAGTCCCGTGAATGCCGTCGAGTCGTTGTTGAGGTCGATCGGCCCGGACAGCGTCAACGGGAAGGGCGACGGGAAGACGAGCGTCAGCGAAAGGCTCAGGCCTGAGCCGGTCAGGTAGGCCGCTCCGGTCAGCGGGCTCGGATAAAGCGGCGAACTGGCGGTGACCGAGCCAATCGGTGAGCAGGTACTGCTGGAGACGCTGGGACAAGCCAGCGCCACCGCGGAGAGGCTTGCGCCCACGGGGGGCGTCGGCACGACGAGCGTCAGCGATCCGCTGGGAGCTTCGCTGGCTGTCTCGGTCACTTGGGTCGTGAGCGCTACCTGGCTGTCGCCCGAGTCGCGGGTGGCAGAGAAGTCGAAGGCGGGGGCGTAGGACAGCGCGGAGCAGCCGGTAACCGACAGCGGCGCCGATGCGGTTCGGACTGTGGGGTCGCTGTATGAGTCCACGGAAACCGTGAAGCTCTGTGGCGCGGAGGGACACGTTGTGGGGTATCGGAGCCCGTCGAACGTGCTGTTGATCTCGGCGATCGAGATCGGAACACCGTAGAGCGAGTTGGGCAGGACAAAATCGATCGCGATTCCCACGCCGAGTGGGTCCCCGGAGGGCCTGATCTTGACGTCAGCCGTTGCGCCGATCTGCGTGCCGTTGCTGTCGACCGCAAGCCCGGCGAGGTCGCCGGGCTGAGGCGGCGGAACCAGGTCGAACGTGACGGGCGTGGTGATGGGGATCGTCCCGTCGGCGTCGGCCACCACGGTCCCGCTGCCGACTTGACACGCCGCGTCGGTGAGATCGGCACTCCGCAGGCATGCGCCGCCGTCGATCGAGGCGTCGGCGAGCAGGCCGGGCGGCAGGTCGAGCGTAAGGTCCTCGGGAGAGTCCGCTCCCGTAAACGCAAACTTCAGGTCGACTCCGAGGTTCTGGAACGCCCCAGCAGTCGTGCCGGCGCTCTGGTCCAGGCTCAGCGACGGCGAAACCGACGCCAGCGCGCTCGGGGTAAACGCGAGCGCCGCGGCACAAAGCACCGTCGCTGACGCGACCATGCGACAGAACCTCGCGCCCATTTTGCGCCTCCTCCTACCTCTCGTCAATCAACCGAGCCCTGGACCCGCTCGGAGCAATCGCAGCACATCATTGCATCCGAGCACCGGACGCGCGGTTCCCGCCGCCCGGCGCATTGCGACCGACGAGCACCCAGCGAGAGCAGAGCGTTCTTCGGCGGCGGAGCCGTAGCTCGCAGTGGGCTTCAACCCGCTGTGTGGTTCAGCCTGTGAAGGCTCGTCCCGTCTCCCGGCCCTCGCGACTCTCACCGCGCTCGCCCTCACAGAAGAACCGCCCCCCGGGTGCGCGACCTCGGCCTGAGCGACCGGGCGATCGCCCGCGCATTGGGAGTAAGCGACAAACGGTCGCTAAAGGCGCGGGTGAGGCCAAAGCTTTCGTTCCGGGCATGCCCACTCAGAAGGATCCTCGTGGTTGAGCGAGCCGCTTTCCCGACCGAGAACGGACCCAGCGCGAGCTCACGACCCGGATAGCATCGCCTCGCTGACCCGCTACCGACAACTCATTTGATAAGTACGCTTATCTACCCCGTGCGCGCGCCGCTCGAGACTCTTGCCCCCTCTATCGACGATCGCGACCTCGACGACCTCACATAGAAGAACCGCCCCCCGGTGCGGAGGGCGGTTCGAATTCTTTGCAAAGGTGGGACAGTTTCCAAATGCCGCGAGGCGGGCGATTGCGGCCCGTAAGGCGCGGTGTTTGTATAGCTGCCCGGCCCCTTGTGTACAACCTGACCGCACATGGACCCGGAACGTGCTCCGGCGCCGACCAGCGGGTCAGACGGTTCGGGCGCGACGGGCGGTTTAGTCAGTGGCGGTGCACCGCGCCCTGGCCGAGTACCGACCGCCCAGCGTGTGCGCTCGGGTAGGCGAGATCGAGAGAAGAAGCATTGTCATCGAGTGACTCCCCTCCGCCTACCAAGCAAACAATCCCCGTCGTGATGCGGGCTTGGATGCCCGCCTCGCGCGCCGCTGGAGCCGCCGCCTCCCCACCAGCCGGACGAGGGCCGCG
>DATJRS010000226.1:0-118790 GCA_035504535.1 Solirubrobacteraceae bacterium | reverse complement strand
CGACTGAGCGGCCTCCGCCGCGGGCTGCACCGGAGACAGTCTCGTGGCCTGACCCGGGGCCATCGGCGCCGGCTGATCCGGGGCCATCGGTGCGGGCTGATCCGAAGCCGGTGCGGGCTGATCGGAAGCGGCCGCTGCCGGCTGGACCGGCGTCAACCGGGTGGCCTGATCCGGCGCCACCGACTCCGCGGGAGCGGACCCACCAGGAGCGGACGCGGCAGGAGCGGACGCGGCCGCCTCCGGCTGCGAGGCCAGCGAGCTCTGGAGGCGCTTGGCGAACTCCCGGAGCAGACGCTCGGAGATGTCCTCGATCATCCCGCCACGCCCAAACCGGGCCAGCCGCCCGGTGATGTGGTAATCGGTCACGACCTCAACCCGGGTTCCGTGTCCATCCGACGGCGCGAGCCGCGACAGGATCGTGGCCTTTGCCCCTCCCTGACCGCGCTTGTCGGTGCCCTGCGCCTGCATGGTCGCGGTGTGGGAGGACTCGTCGACTTTCTCCATCTCCAGCCGACCGGTGTAGGAGGCGGTGGTCGGCCCGATCTTCACCGTGAAGGTCCCGTTGTAGCTGCCGTCGTCGTTGCGTCCGGTCACGGCCGCGCCGGGCAGGCACGGGGCGACGTGCTCGACGTCGATCAGCGTCTGCCACACCCGCTCGAGCGGGGCGTCAACTTCAAACGACTGCTCTAGCTTCATGGCGTATCGCCTCCAGGTCTTCGGGTGTGTCGACGTCGAGCGCCGCGCGCAAGTCTCCGCATTCGACCGTAGGGCCGCCCTGCAGGACATCCCGCGCGCCGCGGTCGCCCCGCAGCGCCGCGATCGCCCTCATCTGCACCGGCCCGAGCACCACGGGGTGCCCCGGCCGGCCGCCATAGACGGCACGGGTCCCGGGCGGCTCGCCGACGAAGCGCGCGATCAGCTCCGGCGTCATCCGCGGCTGATCGCCCAGCGTGACGATCACTTTCCGGACCTCCGGACCGTCGGTCAGGTATTCGATCCCGCGCCGGAGCGACAGTGACTGGCCCTCCTCCCAGCGCTCGCAGACGACCGGCTCGGCGCGCATGAAATCGACTCGCCCTAGGATCTCCTCGGCGAAGGCGCCCACCACCACCGCGATCCGGTCAAGTTCCGAAACCTTGCACTGCGCCGCCACCGCGTACTGCAGGATCGGACGGCCCTCCAGCTCGGCCAGAAGCTTCGGCCGCTCGCCGAACCTTGTGCCGGCGCCGGCGGCGAGGATCAACCCGCAGATCAAGCGGGCACCTCATGGATCCGGCCCTTGCTCTCCGCGAGCCGGCCGCCGTCGCGCCCGTGGCGAGCCGCGACGATCTCGGCCAGGATCGAGAGCGCCGTCTCCTCGCGGCTGATCGCGCCGAGGTCGAGACCGACCGGCGCCGAGATGCGATCGAACTCGTCATCGGTGATTCCCAGCTCCAGCAGGCGCTCGCGTCGCTTGGCCTGGGCACGGCGCGATCCCATCGCGCCGATGAACCGGGCCGGGGAGCCGAGCGCGAGCATCAGCGCTGCGTCGTCGAGCTTGGGATCGTGGGTGAGAACGACGATCGAGGTCGCCGGGTCGACGCCACCGAGCTGCGCGACGGCCTCCTCGGGCCACGCGGCGATCACCTCCTCGGCATCCGGGAACCGGTCCGGAGTGGCAAACCGAGCCCGCGGGTCGATCACGTATGGCCGCCATCCGGCCGCGCGGGCCAGACGGCACAGCGAGGCGGCGATGTCGACCGCGCCGAACACGATGAGCCGCGGTGGCGGCCCGATCACGTCGACGAACAACCCATTCCGCCGTTCGGACGTCTCGGCCCACAGCAACTCGGTGGCAACCCGAGCCGCCTCGTCGTCGAGCTCCGGCGACCCGAGTGATCCACTCCGCGCACCGTCGGCGAGAACCAGCAGCTTCGCACCCGGCGCGGCGCCTTCCAGAACGGTGACCTCGGCGGCGCGACCGCCGGTACGGGCGAGCTCCTCAAATTGGGGTGGGTGGGGACCATATTTATAGGCCTCCACCCACACGTCGATCTCGCCGCCACACGGCAACCCCACGTCCCAGGCGTCGGAGTCGGCGATCCCGAAGTGGACCAGCTGCGGCGGATCACCCCGCAGGATCCCGTCGGCGATCTCCGCCACGGCGCCCTCGACGCAGCCCCCGGACACCGAGCCCGCGATCTCCCCGTGCTCGTTGACGGCCATCTTCGCGCCAGGCGGGCGCGGCGCCGAGCGTTGCACGTCGATCACGGTGGCGAGCGCGATCCGATCGCCGCGCTCCCTCCAAACACCAATCTCAGACAGGACCTCTTGCATACGAACTCAGATCTCCTCAAGGATGACAGCTAGCTGCTCGAGCGACGCGAGCGAGTTTCCGGCCAGCAACTCGTCGGTGTGCGGGATCGCCGCCCGCATGCCGCGAGTCAGCGGCGCAAATTCGGGATGGGCGGCGAGCGGGTTGAGCCAGACGAGGCGATGCGCGCTGCGTCGCAGGCGCGCGATTTCGACCGCCAGGACGTCGGGGTCACCGCGGTCCCAGCCGTCGGACAGGACCACGACCACCGCGCCTCGCCCGACCCGCCGACCGTGGTCACGGTTCAGAGCCGCGAGCGCCGCTCCGATCCGGGTGCCGCCCGAGAAGTCCGTGACCGCCTCGGCAGCCCGCTCCAGCGCACGATCGTGATCACGCCCAGAAAGCTCGTGCGTGATCCGGGTCAGCCGGGTGCCGAACGCGAACGCCTCCACTCGCCGGCCCGCCGCGACCGAGGCGTGCAGGTACTGAAGGAGCATGCGGGCGTACGGCGTCATCGAGCCCGATACGTCGAGCACCAGCACCATGGGCCGCGGCCGACGCGAGGGCGCTCGCCACACCCGGTCGATCGGCTCGCCCGCGGTGCGCAGCGAGCCACGCACCATCCGCCGCAGATCGGGGGTGTGACCGCGGCGGCGCGAGGGCCGCGTCCTGCGCGAGAGCCGCATCGGGCGGCGCCGGGCCAGCCGCGCGATCAGCTCGCGGGCTGCCGCCATCTCCAGATCCGTGTAGCTGGCGAAGTCCTTGTGCCGCAGGAGCTCGACATCGCTGTACGCCGCGGGCACGGGAGTCGCCTCGGTGGCCTGGTCGGGCGGCGGCGGGGCGTTCGTCGGGATACCCGCGTGGGGCAGCACCTCGCGCGGCATCCCCTCGAGCTCGTCGAACGGGTTGCCGTCGAGGGGCACGCGCGCATCGCCGAAAACCGAATAGAAGGCTCGCTCGAACTTCGCCAGGTCACCACGCTCTGAGCACAGAACCGCGCGCAGCGCCAGACGCGCGTCCTCCCGTGAGGTGCAGTCCACCGCCGCCAACGCTCGGTGCGCGGTCAGCAGCTCTCCTATACCCACTCGTGCGCCCTGCTCCCGCAAGCCTGCCGCGACCGCTGCGAGCTGGTCGCTGACGGCGTCCGAAAGTACCTCAGACGCCATCGAGCACCCCGCGCTGGCGCACGCGCTCCACGTCCTCGTGGACCTTCAAAGCGACCCCCAAAGTCTCGTCGAGGTCCGCGTCCTCGCCCAGCGCCAGCAGCGCCCGCGCCCACACCAGCGTCTCCCCCACACCGGGCAGCTTGTAGAGGTCGCCGTGCTCCCGCAGGCGCCCGACCGCCGTTACCACCCGGCTGGCGATCCTCTCCGACACTCCGGGGACGCGCGCGTGCACGATCGCCCGCTCCAGCTGGGCGTCCGGATAGTCGATCCAGTGGTAGAGACAGCGGCGCTTGAGGGCGTCGTGCAGCTCACGAGTGCGGTTTGACGTGAGAATCACCACCGGGCGGCGCGCCGCCGTGATCGTCCCCAGCTCCGGGATGGTGACCGCGAAGTCGGCCAGGAACTCGAGCAGGAACGCCTCAAACTCATCGTCGGCTCGGTCGATCTCGTCGATCAGCAGGACCACCCGCTCGTCCGCGCCGGCCTCGAGCGCATCTAGTAGCGGTCGCCGGAGCAGGAACCGGCGTGAGAACAGCTCCCCTTCGTTCACGCCGCCTTCGGCCGCCCGAAGCGCGAGCAGCTGACGCGGGTAATCCCAGTCGTAGACGGCATGGTGCAGGTCGATCCCCTCGTGGCACTGGAGCCGGATCAACCGTGCGCCGGTCGCCCCGGCCAGTGCGCGTGCTACCTCCGTCTTGCCCACCCCGGCTTCGCCCTCCAGCAGCAGCGGCTGCTCGAGCGCCACCGCGAGGTGGACGGCCAGCGCGAGCGGACGGCCAGCGAGATAACCCTGGGAGGCGAGCGCCTCGCTCGCCTCTTCTACTGACCCAACGTAAGTAAGACTCACGAAGCCATCATGGCAGGCCCGAACGGGATTGAGTGACCACCCAGCCGTGGCCCACTATCCCCGTGACCCCCCACTGCAAGGCTGGGCGGGCACTCAATCTCGCGCTCACCCCAGCCCAGCAGCGTGTTCCAGAGCGCGGCGGCACATGACCCGGGCCAGGTGGCGCTTGTAGTCGGAGCTGGCGTTCAGGTCGGCGGGCGGATCGGTGCCCTCGGCAGCCTGCTCGGCGGCCCGGGCGATGCTCTCGGCGTTCGCCGGCTGGCCGCGGAGCGCCTCCTCGACGGCATGCGCGCGCAGCGGCACCGAGGCCATGTTGGTCAGGCCCACCCGCACGTCTTGCACCGTGCCGCCCTCGGCGTGCACCAGCGCACAGACCGCGACCATGGCCCAGTCCTCGCTACGGCGGTTGAACTTCTCATAGCCGTAGCCCCACCCGTCGTACGCCGGCATCCGCACCTCGGTCAGCACCTCGGTGGGCTCCACCGCGGTCTCGAGATAGTCGCGGAAGAAGTCGGCCGCGGCCACCGTCCGCTGCTGCCCCCCCGCGCCCTGCAACGTCACGCTGGCCTCCGTGATGAGCATCGCCGCCGGCAGATCGGATGCCGGGTCGCCGTGCGCGAGCGACCCGCCGATCGTCCCGCGGTTGCGCACCTGGGGATCGGCGATCGTCCCCGCCACCACCGACACCACGCCCAGATCGGGCGTGTGCTCGAGCTCGGCGTGCGGCGTCAGCGCCCCGATCCTCCAGCTGCCGTCCTCGCGCTGGATGCCGTGCAGACCGGGCACCTTGCGCAGGTCGACGAGCAGCGACGGGGTGGCCAGCCGCAGCTTCATCAGCGGCAACAGCGAGTGTCCGCCGGCCAGCAGCTTGGCGTCCTCGCCGCCGTCGGACAGCGCGGTGATCGCGTCCTCGAGCGTCTCGGGCGCGGTGTAGTCGAACTCTGCGGGGATCACGCCGGCACACCTCCCTTGGCTTCCTGAATGGCCTCCCACACGCGCATCGGGGTGAGCGGCATGTTGATGAACTCGACGCCGAGCGGGCGCAGCGCGTCGATCACAGCGTTGGTGACAGCCGGCGTCGCGGCGATCGTGCCCGCCTCACCGACGCCCTTGACGGCGAGCGTGTTGACCGGGCTTGGGGTCTCCGTGCGGTCGGTCTCGAAGCTGGGCAGCTCGGCCGCCGTCGCGAGCGCGTAGTCGACGAACGTGCCCGTCACCAGCTGGCCGGACTCGTCGTAGTGGACGCGCTCGTAGAGCGCCTGGCCGATTCCATGCACGATTCCACCGTGCACCTGGCCGTCGATCAGCATCGGGTTGATCGCCGGTCCGCAATCGTCGACCGCAACCCAGCGAACGACCTCGACCTTCCCGGTCTCCGGGTCGACATCGACCACGCAGGCGTGGGCGCCGAACGGGAACACGAAGTTCTCAGGGTCGTAGAACGCGTTCTCGTTCAGTCCCGGCTCCATGCCGTCGGGCATGTCCATCGTCACGTACGCGGCGCCCGCCACCTCGGCGAGCGTCAGCCCCTTGTCCGGCGATCCACGGACCGAGAACTTGCCGTCTCGCACCTCGATGTCGTCCGGGTCGGCCTCGAGCTGATGGGCGACGATTGCCTTGGCCTTCGCCGCGACCTTGTTGGCGGCGCGTGCCATCGCCTCGCCGCCGACCGCAAGTGAACGCGAGCCGTATGTGTCGAGCCCGAACGGACCGGTGTCCGTGTCGCCATGGATGACCTCGACGTTCGCCGGATCGACGCCGAGCCGGTCAGCCACGATCTGCGCGAAGCCGGTCTCATGCCCCTGACCGTGGGGCGAGGTGCCGGTGTACACCGTCACCGACCCGGTGGCGTGGACGCGTACGGTGGCGGACTCCCAGCCGCCGCCCTGCAATCCGAAACCTGCTGGACCCACGGCCCGCGACGGGGCGTTTCCGCAGATCTCGGTGTAGGTGGAGAAACCGATGCCGCGGTAGATGCCACGCTCGCGTAACGCCTCGGCTTCCTGGTGCACCTGGGCCGGGTCGATGTGCTCGAGCAGCTTGGCCAACGCGGCTTCATAGTTGCCGGAGTCGTACACGACGCCGATCGGGGTCTCGTGACCTTCCAGGAACGGCGGGATGAAGTTCTTGCGCCGCAGCTCCAGCGGGTCCATGCCCAACTCGTGCGCGAGCTGGTCCATCACGACTTCGATCATGTGGGTCGCCTCGGGACGGCCCGCTCCGCGGATCGCATCGGTCGGGAACTTGTTCGTGTGCACGCTGGTCACGTCGGTGACCACGGCCGGCGTCTTGTAGACCCCGCACATCACGAACGCGCTCAGCGGAGGGATCAGCGGGGTGAGCAGCAGCTGATAGGCCCCGATGTCGGCGATGATCTTCGAATGCCAGGCCGTGAGGGTTCCGTCGCGCTTGGCTCCCACCTTCACGTAGTCGATCTGGTCGCGCCCGTGGTGGGTGACCATCATCCCCTCCGAACGCGTCTCGATCCACTTCACCGGGGCACCCAGCTTGCGCGACGCCCAGGCGCACCCGATCTCCTCGGCGTAGATCTGGAGCTTGGAGCCGAACCCGCCCCCGACCTCGGGGGCGATCACCCGGACCCGGTCCTCGCCGACGCCGAGCAGGATCGCCAGGAACAACCGCAGGAAGTGCGGCACCTGGGTCGAGCTCCACACCGTCAGCTTGTCGCCGCGGTACTGGGCCAGGACGCCGCGCGGTTCGATCGCGGCGCCGGCCGTCCGATGGTTGACGATGCGACGCTCGATGATCACGTCCGCCTCGGCAAACCCGGCCTCGAGATCGCCGCCGCCGAGCGACCAATCGCAGACCTTGTTGGTCCCGAACTGCTCGTGAACCAACGGCGATCCTTCCTCGAGCGCCTTCTCCGGGTCGGTTACGACTGGAAGCGGGTCGTACTCGACGACCACGTCCTCGGCCGCGTCGATCACGCCGTAGCGGTCCTCGCCTACGACGAGCGCGACCGGGTCGCCCACGTGCTTGACCGTGTCCTTGGCCAGGACCCAGTGCTCAGGCGTGTTCACCTCGACACCGGGCGGCACCCACGCCATCGGCAGCCCCGCCTCCATGTCGAGGTCGGCGTTGGTGTAGACGGCCCGGATGCCATCGCGCTCGAGCGCGGCTGAGGTGTCGATCGAGACGATCTTCGCGTGTGCCTCGGGCGAGCGGACCCACGCCGCCCACAACTGCCCGACAAGGTTGATGTCGTCCACATAGCTGGCGCGCCCGGTGATCAGGCGCGGGTCCTCCTTGCGGCGGATCGCGCGGCCTACGTGCGAGGTGCTTGCGTCGCCGTTTGTGGTCGTGGCGCTCATGCCGTCACCCCCGGCTGCCCGCTCGCCGATGCACCCACGGAGGCGCCCTTCGACTTGGCGGCGTCGAGTACCGCCTTGACGATGTTGTGGTAGCCGGTACACCGGCAGAGGTTGCCCTCGAGCCCGTGCCGCACCTCTTCCTCGGTCGGATTGGGGTTCTCGGCCAGCAGACCCGCCGCGGCCATGATCATGCCCGGCGTGCAGTAGCCGCACTGCAGCCCGTGGTCGTTCCAGAACGCCTCCTGCAGCGGGTGCAGCTCGTTCTCGGAGGCCATGCCCTCGATCGTGGTCAGCGCCGCGCCATCGGCCTGTACGGCGAGCACCGTGCACGACTTGACCGCTTTGCCGTCCATGTGGATGGTGCAGGCGCCGCAGTTGGATGTGTCGCAGCCAACGTGGGTGCCGGTCAGACCAAGCCCGTCGCGCAGGGCGTGGACCAGCAGCAGGCGGGGCTCCACGTCCAGGTGGTGCTCGACGCCGTTTACGTTCAAGGTCACGGGAACGCTGTTGCTCATGCCTCTCCCTCCAGGGTTAGCGGGCTAATAGGCGGCCACTAAACGCGACGATACCCCACCTTGTTGGTCGCTGTGAAGTGATCGCCTAACAGGTCTGCGCGGATGGTCTATGCGAGCGGCGCTGAGCGGCTCGCGAGCACCTGATAGACGGAGGCCCAGCCGGTCTGGAATGCCTGCCGGCCGGCGCGCAGATAAAGCCGCCAGATCCGCGCCCGCTCGATCCCGGCGAGCCGCACGACATCGTCCCAATGCGCGTCGAAGCTCTCGATCCAGCAGCTGAGCGTCCGCTCGTAGTCGGCGGGGAGACCTTCCACGTGGCGCGTGAGAAGCCCCGTCCGTTCGAGCGCCTGCTGAATGCGCGAGAGCGGCAGCGGCACCCCGTCGGGAAACACGAACCGTTCGGAGAAGGCGCCCTCATCCGGGGTATCGAGATCCTTGAGCTTGGCGATCCCGTGGTTGAGCAGCCTCCCTCCGGGCCGGAGCAGGCTCTGCAGGCATCGGGCGTAGGTGTCGATCTGTTCCGCGCCGACATGCTCGACCATCCCGATGCTGGCGATCGCGTCGAAGGGGCCGTCGGACACCTCGCGGTAGTCAGCCACGCGGATCTCGACCCGGTCGGCCACGCCCGCCTCACGGACCCGTTCGCGGGCCAGCTCAGCCTGACGCTCGGCCAGCGTGATCCCGACCGCGCGCACACCGTGGTGCCTTGCGGCGTGGATCACGAAGCTGCCCCATCCGCAGCCCACGTCGAGCACGCGCTCTCCCTCCTGGAGGGCGAGCTTCTTGCAGACCAGCTCGACCTTTGCCTCCTGGGCCTCCTCGAGCGTCCGCGCCCCGCCCTGCCAGTAGGCGCAGCTGTACGTCATCGAACGGTCCAGGAACAGCGCGAAGAAGTCGTTGCCGACGTCGTAGTGGTGTCGCACCGCCCGCCGGTCGCGCGCGATCGTGTGCCGCTGCCCGCGGAGCCGGAGCTCGACGTCGGGCACCGGCGGCGGCATCACCAGTCCACACGCGCGGACGACCGCCATCGCCAGACTGGCCTGCTGCCGGACGGTCAGCGGCGGGGGCTCGAAGGTATCGACCATCAGGAGCGCGGCGTCGATGTCGTCGACCTCGATCATCCCGGCCACGTACGCCCGCCCAAGTCCGAGCTCACCCGGTGCACGCAGCGCGTGCGCAAGGGCACGCGGCGTCGTGAGGGTGAGCGTCGGCGCACCCGGTTCGGTCGCGCGGACCTCGGTGCCGTCCCAGAAGCGAACCCCGAAGGGACGGCGGGGCAGAGCCGTGGTCAGGGCATCCCGCAGAGGGCCCGTGTTGGATAAAGGCACAGCCCGAGGTTTAGCCTAAACCGGGCACGGCGCGTCGTGCCATGCGCTCCGGGGAGATCCGCACGACGTCCCAGGCCAGGCCGGCCTTCTCCATCCACTGGATCATGCGCGCGGCCGGATCGAGCTGCCAGCGCCGGAGCCCATGGCGATAGGAGCACGGGAACGCATGGTGGTTGTTGTGCCACGCCTCGCCCCAGGTCGGAATCGCCAGCCACGCCAGATTGCGTGACTCGTCGTGCGTGTCGAAGTCGCGCCGACCGAAGAAGTGGCACAGCGAGTTGATGCTGAAGGTCGCCTGATGCACGAGGAAGATGCGCGCCGCACCGCCCCAGAGCAGCGCGGTGAGCCCGCCGGCGACGTTCCCGGTCAGTGCCACGCCGAGGCCAAAGGCGATGGCGAGCCCGGAGATGACCCACAGCACAAAGGTGCGATCGACAAACCGGACCCACGGGTCGGCGAGCAGATCCTTGGCGTAGCGGCGCTCGTCGGCGACCTCCATATCGCTGAACACCCAGCCGATGTGGGCGTGAATCAACCCGTGGAACGCGCCGCGCCACCCGGAGCCGTGGCCGACATGCGGGCTGTGGGGGTCGCCCTCGACGTCGGAGAACTGGTGGTGCTTGCGATGCGTCGCGACCCAGTCGATCACGGGTCCCTCGGCGGCCATCGAGCCGAGCGCCGCGAGCGCCGCGCGGGTGAACCGGTGGCACTTGAAGCTCTGGTGGGTCAGGAGCCGGTGGAAGCCGACGGTCACGCCGGTGCCGATCCCGAAATAGCAGACGACCAGGATCAGGAGGTCCTGCCAGTTCAACAGGTTGCCCATCCAACCGAAATACATCCCGATCACGACCATGAGCGGGGGTACGCCAGACACCAGCGCGCTGGCGAGGCGATCGACGAACGGCATGGTGACTGGCCGAACGGCTCCAGGGGAAACCGTGGCTGAAGTCGATCCCATGTCTCTCCTCACGTAGGGTTTTCAGGGCGACGGGGAAAAACCCTCTCGCGCCCACAGCACACTTCGAGTCCTACGGCCGACGCTGCCCCGGTTCTCGGGTCGTCGTAACGCCGGCGCGATGCTATCGATTGCAGGGGACTGAGGGGCAATTACCCCACATCGGGCGGAGCTATGCAGCCGATGAAAGCCCTCCGAAAACGCTCGATTCGGGCGCCACCCGATGGCAGTAGCGGTATGCCTCGGCGAACCCGAGGCGCTCGTACAGCGCCACCGCCGGAGCGTTGACCTCCTCGACCTGGAGGTACGCGGTCGTGGCGCTCGCCCTTGCGAGCAGTGCCCGCACGAGTGCCGTCCCCAGTCCGGAGCGCCGGTGCGCGGGATCCACGGCCAGGCAGAAGAGCCCAACCAGACCGTCGTGGTCGACCGCGATCCCGACCGCGGCATCGTCGAGGCGCGCGAATGTCGCTCGCCCGGCGAGTGCGCGGAACACCGTGTGCGCGTGGGCGTCGACATCGCGTCCGGGCTCGCAACGCTCCCAGGCGGCCAGCCACTCCGGTGTCGCGTTGTCCGCAAGCTCGAGCGTGAGCGACGGGAACCCGTCGAAGGCCGGCTCGGACCAAACCCCCGCATCTCTTCGCGCCGACAGCACCCGCACCGACATCCGCGTCCCCCACCCGAGCCGGTCCAGCGCGCGCATCAACTCGTCGTGGACCGACAGCGGGCTGACCTGGATGCCGACCCAGATCTCGTGGCGGCGCGCGAATGCCCGCACCCGGGCGATCGCCCCCGGGATCTCGGCCGGGCGCAGCTCCCGGCACGGTGTGAGCGCATGGTTCGAGCGGCCGCGATCGAGCCCGGGCGTGGCCCGCAGCACCCATCCGTCGTCGACGCGTTCGGTCACCGTCGCCGGCCACGCGCTCACCGAGTGCGCCTCCAGCCGGCAGACCAGCTCAGGTGGAATACCGCTCAAGTAGGTCACGGAGCTGATCCGCGTTGCGCACCGAATAGTCGCGGTAGCAGTTGTTCATCAGCAGATGCGTCTCGCGCGCCTCGGAGGCGTGCTCGGCAATCGGCCCCACCAGCTCGCCGAGCTCCTGCTCGGAATACAGGTAGCGGAAACGCTCGGCCGCCGAGCCGGACGTGTCATTCCATGTCGCATCGCTGCGTCCGTGGAAGCGGACCATGAAGATGTCCGGGTTCGTCACCGCCATCACCCGCGACAGCCCCGACACCGGTGGCGCGTCCAGGCAGACGAACACCAGCCCATGCTCCTTAAGCATGCCAAGTGTGCGCTCGCGATCGCGCTCCTCGGCCATCCACCGGGGGGAGCGGAACTCCACGCTGATCCGGTAGTCGGGCAGCCGCTCGCGCAGCGCCTCGATCTCGGCCCGGTTGTCCTTCCGGGGGCCGAACCAGGGCGGGTACTGGAATAGCACCGCCCCCAGCTTGCCCGCCTCGTGCATGGGGCGCAGGGCGGCTTCGAACCGGCGCCACACCTCGTCCATCGCCTCCGGCCCGAGGTGCTTGGGGTAGACGTTGCGCTTCTCAGCGACGTCGGCGGGCAGATCCTCGCGCAGGTCCCGCCACAGCGACCGTGGCCGGGTCGGATGGCCGGTCAGGAGCGAATACGCCTTCACGTCGAAGCGAAATCCGTCGGGGGTGCGCTCGGCCCACAACGCCACCTGCCGTTCGGCGGGTGGCGCGTAGTAGGTCGAGTCGATCTCGGTCAATGGGAACTGCGCCGCGTAGTAGCGCAGCCTCTCCTCGGCGGACATGGTCTTGCGCGGATACCAGTCGCCCTCCTCGACCAGCGTCTTGTCGGTCCACGAGCAGCTGCCGGTCAACACCAGGTGCTTTCCCGACCATGCCGGCGCTCCGAGTTGGTCGCTCATTCCCCGAGCTTAGGGCCGGGGAACCTGCTCGTCCTTGACCCCGCGCTCAGCCGGCATCAACGTAAAGTTCCACGAGCGCGCCCGCCACGACCAAGGAGAGCCGATGGGTTTCGACCAGTACCACGAACCTCCCGAGGAGCTGCCCGCCGCCACCCGCACGTTCGCCCGTCTGTGCGCCTCGCTGACCGAGGAGGCGGAGGCGATCGGTTGGTACGAGCAGCGCATCGCGGTCGAGACCGATCCCGAGGCTCTGGCCGTCATGCGCGACGCCCAGGGCGAGGAGTTCAAGCACTTCAGCATGGACCTGGAGTTCCTGCTTCGCCGCGCGCCGGCGTGGCGCGAGATCGCCGAGGGCATCCTGTTCAAGCTCGGGGACATCGTCGAGCACGGTGAGGAGGCCGAGGCCGAGACATTCGAGGGGAACGGCGCCGAGGGTGAGGCCGGGTACCCGTCCGGGTCGCTCGGGATCGGAAGCTTGAAGGGAGCGCTGCGATGAATCATCTACTCCGCTCACTCGCACCCATCAGCGATGACGGCTGGAAGATGCTCGATGACGAGGCGCGCCAGCGCCTGCAACCGGCCCTCGCGGGGCGCCGGCTGGTCGACTTTTCCGGCTCTCACGGCTGGCAGTACTCGGCCACGAACCTCGGACGCACGGCGTCGCTCTCCACCGCCCCGTGCGAAGGCGTGACCGGGCGCCAGCGGCGGGTGCTGCCGCTGGTGGAGGTGCGCGCCGACTTCGAGTTGTCGCTCGACGAACTGCGCGACGCCGACCGGGGCGCCGACGACGCCGACCTCGCGACGCTCGACAGGGCGGCCCACCAGATCGCGGTGGCCGAGAACATCGCGGTGTTCCACGGCTGGCAAGGCGCTCTGACCGGCGTCGGCGAGGCGACCCCGCACAACCCGATTCCGCTCGGCGCGAAGCCCGACAACTACCCCCGCCCCGTGGCGGCGGCGGTCGAGCTGCTCCTGCACAACGGAATCAGCGGTCCCTACGGCCTGGCACTGGGCGGTGAGCAGTACCAGCAGGTGGCCCAGACCGCCGAGCACGGTGGCTATCCGCTCCTCGAGCACCTGCACAAGATCCTCGACGGGCCGATCGTCTGGGCGCCCGGTGTCGGCGGCGCCGTCGTGCTCAGCCTGCGCGGGGGCGACTTCCAGTTCGAGTCGGGGCAGGATCTCTCGATCGGCTACACCAGCCACGACGGTGAGTCGGTCCAGCTCTACCTGGAGGAGAGCTTCAGCTTCCACGTGGCCACGCCGGAGGCCGCGGTCGCGCTCACCGCGTAGCGATCCCTACAGCTCGGCGGCGAGCGCCCGAACCTGCTGGGCCACGGTCAGTATCACGTCGCGGCCGACCTCCCCGGGAGTCTCGGCCGCGGCGGCCGCCGCCGCGTTGACGGGCAGCGGGTCGCTCTGGTAGGCCTGATCCACCACCGGTTCATACCCGGCGTCACCCGGATCCTCGTCGTCGCACGGCCCGCCCGGAGTCACTGCGTGGCTCTCGGCCGTGCTCGGGCTCTCGCCCAGCGCGAAACCGCGCAGCACGCACCACGTCGTGCGCGGTGTGCCGTAACCATCCCGCCCGAGCAAACGCGGGCTGAGGTTGATCAGGCCGGAGTCCCAGCCTGGATTCTGATCATCGAAGTCGTAGTAGTACACGCGCTTGACCTGAGGAGACTCATCCGGCAGCCGCAGGTATCCCTCGGCGGCCAGCGCTTGGGCGAGCGGGTTGCCGTTCAGGCACGCCTCCCAGCTCCCCGCGTCCTGCGGATTCCCGTCCCCGCAGTCGCTCGTCACCGGTTCCTTCCCGCCGTCGGTCAGCCACACGCCCGACTCGGTGAACCAGATCGGCGGCCCCTCTGGAAAGAACTGGTCGATCGCGACGATCGCCCCCTGCGCGCTGGGCAGGCCGGATGACGCTGGCGGAACGGGGTTCCCGCCGTTGAGCGCGGCGTAGCTCACGTCGATATACGGGTTCAGAGCGATCGCATCCGGCGGGTGCGGGTAGATCTGCGACAGCACCCGCATGTAGCCCCTGAGGTAGTAACAGGTCGACGGCGTGCAACGCGACGAGGAGTAATTGAAGCCGCCCGCGATCAGCGTGTGACTCGGATTGGGATCGACGCGCGTGGCGTCGAGGTACCAGTACGCGGCCGCCTGAGCACTGCCGCCGTGCCCGTTGCCACCCGCTCCCCGGCTTCCGAGCAGGCATTGGTACGCGACGCCCGAGCCGCCCACCCAAACGCCGTTGCGGTGCGTGCAGTCGGTTCCCCCGGTCGCGGTCGAGTCGGGCGGGTAGACCGAGTCAGGCTCGTTGAACACCTCCCAGTCGACGACGCCGGGGGCCTGCCTCTCAAGGCCGCTCAGGCCGCATTCGTATTCGGCGTCGGTCGGCCAGATGTCGTCCTTGGAGGAAGGCAGCGCCGTCGTCACGCTGATGAGCACGTGGCCCGCGCCGACGGCGCGGGCGGCGGCCTGGAGCTGGGCCTGAAAGCTCGCGTCGGTCGTGCCCGGCCCGGCCGGGGCCGCCTGACAGGTCCCAGCGGCGAAGCTCCCCTGCCCGTCGTTCACGGCGTCCCACGGAACGTAGATGCGCGCGTAACAGATCGCGTCGGCGTCGCTACAGGAGGTTCCGCCGAGCAGCTTGAGGAAATACGGGTTCTGCTGGTAGGAGAAGGCCGGAGGATCGCCGCCGACCGGGCCGTCGAGATTGATTCCCCAGCCGACCGCCGCCTCCGCGGGCACGGCCGAGGCGAGCACGGCGACGGCGACCGTCAGCCCGACGATCCACCGCGGCCAGCCCCCGCCGGTCAGGTCGCGACGGGCCAGAGTCCCGGGCCGTCCTTGTACAGCAAGCCGTCGCTGACGAGCTGTCGCACCACCGGATAGAGCGATGTGCGGTTGACGCCGAGCTGGGCGACGATTTCCCTGACGCTGATTCCCGGCTTCACGCCAACCACCTCAAGGACGCGCTCGCGTCGAGTCGACTGACGGCCGGATGGCACGGCGTCCGCGAGCGCCGTCGCGGAGCGCGCTCCCCCCGACCGGGCCCTCGTCCCAGTCCCCGCCCCGGATCCCGCCCGTGTCCGAGTCCGGGACGCGCGGCCGCGCCCTTGCGCTCGGCCGCGAGGGGTTCGTGTCGTCGCTGTCGCCGTTGGCGCGCCACGTGTCGCCGGCACCGCATCGTGGCCGGAGTCCTCCAGGATGCCGAGCCGGCGAGCCACGTCACGCAGCTGCTCAAGCTCTGCGTCATTCGCCTCCAGCTCCTTGATGCGCGCCAGGATCCGCTCCTCCAGACGCTTGAGGTCTTCGATGACGGTCGACATTGCGCTCAACCTCCCCGGTAGATGAGGCTCCCGAGCGCCCGTGGGCGCTTGGAGTCATCGTAACGCCGGGCTCGCCGGCGGCGCCATCGATACGCCGCCGGCCGCCGAGAAGCGAATCCGCGGGCTCGTTCTAGTACTCGCCGGGAAGTCCGCTCGTCGACACCGCCTTGGTCACCTTCAGCGTGGCCGAGCCGAAGTTGCCGCCGCCGCAGCGGCCGCTCACCTGGTAGTTGCCGGTCTTGACCTTCTTGGTCAGCTTGACCTTGATCGAGAAAGCTCCGTTCGTGCTGTGGGCCAGCGAGGCCGACACCGACGGAACGCCGGCGAAGTTCGTCTTCGTGGCACCGCTGAACGCCTTCGAGATAATGGTCGCGGCGTCGCCCGTTCGCCCGGTCTGGCAGCCGCTTCTGACGGTTCCGGATACGGTCACGGTCTTGCCGGCCGCGACCTTGCCCGGCGTCACCTTGAGGGACTGATTCGCCGCCAGCGCCGCAGGCGCGAGTACGGCGAGCGCCACGAGTGCGGCGATTAGCTTCTTCACGAGAGCTCCTCTCGTCGGTTTCTCCTTAGGCACGGCCGATGCTAGCCGCGCTTCTCCCCACAACACGGCCAGTCAAACGATCGTTTCGCTCCAGTTATTGGTGCCTGCCGCGCGAGCGATGATTCTCCGCCGAGGACTTGGTCTGTAGCCAAGAGCACACCCGCTATCTCACGGGAGACAAATCATGGGCGACATCGCGGTACATGAATTCATCACCCTCGATGGCGTGATCGAGGACCCTCGCTGGACGATGGACTATCCGTTCGACCCCAAGATGGGCTCCGCGATCGGCGCAATCATGGGGGCCAGCAGGGGGCTGCTGCTCGGGCGCCGGACCTACGAGATGTTCGCGCCGGCATGGTCGGGCCGGACGGCCGAGGAGGATCCCGGCGCGCCCTTCATGAACCAGTCGACCAAATACGTCGTTTCCTCCACACTGCGCAGCGCGGACTGGAGCAACTCCGAAATCCTCGGTCCGTACAGCGCCGAGGCGATCCGCGCGCTGAAGGATTCAATCGACGGCAGCCTGTACGTCAGCGGTAGCGCCACCTTGGTGCGCGCGCTGCTCGCCGACGGCCTGGTCGATGACCTCCACCTGTTCCTGTTCCCGCTTACCCTCGGCGCCGGTTTGCGCCTGTTCCAGGAAGGGAGCGGCCCGGTCAAGCTGGTGCTGAACGAGGCCGAGTCGTACGACAGCGGAGTGGTCCACCTGAGCTACACCGCCGCTCGCTAGCCACGCGCCTCGCTTGCCAAGCGCCTTCCCCCTGACGCCGGGCCGCGCGCCGTTCAGGAGAATGTCGGCATGACCACATTCCCCGAATCTCACCACGACCTGTTGGACGGGCAGTTCGCTTCGCTGGCCACGATCGGGCGCGACGGCTTTCCCCAGGTCACCGAGATCTGGTTCCTGCACGATGAGGGCGAGCTCAAGCTGTCGCTGAACGACGCCCGGCTCAAGACGCGCAACCTCCAGCGCGACCCGCGCTGCACGCTGTTCCTGCTCGACACAGCAAATCCCTACCGGTATCTCGAGGTGCGCGGCAACGCCAGGATCGAGCCCGACGACGACTACGCGTTCGCACGCAGGTTCGGGGCGAAGTACAAGGCGGACCTGAGCGTGCATGACAAGCCGGGGGAGAGCCGTGTGGAGGTGACCATCGAACCGGTCAACGTCTACGCCGTGGACATGAGCCGAGGCTGAGCGCACCGTAGATTCGTGCCCATTGAGATGTCCAACCGGGACCGCGTGGAGAGCTTCGTAACACTGGACTCCTCGACGATCCGTGAGCTGGCCGGCCGGGTATCGACCGCGATCGCCCGCCATCAGAGCCTGGCCGAGGCCACCATTCCGGCCGGTGCCGAGACGATCGCGCATCTGCACCACGCGAGCGAGGAGATCTACTACTTCATCGCCGGGCACGGACGCCTGCGCCGGGGCGACGACGAGCAAGCGGTGAGCGCGGGTGACTGTGTCGTGATCGCCCCCGGGACGCCGCACAAGCTGTGGGCCGCGCCGGACGGCGACCTGGTCCTGTTGTGCGCGTGCTCACCCCCGTATCGCGACGACGACACCGAGCTGCTCGAGGCGCCGGCATGACCGAGGCGCGGCTCGAGGATGGAGTGCCCGTCACGGCCGGATGGTTCGTCGTCAACGCCCGCGAGGCGCGCTGGATGCACAACGCGATGCGCTCGATCTGCCGTTTCGGCGGCGAGGGTGAGGCCCACTTCGACCAGCTCGGGATCGGGTTGTACTGGGTCCAGCCCGGCAAGCCGATGTCGCTCTACCACCACGAGGCGGGTCAGGAGGACTTCCTGCTCCTGCGCGGCGAGGCGATCCTGATCGTCGAGGGAGCGGAGCGACCGTTGCACACTTGGGATTTCGTCCACTGCCCGCCCCGCACCCGGCACACCATCGTCGCCGCCGGCGAGAAGCCGGTGCTGATCCTGGCCGTCGGTGCCCGCGTGGAGAAGAGCAGCGCCCGGTATCCCGTCGAGGCGGCCGCGATACGTCATGGCGCCGGCGTTCCGGACGACTCCGTCACTCCGCAGGAGACCTACGCGCGCTTCGGGCCGCCACGTCCCGGGCCGCCGCCGGCCATATTCGGGTAAGCGGCCGTGTGCCCCGGGGGCGCTCGGGGCACACGACACGCTTGGGGGCGCGTAAGTCAGGCTGCGGCGAGCAGCGAGCGAATGTGGTCGGCTGCGCTTTCGGCGGCGCCGAGCTCGCGCTCGTCCGCGCCACCGTCGGCCACGGCCAGGAAAGCCTCGACCACCGCCGGGTCAAACTGAGCACCGGCGCAGCGCCGGATCTCGCGGCACGCCGCGTCGTGCGAGACGGCCGCGCGGTACGCCCGCTGGGTGATCATCGCCTCGTAGGCATCGCACACGCTGACGATCCTCGCCCCCAGCGGAATCTGCTCTCCGCGCAGACGATCGGGATACCCGAACCCGTCCCAGCGCTCGTGGCTTGAGCGAACCAGCCGAGCCACCGGCCGCAGCGCCTGCGAGCCCTCGAGGATGCGCTCGCCGAGCACGGTGTGATTGCGGATGAACTCCCACTCCCGGTCGCTCAGACGGCTCGACTTGTTGAGGATCGCGTCGGGGATCCCCACCTTGCCGACGTCGTGAAGCTGGGCGGCGCGGGCAACTTCGTCAAGCTCCTCTCCACCCAGCCCAAGGCGGCGAGCCACCTGGGCGGCGAGCGCCGACACGTGCGTGGAGTGCTCGTCGAGCTCAGGCTGCTTGGCGCGCAGCGTGCGCAGAAGCACCTCGCCGGCCTGACCGCCCGCGCCGCCCGACCGGCTGCGCTTGTTGGCATACATCCGCTCGTCGGCGAGCCGGAGCGCGCGCGTGGCGTCATCGGCCTCCCGGGGCAGGAGAACGACGCCGAGCGATGCCGCGATCGTGTAGTCGGGCCCGGTCTCAGCCAGCGCACCGGCGACGCTCGCGATCAGCTCCTGCGGGTCGCCTCCATTCAGCCGCAGGTGGGCGCAGAACTCGTCGCCACCCAGCCGGTAGGCCCGGCCGACACCCTCGACGGCTCGCCGTAGCCGCCCGCCCAGGCGAGTCAGGAGCTCATCGCCGGCCAGGTGTCCGAACGTGTCGTTGTAGCTCTTGAACCCATCCAGGTCGAACAGGAGGAGCACGGACGAGCCGCCACGTGCGGCCTCAGAATCGAACGCAGCGGTCAGATCCTCGGTCAGCCGACGGCGGTTGCCGAGCCCGGTGAGCGGATCGGTCATCGCCTCCTCCCGGATCATCTGGTGAGCGATGATCTCGGCGGCCGCGAGCTCGGCCTTGGCGATCAGCTCGCCGATCAGGGCGATTTCGTCGTCCTCGAACGGGCGGCCGGCGCGAACCAGCCACAACGAGCCGACGATGTCCCGCGGCGAGGCGGCGATCCGGACCGGCGTGGTCAGCCGCCAGATGCCCGACTGGCCGACCTGCAGGGGCACGCCGGAGACGCCGTTGGATTGCCGAGCCCGGCCGCCCCCGGCGAGCTCGTCGAGCCAGCCCTCGACCCCCACCGACAGTCTCAGCGGCGACTCGCCTCCGTCCAACTCCAGGCGTCCAGCCGCGGCATCGAGCGCCTCGATCGATCCATGCAGGAGGATCTCGAGCAGACCTTCCAGCTCGAGCTTGGCGGCAAATGCATCGCCCAACCGGCGTACGGCCGATTGAAGGCGGACCCGCTCCTGCTCGACCAGCTCTAGCCGGTGATGGGCCTTGTCGATCCGCTGGCTGCGATCACGGGCCAGTAGCCAGAGCAGGAGCACCAGGGGCAACACGCACGGGATCGCCAGGGCGTTGGCCCGCGCGGCGATCCCGGCGAGCAAGCCAAGCGGAGCCAAGCACGCGTCAACCGCCCAAACCAGACCGATCACGCGAACCTGGACCCCGAGCTCGGGGCCCACTCCGGCCAGCCGCATCCGCACCAGCGAGCTGGCCAGATCGAGCACGAAGCCCGCCGCCAGCGCGAGGCCGAGCAACGGGAGCTCGCTGAAGCCGATCCTGGGCGACCCCGCTGCGAGCAGTACGGCCGCTGGTCCCACGGCGTGCCACGCATCCGGCACGGCCGACAGGACCCGGCGCGGCGGGACGCGACCGAACGCCCACTCGACGGCGTTCCCGACCACCATGCCCGCTCCGACCGCCGCGGGTACGGCCGCCGGCGGCAGGAGCAGCAGCATGGGCACGAGGATCAGCTGAGTGGGCACCACGTACCCGGCGCCGAGCGGGAACTCGATCCGGCACACGAGCGCGTACACCGCGATTAGCAGCGCCGTAACCGGGAGGTTCAGCGTGGCCAGGTTCCCGCTGAGCAGAAAGGCGCCGGCCGTCGCACAGAACAGCGCCGCGGCGAGCGCGTCGACCAGCAGCTCGCGCTCCGACGCGCGCCGATCGCGGCCGGCCCAGCTGTGCTCGAGCAGCCGCTCGGTCACCGATTCGGTGTCGTAGAGCTCCATCGTGCTCATGGCGTGATCGTCCAGCCGCCCGTGTCGCTATCAGCCAGAGCGATACGGATCGACGTACACGTCGTCGACCTGCCAACTGCCCGCGGACTGGGGCACCGAGAACTCGAGCGCGACCATCACCGTGTCGCCGTCGGGCAGAGAGCCGCTGTCGCCGACCGGCTGAGTCGGAGCCCACGCCGGCATCGAGCCGTCGGCCAGATCTTCGACGGGGACGCTCTGCACGCCGTTGGGGGTCTGCACGAGCGCCTGCACATTCAGGTCACTTCCGGCTGTCGCCTCCTGCGCGAAGAACCGCAGGTCGGACATCGTGTTGTCGACACAGAAGTAGGGCGACGTCGCGCTGCCTCCAGCCGAGATCGTGAGCGACTGGCTGTCGCCGCTGCCGTCCACGTAGAACGGCTCGTTACCCGGGGTCAGGCTCGCGCCGGTGAGCGTCCAGCCGACTTGATCGGGGGTGCCTTCGAAGTTGCCTCCCGGCACCAGGAAGTAGCTGTTGTTGTCGCCCCACTGCGTGAACGGGGTGGTGAGCGACTGATCGGGGCAGGACGCGAACGCGACACCGGCGCTGGCGAGTACCCCGAGGCAGGTGAGCCCCGCGATCCGGCACATCAATGCGCCCACGCGTGGCGGAATGAGAAAAGACAAGCTGAACCTCCTTGCAGGTCGCCGTCCGTGGCGCACGATCTCTCTAACTGATCGGCAGCTGGGCCGTCTCGGACCTGAGACCCCTGGCTTTGCGCCCCCGCCTCGCGACGAGTTCGCCTTTTCTCGACACCAGGGCAATCGGCAGAGCCCGGCCGCCGGTTGAGCGATCTGGAGAAGCCGGGAGTTTTCGTACAGGTTCGGGGTTTCAGCCGGTACTCCGTCTGTCGCGCCGGTTTGCGGTGTCGCGTACCTTCATTCGATGGACGACGATCGGCTGCAGCGGGTCCGGGAGATGTATGAGGCGTTCGCAGCGGGAGATCGCGTCGCGATCGAGGCGATGCTCACCGACGACTTCCGCTTCTCGAGCCCGCCCGATCCCGACCTGGACCGGACCGGTTACTTCGAGCGGTGCTGGCCGGGCTCCGGCCAGGGGCAGCGGTTCGAGTTCGTGCGGATGGTGCCGGCCGGCGAGGAGGTGATCGTGACCTACGAGATGACCAGCCGGGACGGAGCCAGGGGCCGCAACACCGAGGTCCTCACGTTCGCGGGCGATCGGATCCGGCGCGCGGAGGTCTACTTCGGCTGGGACCTCACTTCTGGAACCTGAGCATCACCTTGTGCTCGTAGAAGTACTCCAGTCCTGAGGGAAAGCTCGGTGCATGATCGGAGAGCGGGACGAAGCCGATCTTCAGCCGCGATGCCGCCGCCCGGAACCCGGCAGCCGTGAATGCGCGAACCACGTCGTCGAGCGAGTACAGCGGAGGCAGATTCAGTTGCTCGGCGTTCCCGGCGTGCCAGTCGGCGATCCCCGGGCTGGCGGCGTGCACGCCCATCACCGCGTAGTACACGCCCGCGTGAGCGAGCGAGCGGTGGATCGCGGTGGCGTGGGCGCCCAGGTCATGCACCAAGTAGAGGACCTCGTGGCTGAACGCGACACCGAACCCGTTCCAGTCGGCCGGCACCGTGTCGCCGACCTCGAAGGTGAGCGGTAGCTCGCCGCTCAGCCGCCGGGCGTCGGCGATCGCGGCCGAGGCCGGGTCATATCCGTAGCCGGCGGTGATTCCCGCCTCGGTCGCGAGCAACCGCAGGAAGCCCCCTTGGTTGCATCCCGCGTCGAGTACACGGCGTCCGGGCAGCTCCACGTCGATCGTGGCCAGCATGGCCCGCCAGATGAACACGTGCTCCTCCTGCATGACGGCATCCTCGTCCGCGGATTGCCAGTAGCGCTGCGTCTCGACCATGGTCCGGTCAGATTACGAGGTTCTACGATGCCCACCCATGCCGATCGAGTGGGCCGGTTTGGGGCCCGAGATCCTGGTCACGCTCGACCGCTCGCGGCCCGAACCGCTCAGGGTTCAGCTCGAGCGGGAGCTGCGCGAGGCGATCCGATCAGGGCGGTTGGCCGCCGGAGAGCGCCTGCCTTCCTCTCGGGCGATGGCGACCGAGCTCGGCATCTCCCGGGGACTCGTGCTCGAGTGCTACAGCCAGCTCCAGGCCGAGGGTTTCCTGATCGCCACCTCCGGCTCGGCCACGCGCGTCGCCGAACAGGCCCATGCGCCCGCCGTGCGGCCATCACCACTGCCAACCGCACCGTCACTCGTACTGCCGGCCGACCCGTTCGACTGGACCGCACCCGGCCCGCGGCTCGACGTCGACTTTCGCCCCGGCGTCCCCGATCTGACGAGCTTCCCGCGCCGGGACTGGACCTGGGCCCTGCGCGAGAGCTGCCGGGACGCAACACCGTCGGACCTCGGCTACGGCGATCCACGCGGGTCGGACACCGCGCGCGAGGTGCTCGCCGGGTATCTGCGTCGTGTGCGCGGCAGCGTCGCCGACCCCGAGCAGATAGTCATGTGCGCCGGGTTCGGGCAGGGCATCAACCTCGTCCTGCGGGCGCTCGCCGAGCACGGCATCCGGCGGGTCGGGATCGAGGATCCCGGAGACGATGACTATCACCCGATCTGCACTCGCCTCGGCATGGAGGCGGTCCCGGTCCCGATCGACGGACAGGGAATCGACGTCGGCGCGCTCGCCGCGGCCGACCTCCGAGCGGTGATCCTCACCCCCACCCACCAATTCCCGAGCGGCGCCGCGCTCGCCCCGAAGCGCCGTCAGGCGCTCGTGAGCTGGGCCAACCAGCGCGACGCGTTCGTCATCGAGGACGACTACGACGCCGAGTTCCGATACGACCGCGACCCGGTCGGGGCGTTGCAGGGTCTGGCTCCCGAGCGGGTGGCGCTGCTCGGGACCGTCAGCAAGTCGCTCGCGCCGGCGCTGCGCCTCGGCTGGATCGTGTGCCCGGCACCACTGCTCGGGGCGCTCACCGAGGACAAGCGGCTGAGCGATCGCGGATCGCCCACACTCGAGCAGCTCGCGCTCGCGACGCTCATTGAGTCCGGCCGCTACGACCGGCACCTGCGTCACATGCGCCGGGTGTACGCGGCCCGACGGGCGACGCTGATCCGTTGCTTGTCCGAGCACGCGCCGCACGTCACGCTTCACGGGCTCGCGGCCGGATTCCACGCGGTGGCAGAGCTCGGACCCGGCGCCGACGAGGACGCCACGGTCGAAACTGCGCGAGCCCGCTCTGTCGGCCTGTACGGCATGAGTCTGTTCCGGTTGACCGAGGGCAGCGGGCCGGCTCAGCTCGTCCTCGGCTTCGGTGACCTAAGCGAGGCGGCGATCGAGCGCGGCCTGGCCACGATCGCCGACCTCCTCTGACTCGGTCCGGGTCCGAGTCCGGGTCCGAGTCCGGGTCCGAGTCCGGCTCCGAGTCCGGCTCCGAGTCCGGGTCCGAGTCCGGCTCCGAGTACGGCTCCGAGTCCGGCTCCGAGTCCGGCTCCGAGTCCGGCTCCGAGTCCGGCTCCGAGTCGACCTGCAGAACCGCGCATCGCGCGCGCCCGCCCCGAGCGGTGCGCGGAACTGCATCTGGCAGATGCATTTGTGCGCGTCCCCGAGGCGACCAAGACGTCGCGCGCACTTTTGCAGGCCGCCGCGGCCGCGCTCCCGCGCCGAAGCGGCTCACTATTTCGCGGGCGAATTGGCTCTTATCAGTGAGCCGCCCTGGCCGTACCTTGGCCGCATGACCCTTCGACCGCAGGCTCCCAAGCTCCTCGCCACCCGCGGCGCACCGGCCCTGATCGCCACCTCGATCATCGCTCGCTTGCCGCTCGCCATGTTCAGCATCGCCCTGCTCGTTCACGCCCAGCAACTGACCGGCTCGTTCGCCGTCGCCGGCGTGGTCAGCGCGGCCTACCCGATCGGCAGCGCCGCGTCCGCCCCGTTCCTGGGCGGACTCGTCGACCGCCGCGGGCAGACGGCTGTGCTCGTCGGCGGGGCGACCGTCACCGCCGTGGCCCTCGTCGCGGCCGGCCTCGAGCCGAGGACGGCCCCTCCGGTCCTGCTCGTCGCGCTGGCCGCCGCGGCCGGCGCCGCGTCCCCGCCGCTCGACGCGTGCGTACGCACGCTGCTCCCCGGGATCGCACCCGATCCGGATCGCCTGCGCACACTCTTCGCTTTCGAGTCGGCCGTGCTCGAGGTCACGTTCGTCGCCGGTCCGCCGCTCGCGCTCGCCATCGGCGCGATCTGGTCGACCGGAGCCGCCCTGATCCTGAGCGGGGTGACGTTGTTCGCCGGGACGCTCGCGTTCGCCACGCGGCGGGCGTCGCGCCGTTGGCGGCCGGACCCCGGCGCACCGAGGCGCCGGGGCGGATCGTTGCGCGCCCCGGCGATCCGAACGCTCGTCCTGATCGTGGCCGGGATCGAGGTCGTGTTCGGCGCCACCGAGGTCGGGGTCACCGCGGCGGCCCATGCCCACGGAGGGATGGCGGCGGCCGGACCGATCCTCGGCCTGTGGGGAGCCGGCTCGTTGGTGGGCGGCATCGTCGCGACCCGGCGCGGCGGTGGCGCGAGCACTCCCCGAGGCGTGACGCTCCTGCTCGCGGCGCTCGCCCTCACCCACGGCGCCCTGATCATGGCCACCGGGAACATGCTCGCCCTGGGGGCGACGATCACCCTGGCCGGGGCCACGATCGCCCCGACGGTGGCGAGTCTCTATTCGCTCGTCGACTCCGCGGCACCGTCCGGCACGGAGACCGAGGCGTTCTCCTGGCTTCTCACCGCGTCGCTCCTTGGGGCGTCACTCGGCGCAGCCGCCGGCGGCCTGCTCGCCCAGCAGGCCGGTGCCGCTGCCACCTTCGTATTCGTCGCCGCCGCCGGCGGGCTGACCGTCGTGGTCGCGCTGCTGCGCTCGTCGAGCCTAGGTGAGCATCGGCGAGGGCGGGATGCGAGTGTGTCCCTTGACGTCGGGGATCACCATCGCGACGTCGTCCACGTAGCACCAGCTCCAGTCCTCCCCGGGCTCGAGTGAGTGGATCAGCGGGTGGCCGTCGGAGTGGAAGTGGGCGGTGGCGTGCCGGTTGGGGGAGTCATCGCAGCAGCCGACGTGGCCGCACTCCAGGCAGATGCGCAGGTGCAACCAGACGCCGCCCTCGCGCAGGCAGTCCTCGCATCCGGGGACGCTCTCGGGCAACTCGAGCACGGTGATGGTGTCCAGGTGCGTGCAGGTGGTCATGTCTCGCTCTCCGTGGGTCGAGGGATCGTGATGGCCGGGAGGGGCAGCCAGATGTGGAACGTCGTGCCGCCGTCTCCGGTCTCGAAGGTCACCGAGCCGCCGTGGCGCTCGACGACGATCCGCCGGACGGCGTCGAGGCCGAGACCCGTCCCCTGTCCGACCTCCTTGGTGGTGTAGAAGGGCTCGAAAACGTGCGTCCGGGCCTGGGGTGGGATCCCGGGGCCGGTATCGACGATGTCGACCAGGATGCAGTCGCCGTCGCGCCGGGTACGGACGGTGATCGTTCCACTGTCGCCGAGCGCATCGATCGCGTTGTCGAGCAGGTTGGTCCACACCTGATTGACCTCCGAGCCGTACATCGTCAGCGGCGGCAGCGCGCGGTCATAGTCCCGCACGAGCTTGATCTGGGTGTGCTTGAGCTTGTGTGACAGGACCTTCAGCGTCGTCTCGAGGCCTTCGTGGACGTCGGCTTCGATGAGTCCGCCGCGGTCCATGTAGGCGTACGCCTTGATCGCCCCAATCAGCGAGCTCATCCGCTCGGTCGAGTCGCGCAGATCGCTGACCAGCCGCTGGGCGCTCAGCGAGGCGACGATCGAGCGCAGCGCCGCCGGCGTGGCCGATCCGGCCAGCCCCCGCAGCTCCTCGAGCCAGCCGTCGTCGACCCCGGCCGCGGCCAGCGGCTCGGCCAGCCGGTACGCGTCGGGCACGCCCATCGCCTCCAGCCGGTCGCGCATATCGTCCTCCGCGTCGGCGGCGTCGAGCGCCGACAGCGAGCTGCCTTGCGCACACTGGCGAAGTGCCTGATCGCGCAGGTCCGCGATCCGGGCCGCGTCCTCGCGCTCGATCCCGGCGTCGACGAACTCGCGGATCGTCGCGCCGATCACGTCGAGCGCCTCGCCCAGGTCGTTGGCCGCGCTCTTCGCGGCCGCCGCCGGGTTGTTCAGCTCGTGCGCCAGTCCGGCCGCCATCGTGCCGAGCGCGGCCAGGTGCTCGCGGTTCTGCTGAATCGCGGTCATGCGGGTCATGATCGGCCTGACCTGGCGCATGATCCGCCGGTGCACATCCGGACTGGCGAGCGCGAGCCGCCGGAAGTCGGCCGAAGGGATCAGGGCGAGGCTCGCCTCGCCCACCGCCACCATGCGGGAGACGAAATCTCCCTCGGTGAGGGTGGCGATCGCGCCGATCCAGGTCGGCGGGTTCTGATGGCCGATCGGCTCGAACCGGTCGCCGTCGCGCTGGAAGAGTTGCAGCGTCCCCTCGAGCAGGCAGAACATCCCCTCGACTGGTTCGCCCGCCTCGAGCACGACCGTGCCCGGCTCGACGTGACGCCACTGCGCGGCGGCGGCGAACTCGGCCAGCGCCGCGTCGTCGAGGTCGTCGAACAGATCGACCGGACGGAGATCGGCGACCGACACCCGCGCGTCGCGAGCGGTCGTCATGCCTCGGCCAGATACTGATGGATCAGCGACACCGCCATCGAGCCCTCCCCCACGGCGCTCGCCACCCGCTTGATCGACCGCGCCCTGACGTCGCCGGCGACCAGCACACCGGGGACGCTCGTCTCGAGCGGGAACGGGTCGCGGTCAAGCGGCCAGCGATCGGTCTTGGCATCGAGCCCGGCCAGGATGAAGCCGCGCTCGTCGCGCGCGACCACGTCGGCCAACCAGTCGGTCCGCGGCACCGCCCCGATGAACACGAAACAGGCGTCGACGTCCTCGACCGACTCGCCGCCGTCCGCGTCGCGAATGTGCAGCGCTCGCAGTCGGCCGTCTCCCTCCGCCCCAACCGCCTGGGTTCGAGTACGAACCTCGACGTTGGGGAGCGCGTCGATCTGCTCGATCAGGTAGTACGACATCGACTTCGCCAGGGAGTCTGCCCGGACCAGCATCGTGACACGGCTGGCGTAGGTCGAGAAGTAGACCGCGGCCTGCCCGGCCGAGTTGGCCCCGCCGATCACCACCACGTGCTGATCGGAGCACGAGCGGGCCTCGGTCAGGGCCGCGCCGTAGTAGATGCCCTGCCCGTTGAGCTCGGGGAAGCCCGGCACGTCGAGCTGCCGGTAGGACACGCCGGAGGCGACGAGCACGCTCGAGGCGCTCAGGCTGCTCCCGCCCGTCAACTCGACGATCCGGCCTGAGCCCTCGACGCGGAGGCTCGCGGCGTCCTGGAGGGTCAGCAGCTCGGCGCCCAGCCGCCGTGCCTGATCGGTGGCCCGCCGCGTCAGCTCGGACCCGCTGAGCCCGGCCGGAAACCCGAGGTAGTTCTCGATGCGGCTCGACTGGCCCGCCTGCCCGCCCGGCGCCTCACGCTCGACCATGATCGTCTTCAGCCCCTCCGACGCGCCGTACACGGCCGCGGCCAGGCCGGCCGGTCCACCGCCGACGATCACCAGGTCGTAATGCTCCGAGGTCGGCTGCCCGACCACTCCAAGTCGCTCGGCGAGCTCGAACACGGTCGGGCGCTCGAGCACGGTTCCGTCCTCGAGCAACGCGACCGGGAGCCGGTCCTCGGCCACGTCCGCCACCTTGAGCAGCTGGCGCGCCTCGGCGTCGCGCTCCACGTCAAGCCAGCGCCCGGGTATCTGATTGCGGGCGAGGAAGTCGCGCAGGTCGTGCGTCGCCCGCGAGAAGCGATGGCCGATCAGCCGCACCCCGCCCGACTCGAGCGCGGCGCCGGCCTCCCACGCCCCCAGCAGATCCCGAACCGGCGGGAACAGCTCCTCCTCGGGCGGGTCCCACGGCTTGAGCAGGTAGTAGTCGAGCGAGACCTCGTTGATCGCCTGGATCGCGGCCTCGGTGTCGGCGTACGCGGTCAGCAGCACGCGTTTGGCCGTCGGGACGATCTCGCGCGCGCGCACGAGGTAATCGGTCCCGGACAGGCCCGGCATGCGTTGGTCGGCGACCAGCAGCGCGACCTGCTCGCCCCGGCGAGCGAGCTCGCGCAGCACCTCCAGCCCTTCCTCCCCCGAGCCGGCGCGCACGATCCGATAGTGCTCGCCGAACCCGCGGCGCAGGTCGCGCGCCACCGCGGCGAGCACGGCCGGCTCGTCGTCGACCACGACGATCGCGGGACGGCGCCGGGGCGCGGAGGTGGAGTCGGTCATGGCGAAACCATAATCATCGGGCGAGGGCGGCCGAAAGGGTGTCGGCGTCCAAAGCGCCGTCGTGCACGACTCCGTCGATGAACAGCGTCGGGGTGCCCAGCACCTGACCGGACTCCAGACCACTGCGGTAATCACGCTCGATGCGCTCGAGCGCGGCCTCTCCGGCCCGGTCACGGTCGAACTGGACGAGATCGAGGCCGAGCTCCCCCGCGTAGCCGCGGAGATCCTCGTCCTCAAGCGCCTTCTGCCGGTGGAAGAGCACCTCGTGCATCTCCCAGAAGCGACCCTGCGCGGCCGCCGCCTCAGCCGCCCGCGACGCGGCGAGTGCGTGCGGATGGATCTCGGTCAGGGGGAAGTGACGGAACGCGAATCGAATCTCGTCGGGATGCTCAGACTCGATGCGCTCGATCTCCCGGTAGGCCCGGCGCGTGTACGGGCACTCGTAGTCGCCGTACACGAGGATCAGCCTGGCGCCCTCCGGCCCGCGCACGTGGTCCACGGCTGCATCTAGTGGCTGGAACATCTGCATCACGTTACGCTGCCGCCAATGGACGCCCGGGCGAAGCGCCTTGCCGACCTTGCCGTCAAGGTGGGCGTCAACGTCCAGCCCGGTCAGGACGTCGTCGTCCTCGCCTTCGACGTCGAGCAAGCGCCGATCGTCCGTGCCGTCGCCGAAGCCGCCTACGCGGCCGGCGCACGCCTCGTCAGCGCGATCTACTGGGACCAGCAGGTCAAGCGAGCCCGCCTGCGGCATGCGCCGGCCGACACGCTGGGGTCGATACCGGGCTGGTGGGAGGCGATGGTCGCCGAGTGCGTCGAGCGGCGTTCGGCGTTCATCATCGTGTGGGGCGACCCGCACCGCACGCTGCTCGACGGCCTCCCGGCCGAGCGAGTCGCGGCCGACCACATGCCGCTCACGCCGTCGCTGTTCGCCGCGGTCGGGCGGGCGGCGATCTCGTGGACGTTCATCCCGGGTCCCTGTCCAGGAGTGGCCCAGGCGATGATCGGCGAGCCAGATGTCGATCGCCTCTGGGAGATCATCACGCCGATACTGCGTCTCGATGCGGACGACCCGGCGGCAGCGTGGCGCGAGCACGTCGCCCGTCTGCACGAGCGGGCCACGATCATCGAGCGCCACGCGTTCTCCGCGCTTCGCTTCCGGGGTCCCGGCACCGACCTGAAGGTCGGCCTGCTCGCAGGCGCCCGCTGGATTTCGGCCGGACTCCAGACAAGCTGGGGAACGCCGATGGTTGTCAACATGCCCAGCGAGGAGGTGTTCACCACCCCCGACAATCGGCGAACCGAGGGCGTCGTCCGCGCAACCCGCCCCACCAACTTGATCGGCGGCGGCCGCGTCGAGGAGTTCACCATCCACTTCGAGCAGGGACGTGCTGTGGATATCGAGGCGGCGCATGGCGCCGACCTCCTCCGCGCCCAAATGGCCGCCGACGCCGGCGCGTGCCGGCTGGGCGAGGTCGCGCTGGTCGACGGCTCATCGCCGGTCGGTCGCACCGGCATGGTGTTCGGAGACATCCTGATCGACGAGAACGCCACCTGCCACGTCGCGTGGGGGAACGCCTACGCGTTCTCGGTACCTGATCTCCCCGACGACGAGGAGGCCCAGATGGCCCTCGGATTCAACCGTTCCGCCGTCCACCAGGACGCGATGATCGGCGGGCCGGAGGTCGAAGTGGTGGGGATCACCAGCGACGGCGCCGAGGTGCCGGTTATCTCGAACGACGCATGGGTGCTCGAGTAGGGATCTGATCATTCGCGGACCGAACCGGTCCGCAATTCGTGCGAGCGTGACCCGCATGAGCGCTACACGAACCTATCCCCACGGCGTCCCAAGCTGGGTCGACACCGAGCAGCCCGACCCCGAGGCCGCCCAGGACTTCTACCACCGGCTGCTCGGTTGGACGTTTGAGACCGTCTCGCCGCCCGACGCGCCGCTGTATGTGATCGCCAGCCTCGATGGTCGTGATGTCGCGGGCTTGGCGCGGGCTGATGCGCAGCCCTCGGCGTGGAACACCTATGTCGCGGTCGACGACGCCGACTCCATCGCGGCGCGCGTCACCGCGGGCGGCGGCGACGTGCTCGCCGGCCCGTTCGACCCGGGTCCGGCGGGCCGGACCGCTTTCTGCCGCGACCCGGCTGGGGCGGAATTCCGCCTGTGGCAGGCCGGCCGGCGTCTGGGAGCGCAGGCGGTCAACGAAGCCGGCACCTGGAACTTCAGCAACCTGCACACCGATCACTCGGAGACGGCCGGCTTCTACGCCGGACTGTTCGGCTGGTCGATCGAAGATCTCGGGTACGCCACGATGGTGCGGCGCCCCGGCTACGGCGATCACCTCGAGGCGACGGTCGATCCCGACATCCGCGCCCGCCAGCGGTCCGGGGGCGCACCGCCCGGCTTCGAGGACGCGATCGCATTCGTGGTCGGACTCGAGCCCGGCATGCAACCCCACTGGCACGTCGCGTTCTCGGTCGCGGACCGGGGCGATGCAGTCGACTCGGCACGGCACCTGGGCGCCGAGGTGCTCGGCACCGAGGACACGCGGTGGACGCGGACGGCCCTGATCCGCGACCCTCAAGGAGCACTGTTTACTGCCAGTCAGTTCAAACCGGCCGGTTAGCGACCTCGGACAAAGGAGGATCAGCGATGCCACTCATCTCCGCCGGCGCGCTTGGAGGCGTGAACCTCTTAGGAGCCGACCACGGTGCCGCGATCTCGCTCATCTTCGACAACAGCGAGCCCGGCGAGGGGCCGCGGCTGCACCGTCACCCCTACGACGAGACCTGGATCGTCGAGGAAGGCAACCTCACCTTTCAGTCCGGCGAGGAGCGCTTCCAGGCCACCGCCGGCGACGTGGTGATCGTGCCGCCCGACGCTCCGCACAAGTTCATCAACGATGGCCCCGGGCGCTCGAAGATGGTCTGCATCCACGCCAGCCCGACGTTCCGGACCGAATGGCTCGAGTGACGCGCTCGCGTTCGGCGCGCTCATCCGTCGCCGTGGTCGTTCAGTAGGTCGGCGAGCGTCGCGCCACTCGCCACCGACTCGGGGCGCTCGGCGGCGATGTCCGAACCGCGGCGGGCGTGCTCGTCGCGGCGTTTGATCAACAGCCACTGCGGCTTGGCGCCGCCGCTCGTCCGCTGCAGGGCGAACCCGCCCCGGAGCTTCTCGCCGTGGAGCACGAACACGGCGTGCCCGCGCTCGAGCGCCTCAGGCCACGGCACCCGCCCGCCCTGCTCGTATTCGCCCCGATCCCAGATGATCACGGCGCCGTTGCCGGTCGGCCCCTCGAAGTCGTTGTGGCCCAGGCTGTGGTCTTCCACCTGGATCGCGAAGCGCTTGACCGTCGGGTCCAGGGACGGACCCTTCGGCACCGCCCACGAGCGCATCACTCCGTCCACCTCGAGCCGGACGTCGAAGTGATGCGCGGTCGCCTGGTGCTCCTGGACGACGAACACGCCGGCGGGCACTCCCCGGATCGCGAACTGCTCGTGCCGCTCCACCTTCGCCGCCCGCTCGGTCACCGACTCAACTCCCGGAGCCGCGCCCAGCCAGGAATCGAGCCCCGCCACCGCTTCCTCGGCCCCCTCCGCGTGCACGCACAACGTGCCGTCGTCCATCAGTGCTACCCAACCGCGCACTCCCCTTCCCCGGGCCCGATCCCTGATCTTTTCGCGCAGTGTCAGACCGGCCACCTCGCCGGCCACGGTGATCCTCCTGGCTGTCGCGTCGCTCACTCCCTCATTCTCGCCCAACGACTAGCCTGCGCAGCCCATGGAGACTCGCCGCTTCGGACGCACCGGTTGGGAGGTCCCGGTCATCGGGCTCGGCACTTGGCGGACGTTCGACCTGGGTCGGGACCAACAGCACATCGCCGACGACGTCCTCGACACCGTGTGGGAGGCCGGAACGCGGTTCTTCGACTCCTCGCCGATGTACGGGCGAGCCGAAGAGGTCCTGGGTCAGGCGCTGCACAATCACCGCCAGGATGCGATCGTCGCCACCAAGATCTGGACCAGCTCAGCGGCCGAGGCGAGAGCTCAGTTCGCCGACCAGCTGGACTTCTTCGGCGGGCGCGTCGACCTCGAGCAGATCCACAACCTGGTCGGCTGGCCGCGGCACCTGGAGTGGCTCGAGGAGGAGCGTGACGCGGGCAGGATCGCGTTCATCGGCGCCACCCACTATTCGGCGGGAGCATTCGACGCGCTCGAGGAGATCATGAGCACCGGTCGCATCGACGCGATCCAGGTGCCCTACAACCGCAGCGAACACGAGGCCGCGAAGCGCATCCTGCCGCTGGCGGCCGAGCTCGACCTAGGGGTGATCGCGATGCGGCCCCTCGGCGGTGGGTCGCTGACCAGACGGTTCGGAGCCACTGAGCTGTTGAAATGGACCCTCGCAGATGAGCGGATCCACGTGGCGATTCCCGCCACCGCCTCCGTCGATCACGCCAGGGCGAACGCCGCCGCCGGGTCAGCGGAGCACTGACCCACCGTCCGCTGCCAGCGTCTGGCCGGTCACCGTCGCCGCGCCGTCCGAGGCCAGGAAAGCCACCACGGCAGCGGTGTCGTCCGGCATCAGCGAACGCGGCACGGCCTGGCGCGTCAGGGCCTCCTCGAACGCCTGATCCGGCAGGTCGGCCTCGGTGAACGGGGTGCGCGTCAAGCCCGGGGCGACGCAGTTGACCGTGATCCCGTGGGCGCCTAACGGTTTGGACAACGAGCGGGCGATGCCAACCAGCGTGGCCTTGCTGGCCACGTAGGGCAGGAAATCCGGCCCCGGAGGCCGCCACACGGTGTTCGAGGTGATGAACACGATCCGGCCAAAGCCCCGCTCGATCATCGCCGGCGTCAACTCCTGGCAGAGCCACAGCGCCGACTCGACGTTGACCGCCTGGACCCGGCGCCAGGTCGCCGCGTCGAGGTCGGCCAAGCTCGCCCGGTCAAACGCCGCGGCAGCGTGCACGAGCACGTCGCGGGGACCGAGACGCGCCGCCACCGAGCGCACCGCCGCCTCGTCGCCCAGGTCGACGGCGAATTCCCCCGAGCGATCGAGGATCGCCACGTCGTGCCCGGTCTCGGCCAGGGCGCGCACGATCGCGCCCCCGATCCCGCCGGCCCCTCCGGTGACCACCGCCGTGCGCGCCATCAGAGCGTGCAAGCATACGAACCCGTCACATCGGCCGGGTCTTGCGGGTCATAACCGTGTGACCCGACTCGACGGAGGACTTCTCGTGACTGCAGATGGACAAGAGCTTCTGGCCCGGGAGTTCGAGGCGCAGCGGCCTCGCCTGCGGGCGGTCGCCTACCGGATGCTCGGCTCGCTGAGCGAGGCCGACGATGCGGTTCAGGACGCCTGGCTGCGCCTGAGCCGCGCCGACACAAGCGAGGTGGAGAACCTATCCGGATGGCTGACGACGGTGGTGGCGCGCGTCGCCCTGAACATGCTGCGCTCGCGCAAGACCCGCCGCGAGGAGACGCTGGACGACGCACATGTCCCCGACCCGATCGTAGATTCCACCAACGGCACCGACCCGGAGCACGAGGCGCTGCTGGCCGACTCGATAGGACTGGCGCTGCTCGTCGTACTCGAGACGCTGGCTCCGGCCGAGCGTCTCGCGTTCGTCCTGCACGACATGTTCGCGGTGCCGTTCGACGAGATCGCGCCGATCGTCGAGCGCTCCCCGGAGGCGACCCGTCAGCTGGCCAGCCGCGCCCGCCGGCGGGTGCGCGGGGGAGCGCCGCCACCCGACGCCGACTTGAACGCCCAATGGCAGGTGGTCGATGCCTTCCTGGCCGCCGCGCGAAGCGGAGACTTCGAGGCGCTGGTCGCGGTCCTGGACCCGGACGTCGTGCTCCGCGCCGACGGTGGGCTCGCCGGCCTGTCGCGCCTGGCGCGCGGCGCCGAGACCGTGGCCACAGGAGCCATGGCGTTCTCGCGTCTGGACCTGACCCTGCGTCGCGCGCTCGTCAACGGCGCCCCTGGCACCGTCTCGCTCAAGGACGGCCGGCCGTTCTCGGTCGGCGCCTTCACTATCCGCAACGGCAGGATCCTCGAGTTCAACATCCTCACCGACCCGGAACGGCTGGCCCAGCTCGACCTCACCGTGCTCGAGCCCTGACGACGATGGGCCGCTGCGCGGCATCCATGGGGCCGGGTATCGCCCGTCCGATACGGTTATCGCCGCCGGGCATCCAGCCCGGCGCCACCGCGCACGACCGTCTCAGTTACTCGCCGTCTGGTTGGTGATCGCCGCGGCCGGCCGGCAGGGCTCGTTACGCAGGCTCGGGCATGCCGGCAGGCCGGTCGGGACGTTGACGCCCGGCACCACGGGGAGGATCAGGCTCGAGGGCATGCTCTTGGAGAACTCGATCGACACCTTGGCCGTCCCGGAGGACGGATCGGTCTGGCCAAACGACCACACGGGCTGCGTGCCGTTGGGGGCCGAGATCGTCACCCGGATGCGCGAGCCGGCGCGGTACACGTGGCCCTCGTAGTAGAGCGGGATGACGACCTCGACGAACTTGCCCTTCGGCATCGGCTCGACGTCGGAGGTGAGCATGCTCGGAATCGGCTCGAGCAGCGTGCTCTTCTGGTGAAGGATGTTGTCGGTGTTGGTCGAGAGCTTGCGCTCGTTGGCTCGTAGCCATCCGTTCTGGACGAAAGTCTCGTTACCGTCCGGTCGCACCTCGCTGACCGTCGCCTGGAGGTCGACGTCGGGGGTCGACGAACGCACCCACAGGTGAACCGCACCGGCGCCGATCACCGTGGTGTTGGACTTCAGCGGCGCCGAGACGTAGGAGACCGCGGTACCCGACGGGTTCTGCGCCCAGTTCCACTGCCACTCCGACGCGTTGCCCCACAGGCCGCCGGCCTCCGTGTCGGTCTGCGGGAAGTCGTTGAGCGGGACGGCCTTCGCGTTCGACGTGTACCAGTCGATGCCCTTGCGCGCCGGCGGGGCGTTCTTCAGCGCTCCGTTCGCGCCGAGGTACCAGAAGTGCGCCTTGGTGCCGGGGACCGGGAACGTCGAGAACGACTGCTCGAACCCCGGGTACGGATCCCCGGCCGTGTGCTGACCGGTCGGGGACGCGCCGGCGCCGTTGTCGAACAGCACCCTGACCGAGGGCAGCTTCTCGAACGCGGCCAGCGCGGACTGGTAGGTCGGTTCCTCCTGGATCGGATCGAGCGGGAGCGTATCCAGGTCGGTGTCCGGCAGCCCCATCGCCTGCTGGTAGATGTAGGGCGCGGCGGCGCGGATGAGCGCCTGGTTGACGATCGGCGCCTGGTGGGCGACGAACAGCTCCAAGAAGTCGTACCAGCGGTCAAACGTGGCCGGGTCGAGTGAGTCGACGTGGGCGCCGTTGGTGAACGTGAACCACTTCTGCTTGGTGCCGGTGAAGTGCTGCACGAGGTCGGGGCAATGCCCGCCGGTCTGCTCGTCCTCCCACTGGCAGGCCATGAACACTGGCACCTTGATCTTGTTGACGAACGTGATCGGGTCGAGTGGATCGGCCGTCGACGCGACGTAGTGTGAGTTCGCGTCGATCTTGTCCATCAGGTTGGCCGCCTCGCCGTGCAGCACCTGGTTGGCCTTGCAGGTCTGATCGCCGTCCTGGATCTGCGTATACGCGTAGGGCTGCCCGCTGTTCGGCCCCGCCGGCTCGGCCTCCTCCTGGCGCTGCTGAGCCCAGGCGACGGCAAAGCCGGTGTTGAGGATGCCACCCGGATAGAGAGTCGTCGCGGTCGCGTCGATCGTCGACAGCGGCGAGATCGCCTCCAGGTCGGGCGGATCGAGCTGGGCGGCGAACAGCTGACTGATCGCGCCGTAGGAGATGCCCATCATGCCCACCTTGTGCCCGAGCACCCACGGCTGGTGGGCGATCGTCTCGATCACGTCGTAGGCGTCGAGGTTCTGCAGCGGCTCGAAGAAGTCGTAGGCCCCGCCCGAGCAGCCCGTGCCGCGCATGTTGACGTCGACCACCGCGAACCCCATCAGGTTGGCGAGCACCGCGATGCCGTTCACCGGTCCCGCCGGATCGGCGTAGCCGTACCCCGAGTACTCGATCAGCGTCGGGTACGGCGCAACCCCGAAGGCGCTCAGGTGTGCGCGCTTGGCGAGCGGGCTGGGCAGGCCGGGGAGATTGGGCAGGCCGGGCAGGGTGATCGGCAAGCTCGGCGGAGTCACACCGGGCGGCACCGGCAGGCCGAGTGACGTCGCGCCCACGCCCGCCGGACTGGTCGGCGGGTGCACATCGATCGCCAGCTGGGTCCCGTCGCGGGTTGTCAGGTACGTGTAGCCGCTGTCCGGGATCGACTGGTTGTAGATGCTCGGATCCCACGGTTTGGCCGCGTCGGAGTGCACGGTGATCGGCCCCGACTCCGACCCGTCCGAGGCCAGCCGCACCCGGTAACCGCTCCCGGGCGGCACATTGCGGAACAGGAGACCGCCGAGCGAGTCGGCGCTCTGCGTGTACAGCGTCTTACCCCCGGATGTGATCAGCGACATCTGCACGTTCGGGGCCAGGCCGGTGACGTACACCTGCTCGGCGCTGCCGTGGGCGCTGAACGAAGGCGCCGCCGACGCACCGGCCGCCGCGATCAGACCGGCCGCGAGCACGGCCGCGATCGAGCACGCGATGGCATGGACACGACGCCGCATGACGTGGCCTCTCCGCACGGCCGGGCACTGTTACAGATCCTTCGCGGGCGTGCGCCGGTTCTCTAAAACCGGGGCGCAACTCCGCCCCGGAGGTGGGGTTAACGCAGGCGATCGAATCACGCCCGCGTGGCGCGAGGGAGGACAGGATGCGACGTCGAGCCCGAATGGGCATGTTGCTGTGGCCGGTCTTGCTCATCGCGCTCGTCGGCTGGCTCGTGTCGGGATCGAACTCCTCCGCCCGGCCCGCCGCTGCTCTGGCCACGACCGCCGCCGCTCCCGCCGCAGGCCCGACGCCGCAAGCCTCAGTTGCGGGTGCTCAGAGTCGATGCCCAATCCGACATCGCCGCTCGCAGCCGTGCTGCCCGCCACCCACAGGCGCGGGCAAGCCGCCGTCGTCGCGCTGCCTGTCGCTCGGCAGCTCCCCCAACCCCTCTACCGACGGGCAGACGGTCACCATCGCGGGTCGCCTGTTCGGGCCGCGGCACGCCCATGCCGTGGTCCTGCTCTGGCGCCGACTCCCCGGCGAGAGGCGCTTTCACCCCACCGCCGTCACCCGGACCGGCCGCCTGGGGGATTACTCGCTGACGGTTGCCCTCAACGGCAACCGCTGGTGGTACGTGACCGCCCGGCGCTTTCGCAGCCGCACCGTGCACCAGCGCGTCGCGTCTCTGATCACGCTGGCGAGCTCGGAGACGAGAGCCGCGCCGAACGATCTCCTGACCTTCTCCGGGAGCGTTTCTCCCTCGCACGCCGGCGAACAGCTGACGCTCCAGGAGCTCGAGCCGGGCGGCTGGCAGGCGGTGGCGCAGGGCAGCCTCGACGGCGCTTCCACCTTCTCGCTCGGCTACGCCCTCACCACCGATGGCACCTATGAGCTGCGGGCCTACCTGCAGGGCGCTAAGCACAACATCGACTCTTACTCGCCGGCGGTCATCGTGACCGTGAACCCGATTTTCAAGATCAAGCACATCGTGGTCATCATGCAGGAGAACCGGTCCTTCGATCAGTACTTCGGGACTTACCCGGGCGCCGACGGGATCCCCGGCGTGGCGGGCAATCCCGGGACGGTGCCATGCGTTCCCGACCCGGTCAACGGCGGGTGCGTCAAGCCCTTCCACGACACCAGCGACAAGAACTACGGCGGGCCGCATGGCGCGGCCAACGCGACCGCCGACATGGACTGCACGAACATGGCCGCCCGCGCCGGGTGCAAGATGGACGGCTTCGTCGGCCAGGCAGAGCACGGGTCGAGTTGCACCAGCGACGATCCGAACTGCAGCCCGTGCACGACAGGCAGCCAGTCACAGTGCATCGACGTGATGGGCTACCACGACGGCAGCGACATTCCCAACTATTGGGACTACGCCGAGAACTACGTGCTCCAGGACCATATGTATGAGCCCAATGCCTCCTGGAGCCTGCCGTCTCACCTGTACATGGTGTCCGAGTGGTCGGCTTACTGCACCAACCCGAACAACGCGTACTCGTGCACCAACGCGCTCGAGAACCCCAACACCCCCAGCGGGGATGTCTACGCCTGGACGGACATCACCTGGCTCCTGCACGCCGAGGACGTGAGCTGGGCGTATTACGTCTTCCAGGGCACCGAGCCAGACTGCGACGACAACTCGGCGATGACCTGCGCACCCGTGCAGCAGGGGCCGAAGACACCCAGCATCTGGAACCCGCTTCCCTCCTTCACGGACGTCGCTCAGGACGGCCAGCTCGCCAACATCCAGACGCTCAGCAACTTCTTCACCGCGGCCAGGGACGGAACCCTCCCGGCCGTGTCCTGGATCGACCCCAACGGCACGGTGTCGGAGCACCCGCCGGCGCTGGTCAGCGCCGGCCAGACCTACGTCACCGGCCTGGTCAACGCGATCATGCAAAGCCCCGACTGGGACAGCACCGCGATCTTCCTGGCCTGGGATGACTGGGGCGGCTTCTATGACCAGGTGGTGCCGCCGGCGGCGGACGCGAACGGCTTCGGTCTGCGCGTGCCCGGGATCGTCATCAGCCCCTACGCCAAGCAGGGCTATATCGATCACCAGACGCTGAGCTTCGACGCGTACACGAAGTTCATCGAGGACGAGTTCCTGGGCGACCAGCGCCTCGACCCCGCGACCGACGGTCGCCCCGACCCCCGACCGGACGTGCGCGAGGACAATCCGATCCTAGGCGACCTGACGTCGGACTTCGATTTCAACCGGCCGCCGCGAGCGCCGATGATCCTCCCGGTCTGCCCGGCCACCGACCTGACCCCGGCGCCGAAGTGCTGAGGCGATAGCTCGAAGAGGTTGCCTTCCCCAGCCGCGAGCCGGGACACTGTGGAGGTGTCCGGGCAGACCGAAGACCTCCTCGCGGGCGCGCTGCGTGGCGAAGGCCGCCCAGTCCGGTTCCGTCGCGGCCAGGCGCTGTTCATCGAGGGCGACCTCGCCGACCGCGTGTTCGTGATCGAGCGCGGCTGGGTGCTGATCTCAAGCGTGGCCCCGGGGGGGCGGGAGATCGTGCTCGGCCTCCGTGGACCGGGCGACGTGATCGGCGATCTGTCCGCGCTCGACGGCGCGCCTCGCTCGGCGACCGCGCTCGCCGTGGGTGAGGTGGAGGCGACAGTCGCCCCCGGCGCGGCGCTCACCCGAGCGCTCGGCGACGCCGCCGCTGCGATGGAGCTCCTGCGCGTACTGGCCTCCCGGCTGCGCGACGCCGACCGCAAGCGGCTCGAGTTCGCGGCGCTGGACACGCTGGGCCGGGTCGCGTGGCGCTTGCAAGAGCTTGGCGAGCAGTTCGGCGAGGACACCGCGGACGGGATCGAGGTCGAGCTTCCCCTGTCCCAGGAGCAGCTCGCCAGTTGGTGTGGCGCCTCCCGCGAGGCCACGGTCAAGGCACTCGCCGCGCTGCGCACGCTCGGCTGTATCTCGACCGGCCGTCGCACCGTGCTGATACGCGACCCGCAGGCCCTGCGCCGGCACGCCTCGGGCGCGGTGTAGCGCGCCGCAGCGCCCCGTCTCGACACTGGGTCAAAGGACGCAGACGGACCGCGTCAAGCGGCGTGGGCGGGAGCCGCCCGCGGCGCGACAGTACTCGGCATAGCCCGGAGCGACCAGCTAAGGCCAAACCGGGAGCCACCGCCGCCAATACGGCCCACTCGGAGGAGCAGTCACATGTCGCCCGACCTGAACATCAAGATTGCCCGCGCCCACCAGACCGAGATCGCCAGCCGCGCGCTGAACGGCCACCACGCCCACGATCTGGCTGACACGGTCGACCGGCCGCGGCGTTCGGTTCGCGTCCGCGTCACCCAGGCGCTCGTCACCCTGGGCGCGTGCGTCGCGGCGGCTGCCGCGCTCGGTGTCGGCGACGCGCATGCGGCCGCCCGTCCCGCTCGAAGCGCCACCCCTCTGTCCGCCGCACAGCTGGCGAGTGAGATTCACATCTACAAGTCCAGCGGATATCTGGAGTTTCGCTGCCTGCGCGACGGGATCGCCATGCGCAACTCACGCGGCGTGCTCAAGGTCATCCCGTACTGATCGCGCGAACCAACGCTGGGGGCTCGAGACGGGGGCACGGCCGGGACGGCTGTGCCCCCGGAGGCGTTAGGGCGCTGGGCAGGGCGCCGACGGCGGCACCGACGTGGACAGCTTGAAGTAGTCGCTGGACGGCTTCTCCGGGTCAATTCGCCAGTCGATGCCCAGCCCGTCCAGCTCGCCTTGCAGTTGCCCGATGCACGTCGCGTCGGCGTCGAGCTGACTGCGCACGCGTCCCAGCTCGGCTTCGCTGGGCACGCTCTGCAGGGACCAGTTGATGCGCCCGAGCGTGCGCGACATCGACCGCTCGATTCCGGTCGCTCTCGCGGCCACCTTGCTCACGTCGATCCGCTCACTCGCGTTGCCCTGCTCGTCGGACGCCACCCGTTGCTGCAGGCTTGCCAACGCGACTTGCAGCGACGTCACGCGCGAGCGCTCGCGCGACGCCTGGATCAGCCCGTCCACTCCAAAGGCGCCGGCCGTCAGCGCGACGATCAGAAGGAGACCGCCTATGAATCGCACCTCGCCATGCACCGCCCGGCGTCGCCGCCGAGTCGTGGTCGGCCGACGGGTCGCGCGGCGCGCGCGTCGCACCGGCGCAGACCGAACGGGCCGCTCAGCGGTAAGGGCGTCGGAGCCGACGCGGCCTGACTTGCTGTCGCTCATCCTCTTTCTACCGTCCTTGGCAGCCCTGCCAGTGCGCTACCGGTCGTTGCCGGTACCCCAGTAACGGTTAACGAGAGGCGGTGCTCGCGCGAAGGATCAGGTCCGCCGGGACGGTCTCGTGCACCCTGGTCAGGCGTCCCGCCTCGATCCCGGCCTGGAGCAACTCGGCGCCGCGCCGGCCGATCTCGGTGAAGTTTTGCTGCACCGTGGTCAGAGGCGGGCTGAAGAACTCCCCCTCGGGCGTGCCGCCGAAGCCGATCACGCTCACCTCCTCCGGAACGCGACGATCCGCTTCAAACAGCGCCCGCAGAACTCCGAGCGCCATCTGATCGCTGGCCGCCAAGATCGCCGTGACCTCTCTCAGGGAGGCGAGCCGGTGGCCGAGCTCGTAGCCTCCCTCCGGGCTTCCGCTGCCGATCATCGCATCTGGAATGTCGGCGTCGGCCGCCCGCAGCGTGTCACGCCACCCGGCCAGACGCGAGCGCGGCGCCGGCCCATCGGCCGGTCCGGCGATGTGGGACACGCTTTGATGGCCCAGCTCGAGCAGGTGCCGGGTCGCCGCTGCGGCGCCCGCGTAGTGATCGCTCGTCACCGCGGACAGGACGTCCTGCGGCGGGGCTTCCAACGCGACGAGCGGCATCTCCCCGGCGACGGCCGCCAGCGGCTCGATCGCGCCGCATGTCGGGGCGAGCACCAGGAGTCCGTCGACCGCGAGCCATCTCAGCGTCTCCACCGCGCCGAGCAGGGACTCGTGGTTGTGCGCCCGCGGACTCACGATGCAGACGCAGTAGTCGCTCCCGTGCGTGGCCTGCTGGATGCCGGCCAATAGCGTCGCCTTCCCGTACGGACCCGGGCTGAGGCTCAGCACCCCGATCGTCCTCGACCGAGTGCCGGAGGCCGCCTGCATGACCGGTTCAACGTGATCAGTCAGCGTGGGCGATGAGAGCAGAGACATGCAAAGTGGCCCGACGGGGGACGCCGGAGTCGAGACTAAACTGGCGCCGCCGCCTGGCTTCCCGTGGCCACACCGGTTTCGCGGAACCACGTCCAGCAGCGCGACGCGCAGGTATGTTTTGGTGCGATGCAAAACATATATCGAGTGTCAAGCGGATCGGTAATTCCCAAGCGCGCGGGTCACAACGACATCCGCCGCAACAACCTCGAGCTCGTTCTGCGTCATCTCTCCACCGTCGGTGCCGACTCGCGTGCGGGTATCGCCACCAGGGCCGGCCTCACCCGCGCCACCGTCTCGCGCCTGGTCGCGGAGCTGATCGACCTCGGGCTCGTCCGCGAGAGCGGCCAGGACCGTGACGGCCGCGCCGGCCGCCCCGGCACGGTGCTCGAGCTGGACGGCGGGGTGGTCGCGATCGGCATGGAGGTCAACGTCGACTACCTGTCGGTGCTGGTCATCGACCTCGCCGGCCGCGAGGTTGTGCGCGAGCGCCAGGTGTTCGATGCGGCGGTCGGCCCGGACGCATGCCTGGCCGCCCTGGCCGGCCTCTACCGCCGCACCCGCCGCAGACTGGCCGCCCGACGCGGCCGCCCGGCCCCGCTCGTGGCCGGGCTGACGGTTGCTGTGCCCGGTCTCGTCGACGTGGTCGCCGGCGTCGTGGCCGAGGCTCCCAACCTGCGCTGGCGTGACGTCCCGGTCGCCGAGCCACTCGCCCGGATGCTGCGCCTCGGCGGGGCGGGCGGGGTCCAAGTCCATGTCGGCAACGACGCCAATCTGGCGGCGATCGCCGAATACCGCTCCGGCGCCTGGGCCGGAACCCCCAATCTGGTCTATATCACCGGCGAGGTCGGCATCGGCGGGGGCATCATCGTGGGCGGCAAACCACTGCTCGGCACGCGCGGCTACGGCGGCGAGGTGGGCCACATGAACGTCATGCCCGACGGACCGCTGTGCGGATGCGGCCGGCGCGGGTGTTGGGAGGCTTGCGTCGGCCTGAACGCGCTGCTCCAGTCCGCACGACAGCGGCCGCGGGGCGATGTGCCGCCGGAGCGCAAGATCGACCCGCTCGTCAAGCGGGCACGCGCGGGCGACGAGCGAACCCTCGCGGTCCTGCACGAGCTCGCGCGGTGGATCGGGGTCGGTGCCGCGAACCTCTCCAACCTGTTCGACCCGCAGGTGATCATCCTCGGCGGCTACTTCGCGCACCTCGGCGAGTGGATCCTGCCCGTCGCCCAGGAGGCGCTCGAAGCGGGAACCCTCGCCCGCACTGGGGAGCATCTCCTCCTCGCCACCTCGACGCTCGGCTTCACCGCCGCCGCCCAGGGCGGCGCCCTGCACGCGATCGAGCGCGTGATGTCCGATCCGGCCGGACTGCTCGCCCTGGCCTGAGACACTTTCCGAGCCATGCCCACCCCGGTGCAGGTCGTAGCGATAGAGCCCCGCCCGACCGTCGTCATCGCCGAGGCGACCTCCTGGGAGCAGTTCCCCTCGCTGTGGCCGAAGCTTCTCGACGAGGTGTACCGATTCGTCCGCAGCTGCCCCGATTTCGCCCCGGCCGCCGGCCCCGCCCCGCGATGGCAGAACGTCATGCTGTACCTCGACCAGCGGCCGGCGGTGGAGATTGGCGTGCTGGCGCCGGCACTGTTCACGCCGGTCGGACGTGTGCTCGCGTCGACGTTGCCGGGAGGCGACGTGGCCAGAACCGTCCATCGCGGCGACTACGCCCGGCTCGGGGACAGCCACGCCGCCGTCCACGCCTACATCCGGGAGCACGGACTGCAGGCGGCGGGCCCGATCTGGGAGATCTACGGCCACCGGACGCCCGATCCGGACCAGCCCGAGACCGAGATCTATCACCTGCTCCGCTGACCCGACGGCGTCACGGCCGCCGAAGCCCGACCACACATGCCCAGTGGTCCGGGTCCTGCCACGCCTCGAATCCGAGCCGGCGCAGGTCCGCCTCGCCCTCCTGCACCGAGTAGTCCCCATGGAGCTCGACCTTCAAGCACCGCACCGCATCAGCCCAGCCCGCGCCGTCGCGCAGTAGCTCGCGCTCGGCGCCCTCCACGTCGACCTTGAGGTAGTCGATCGGCCGACCGTGCTCACGCACCAGCTCGGCGAGCGACACGGCCCGCACGGGCGTGCCGTCCTGATCACTCGTCACTTGGTAGTTGGACGTTCCGCCCCAGCCGCGGTAACGGACCTCGCCGTCACTGGCCCACACCGCGGCATGAATCACCTCACATCGATCCGCCCACGCGGCGACATTGCGGCGCGCCAGCGTGACGTTGTCCCCGTCGAGTTCGACCCCGAGCACCCGCGCCCGCGGGAACAGCGCAGCGAAGTGCGCCATGGTCAGGCCGATGTTGGCGCCGAGGTCCCAGATGGTCCCCGGTGGCCCGAGCTCGGATGGTGGCAGGTGGTACCGCCGGGCAAACGTGCCCCATACGGTCCCCAGGTCGGACGTACCCGGCCGCACCAGCACCTCGCGCCCTCCGAGCGGCCTTAGACGCAACCGTGCCGGTGCGCCCGCCTTGTCTGTGGCACGGGTCAACCGCGCGTAGGTGCGCAGGCTTGCCCTGTCGGAGGTGACCCGGGCGCCGACATACGCCAGGCGCACCGCGTCCTGGACCGGCGGCGGCAGCGCCGTCAGTGCTCGGGTTCTCGACGGCACACGGCTACGGTACGCCCAGCTCGGCCTTCTTGGCGTCGACGTCGATGTCCAGCAGCCGGGCCAGGTTCTCACCGAGGATCTTGCGCTTGGACTGCTCGGTCAGCTGTGGATAGCCGCGCTCCTCGACGATGTCACGCGGCAGCTCGAAGTTCCAGAACTCCTCGAGCGCCCATTGCGGATGCCAGATCGGCGTCTCACCGCCGTAGATGATCTTGTCCTCCCCGCACCACCACATCATCTTGCCGAGTGTCTCCGCAAACACGCGTGGCTGGCGGGCGATGAAGTTCACCGTCGCCGCGATCGACGCGTACAGGTTCGGATAGCGAACGATCTGCCAGAGCACCTCGTCCAGCCACGGCAGGCCGACGTGGAAGATGATGAAGTTCAGGTCGGGGAAGTTGGCCGCCGCGCCGTCCATGTCGAACGTACGCGTGTGCTCGATCGGCTGCGGTCCGAGCGGCACGCCCTTGTGCACCCCGACCACGCTGATCCCGAGCTCCTGAGCGAGCTCGAACACCGGATAGGCCACGCGCGGATCGTCCATCCGCCATGGAAACGGCTGGCCGTAGTCGTAGCGGACGTTGTACAGCTTGAGCCCGCGCGCGCCGTGGTCCTCCACCTGGCGCCGCAACAGGTCGAGCGCCTTCTTGCCCTCGAGCGGGTTGATCGAGGCCCAGAACACCGCCCGGTCGGGGTGCTTGGCCGCCATCTCGGCGCATTTCTCCCACGCCGAGAGCCCATCCTGAAAGAGGTCGGTGAGCGGCAGCGGCTGGGCCACGATCATGTCCGTGTCGGAGCCCTCGATGATCATCTCGTAGATCTCATCCACGCTCCACTCGCGCATGAACTCCTCGCGCGAGAGGATCTGCTCACCCTGCCGGGTCAGCAGCTGATGGAACGCGTACAGGTGCTCGTCGAACAGCAGGCCGGGCGAGCCGAGCGCGTTGGCCGGATCGAAGTTGAAGATGTGGCAGACGCAGTCGAACACGAACGCCGACACCTTGCGCTCGCGCTGTGTCGTGGCGACCGTCTCGGTGGTGGCCATGGATCAGGCTCCTTTCTCCTGGGCGATCCGCTGCTCGCGGTAAGGGATCAGTTCTTCGAGCGGCATGCTGAGCTTCCGACGCGCCGACTCCGACAGGCGCTCGTTCGTCCACACCGGGTCCCACACCGTTTTCACCTCCACGCTGTCGACGCCCTCGACGTCGCGCAGCCGGTCCGGGATCGCGGTGGACATGCTGGCCACGAATGGGCACCAGCCCGTGGTGAGGACCAGGTCGACCTCGACGTGGCCACCGGCGACGCGCACGTCCTCGACGACCCCCATGTCGACGATGCTGATGCCTCGATCGGCGCAGCACGGGTCGTAGACGTCTCGCAGCGCGTCACGGACCGTGTCGGCCGAGACACTCATTGCTCGATGGCGAGTCGGAAGCCGGTAGTGGCGGTTCGCCGATCAGGGTCGGCCGACAGAGTCCGTGCGCAACGAACTCCCCAGGCCGTGTCGAGATAAGAGCCGCCGCGCAGCATGCGCCAGCCGTCTTCGTCGGGCGCATCGCCGACCCACTCCCATACGTTGCCGGCCATCTGCTCGGCACAGCACGGCGACGCGCCCTGAGGGTGCGCGTGAACCGGCACCGTCCAGCCCCAGCCGGACTCCACGCAGTTACAGCGCTCTGGGTCGAACGTATCTCCCCACGGCCACTGGTGGCCGTCCACTCCCCGCGCCGCGGCTTCCCACTCGTCGCCGAGCGGGAGCCGTCCTCCGCTCCACGCGCAGAACGCGATCGCGTCGGCAAAGGTCACCTCGGTCACCGGATGATCGGCGAGCTGCTCAGACTCGAGACGCCGGCGCAACGCCGTGCTCACCGATCGCTTGGTGTCCGCCACGAACGCGCCGAACTCTCCGGTCGTGACCGGCCAGCGCCCGATCAACACCTCGTCGACCGCGACGGTCCGTTCACCGCCGTCGCCGAGGCGATAGACGCCGTCTGGCACCAGCACGCACGTGAACCTACACCCGGGATGTGGCATGGAACAAGAGACGGCGTAATTCAGGCCACCGGCGGGCGGGCCTCGCTCCACGGCCGCTCGGCTTCGAGCTGGGCGGCGAGTGACAGCACCGTGCGCTCCTCGCCCGCTCGCCCGACGAGCTGCACGGCGAGCGGGAGCCCTTCGCCGCTGAGCCCGGCGGGCACGGACGCGGCCGGCTGCCCGGTGATGTTCCACAGGATCGTGAACGGAACCCAGCTGGTCTCCCAGAAGTAGGTCGCCGTGGCGCCGTGGCCCTCCATGATCCCGGCGGGCGCCGCGGGCGCGGACATGACCGGGGTCAGCAGCATGTCGTAGGTTTCGAACAGTGGCTCGATCCGGGCCACCATGTCGCGCTCGGCGGCGAGCAGGCGATCCAGGATCCGGTCCGATACGAGTGCTCCGGGCCGGGCGAAGTGGCGGGTGCGCAGCTCCAGGCGCTGGGGCCGCTCGGCGCCGTCAACCAGATCACGGACCCCGCGGAACATGAGTCCGAGGATGACCGGCACGTCGCGCGGCCTGATCGGGTTCGATGCGTCGACGACCGTGTGCCCGAGCGAGCGCAGGAGCTCCACGGTTGACTCGAGCGCGCCACTGACGTCGTCTGACAGGCGACCGCGCGTGCCGGTCGGGAAGTCGCGCACCACCGCGATCCGCAGGTGGCCCGGCGGTGCCTGGGCGGCCTGCGCGAACCGATCGCTGCCCTGGCCGAGGACGTCCAGCATCAGCCCGGCGTCCGACACTGACCGCGTGAGCGCTCCGAACACCACCCAGTGCCCGTTGTCCTGATAGTGGGGATCGGTCGCGACCCTGTCGCGCTGGGGCTTGAGTCCAAATATCCCGCAGCAAGCCGCGGGGATGCGGATCGAGCCTGCGCCATCGGCGGCCAGCGCCGCCGGCACCAGTCCGGCCGCCACCGCGGCCGCCGACCCGCCGCTCGAGCCGCCCGGTGTGCGCTCGAGGTTCCACGGATTGCGGGTCACGCCCCAGGTGATCGACTCGGTGAACGGCCAAAGCCCCAGCTCGGGCATCTTGGTCTTGCCGACAACGATCGCCCCGGCCGCCCGCAGCCTCTGCACGACCTCCGCGTCGGCCGCAGCGGGCGTGACGAATGCACTCGTGCCGTAGCTCGTGACCTCGCCGCGGATGTCGATCTCATCCTTGACGGCCACCGGCACGCCGAGCAGCGGCCGATCATCGCCCGCGCGCACGCGCGCGTCAGCCTGAGCCGCCTCCAGCAGCGCCCGCTCTCGGTAGACCGCGGCGAAGGCGTTCAGCTCAGGATCGAGCCGCTCGATCCGGGCGAGCGCAAGCTCGACGAGCTCCTGAGCCGACGCGTCGCCGCGCCGGACGAGCTCGGCCTGGCCGGCCACTCCCATGAAGGCGATGTCGTCATGGAGCACCGACCGATCCTACGTCGTGGCTCGGCCGGCGGGTGTCCAGGCCCATCACCCGCCTCGCTTTCGCCTCGCCCGAACCGCTAGTCGGTCAACGATGACGCCCAGCAGGAACGCGAACACGATCACGATGATCAGGGGTGTTCGGCCCGTCGCGAACAGCCAATGCACCTTGACCTCGTCTACGTTCAGGACCGCGAACGCCGCAATGACCGCGCCGAGGATGCCCGCCGCGATGACGCGCGCGCGGTGTTCGCGTAGGGCCACTGTCTGCTTGCCCCGCGCATCGGGAGCGCTCGATCCCTCGGTGCCCGTCAGCCCCTCGAGATCTGAGCCATCACCGCTCACGTCCAGCAGCCTACTCGCGGCGCGACCTCGCTCGACTCAGACCTTGGCTTGGCGCGAGTTCGGTGGGATGATCGATTCATGAGCCCTGCTGGGTCAGGCGGAAGCCGTTTTCGCGCCGGCCTTGGCTCACGGTCGCGGCAGCCAGGCTCGATCTGCGCTTGGCTGCTGCCCTGGTTGCTCCCGATTGGGTTGCTCGGGGCGGTCGTGCCGCTGGCGATGTCAGATCTTCTCGGATACGTTCTGGCGGGGATTTGGGGCTGGGTCGTGTTTCCGTACGCCGCTCGATTCATCCACGCCCGCGCGAAACGCTGGGATTGCTCGGGCCGTTAGTCGGAGGTGTGGTGGGCGCCGATTGGCAGAGGCCCAACCTGCCGACGGATGATCAGGTAAGCGATCGTGCCCCCGGCGAGTGGCACGAGCAGCCCGATCGCCTGGTGGAGCAGGACCGCGGCGACGGCGGGGTTGTGGTGCACGCCGTAGACGACCAGCATGCCCGCGATTCCGCCAATCGTCCCGATGCTGGCCGGAAGGGGCAACGATCCTCCGAGCGCGCCGATTATGTACGCCATTACGACGATCGCGACACCCGGGCTCGGATGGGCATGGACGGCGAGCAGCGCGAGCCACAGGATCAGGAGGTCGAATCCGAGGTACGCCACTGACCCGAGCACGGTCGTCGTGGCCCCCTGGTGAAACAGCTTCCTGGTGTCGTTCACGGCGTCCGCGAGCGTGGTGATCGTGCGCGCGACCTTGGCGTGCTTGGCCTGCAACCGGCTCGCAAAGGGCCCGGCCCTGGGCGCGATCACCAGCGCCGCGGCGATCCCGCATGCGGCGATCGCGGCCGGAAGCAGCGTCAACAGGAGATCGCCCTCGCCGGCGAATATCCCCGCCGCGAGGCCAAGCCCGAACAGGATCAGCGCGATCGCGTCCACCCCGGTGTTCAGAAAGCTCAGGTTGAGCTGACGCTCGGCGATCTGGTGGGTCGGCATCCCGAAGCGGTGAAGGATCCAGCCGCCCACTCCCATCCCCCCGAGCGAGCCCCCGGGGACGAGCAGCCCGCCCCCCAGCTGCGCCCACGCCACACGCTGGTCCATCCGCCAGCCACGGCCGTCAGCCTGGAGAACCTTGTCCGGGTCAACGATCCGGCGCCACGCCACGACGAAGCCGGTCTCGGACAGCACCTCCAGCGCGATCGCCCCCGCCACCCACCCCCACGACACGCGCTTCAGACTGGTCAGAGCCTCATTCAGCGTCGGGATCAGCCTGAGCACGAGATACGCGACCACCAGGTACCCCAGCAGCTTCAGCGCCGAGCGCCGCAGGTGACTCCTGACGTCGCGTAGCGCACGATGGGTCTGGTGTGTCGCCGCCGGTGGACTCGCGGAATCGACGGCCTGGTCCGCGGAGGCTTTCACCGTCCCGCGCTCACCCCCGCCCAGTCGATCACCCCAAACATGGCCACGAGGCTACCGCCGGCCCGATTCGCTCAAGACGACATCTACAGTTGAAACCCTTCACGGGAGCAGTGGACAAGAGCTCAGAGCAGATGCCGGCCAGCGCTGCCGACCAGCTCCATCGACCGCTCGGCAGCCCGGTGGTGAATGCACGACGCGTTCACGGCGGCTACACCCCGGCGGCTCGCTGGATCGTGACGCTCTCCGACGGAGGCAGTGCGTTCGTCAAGCAAGCCGTTCACGAGTCCGTCGTCGGTCGCCTGCGGCGCGAGCACCGCACCTACTCCCATCTCAGTGGGCCCTGGCTTCCCGACGTCCTCGGGTTCGAAGATGGCGCGCGCCCGATGCTAGTCCTCGAGGATCTCAGCGCGTGCGAGTGGCCGCCACCGTGGAGCACCGCGAAGGTCGACGCGGTTCGCGCCACGCTCGCGGCGCTCGAAACCCAGCCGGTGCCGCCGGGGCTTCGCTCGGCGACCGGCATGGCCGAGGGCGGCTGGCCGGAGGTGGCCCGCGACCCGAAGCCATTCCTGGGCCTCGGTCTGTGCTCGGCGCCCTGGCTTGAGCATGCACTGCCCACCTTGCTGGAGGCCGCCGACCCGGCGCTCCTCGATGGTCGGGCCCTCTGTCACCTCGATGTCCGCAGCGACAACCTGTGCTTTCGCCCCGACGGGCAGGCCGTCCTGATCGACTGGGACTGCGCCGCCGTCGGCAACCCCGAGTTCGACTTCGCATTCTGGCTTCCGAGTCTTAATCTCGAAGGCGGACCCGCCCCCCAGGACCTCGGCGCCGTCACCCCGGGAGTGGTCGCGCTCGTCGCCGGCTTCTTCGCCTCCGTGGCCGGGCTCGCAGCCATTCCGCACGCACCCGCCGTCCGGGACATTCAACTCCGGCAGCTCGAGATCGCGCTCCCCTGGGCCGCCGACGTTCTCGGGCTCGACCCCCCGGACAAACGGCCATGAAGGCTCGTGGCACGGCTGTCCGGCCCCGCCTGAAGCCTCGCCTCCGTTCAGACCCGGCGCGCCTTCCAGACCTCCTCGCACGGCCACCGCTGGGCCCAGTCAAGGTCGACGAACCGGTAACGGGTGCTCGAGCCATCCGGCGGTCTTACTTCCGTGAGCTCCTCGACCTCAAACCCGGACCGCCGCAGCAGAGCGATCATTTCTCCGTGCGGGAGGTGGAACTCGACGGACTCATCACCTGCCCACTCGAATCGGTGCATGCCGAGGTAGGGGCGCAGGAGGCGGTCACCCGCGGGCGCATCCACTTCTTCGTCGGGCACGCACAGCATCAGTAGCGCTCCGTTGACGAGAAAGATCAGCCTGCCCCCCGGGCGCAGCAGCCTGGCCGCCTCCGGAATCCACAGGTAAGGGTCACACCAGATGCTGGCGCCGTACTCGGAGATCGCGAGGTCGAAGCTATGGTCGGGAAACGGCACCGCTTCGGCGTTGCCGTGCACAAGGGGGAATTCGAGGCCGAACTCCTGCTGGAGCCGTTTCGCCGTCGCCAGCTGAGCCGCGGAGTTGTCGATCCCGACCGGATAGGCCCCGCGGCGTGCCAGCCACGCGGACACGTAGGCCGTGCCGCAGCCGAGCTCGATCACCTCGAACCCCGCGACGTCGGCGGGAAGCATCCTCAGCTCGGAGTCGGGTACACCCCAGATCCCCCACGACGGTTCGTCGGCCGCCCAATTGCGCTGGCCAGCCTCCTCATACTCCGCCGCCCACCGATCCCAGTGAACGCGGTTGCGCGCGACGTGATCGGGAGGCTCGCTCATGATCGGAGAGCCAATCACACCGGCGACCCGGCGTGGCCCAGACAGGCCTGGGTGGAAATTCTGTCGCTGATCCGGTAGATGGTCGGGGCCGTGGGCACCACGATCGTGTTCTTTCCCGAAGGGGCATTCGGTCCGACGAACAACTGTGTCGGCATCGGTGATGTGCTGCGCGGGCGTGGTCACCGCGTCGTGTTCATCGTCGAGGAGTCGTTCGCCGGCACGCTCGAGTCAAAGGGCTTCGAGGAGCGACTGATGCGGCTCGGCCCTGCGCCGGAGCAGCCCGAGGAGCCAGGTCAGTTCTGGAAGGACTTCATCCGTGACACGGCGCCGGCGTTCCGCCAAAGCACGCTCGAGCAGCTCGGCAGCTTCATCGCGCCGACGTGGCAAGCGCTGCTCGACGGCGCTCGCTACGTCGACGAGCGGCTTGTCGAGATCTTCGACGAGCTCGAGCCGGATGCGATTGTCGAGGACAACGTGTGCGCCTTCCCGGCCATCCCGGCGTGCGGCCGCCCCTGGGTCAGAATCGTCTCCTGCAATCCGCTCGAGGTGAACGATCCGGCGCTGCCGCCCCGGTTCTCGGGCCTGGCCCTGGAGGATGCCTCGCGCAGCGATGAGTTCCGGGCCGAGTACGCGCGACAGATCGGGCAGATGCAGGCGTACTTCTCCACGTTCTGCGTGCAGCGAGGCGCGCCGCCGCTTCCCGAGCTGGAAATGATCCACGAATCGCCCTGGCTCAACCTCACCTTGTATCCCGCCGAACTCGACTATCCGCGCAGTCGGCCGCTCGCCGCGACCTGGCACCGCCTCGAGACGTGCGTTCGCTCGACGGATGATCCGTGGACGCCGCCCGCGCCGGACGGCCGCGCGCTTGTGTACTTGAGCCTGGGGTCGCTCGGCTCGGCCGACCTCGCGCTGATGGAGCGGCTCGTCGAACTGCTCGGCCAGACCCCGCACCGCTACGTCGTGAGCAAGGGCCCGCAACACGCCGAGTACGAACTGGCCGAGAACATGGTCGGAACCGAGTTCCTTCCCCAGACCTCTTTGTTGACCCACGTGGACGGCGTGATCACCCATGGCGGCAACAACACCGTCACCGAATGCATGTGGTTCGGAAAGCCGATGCTCGTGTTGCCGATCTTCTGGGACCAGCACGACAACGCACAGCGAGTGCAGGAGACCGGCTATGGCCTGCGGCTGCCGACGTATGCCCTTGAAGACGATCGTCTGGCATCTGCCGTGGACCGACTACTCACCGATGAGACGCTCCGCGCGCGCTCCAACGCGGCCGGCGCGCGGCTCCGGCGCCGCCCGGGGACCGTCCGGGCCGCAGATCTGATCGAGCGGGTCGCCGTGAGCCGGGAGCCCGTTCTCCGCGCCGGCTGATCTGCCGCCGGCGACGCGCTCCGAGGCCCCGGTATACCCCCCGCGGGTGCTACCCCACGACGGTGACGGCGTGCTTCACGACCGCCGAGAACAGATAGCCATGCGTATTGAAGGGGACGGTCGCCGGTTGAGTGCACCCCTGACAGTCGGTGGCGCGAGCCTGGAGCGTGTACCGGCCGGGCCCGGGCGGTGACCACGGATACTCCCAGCGCACCCAGGCATGCGGCACGTTCGGTGGCAGCAGCCGCGCCGGACACCAGCTGACGCCGCCGTCGGAGCTGACCTCCACGAGCTTGATCGGGGCCGCGCCCGACCACGAGCGGCCGGTCAGGGGCTGCCGGTGGTTGGGCAGCGTCGCGCCAGAGGCGAGCTCGAAGACGCTCTTCAGCGCCTGCGCGGTGAGCGGCACCCGGGTCGGATAGCCGGGACCCTCGAGGATGTAGCTCGCCGTGTTCCAGTACGAGTAGAGCGGCTGGCGGGAGACCTGGAGCTGGCCCACCCACTTGACACTGGCCACTCCGGCCCAGCCGGGGACGACCAGTCGAACCGGAAAGCCGTTGTCGGGCGGCAGCGGCTCGCCGTTCATCTCGTAGGCGAGGATCGCGTCGCCAAGCGCCTTGGCTACCGGGAGCGGCCGGCGCACCGGTCCGTAGTCGACCCCGCCCGTCACGTAGTCGGCGTCGAGTCCCCACGGCATCACGTCGACGGCCCCGGGCATGATGCCGGCGCGCTCGAGCACCTCCGCCAGCGGCACGCCGCGCCAGCGGGCTGCCCCGACCGCGCCCAGCCCCCATGGCGTGCCGGTCGCCGGAGTTCCCTGCTGGCCGGCGAACAGGCTGCGCCCGTTCCCGGCGCACTCGATGAGCGCCGGGATCTCCACCGACGGAAGCCGGCGCAGCGCCTCGTACCCAAGCTTGACCGGATTGGCCTGCGTGGGCGCTCCCCGCAGCCCGTCGCCCCACAGCCTCAGCGTCCACGTGCGCGCGTCGATCCGCGGCGTCGCCGTGTGGTCTCGCACGAAGAAGCGCTCGTTCGGGGTGAAGTAGCCGAGCCCCGACACCGAGTCCCAGCGCATCTCGGCGTTCGAGCCGTAGTCGATGAACCACTCGGGCGGCAACGGCTTGACGATCGCATTCGAGGGCGTCGTGGCGCGCGCCCGGGTCGCCGCCGCCGGTTGGGCGGCGCCGGCGAGCAGCATCGCTCCCGCCGCCCCGCGGCTGAGATTGCCCCGTCGCATATGGCCGGCGCGCTCGAGGCGCCGCACGAGCTGCTCCTCCCGAACCGCGAAATAGGCGTCCTCGTCGATCAGATGCTCGTCTCGCATTCGAGGCCTCCCTGCTTAATAGGGTAAGTCAATCGATCTTGTAGACTTTACCGATCATGCGCGTCCTATGAGCCATATACGCGCATCCCCCGCCTCCGCTTACGCCCGCCAGGGAGCGCGATCCTCGACCAGCCCGGCACCGGGCGCTCATCGCCGGTCGGAACCTTGGGCCGGCGGACGCCGGCCGCCGGGTACGAGCGCCCCTGTCCACAAGCAGGCCGCCAGAAGCTGCCCGTGTAACCCGCCGGTGCGCTCCCGCGCTGCGCCGGCTCGGTGCTTATGGCCCGGCGAGGGTCGACCGGGCGGCGGTTTCGGGCGTTTTGCACCCTCCTGAGACAGCCACCGCGCTTCCTCTATGCCCGGGGATCGCTCCTCCCCTGCGCCGGCCACCGCGCTCCCGCGGGGCCCGCCGACCCTCCGCTTCATCAAATATCCGCAACTGAATCGGAAAATTTGTGAAGTTCGGCTCCGTCAATCGATCGCGCCGATCGTGCAAGATGAGCCAGTGCGCTGCCACAAGATCGACGACGCGGGCGGGTGAGGTGTTCGAGCACGAGCGGGTAGCGATCGGCGTCGGCGAGCGCTCGGGGCTGCCGGTGATCGTCGCCGTGCACTCGACCGTGCTCGGCCAGGCCGTGGGCGGATGTCGCCTGTGGCGCTACGGAGATTGGCGGGACGCGCTCGACGACGCACTTCGCCTGTCGGAGGCGATGACGCTGAAGTGCGCGCTTGCGGGGCTCCCCCTCGGCGGTGGCAAGAGTGTGATCGCGCTGCCTCCGAATGACTTGGATCTCACCCCCGAGCGCCGGCGTGCCGCCATGCTGGACCTCGGTGACGCCGTCGACGCGTTCGGCGGGAGCTACGGCGTCGGCGAGGACGTCGGCACGACCGCCCAGGACATGCTGATCGCGCGCGAGCGCACCCGCTACGCGTACTGCCTCCCCGAGGCCCAGGGCGGCGCCGGCGAACCGTCCGAGCCGACCGCCGAGGGCGTCCGCCTGGCCATCGGGGTCACGCTCGAACGAGCATTCGGCGCACCCGACGTCTCGGGCCGGCGGATCGGCATCGTCGGCCTCGGACAGGTCGGCTCGCGCGTCGCCCGCCGGCTCGCGGCCGACGGCGCCGAGCTCGTGGTCAGCGATGTCGACTCCTCCAAACGCCGGCTGGCCGGCGAGCTGGGCGCCTCGTGGGCGGAGCCCGAGGAGGTGCTTCGCGCCGAGGTGGACCTGCTCGTGCCGGCGGCGCTCGGCGGCGTGCTCACCCCCGGCTCGGTCGCGACGCTGCGCTGCACCGCAATCGCCGGCCCGGCCAACAACCAGCTCGCCGATGACGCAGTCGCGGACCTGCTCCGCGAGCGGGGAATCCTGTGGGCTCCCGACTTCGTCGTAAACGCCGGTGGGGTTATCTACGCAAGCGCGATCGAGATGCACGGCTGCTCCCGGGAGGAGGCGATCGCGCGCGTCGGCGCGATCACGGGCACGCTCGGGACGGTGTTCGCGGCCGCAGAGGAGCATTCGATCACCCCGCTCCAGGCCGCCCGTCGAGTCGCGCACGAACGGCTCGAAGCCGCAGTGTCAGGAGCCGGTGACGTTTAGCGCCGGGGCGTCCCCGGCGAGGGCACGCCGGCACCAATCAAGTACCGCCTCGCCAACTTCTCTTCTGCTCATGCGCGTCGTGTCGATGACGTGGATGCGCCAGTCACCAGCCAGGTGCTCCACACGCTCCCACCGCATCCCCTCCCAGCCTGCGTCCGAGACAACGTGTGTCATGTGCAAAGGCTCGCTCGCCTGCGTGCGCATCCACTCGGCAAACGCCTGGTGGTGCGGCAGCAGGTCTGGCTGATCTCCGCGAGCCGCCAGCCGTTCGGCCTGCGCTTCACGACTCGCGTCCAGTAGACAGACAGCGATCGCATCGAGACCGGGCGCCGACGGGGCAGCCACGACCTCGAGGGCGGGCACCGGATCACCCGCGAGCAGCAGATGCCGCCCCCTCGCCTGCAGATCGACAGCCCGGCGCACGGCCGTCTCCGTCGTCTGCTGGCGCCAGACCTTCGTCATCGCCTCGGGCATCGGCGTGAGATCCAAGAGCTCTACGCACTCAATCGAAGGTGGCAGCTCAGGCGCGACGATCGCGCGCACCGTTGACTTCCCGACGCCGCTGGCTCCAGTCACTAGAAGCAACACCCCCCGACTATCGCAAAACGCTCACTCACTCACTCCCGAGTGGCGACCACATCGAGTCCAATGACCCGTGCTGGCGGGGGTGCCACGGCGCCCGAGCCCGTCACCGCACTAACTGCACAGTCGGCGCCTGCCGCGGAGCGAGCCCTCAGTTAGGCCGTACGGTGGTTGTTGCACAAACGAAATCGTTTTGTGACTCGGTCACAAGTGCCCGCTAGCCCAATCTCGTTAATGCTGCCGGAGCACCGAGGCTGGGCGAGAAAGCGTCCTGTGAGGACGCTTTTTCGCCCAGGCTTTCCGCGCAGTGGGACTGCGGTCGCCGGTGGTTGTGCGGTGGTCACAACGACCGGCGCCGTGCCGGCCTCGCGCCGCGCCTTATCGTTAACCTCAGTAAATCGATCAACTTTCCATGGAATCTGGTAGGCTGACCACCACGGCTCGTCCGGCGGGAGGCCGGGCCCCATCGCGGCGTTGGACAACCCTCTCGAAAAGGACGGTCTCGCATGCACGAACACGCATCCCTTGCCCCTGCTCGCGCCTGGCTCAGGCGATGGCGCGCGTGGGCCGGCTCCGTCGCGATGCTCGCCGCCGGCGCCGTGCTGGCAGCACCGGCACCCGCGGTAGCGGCGGCTCCCACCGCTCCCCCGCCGTTGACCTTCCTGACACCGAACGGACCACAGGGACACGGCGACATCTTCATCACGCCGACCGGCGACTCGAGCACGTACGCCAACGGGCCTGAGATCCTCGACCGCGCCGGCAACGTCGTCTGGTTCCATGCCATCCCGCAGGGCCTGACCTCGGCGGACTTCCGCACCCAGACCTACCGCGGTCAGCCCGTCCTCACCTTCTGGCAGGGCACCGGCTTCGGCGGCCTGTCCAGCGGCACCGACTACATCTACAACGACCGCTATCAGCAGATCGCGGCCGTCAATGCCGGCAACGACCTGAGCGCGGACGGGCACGAGTTCCTGATCACGCCTTGGAACACCGCCCTTATCCTGTCCTACACGACCGCCACCGCCAACCTGACCTCGATCGGCGGGCCAGCCGACCAGACGGTGGCCAACGGCGTCGTGCAGGAGATAGACATCAGGACGGGCAAGGTGCTGTTTCAGTGGAACAGCCAGGATCACGTCCCCTTCAGCCAAAGTGAGCAGCCGCTGCCGGCGTCGCCGAGCACGCCCTGGGACTGGTTCCACATCAACGCTGTTCACCTCGACACGGACGGGAATCTGCTGATCGACGCCCGTGACACATGGACCACATACAAGGTCAACCGGTTCACGGGCCAGATCATCTGGCAGCTGGGCGGCAAGGACTCGAGCTTCCGCCTGCAGGCCGCTCCGGGCCAGAGCCTCGACGACGCGGGTGAGATCTTCGCCTGGCAGCACGATCCCGAGGCACTCGGCGATGGCCGCTACACGTTCTTCGACAACGAGTCGGCGGGCACGCCGGAGTTCCCGGTCAGCCGCGCGGTGACCGTGAAGCTCGATCTGCGCGACCGAGTCGCCACGCTCATCGCCTCCGAGGACCAGCCGGAGGGCCTCGTCGCCGCATCTCAGGGCAATGCTCAGACCACCCGCGACGGCGACCTGTTCGTCGGCTGGGGTGCGTTGCCCTACCTCTCGGAGTTCGCTCCGTCGGGTCAGCTCTTGTGGGGGGCGCAGTTCCCGACCGGGGTCAATACCTATCGGGCGTACCTCTTGCCCTGGGACCCCGACCGGATCGCAACCCGGTAGTCAGTCGCTTCGTTCGCGGCGCTGGGCCGGCAGCGCCGCGAACGGACGCTGACGGATACAAGAGTGGATCAGGCGGGTCTTGCGCTCAACCAGTGAAGGGCTCGTCCGTGGGCGCCGGGCCCGCGGAACCGCGCGAGCACACGCCCATCGGTCAGGCAGACCGCCCAACCGCCAAAGATCGGCTTGAGGATGATGGCGAGCGTTTTCACTTCGACTACATCTTGATCGCCGTCTTGAAGAGTGGTCGAAGAAAGCCCGGGGTCTAGAGCGACGCCGGAGGACCGGCGATACTGCCGGGCTGATGGAGCGCAACGTGCTCGGCGGGCCCCTCGAGATGTGCGGCGCCGATCCGCTCACCGGCTTCTACCGTGACGGGTGCTGCCGCACCGGGCCTGCCGACCTCGGCCGCCACACGATATGCGCCGTGGTGAGCGAGGAGTTCCTCGAGTACCAGCGGAGCGTCGGCAACGACCTGAGCACTCCGGTGCCCGACTACGGGTTTCCCGGCCTCGACCCGGGCGATCGCTGGTGCGTGACCACCCAGGCGTGGCTGCGCGCACACCAGGAGGGCGTCGCCGCATTCGTGGTCCTCGCCGCCACCCACGAGCGGACGCTCGAGGCCGTGCCGCTGGAGGTACTAAAGCGGTATGCGGTCGACGTGCCGGACGATCTCGGGTCCATCGGCGGCTAGATGCGGCCGCGCTCCCGCGTTCGCGAGCCGCCGCGACCCCGCTATGGCTGAGTGATGGCCTGAACGACGGTGACGTTGTCTTCGACGTCGTTCACGTAAGCCTCGCCGCAGCCGTTGTTGATCGCGGCCACCACGCTGGCGGGATCACGGGCACCGCTGGGGAACGGCCCGTGCTCGCGGACGTAAAGAAGGGCGTACGCCCTCTCCTGCGTCTGATTCGTCGAGCCCCACGTCGTACATGTCGTCGAGTCGGTCACCGCCACGGCGGGCTGCGCGGACAGCAGCCCTCCCACGACGATCACGAGCAGCAGTACCAGCATCGCCACCCCAGCCGCCGGCACCTTGTGTTGGGAGATCAACCCCAGGTGGGCCAGGTCTCGTCGGCGTCCGCGTCGGCGGTCGCCACTGCCTGGTCGCTGTAAGCACTCGAGCCCGCCATTGAAATCGAGTCGTTACGAGAGATCTGCCGCGCGCGTGGATCGGTGGGACGTCCCGGCCCCAGGGCGTCCTCCACCGGCCCGCGGAGAGGGCGCGTCCGATCCGCCAGATCGCGAACGCGTCTTCAGCAGGCTGGCGACTACGGTCGCCGCGAGGGTCAGCCCGATGACCACCAGCGACAACCACGTCGGCACTTCCGGGACCTGGTGGTGGTGCAGGTGCGCGAACTGGAGCACGAGCTTGCCGCCGATGAAGGCGAGGATCAGCGCGAGCCCGGTCATGAGGTACGCCAGCCGCGCCAGCAGCCCGACGACCAGGAAGAACAGGGCCCGCAAGCCGAGCAGCGCGAAGGCGTTCGCGACGAACACGACGTAGGCGTGCTCGGTGACGCCGAACACGGCCGGGATCGAGTCGAACGCGAACATGAGATCGGTGCTCGCGACCGCAATCAGCGCGAGCATCGTGACCGGAACGCCACGGCGGCGAGCCGCCGAGACGAGCATGTTGTCCTTGACCGAGGGCTCGCGTCCCCGGTCTCGGTACAGCCGCACGGCCGTGAGGGTCAGCACCAGTCCGAAGACCAGATAGGTGAACGACAGTTCCTCGAGCATCGCGGCGCCGGCGGCGATCAACACGGCGCGGAGCGCGAGCGCACCGACGATCCCGATCATCAGCAGCTTGGCCTGCTGTTCGGCTCGCACCGCGAATGTGCTCATGATCACAACGAACACGAGCAGGTTGTCGACGGACAGGCTCTTCTCGACGATGTACCCGCCGAAGTACTGGGCGCCGAGGTCCCACCCGGCGAGCAGCGCGAGCCCGACGCCGAATAGAACCGCCACCGCGACGTAGAAGACCGACCACCGCACCGCGTCCGGGATTCCGATCGCGCGGGGGTGACGGTGGGAGTGCCAGAGGTCGAACGCGACGAGGGCCCCGATCAGACCGAGCGTCGCCGCCCATCCGGCCAGACCCGGGTCGAACATCACGCCGACCGATCGGCGTCGCGTTTATACACGGCGTTCTCCAGTAAGGGTGAGGAGTCTCAACAGATCCTGACCGACCAGGACGACCTCGCCCATGGAGGTGAGACCCCATCCTGGTGTCACTGCCCGCCGGCGCCGGCCTAGATGGCCGGCGCCGGCGCGTCACCCCCCAGTCGCCCCCACACTCCATGTAAAACTCACGAGAGCCCGCGCCCTGCCCCCGGTAACCCACACATAAGCATCGACCGGATGCTTACATCGCCAAAGTCGCCCACGCCACTCCTGCTTTGCCACGTTTTACACTCGCCGACGCGCGTACTCGCTCGGGCGGATGTTCTGGTTCAGACGGAACAGATTCCGGCGGTCGTAGCGCTCCTTCACCGCCTGAAGCTGCTCGTATGTCTCCTCGCCGAGCGCTCGCCGCACGCGAGTTTCGCCCTCTTCGCCCACGAAATTGAGCCATGCGCGCCCGGTAGTGTACGGAGCGCAGGCGGACTGCAACTCGCGCAGCCAGGCGAGATTGCGCGCGTCGTCGCCCGCGTCCTCCCACATCGCCAGCAGGTGTGTGTTCCACGGAGCCTGCCGCTGTCCGATCGCCGTCGCACCCTCGGGTACACGCGCGATCTGGCCCCCGCCGGGGACGATCAGGATCTGGGTGTGGGGCGACGGCGCCCGCGCGTGCGCGGAACAGAACACCTCAATCGCCTCGTCTGACAGCTCCACCAGGAACTCTCCGCCCCAGTGGTTGCGCAAACCTGGCCGATTCGCCTCGTCGACGAGGCGCTGGAGCGCGGTGTACGGAATCCGCTGCACAAGGTCGGCGGCCGGCGGCCCGTAGTCGCGTAAGGGTGCGAGCACGCGCGCGCCCTCCTTCACATCCCCGGCGTAGCAGGCAATGATCGCGGCCGTTGGCCGGCCGCGCAGCCATGACGGCACGAAGGGCTGCGGCGGCGCGGTGATCAGGCCGACCGCGCCGCCAACCTCGTCGGGCGCGTCAGCCATAAAGGCGCGGAAGAAACGCAAAAGCTCCGGGGCGCGGTCGGCGCTGTGAAGCACGAGTCCGCCAAGCACAACCGGGCCAACCGGGTGGAGCTGGAATTCGAACTCGGTGACGATCCCGAAGCTGCCGCCACCACCGCGCAGCGCCCAAAACAGGTCGTCGTGCTCCCACTCCGAGGCGGTGACCAGCGTCCCATCCGCCAGGACGACCTCCGCGCTGAGCAGGTTGTCGGCCGTCAGACCAAGCTTTCGCTCGAGCCAGCCCGAGCCGGAACCGAGCGTGAGGCCGGCCACACCGGTGGTCGAGACTCGCCCACCGGTGACGGCCAGCCCGAACTCCTGGGTCGCCGCATCGAGCTCGCCCCAGGTGACACCGGGCGCAACACGCGCAGCTGCGCCGTGCGCGTCGATCCGGACCTCCTTCATCGGCCTCAGATCAATCACCAATCCGCGATCGCACACTGCGTGGCCGGTGACACCGTGTCCACCGCCGTAAACGGCGAGCGGTAGGCCCCGTTCCCGCGCGTAATTCACCGCGGTGACCACGTCCCCGACGCCGGTGCATCTTGCGATCACAGCGGGAAGCCGATCGATCATCCCGTTGAACACGGCGCGCAGGGAGTCATATTCGCCATCGCCGGGCCGCACCACCGCTCCCGCGAAGCCCTCCTTCAACTGATCAACTGCTACCCCGGTCACGGGTTCTCCTTTGCCGTCTTGGGATTGGCGCCGGGCCATTTGCCCGTGCCAGATCGAACCGGATGCGAGGCGCCGTGCGAATGGGGGGTGACACCCATCTGTCTCCGGCGTTCGCGCCGTCGGCGCCAGACGATGACCGCCCCGACGGCTATCAGGACGACGGCGGCGAACACGAGCGTGCCCTCCCTCGCCAACTCGGCCGCCTCGTCGAACGACTGCCAGAAGACATAGCCGAGCAGACAGAACGTGGCCGACCACAGGCCAGAGGCGACGAAGGTGGCAGGGATGAACCGACCGGCGGGCATCCGCGAGGAGCCGGCGACGAATGGCGCGACCGAGCGCACCAGCCCAACGAACCGCCCGAGGATGATCGTCTTGCCGCCGTGGCGCCTCAGGAAGGTCTCCACCTGCGCCAGCCGATCTGGGGTGAGCTTGACCAGATGACCATGCCTGAGCAGGAAGCTCCGCCCGAGCCGCCGACCAAGAAAGTAAGACGTGAGGTCGCCGGTCAGCGCGCACGCCCACACGATCGCGATCAGCAGCACCAGGTTGGTGTGGCCCTGACCCGCAGTCACACCGCCGATCACGACCGCCAACTCGCCGGGCGCGACGAGGCCGATTCCGGCGCCGGTCTCGAGCAGGGCCATCAACCCGACGACGGCATACGTGTAGTCACCGAGCCTGGCGCCGCCGTCGCGAGAGATGGTCTCGAGGCTGGGGAGGTGAATCGCGCCACTCCCCCATGCCGCCAGCGCGATCACGACCGCCACGGCGAACGCTCGCGGCCGCAGCGGCCATCGCCGCCAGCGCATGGCCAGCGCCGCGGCGAGCAGCGCCGCGACGATGAGCGGCCCAGGGCTCATTTCGGTGTGCGGTAGCGCAGTCCGCGGCGAGGACGGTCGTAATCGAGCGGCGCGCGTGCCGCTTCCAGGACGCGGGTACGTGCCGTCCGCGGCGCGAGCGCCTGCAAGATCGATTCGCGTCGCGCCGCCAACTCCACCGGAGCGAGACCGAGGCGCTCCCCGATCTCGGCCGGCGCCACGCGATGAATCAACATCGAGCAGATCGCCTGATCGACCGGCTCAAGCCTTGCGCACAGAGCCGCGGCGACGGATGGCGGAATGGCGGGAAAGTACTGACGCCCACACGCGAGCCGGCGGATCGCCACACTCAGCTCCTCGGCGAGCGTCGTCTTGGCGAGCAGCCCGTCGGCACCGGCGACGATCGCGGCGACAGCCAGATGCGCATCCGCGAACGCGGAATAGATCAGCACGGGCGGGGCGCCCGACCGCCGCTTGATCTGCTGTGCCAGCCAAAGGCCGTCGCGGTCACCGAGGTGGTAGTCCAAGACCGCCACGTCGGCCCAACCCGCGACCTCGATGGTGTCCGCCGACGCGCTGCCGTGCTCGGCGATCAGCTTCATGTCGGGCTCGTCGGCGATCAGCATGCGGATCCCGGACCTGACCGCGGGGTGGTCGTCAACGACCAGCACGTTGAGTTGAGCGAGTTCTTGGAGCATCGGAGGTTCCTTTGATCGATTCCCATCAAGGGTCGCGCGAGGACCGCGACGGCGGTATGGGGTCGTGGCCTCATCTCGCGGTGCGGCGCGGCCAGGCGAGGGTCAATCAGGGGTCGATCACGGGTCGATCACGGGTCGATCAGGCCGCGGCGTATCGCATAGCGTGTGAGCTCGACGCGTCCGCGCATGTCGAGCTTCTCGAGGACATTGGCGCGGTGGCGCTCGACCGTCTTTGCGCTGATCACCAGCACATCGGCGATCTCCTGGCCGCTGTAGCCCTCGGCGATCAGCTTGACCACCTCCTGTTCGCGCGGGGTGAGCGGGTCCTCGCGGAGGGGGAGATCGTGATCGGCACGACGCAGGAGCTCGGCGATCAGCGGGGTCATCGCTCCCGGGTAGAGGAATCTCTCGCCGCGCAGCGCCGCCCGGCACGCCTCGACCAGGTCGCGGTCGGCCACCGTCTTGAGCACGTAGCCGCACGCCCCGACCTTCAGCGCCTCGTACAGGTAGCGCTCGTTCTCGTGCATCGAGAGCATCAGGATGCGAATCGCGGGCCGGTGGCGGCGAAGCTCCCGCGCGGCGTGCAAGCCGGTCAGTCGCGGCATCGTGATGTCGAGAATGGCCAAATCGATCTCCTCGGCAAGCGCGCTCTGCACCGCCTCGATCCCGTCGCCCGCCTCGGCCACCACGCCCAGGTCGGGTTGCGTCTCGAGCACCAGGCGCAGCCCGCGGCGCACAACCGCATGGTCGTCGGCGAGCAGGATCCGAGCCTTGAGCGGCGTCACCGCGGGTCTCCCAGCGGCGCCTCGAGGCGGACCTCGCAGCCGGGCCCCTCTCGCCGGTTGCCGATCGTCAGACGCGCTCCGATCAGCGCCGCCCGTTCCTGCATGCCACGCATGCCGGTTCCCGGAACGCCGCCGACCGGCAGCCCAAGCCCATAGTCGCCGATCCTCAGAACCAGCAAGTTCCCGGTGTGCATGAGGGTGAGTTCGGCTCGGCTGCTGGCCGAATGCCGGGCGACGTTCGTCAGCGCCTCCTGGGCGACTCTGTACACGACGAGCTCTACCTCCGTGGGCAACGACGGCAGATCCGGGGCGATGTACGGGACGACGTCGAGATCGAGCTGCCCTGAGAAGCGCTCGCATAGAACGGCCAGCGCGCTCGCCAGGCCCAGGTCATCCAGCGCCTCGGGCCGCAGCTCGACCGCGATTCGCCTCACGTCCTCCAGGCTGTGGCGAACAGCGTCCTGGACTGAGAGGGCATCTTCGCGGACGCTCTCAGGCACACGCGCGGTGACTCGGGACAGCCCGAGCAGCACCGCCGTCAGCTCCTGTCCGACCTGGTCGTGCAGCTCCTGGGCGATCCGCAGCCGCTCGGCCTCCTGCGCGCGCAGCACCCGACCGGTCGACTCCCGCCGCTCGGCCTCGAGCCGCGTGAGCATCTCGTTGAAGGTGAGCGCGAGCTCGCCCGCCTCTGACGTCGGCTCGGCCCCGGCCACCCGTTGCCCCAGGTTCGAGTAATCGACCTGGCGGGCGAACGCGGTCAGCGACTGCACCGGACCAACCACGCGGCGAAGCAGCAACACGTTGGCGACCACTACGAACGCGACGGCCGCGAGCACCACCGCCGCCTCTTCGCTTCGCGCCAGGGTGGAAAGTCTGCCCGGTGCCAGCACCACGATCGTCACCCCCACGGCCGCGATCACGAGCAGGACGTTGATGCCCGCGATCCGGTGGAGCAGCGGTAGGTAGCGGCGTCGGTGTTCGGCCGACGGCCGCCGGTTACCGGCTCCCGGCCGCGGGGTTATCGCGGTGCCGCGGTTGGCCAGCGAGCTCATGCTGAGGGCGCGGCGGGGAGGCCCTCGAGTCGCCGGAGCAGCTCGCACAACCGGGATTCCAGGACGGCCTGCGAGACACCGAGCGTCATCGCCACCTCGGGCGGCTCGAGGCCGGCGAGCAGCATCCCGAAGATCGCCTGCTCTTCGTGGTCCAGGCGCCGGCGCAGGCTGTCGGCCAGCCGGGGTGGCAGGCGCGGAAGCTCTCGCCGGCCGGCCGCGACTCGGCGAACGGCGTGACACAGCTCGGATCCAACCTTTCCCTTGCTGACGATCGCGTCGGCCTCCGCCACGACGGCCGCCGCGGCGAGCACACCATCGGTGTACGCGGAGTAGATGAGCACCGCGGGCCGCTCGGGCAGGCGCTTGAGCTTCCGACTCAGCCACAGGCCGTTCCGGCCACCGAGCTGGTAATCGATCACTGCGACGTCGATCGGCTCGTGTTCGGCGACCTCGATTCCGTCCTCGGCGGTGGCGACCGCCGCGACGACCTCGAAATCGGCTTCGTCCGCGAGCAGCTCACGCAGCCCTGCGCGCACGGCAGCGTGATCGTCGACGACCAGCACGCGGGTCCGGGCGAGCGGGTCGTCACGGAACTTGGCCCAATCGGCCGTGGGCGGGGCGGCGGTGCTGGTCATAGGTGTTCCTCCTGTGGCATGTAGGACCACGATCGCCTACAGGCCCCGGCCACGGAATGGGTGCGGGGCCTCATCTTTGGCGGACGCGTCGGCGGGGCCGGCAGCACCCGACCAGGAGGCGCGCGGGTATCTGCGGATGAGCTAGGGCTCGATCAGACCCTGGCGGATCGCGTAGCGGGTGAGCTCGACGCGGTCACGCATGCCTAGCTTCTCGAGGATGTTGGCGCGATGGCGCTCGACCGTCTTCTCGCTGATGATCAGCGTCTCGGCGATCTGCTTGTTGGTGTAGCCCTCGGCGACGAGCTTGACCACCTCCTGCTCGCGCGGGGTAAGCGGGTCCTCGCGCACCGGAAGGTCCTGGCGGGCGCGCCTCAGGAATTCCTCGATCAACGGCGTCATCGCGCCGGGATAGAGAAACTTCTCGCCCCGCATAGCCGCTCGAACCGCCTCGACCAGGTCGCGGTCGGCCACGCTCTTGAGCACATAGCCGGACGCACCGGCCTTGAGCGCCTCGTACAGGTAGCGCTCGTTCTCGTGCATCGAGAGCATCAGGATCCGCAGCTTGGGCCGGTGACGATGGAGCTCTCGTGCCGCATGCAGGCCGGTCATGCGCGGCATCGTGATGTCGACCACGGCCAGATCGACGTCGTCCTCGAGGCCACGGCGCACCGCCTCGACGCCGTCCCCCACCTCGCCGACGACCTCCAGATCGGGCTGCGCCTCGAGCACCATGCGCAGACCATGTCTGACGACCGCGTGGTCGTCCGCGAGCAGGATCCTCGTCTTGAGCGCATTCATCCCGCGTCCTGGACCGGCAACGTGAGGCACACCTCGGTTCCCGGGCGCGCATCGCGAACCTCGATAACCGCCCCGATCAGTGCGGCCCGCTCGCGCATGCCGCGCATCCCGGTTCCCTCGTTGCTGTCGCTGCCGAGGCCCTTGCCTCGGTCCCGGACGGTGAGCACGAGCCGACCCTCGTCGGGCCGGAGGCTGAGCTCGGCGAGATTGCTGCCCGAGTGACGCGCGACGTTGGTCAGCGCCTCCTGCGCGACTCGGTAGACCACGAGCTCCGCGTTTGCCGAGAGCTCGGGCAGCGGGTCCGCCACCTGATAGGCGACCTCGAGCCCCGCCCGCTGAGCGAAGCGATCGCATAGGACGGCCAGCGCGCTCTCCAGACCGAGATCGTCGAGTGCCTCGGGCCGGAGCTCGATCCCGATTCGACGCACGTCCTCGAGGCTGGCGCGCACCGAGTCCTGGGCCTCGCCGACAGCCGCGCGCAAGTCCTCGGGCGCTCGAGACTCCACGCGAGAGAGCAGCAGGAGCGCCGCCGTCAGTTCCTGTCCGACCTGATCGTGCAGCTCCTGGGCGATCCGAAGTCGCTCGGCCTCCTGGCCCGCCAGCACTCGGCCGGTCGCCTCCTTGCGCTCGGCCTGGAGCCGCCTGAGCATCTCGTTGAACGTCATCGCCAGTTCTCCTGCTTCCGAGTCAGGCTGCGCATCGAGAAGCGATGGAACCGGATCGCTCAGGTCGACCGTGCGCGCAACCGCTGTAAGACGCTGCAACGGGCGGACCACGCGCCGGATCAGAAACAGGTTGAGAAGCACGACGACGATCACCGCCAGGAGCACCGCCAGCCCCTCCTCGTCGATCCGGTAGGACGACTCGTGTCCGGGGACGAGGACGACGATCGTCACGCCGACCGCTACGAGCAGCAGCATCGCGTTGATGCCGGCAACTCGGTGAAGCAGCGGCAGGTATCGACGCCGGCGCTCAGGCACATGCGGAGCCTCTCTGGCGATCGTGCTCGGTGGGTCGATCACGCCAGATTAGTCTCCACTGCTTGTCACAGCTCGGTTCGATCGGCGGCGGCGGCCTGCGGGTCCTGTTCGTCGGGATCAACCCGTCGTTTCGCTCTGCGGAGGTGGGTCACCACTTCGCGCGTCCAGGGAACCGGTTCTGGCCGACCCTTTACACCGCGGGTTTCACGCCGCGTCTGCTGACGCCGCACGAGGACGCATTGCTCCCATCGTTCGGCCTTGGCGTGACGAATATCGTGCCGCGGGCGACGCGGGCGGCCTCCGACTTGAGCGCCGAGGAGCTGCGAGCGGGGGCATCTGTACTGGAGCGAGTGCCGGCCGATTTCGCTCGCCTATACGCCGAGGCCAGGGTCTACGCGGCGGGCATCGGTGCCGGCGCGAAGTAATGACCCTGCTCGAGATCCGCGATCAGTCCGACCTGGACCGGGTTCCACCCCAGACGCTCCCGGGTCAGCGCGCTCGAGGCCGGGGCGTCGATGCCGAAGAAGGCGGCCATCCAGCCGAAGTGCTCGGCCGCCTCATCCGGGGCCAGGGACACGACTGGAACGTCCAGGTGCCGGCCGATGACCTCGGCGATCTCGCGAGTCGATACACCCTCCTCCGCGACGGCGTGAAACACCGACGCGGCCGGAGCCTTCTCGAGAGCCAGCCGGTAGATCGGCGCGGCGTCGAGCCGGTGCACCGCGGGCCAGCGATTGGCGCCGTCGCCTATGTAGGCGGACACGCCCTTGGTCCGGGCGACGTCGATCAGGACCGGGACGAACCCGTGATCGCCCTCGCCGTGCACCGAAGCGCCGGGCCGCACGATCGATGTGCGCACGCCGCGGCCGGCCATATCCCTGACCGTCTGCTCGGTATGCAGCCGCGGATGGCTGATCGAGCCGGGATTTGCGCCGTCCTCCTCGGTCACGACATGACCGGGTCGGATCAGCGCGACCCCCGAGGTGATGACAAACGGACGGCCGCTGCCTTCGAGCGTTGCGCCCAGCGTCTCGACCGCCGCGAGGTCGGTGTTCGCGGCGTCCTCCATCCGCGAGAAGTCGTGGATGTAGGCGGTGTGGATGACCCCATCTGCCGCGGCGGCGCCGCTGCGCAGGCTGTCGAGATCATCCAGCGACCCGCGCTGGACCTCGGCTCCCGCCGCCCCGAGCGCCGCGGCGGCCTGGTCGGAGCGGGCCAGCCCGACGACCTCGTGTCCGGCGCCGAGCAGTTCTTGGACGACGGCCGACCCGATGAATCCGGTCGCGCCGGTGACGAATACACGCATGAGAAAACCTCCGTAGGTAGGGCGATGTCAGTCGCTGTCATCACGCTAGCACAAGATGTCAGTGACTGACATCAACTACGATTAGAACCATGGTTCGTTGGGAGCCCAACCCCCGCGGCAGACTCCAGGAGGCAGCCCTGGCTCTCTATGGAGAGCACGGCTTCGAGAACACGACCGTGGCCGAGATCGCCGAGCGCGCCGGACTGACCGAGCGAACGTTCTTCCGCCACTACGCCGACAAGCGCGAGGTTCTCTTCGACGGCGCGGACGCATTCACCGAGGCGTTCGTCGGCACGGTGGCCAACGCGCCCGCGCCCGAGGCGCCGATCGACGCGGTCACCGCGGGACTCTTGGCCGCCGCCGCGCTGATCGCGAGCCGCGAGTTCGCGCGCCAGCGCCAGGCGATCATCGCGGCCAGCCCTGAGCTGCAGGAACGCGAGCTGAGCAAGTTCGCTTCGCTGTCCACGTCGCTGGCCGACACCCTCCGGGAGCGCGGCCTGGACGAGCCGGCCGCGACGCTCACCTCCGAACTGGCGACCGCCGTGTTCAGAGTCGCGTTCGAGCGTTGGATCGAAGAGAGCGAGGACCGGGACCTTTCGCAGCTCATCCGCGAGTCGCTCGACCAGCTCCGCGCCGTCACCGCCGGCGCGTGATCCGGACACGGCGCGACATCACGCTCGAGCTGATTCACGCCGTGGCGTGGCGTGGGGCCGGAGTCGAGATCGCGCCCGAGGCGCTGACCCGGATGGATCAGTGCCACGAGTCGTTCGAGGCGTTGGTCTCCGATCGCGTCCGCCAGGATCCCCAGGCGCTGATCTACGGGGTCACTTCGGCGCCGGGGGACGCCGCAGCCGCCGCCCTCAGCGACGACGCCACGGCGGCACGTCCGGATCGGCTGTGGACGGCGATGTCGTTTGGCGAGCCGTTGCCGGATCGAGTCGTCCGGGCCATCCTGGTGGCGCGTCTGGCCAACTTCCTCGACGGGCACGCCGGCGTGCGTGGCCTGCTCGCGCAGGGTGTGGCCGGCATGCTCGCCGACGCAGAACTGCCGACCGTCCCGTCGCATTCGAACGGTGGCTCGGGCGAGATCCTCGCCCTGGGAAGCCTGTTCTTCGAATTGAGCAAGCGGTTGGCGCTCACGCCAAAGGAGCGCATGGCATTGATCAACGGCTCGCCCTGCGCGGCGGCGCTGGTGGCCGACGTCGCTCTGGCCGGGCGCCGGCGACTCGCGCTCGCCGAGTCGGTGTTCGCACTCGTCGCCGAGGTGGGTGGCGCGCCCGACGAGCATTTCGCCGTCGAGCTCGCGGAACTGTGGGGCGACGAGTACGAAGCGGCGGCGCTCGAGTCGCTACGAACGCTCCTGGACCGCAGCCGCCGCGTGCGCCAGCGTCATCAGGCCTCGGTGTCGGTGCGGATTCTGCCCCGGGTGTTGGGCGCGGTACGCAGAGCTCAGGCCGCCGCCGAAGTCGCCGCAACCGTGGCGCTGAGCTCGGTGACTGATAACCCGGTGTATCTGCCGCCCGGCGAGGATCGTCCGCTGGGCGCGGTCTACTCGAACGGGGGCTATCACGACGCCAGGGCCACGCAGGCCATCGACGGGCTCGCCGTCGCGCACGCCGACCTCTGCCAGCTCGCCCAGCGCCTGACCGACCATCTGTTTCAAAGCCCGGTTACCGGACCCCTGATCGGCTATGACGAGTGGTCGGTGAAGCCTCTGCACATGGTCGCGAACGGCTGGGCGGAGGAGGCGCGCGCGATCGCCGCGCCCACGCTGCTCTCGCTCGGCGGCTTCGGGCAGAACGACGTCCCCGCGCTCAACTTCCTCGCCTGGCGGAAGGCAAGCGCCATCGGCACTTGCCTAGACGCGGCGCTTGCCGTGCTCGCCGCGCTCGCCTCTCAGGCTCTGCACGTCGCGGCGCACGATCCGCCGCCGAACCTTCGCTCGCTCCTCGAGCAGGTTCGCGCGGACTTCCCTCCGGTCATAGAACCGCGAGCCCTCGGCGAGGACTGCCAGCGGCTCGCCGCCGCGTTCACCCGCCGCGTCTTCGAGTAGCCACCATCTCAGGGTGCAAAACGCCCAGAATCGCCTCGCGGGCAAACGGAACCGGGACATGAGCGCCTGGGAGGCGCTTATGTCCCGGGACTCCGGCGCGGCGGGCGATTTCGGGCCTTAAGCACCTGCGCGGCCGCACCACCCTGACCACCACCCCCAAGGAGCCCCTGAATGAGCACCGAAGCCCCCGCCCCGATCGATCCGGCCAAGACCGCCCTGCTGGTCATGGACTACCAGAACGGCATCTTCGAACGCGTCGGGGGCGGTGACGCCCTCCTGACCGGCGCCAAGCAGGCGATCGCAATGATCCGCGAGCACGGCGGCACGATCGGCTACGTTCGCGTGGGCTTCGCCGACGGGGGGGAGCCGAGCGGCACGATGGGCCGGCGCATTGGCCGCGAGGCGGCGCTGACCATGTTCCACGCCGACTCGCCCGGCACACAGATCCACGATGAGATCGCCCCGCAGGACGGCGACATCGTCGTACGCAAGACGCGGGTGGGACCCTTCGGCACGACCGATCTACACGAGCAGCTCCAGGCGAAGGGAATCGACACGCTGATCCTCGCCGGCATCTCGACGAGCGGCGTGGTCCTCTCGGCCGTGCGCGACGGCCACGATCGCGACTACCGGCTGTTCGTCCTGTCAGACCTGTGCGCCGATCCGGAGGCCGACGTGCACGAGTTCCTGATTCAGCGGATCTTCCCGCGTCAGGCCGAGGTGATCACTAGCGACGAGCTGCCCGGCCTTCTGCGCTGAGATCCAGACGGCGCGCCAGCCACTCGGACTGCCACCTGCGCTCCGCGCCATACGCGACCGGGCCGTCGAGCTGCCGGGCGGCATGCGCCGAGATGTACGCGCTCATCGGCGCGACACCGGTGAGCGCGCATCCGGCGCCGTCCCGGGCCATGAGCAAGCTGACGCGGGCATCGGGGATGTCCTGCGCCAGCTCGCGTGCCGCGCGCCGCAGCTCGCGTAACGTGGCGCATCGCACCAGACGCGCGGCAGCCGGTTCGTGCTCGCCTCGCCGCAGCGCGTCCACGGCACTGTCGCGAGTCCGCCAGGCGCACGCCTCGCCGTATTCCGCGGCGCAGTCGGGCGTCCAGGCGTCGACGCGCGACCGGAGGCGTCCGGCCGGCGCGACGATCTTGTGTTCGTGGACCTCGACCTCGCCGTCGAGCTCGATCTCCCAGAGCTCCTCGCCGAGCCACCACGGGAGATCGTCCACGCGACACGCATGGACCCCGGTCCGGCATGAGGCGGGCTCACCCTCGGCTCGCACCCAGACTCCGGACCCAGGCCACCGGAACTCGCTGAACGGCCCGATTCGGCCGGCGCGCAGGAACTTGTAGGCGATCACTCGGCCTTCCTTCGCCGGCTAAGCGCGGCCAGCACCGCGTCGGAGGGCTCGTCCACCGGGGGGTCGCCGCGCAGTTCGCTCAGGGCGGCCATGGTCGTGCGCATCTGGTCCGCGTAGTCCCGGCAGAAGTGGCACATCACCAGGTGTTCTTCGACCAGGTTCTGGGTTCGAGCCGGGAGCGCGCCCTCGAAGTAGTCGGTGACGAGCTCCACGAACTCCTGGCAGGTGACCTCGTCGAGGTGTTCACCAGAGTGCATCACGCAGCCTCGCCCTCGAGGTACTCATCCAGTGCCGCGCGCAGGCGCGACCGTCCGCGGTGCAGGAGCACCCGCTGATTCTCCTCGCTCAGCTCGAGCAGCGCACATGCTTCTTCGGCCGAGCACCCCTCGATGTCCCGCAACCCGACCACGAGCCGCTGGCGATCGGGCAGTTGCGCGAGCGCGCGCTTGAGTTGCTCTCGCGCCTCGAGCGAGAGCAGCCGGCGCTCCGGGTGATACCACGGGCGCGGCGGGGTCGCCCAGTGCCCGGGCCAGGCACCGTCGTCGCCCTCGAAGCGATCCGGATCGACCGATGGCCCGTCCTCCTCACGCGAGGCGACACTGCCGAACGGGACCGAGCGGCGCTCCCGCACGCCGTGCTTGCGAGCCTGATTGACCAGGATCGAGGAGATCCAGGTATCGAGCGAGGACCTGGCTTGGAAGCGGTCGATCCCGTTGACCACCGCGAGCCAGGTCTCCTGGACCACCTCCTCGGCGACCGCGTCGGATGCGACAAAGCCACGGGCGATTCGCTTCAGCGTCCCGTGCTTGCGACGGTACAGCTCGCGGAACGCCTGCTCGTCGCCGGCGCGCAGGGCGGCTACGAGCGATTCCTCGCTCCACTCGCCGGTCGAGCCGTCGGGCGAGGCGAGATCCTGGCTGGATGACGATGGACCAAGCACTCTGCCGCGGCATGTTGGCGGACGCCCGCCTGGCGCGCATCGGGCAACCGCCTACTCATGCAGTCGGGTCTTTAGACGTTCGCAGGAGAGATTTAGGCGCCGCGATCCCCCATCAAGCGGTTGCGCTGTGCGCGACCGGGATCCCGGTCTCCCAGGGGAGGACCTTCCCGAACTGGACGAGCTCGCCGTAGAAGGCGGAGTCGAAGGTCGGGCTCAGCGCGAGCTCGACCGGCCAGTCGGCGGCCTGGGCCGGGGTCTGGGCGCCGCTCATGTCGTCGAACCAGGGACGCGAGGCGTCGGTGTCGATGAGGCCCGGGCAGAGCGCCATGAGGAGCTTGTTTTCGGCCAGGTCGGCGGAGCGGCGCTCGCCGCCGAGCGCCCGGACGGCGGCGACCTGCGCGACCTTCGACGGGATGTTGAGCCACGTTCCGTAGCCTTCTTCCTCGGCGCGCCCGTCGTGGACGGCCTGGCGCCAGTCGGCCACGAGCGCGTCGACGGCATCGAGGTCCTCCTCGGCGGCACGGGCGAACCGGCCGGTCGCGCGCTCGTCGAGCTTGTCGAGCGTGCCCAGCGCGCTCGCCACGATGATCAACCGCCCGCCCGGACGGAGCCGAGGGGCGAAGGCGCGCAGGATGCTGGTCGTCGCGAGGTTGCTGGTCTCCGCCACGGCATCGACCTCATCGACGGGATCGGCCTGCGGGCTCATACGCGCGGTCGCGTTGGAGAACACGATGTCCACCTCGCCGAGCTCGGCGGCCAGCGCCGCGATTGCCTCGCCGTCGCGCACGTCGAGCATGCGACCCTCGACTCGGGCGACGGTCGACGGCTCATCGCCGACGGCAGCCGCGGCGGCCGCCACCCGGTCGCGATCCCGGCCGGTGAGCAGGACGCGGTCCTGTGGTCCCATGCCGGCGGCCAGTCCTTGCACCAGCGCGCGACCGAGACCCTGGTTGGCACCTGTGATGAGTGCGATTCGTGAATTGGTCATGGCATCAACCTAGCCCCCATCTTCCATGCTGTAAACGAGAATGACGCACAGCTAGCATGCGTGATGCGCATGGCTGCGGATTTCTCTCCCACCGGGCTTCGCGTCCTTCGCGAGGTGGCGCAGACCGGGTCCTTCTCCGACGCGGCACTCTCCCTCGGGTACACGCAATCGGCCGTGTCGCGCCAGATCGCGGCGCTCGAGGCGGCCGCCGGACACCGCCTGTTCGACCGCGGTCGACGCGGCGTCATCCTGACCCCGGCGGGCGCGCGCCTGCTGGCGAGCGCGACTCGGATCATTGACGAGCTCGACGCCCTGCGTCGGGAGCTTGACGGCGAGGAGACCGCCACCGGGCCGGTCCGGTTGGGCGCGTTCCCCACCGCCGCGGCCGGGCTCGTGCCCAGGGCGCTGGCGACCCTGCCCCCACAACTGAAGGTCACCCTGCGTGAGGCGACCACCCCCGCGCTCACGCGTGCCCTGCGGGCGGGCACGCTCGATCTCGCGGTCATCGCTCGCACACCGCCCTATCGCCCACCGGATGCCGAATCCCCGGCGCTGGAGCTGACAACGCTCTCGGAGCGCGAGCTGGCCGTCGGCGTCGCAGCCAGCCATCCGCTTGCCCATGCCCGATCGGTCGAGGTCGAGCAGCTCGAGGGGCAGGTCTGGGTCGCGAGCCGATCCGACGCCGGCGACACGCCGCTCGGGGTGTGGCCGGGCCTCGCCGAGCGCCCCGACGTCCGCTACGTCGTGCGCGACTGGTTGGCCAAGCTGCGGATCGTCGCCGCCGGCTTGGCGATCACGACCATCGCTCCGATCATGATCGACGCCCTGCCCGAGGGCATCGAGGTCCTTCAGGTACGCGGCGAGCCGCAGGAAGCTCGTCGCGTTGTGGTGGCCCGCCGGCCCGGGCCTCTCGACGGCCCCACGGCGCGAGTAATCGACGCGCTGCTCGAGGCCGCTCAGCCCCCGGGCAGGTAGCGACGGGCAGTCACGTACTCGTCCCCAAACGCCGCCACCGAGATGACATGCACGGCGCTCGCCGAGTTCGGGGCCTCGATCATCTCCCCGCCGCCTATGTACATGCCCACGTGCGACACCGCTCGCGAGGGCGGGTCGGTCGCGAAGAAGACGAGGTCGCCGGGCTCGAGCGCGTCTCTGGCCACCGGCTGCCCGGCGAGGGCCTGCGCGTCGGCGTCGCGCGGGATGACGATCCCGTTCACGCGGTAAATCAGGTTGACCAGCCCGGAGCAGTCGAAGCCGAACGCCGACGTGCCGCCCCACAGGTAGCGCACGCCGAGGAACAGGCGCGCGGTGGCGACCAGCTGCCGGCCCGTCGGCGCCGGGATCGCAGCAGCCGACGCGTAGACGTGCACGGCCGAGCCGGGCAGCCACCCAATCCGGCCAACCGGGGTCGCGACCTGCACCTCGGTGGGCGACACGCCGACCACGGGCAGGCGCGTTCCGAAGCTGAGCTGCAGCGGGCGGCCCGCGCCGCGCAGCGACGCCATCGGCGCGGTGACCTCGGCGATGCGACCGGCTAGGAGATCACCGAACGGCAGGTCCGCCGTGAGCTGTCTGGTCGGGACCCAGCCGGGATAGCCGAGCCGGTCGATGGGCGTGGGCTGATCGGTCACCGCGACCCGAGTCCACGAGCCGCGCTGCCCGAGTATCCGCACCGGTTCGCCGAACAACGCCTGGGTCTCGATCCGGCCGTCCAGTCCGAGTCGTGCCGCGGTGCTCAGCACGTGGCTCCACGCGGCCATGTTCACCGGGTTCCCGAGCGCCGGCTGGTCGATCGCCCGGGGGGTGGAGGGGCTCGCCCACACGGTGGCCACCGACACGTCGACGTAGCGAACGGAGGGCGACGCCACGCTTGCGTGATCCTGCAGGCTCGCTTGGCGCGCGACCGCAGGACGCACCAAGGAACCCGTTCCGATCTCGATCACCGGATGCGCCGACGGTTTGAGCCAGCGAAGGACATCGAGGAGCTCTCCCTGCGGGAGGGCAACGCACCCCTCGGTTGCACCGCCGACCCAGCTATGCAGGAAGATCCCCGAGCCCAGCGCGTTCGCGCCGCTACGGATCGGATTCATGTTGAACTGGACGACCGCGAAATACGGATACGCAACCGTCTCGGTCCAGAGCGGCTCCGACCATGCGGCGAATCCCGGAGTGACGCCGCACGCGACGTGCACGAAGCGGTTGTAGCGCGGCGAATACGGGTCTTCGTCCCACCAGTCACCGCACCTGAGCCGGTGATAGGCGTAGTGCAGGCCCCCCGGATTCGGCTCGTTTCCGTACATGGTCGCGCCGATCCCGAAAACGCCGATCGGGGTGGCGTGATCGCCCTCGCGGCGCGCGCCGGCCGGGAGCAGGTGGCCCGAGCCGGTTTCGGCCTGCCAGGGTCCGAACACGGGCCGCCAGGGCGAGCCGGCGTCGGCGCGTTGATAGGCACGCAGGGTCGCGAGGTAGCCCTGCGGATGATCCGTCGGGCTCGACACCACGATGAGCTGATCGGCGCTCGCCGGGATGTTCAGGGTGCTGGCGCCGGCCAGCCCGGGATGCACCACGGCCGCCGCTGCGAGGACCGCAGCAACCCAGATCACGACTGAGCGCGTCATCTCTGCGCGGCGCGCTCGAACATCTCCGCCGCCGCCTCATGGAAGCCCGATGGAAGCCCAGCCGCGGCGAAGGTCGAGGCGATCTCGTTCATCTCCCCCACCCACCGCCACCCCTTGACCGCGGCGGAATCCTCCGCGCTCTGCAAACGGACATCGATCCCGGGTTGCGAGCGCGCCCATTCGGCCCGCAAGGCGTCCTCGACGCCGTTCACCTCGGCGCTGGCCGCGGTCGCCAGGAGCAGCGCTGCCGAGCCCTTGGTCCATGCCGCGTAGGCCATCTTCACCGCCGACGCCGCGACTGGCGAGCCGTCGAGGAGGACAGGCTCGAGCCGAGTGCTCTCGAACAGGAGCGATGCCTCGAGTGCATGCGGCCCGGATAGGTACAGACGGGTGGTCCCCTCCCGACGCGGCGGGGGACCCACGATGCCGCCATCCACCCAGCGCTCGCCGATGAGCTCTCCGATCCGGATTGCGGTCATCGGCGACACCGCGTTGGCATCGATCACGAGCGCCGATGTGCCTTGCAGGGAGCCCGCTACATCGAGGGCCGCGTGCGGCGGGCACACCGACAGAATCACCTCCGCGTCGGCTAATTCCTCGACCGGGGTCAGCCCGGCAGCGCCGGCGCGCCGGGCGGTCTCGTCGCTTCGCCCCTGCGGGAGCCACAGCACCGTGTGCCCCTGCTCGACCAGCAGGGCTCCGATCGCCGCGCCCATCTCCCCCGGATGCAGCAGACCGACACGCACCGGCCCATCATGGCAAACCCGAGCTCGGCTTTATTCGTCCAGATTCTCGACGATCTCGTTCGCGCGCGAGAACTGATCGGGCGGCACGACGAGATAGATGTCGCCACGGCCCAGGCGATCGAGCGGCCGGTCGGCGACGCAGGACGCGTCGACGCCGAGCTCGCGCAGACGATCGCGCCACGCCACGGCGGTGGTCTGCTCCTCGAACGTGGTCACGGTCTCCCAGCCCTCGAGGCGGGGGTCATCGATGGCTACCGCGGGCTCCTTGGCGCCGGGGAGCTTGCGGAAGCGCGGGAATCGCACCGGCCGAGACTACGCCCCGTGCGAGTGGTATTCGAGCAGCTGCGTGAGCAGGCGCTGCAGCACCCTGCGGTCCGAGGCCGAGAGCGGCGCCATGAACGCCTCCTGGGCCGCCTCGATTCGACGGTCGAGGCGCTTGAGCGCTCGGGCGCCGGCGGGCGTGAGGTCGACGAGCATCCGCCGGCGGTCGTTCGGGTCACGCAAGCGCGTGACGAGACCGTCCCGCTCGAGCTCGCGCAACAGCGCGTGCATGTCGCTGCGGTCGATCAGGAGGCGTCGTCCGAGTGCCGCCTGGCTGGCCGCTCCACGCTCTGCCAGGGCGCTCAGCACCGTGAAGTGCTGGCGGCGGAGGCCCTCCGCCTCCAGCGCAGCGGTGACGAGACCCGAGGCGCTTGCGGAGAGCCGGCCGACGAGCCAGCTCGGAAGCTGGCGCATCCGGTCGGGCGGATCGTATTCGGCGAGGTCCGCGTCTGACCACGGCATCTTGCGAATTATAAGTTGGCCCCGCCAACGTTGACAGCGCCAATGGACACCGATATCGTTGGTTCTACCAACGTTGATTGCACCAACAAAAGGAGCTGAAAGCGATGTCCAACGCCCAATCCACTTCACCCGAGGTCCAGATCAGTCAGATCGGCGACCGGCAGGCGATCGCCGATCTGATCGCCCGGCTCGGACTCATGCTCGACGAGAAGCAGTTCGAGGACGCGCCGTCGATCCTGGTCGATGATGTAACCGTGCAGACCCCGGGCGGCTCCTCGAGCGGCCTCGGGGAGGTCATGGCTCAGGCGGAGCGAACCCACACCGTCCGAACCCAGCACGCGATCACCGACGTTCTGATCGAGCTGAACGGTGATACGGCGCAGGCCCGCGCCAACCAGATCTCGACCTTCGCCCCGGACCGGCCGGGGGCGCGCCTACTGGTCAACGGCGTCGAACAAGCCAGCCCGTATCTCACCATCGGCGGGCTCTACCGGTTTGGCGCTGTCCGCACCGAGGCGGGTTGGCGTCTGTCGCGGATCGAGAGCGAGACGCTGTGGAGCAGCCAGCCTCAGACCAGGGGCGCCCCTGATCACGCAGACTGCCAAGTAGCCATCATCAGGCCGACACCGCGACCGCGGTCGGGACCGGCGTGCGCGTCCCCTCGCCCCCGACCGCGACCGCCGCCTTGGCCGTTACCAGGTGGTAGAGGATCAGAAGCTGAACCAGCGCCAGCGACTCGGAGCGATGCAGATCGGTACCGATCGTGAACTCGCCGAGACGGCGGGTGCGCAGGTGGGTGGCGAAGTGCATGCGGGCCCAGATCGCCTCCTCGATCGCCTCGGCGTGGTCGGGATCCATGCGCCCCGGTATGCGCAGCACCCGCTCGTCGCCGCGCTCCACCAGCGTCAAGCCGTCCGGCTTGCCGTTGATCAGCGGCGAGAGGTCCGGGTGGGGCAGCCCGTCGCGCAGGGTGAGCTCGGCCTCGAGGTGGATCTGATCCTCCTCGGACTCCCCCTCGGATGGCCTGAACGAGACCAGCATGTCGGCGTGGCGCCGCTGGGGGCGGATGAACGCCTCGGAATCCGCCTCGCGACGGTCAAGCTCGGCGAGCACCTCGTCGGTTGTATAGCCCCGCCGCGAGCAGTCGCGCTGCACCTTCCACCGCCGCCGCAGCTCCTCGGGGGGATTGAGGAATACGCGCACGTCATAGACGTCGCGCATCTCGGGGAGGTGATAGCCGAGCAGTCCCTCGATCACCGTGAACCGCTCGGGATGAACGTAGACCGGCGGACCGAAGGTACCGTCCTTGTGCCGGTAGACGGGCTTGATGATCGCCTCGCCGCGCCGCAGGTGACCGAGGTGCTGGGCGATGATGTCGAGGTAGTTGCAGTCGGGGTGAAGCGGGCTGATCCCAAGTTCCGCTCGCTGCCTGCGGTCGTAGCGGTGATAGTCATCGGTGCAGATGTGGGCGACGTGCTCCTCGCCGAGCACGCGCACGAGCCCGCGCGTGATGGTCGTCTTGCCGGCGGCGGAGTCGCCGACGACGCCGAGGACGACGGGTCGCGCGGCCCGCCGGTGGTTGGTAATCGACACCGTCATGCCGCCTCCCGTTCCGCCTCGGTTCTCGTGTCGTCCTTGAACACGCTGCTCTTGAGGATGTCCTGGGCCTCGATCTGGCCGAGCATCTCGACCGTCGGCTCGGTCCCGGACCGCACCGCCTCGTAGACCCGATTGGCGTGGCGCAGCCGCGCCCGCTCGATTCCGTTGCGCACGCTCCGGGCGTGCGCGAATCGCGGGCGACCCATACGCCGGACAATGTACTGGCGGAACGCCTGCTCGGCGTCGGGGGACAGCGCGTAGTTCTCGGCCGACAGCATCAGTCGCCCGATCGCCAGGAGCTCATCCGCGGAGTAATCGGGAAAGTCGATGTGGTGGGCCACGCGCGAGGACATCCCCGGGTTGAGCCGGAAGAAGTCGTCCATCCGGTCCTTGTAGCCGGCGAGCACCACGACCAGGCGATCTCTCTCGTTCTCCATCACCTGGAGCAGTATCTCGATTGCCTCCACCCCGTAGTCGCGTTCGTTCTCCGGACGGTAGAGGTAGTAGGCCTCGTCGATGAACAGAACTCCACCGTACGCACGCTTGAGCACCTCCTTGGTCTTCGGAGCCGTGTGGCCGACGTACTGCCCGACCAGGTCGTCGCGAGTCACGGCCACGACGTGGTTGCGCTCGATGTAGCCCAGGCGATGCAGGATGTCGGCCATCCGCATGGCGACCGTCGTCTTGCCCGTCCCGGGGTTGCCGGTGAAGCACATGTGCAGGGTCGGCCGTCCCGCCGCCAACCCGGCGTGCCGGCGCAGCTGGTCGATCACCAGCAGGGCCGAGATCTCTCTGATCCGCGTCTTCACCGGCCGCAGCGCGACCAGTTCGCGGTCGAGCTCATCGAGAACCGACTCGATATTCGCCTCGCGGACGACGGTCGCGATATCCGAGACCTCGACCGCGCTCATGCCCCGGAACCGTTCAGGTAGCGGCTGCCCGCCGGCCGGTCGGCCGAGTACGGATACAGCCGGTAGCGCATAACACGATCGTGAGCGTCGGTGCGATCGAGGCGAAACCCGGGCTCGTGAGGAGGTTGATTGACGATGAAGCTCAGCGCGGTGGTCTGCCGACCGTAGGAGGCGTCGTACGCGATCACCTTGATGTAGTGACTGGGGTAAGCCTCCCGGCACGCGCGCACCTCGCGCATGACGAGCTCGACATCGTGCACGGTCAGGTCGAACATCGGCAGACCCCACATCTCCCAGTAGGAGCTGCGCGGGTGGGGGTCGTCGGTGTATTCGACCGACATCGCCCAGCCGTGATCGAGTGAATATGCGATCTGGGCGCCGATCTGCTCGTCGGTCAGATCGGGAAGAAACGAGAAGGTTCCCTGGGTGATGCGCATGGTGTTTCCCTCCTGCTCAGACGAGCGTGGGCGTGACGACGTAGTCGGGAGTGTCGGTGGACTGGAAGTCGAACGTCACGTCCTTCCACACCTGGAGCGCGGCGTTCAGCTCGGGGCATCCCTTGGCCGCCTTCTCCAGGATGTCGGGGCCCTCCTGGAAGTAGTCGCGGCCCTCGTTGCGCGCCTGGATCATCGCCTCGACGGCGACCCGGTTGGCGGTGGCGCCGGCGCCGATACCCATCGGATGGCCGATGGTTCCACCCCCGAACTGGAGGATCACGTCCTCCCCGAGGTAACGGAGCAGCTGGTGCATCTGTCCGGCGTGGATGCCCCCCGAGGCCACCGGCATCACCGCCGGCAGGGAGGCCCAGTCCTGATCGAAGAAGATCCCGTTCTGCAGGTTCTCCGGGACGTGGCCGAGGCGCAGGGTGTCGTAGTAGCCCTCGATCATCGAGGGATCGCCCTCGAGCTTGCCCACCACCGTGCCCGCGTGGAGATGATCCACGCCGAGCAGCCGGCACCATTTCGCGATTACGCGGAACGACACTCCGTGGTTCTTCTGCCGGGTGTAAGTGCCGTGTCCGGCGCGGTGGAGATGGAGGATCATGCCGTTGCGCCGGGCCCATTTCGACATCGACTGCATCGCCGTGTAACCGACGGTCAGATCCATCATGATGATGACGCTGCCGATCTCCTTGGCGAACTCGGCCCGCTCGTACATGTCCTCCATCGTCGCCGCGGTCACGTTCATGTAGTGACCCTTGACCTCACCGCTTGCGGCACTCGCGCGGTTCACCCCCTCAATCGCGTACAGGTAACGATCGCGCCAGCGCATGAACGGCTGGGAGTTGATGTTCTCGTCGTCCTTGGTGAAGTCGAGGCCGCCGCGCAGTGCCTCGAACACGACGCGGCCGTAGTTCTTGGCCGACAGGCCGAGCTTCGGTTTCACCGTGGCGCCGAGCAGCGGGCGCCCGAACTTGTCGAGATACTCGCGTTCCATGACGATCCCGTGTGGCGGGCCCTGGAAGGTCTTGACGTACTGGGTGGGGATCCGCAGGTCCTCCAAGCGCAGCGCCTTGAGCGCCTTGAAGCCGAACACGTTGCCGATGATCGAGCTCGTCATGTTGGCGATCGAACCCTCCTCGAACAGGTCGAGGTCGTAGGCGATCTTGGCGATGTACTCCCCCTCGCGTCCGGGTACCGCGGTCACGTCGTAGGCCTTGGCCTGGTAGCGCTCGTGCGCGGTCAGGCGATCGGTCCACACCACCGTCCAGGTCGCGGTCGAGGACTCGCCGGCCACCGCGGCCGCCGCCTCCACCGCGTCCACGCCCGGCTGGGGCGTGATCCGGAACGCGGCCAGGATGTCCGAATCCTTCGGGACGTAGTCGGCGTCGAAGTAGCCCATCTCGGCGTACGGAGTGACGCCTGAGGCCCATCGGTCCTTCTTCGGTTGAGGGGGTGCGCTGATCGCCATAGCTCATTGACCTTTCGCTCGATGGCGGTAAGGTAGGGCCGACGACACATAAACATCAAATTCTTATTTGTCGTATCAACATAAACATTTCTCTATAGGCGGTCCCTGATGCCACGCCCGATCCTGCTCGGCATCGCCGGCGATTCCGCCGCGGGCAAGACCACGCTCACGCGGGGACTGGTCCGCATCCTGGGCGAGGCGCAGGTGATCCACGTCTCGGCCGACCACTACCACCGGTATGACCGCCAGCAGCGAGCGGCTCGGAAGATCACCCCCCTTCACCCCGAGTGCAATCACCTCGACGTGCTCGAGCAGGATCTCGGGCATCTGCGCGCCGACCGGTCGATCTTCAAGCCCGTATACCGCCACCAGGACGGCACGTTCGCGCCCGGCGAGTACGTCGCCCCTGCCACCTTCGCGATCGTCGAGGGCCTGCTCGCGTTCCATACGCCGGCCATGCGCGACCTCTATGACGTCCGGGTCTACGTCGACCCGCCCGAGGACCTGCGGCGCGGTTGGAAGGTTCAGCGCGACTGCTCGCGTCGCGGCTACACGACCGATCAAGTGCTCGAGGAGCTCGACCGGCGGGAGGCCGATGCCGAGGCCTACGTTCGCCCCCAGCGGCGCCACGCCGACCTGGTGATCTCATTTATGCCGGGCGATCGCGGTGACCAGGAGCACCTGGACGCGAAGGTGACGCTGCGCCCCGGCCTCGTCCACCCGGATCTTTCCGCGCTCGCCGACCGCGAGGAGCAAGGCATCGTGCTCGTGGCCCGCGGCGCGGAAACCGTGCTCTGGGTGCCGGGCACGATCCGCCCCGGGGACAGCGCGGCGATCGAGGAGACCATCTGGGAGGGGATGCACTTCGCCAGTCACCTGCGCACCGAGCGCCTGGGTGAGTTCACGGTCGGCACTCGATTGCACCGCTCGGAGTCGCTCGCCATCACCCAGCTCCTGGTCCTCTACCAGCTGGTCACCGCGCGCGCCGCGGTGGCGATCGGGGCGATCGACGCGCGAACGGACCGTGACCCGTCCCCGGCCCACCCCGCGGCATAGACCATCGTCGATGTCTCCACGGCGATCTTTGATGGATGTCGCGCGCGACAGCGGGTATTCATCGTGCCGGTGTCGCCCGACGAGCGCACACGCGCGATGCTCGCCGCCCAGTCCATCCTCGATCAGGGGGCCTGGTGCGTGCTCGAGGTCTGTGTGGACGTGCCAACCCAGGCGTGGGAGCCTCGCACGCTGATCTTCGACCTCGTCCCGAGCGCGGTCGCCGACGTGGTCGCAGAGGAGGTGGGCCAGGAACCACAGCTGCACGCCCGCCTCACCGGCTGTGACCGCTGGACGCTTGCCCCAGATCCGGGGCTCGGAGCGTTTCTCTGCTACCTGGCGCCGGCTAACGGATAAGTGCCTCGAGCCGTCCGGCGTCCGCGCGGATGAATTCGGTGAAGGTCGCGGCGGGTCCACGGATGGGACCGACCGCGGAGCGGAGGACGAACCACGGCCTCGGGGCCGGGCCGTCGGTGAGCGCGATCTCCCCCAGCCAGCCCGCCGCGAGCTCGGGTTCGACCGCCGCACGCGACAGAAGCGAGACGCCCAGCCCTGCGCGGGCGGCCTGCTTGATCGCGCCGTTGGATCCGAGCGTGAGCGTCTTGGGGCTGAGACCCCGCTCCTGGAGGAACTGCTCGCCCAACGCCCGCGTCCCCGACCCCGGCTCGCGCAGAAGCCACGCCCGGTCGGCGAGAGCGCTCGCCGGCACGGGCCCGCCGACCGCGGCCGGATCGTCCGCACTGGTGATGCAGACGATGTGGTTCGTAAGCAGTGACTCGGCGACGAGACGCTCGTCGGCGGGAGGCTTGCCGGAGATCGCGACATCGGCCAGGTGGCTCGACACGCGCTCGAACACGTACTCGCGGTTTCCCACGTCGAGCGCGAGCTCGATGTCCGGATGACGCAGAGCGAACTCGCGCATCAGCGGCGGCACGAACGACTCCGCGGCCGTGGTGACGGCCGCGATCCGCAATCGGTGAGCGGCGAGCGCGGCTGCCTCGCGGGCGGCCTGACGCCCTTCCTCGAGCAACCCGACGACATCCGCCGCGAACGGCCTGAACGCGCTCCCCGCCTCGGTCAGCCGGATGCCGCGACCCGCTCGCTCGAACAGCTCACAGCCGAGTTCGCGACCGAGGGCGGCGATGGCGGAGGAAACCGACGGCTGGGTGACCACCAGCTCGTCGGCCGCCGCCGTGACCGAGCCGCCGCGGACGGTCGCGAGAAATGCCGTGAGCTGGGTGACCGTTATAGCCAAGAGGCTAAGCGTATCGCGGTTCCCATAGAGGTTTCGCGTGACAGTTGGGGCTCGACCGAACTCTGGCGATTCGCTTGAGGTTGCCTCAAGCGGCCGCCGAGGAGTCGCCGGCGAAGAACCGGCGCGGGTTCTCGACCATGAGCTGATCGATCTGGGCCTGCTTGACGCCCTCGCGGAGCAGCGCCGGCAGCACTTGCTTGGAGATCAGCAGGTAGTCGGGGTTCTCGTTGGCGAACGCCGGGTCGCCGACCATGAAGTCACAGAAGCACGCCGCGTCATGCGACAGGTGAATCCGGTCGCCGTATCCCGCCGCCAGCAGGGCGACGAGCGTCTTGATGCGATCGGCGAGTGGGTTGAAGTGCTCGATCCCGAAGCGATCGCAGCCGAGCCACGCCCCGCTGTCGGCGATCGCGCGGAGGTACCCCATGTCGTTGCTGTCGCCGCAGTGGGCGATCACGATCCGGGTCGGATCGACGCCGTGCCCGGTCAGCGCCTCAAGCGCGGCGAGCCCGGTCCGCTCGGCCGCGTTGGTGTGGACCATGATCGGCGCGCCGGTCTCGACGCCGGCCGCGGCGACGGCGGCCAGGATCCGCGGGATGTCGCCGATCACGCCATACCGTTCGACCGTGCATTTGAGGAAGGCCGCCTTGACCCCGGTGTCGTCGATGCCCTCCCGGATCTCGCGGACGAACAGCTCGGCGAGCGCGTCGACGGTGCGGTACACGAGGAAGTTGGGCAGCCCGAGAAACGCGTACACGCCCGTCGCCACGACGATGTTCAGATCGACGGCGGCGTTCAGCGTCTGGAGGCGAGGGATGTAGCGACCGAGACCCGGCGCGGTCGGATCGACGATCGTGCGGATGCCCGCCTCACGGACGGCGCCCAGCTTCGCGGTCGCGTCGTCAAGGCGTTCCCGCTCGTTCCAGTAACACCCACCGAACACGTGGCCCCAGTTCTGGAGCGCCTCTGCCTGCATGATGAACACGTGCTCGTGCATGAGCGTCGGACCGAGCTGACTGACGTCAACTGGACCCCGGACCGTCTCAACGGCGGCGGGGGTGGGCGGGTGGGATTCCGTTGCCATCGTCTCTCCTCTGTGTTTGCCTCGCAGCGGGCAGCCGCCAGAGACTAATCAGCGAGGAGAGGTGCCCGCCGTCGTCGTCGTTGCCGCCGTGGCCTCACTCACGATCGCGTCCCACATCAAGGCGGCCCTCCGCTGCTCGGGGCCCCGCCGGCAGCCCCAAGCGCGCCGGCCAGTCCGGATGAGCCACCCAGGATGCCGCCCGAGCCACTGCCACTGGTGGTCGCGGTCGTGGTCGAGCGGAGCGAAGGCAGCGTTTCGCTGATGACCAGCTCATCGCCCGCGTTGACGCCGGTGATGATCACCGAGCGGGTGGCTCCCCGCAGCCCGACCACGACCTGGCGCTCGACACGCTTGCCGTCTTGGTCGAGCGTCACCGTGCCCTGGGAGCCAGATCCACTGATCGCATCGGTCGGCACGGTCACGCCACTGGCCTGATCTACGACCACCAGGGCCGAGGCGCTCATGCCCGGGAGCACCTGCGAATCGGTCTGGTCGAGATCGAGCGTGACGTCGTAGGAGACGACGTCGTCGCTGTCGGTGGCCGTCGGCGAGATCGCGGCTACATGCCCGGCGAGCTCGACTCCGCTGAGCGCGTCCATCGTCACCGTCGCCGACTGCCCGACCTTGATCTCACCGATGTCGGCCTCGCTGATCGCGACCGTCATAGTCAGCGTGTTGGTGTTCACGATCTCGGCGAAGCTGGAGCTGGTCGCTGACGAGCCCGCCGAGGTACCGGTCGAAGACGAGCCGGTGGAGGAGGAGTCGGTCGAAGTGGAGTCGTTACTCGATGATCCGGCGGTGACGGATTGCCCCGGCAAGAGATCGTCGAGCGATGCGATCGTGCCAGTCGCGGGGGCCCGCAGAGTCGTCTCCGACAGCGCGAGCTTGTCGCTCTTGACCGTCTGTTCGTCGCTCTCGACGGCGAGCTCGTCCGCGTTGACGGTGGTCTCGCTGGCGGTGCTCGTCGACGTCGTGGACGAAGCGGAGGAAGGGTCCTCGGCCGTGGTCAGGGTGTCCTGCGCGGCGGTGAGCGTTGCCGTCGCCTGATCGAGCGTCAGCCGTGCCGACGTCGGGTCGAGGGTGGCGAGGATCTGACCCTTCGTCACATGCTCGCCCTGGTGCACATAGACGCGATCGAGCGTCCCGCTCGTGGCGAAGTCGACGTCGTCGTCCGTGCCCGCCGCGACATTGCCGGTACCGGACACGGTGTTCTGCACGACGCCGTCCGCCGCGGTCACGAGTTCCGTCCCGGTGCGCGCGGAGCTACTCGGCGTGCCGACCTCCGACACCGCCACGAACCCGACCACGACGGTCACCGAACCGAGGAGCGCCAGAGCGACCGTGCGCCGCCATCGTCCTCGGTCCTCGATCACCCGGACAACATCCGGGACCTCCGTCAGAGAACCGGAAGAGCTTTGTCGGAATCATGTAGGAAGCGGCTCAGTCAGCGCGGCTCCAGGGTGTTCACGAATGACGGGTTCGGCGTGTTCTGCCGCACGGTGTCGAAGTCGTAGAACGCCCCCGGGCTGGCGCCCATGGTTCCGAACCCGACGCCGGCGGCCTCGAAGCTCTGGATCGCGCCCTGCGGCGTGGTGAAACCCACGGTCCCGTTGCCGGGCCCATCGGCCTGATCGACCTGGTCGTACTTCATGAACGCGCGATCGTTGGGCTGGAGCCCCAGCGCCTGCCGCGCCAGCGCGCGATGCACGCCCTCATTACCGACCAGCTCGGCACCCACTCGGGCGAGGAAGGGGGATCCGCTCTGGGCCCAGATCGTGGTCGCGACCAGATACAGGTCGATGCAGATCTGCTCCCCGACCACCAGCGTGGTGAACAGCGCCGTCGGGCTCGCGAACACGGCGTCGGGAATCCAAACCTGATGGGTGAACGCCCGTCCGCCGAACTGACGCGTGAGGACTTCGTAGTGATCGAGCTCCTCACGTGAGGCGGCGCCGATCGTGTCGATCGCTGCCTGGGGAAGCTGGCTACCGAGTTTCTGCAGCGCGGTGGTGGTCACCACGGTGGTCAGTACCTCGACCTGCGAGGCGACGTTCAGCACCTCCTGGCTGCTGGCCCGGCCGCGGGCCATCCGGGCGGAGGCGGCCGGTGCGCCGGCCAGGGCCATACCGAGGGCGCCGGCACCGCCGGCGAGCAGCAGTTGGCGCCGCGACGTCCCACGACCAAGTTCCTCACCGCCAAGGGACTGTGACCCGGTGACATTGCTCATTCTGGGCTCCTTTTCGCTCGTGTACCTCCTCTCTATGACGCGCGCGGAGGGGTCCGTATTCCATCGGTCACTCGATGAAAAAAAACACGACCGAGGGAAGAATCTGCCGGGGGTCGGCGTCAGGTACGCAAAGTGCTCGACATCGGTCCCGGGGCGGCCGCTCCCGCGTGCTCGTGGCGGCGGGAGCAGGACATCGGTCGAGCATTCACACGAACGACGACGGAGGAACGACCGATGCGTTTCCGCATGCATCTCAGCCTTGCTGCGCTCGTAATCGCGCTCGCGATCGCGGGCTGTGGTAGCTCGAACAGCACCAGCTCGAGCCAGAGCTCCGCGGCCTCAGCCACGACGTCCGCCGCGCGCGCGGCGGCACCGACGCCGTTCCTTGCCGATGCCGCCCGGGTGTCGACGGTGACATCTACGGTGCCGCCCAACGGAGACGTGAATCCCTACGGCATCGTGGTGGTGCCGAGCAGCGTCGGCAAGCTGGTGGCAGGTGACCTGCTGGTCAGCAACTTCAACGACAAGGCAAACAACCAGGGCACCGGCACGACGATCGTCCAGGTTGCCACCGGCGGGAAGGCGTCAGTGTTCTCCCAGATCGACACGCACGGCCTGCCGGGCAGCTGCCCAGGCGGGGTCGGCTTGACCACGGCGCTCAGCGTGCTCCCCGGCGGCTACGTGGTCGTCGGAAGCCTGCCGACCACCAACGGCAAGGCGGCGAGCGCCCAGTACGGGTGCCTGATCGTCCTCGACTCGGCCGGTCACCCGGTGAGCACCATCTCGGGGCCACAGATCCAGGGGCCGTGGGACATGACCGCGGTCACTCAGGGCATGCGCACAACCCTGTTCGTGAGCATGGTGCTGAACGGAGGTGCCGCCGAGGGCGTGCACACGATCGACAACTCGACCGTCCTGCGGATCACGCTGACCTCGGCTCCCGGAGAGCCACCGAAGGTGCTCGGTGAGCAGGTGGTCGCAAACGCGATCCCGTGGCGCGACGATCCGAGCGCGCTCGTAATCGGCCCAACCGGCGTCGCACTCGCCCCGGACGGCACTCTGTACGTCGCGGACACACTTGACAACCGGATTGCCGCGATTCCGGACGCGACGACTCGGTCAACCCCCGCACACGATGCGGGCACCACCGTGTCCGAGGGCCTGCACCTGAAGCAGCCGCTCGGGCTCGCCCTCGCCCCCGACGGCAACATCCTGACCACCAATGCGGGCGACGGGAACGTCGTCGAGACCACCCCGGCCGGAAGGCAGCTGATGACCCGCACGCTTGACACCAAGACGGGCGCCGGATCGCTCTTCGGCTTGGTGCTCGATGGCAACCAGGTCTACTACGTCGACGACGGTGACAACACGGTCAAGGTGCTTCGGTGACGGCGGCGTTTCAGGCCGCCACCGCCGGCTGCTCGAGGTGCAGGGCGTGCGCGATCTCCCGGAAGCAGTTGTAGCTCGATCCGCGTCCGATCCCGGGGCCCGAGTGCAGGTTGGCCGAGCAGTCGTAGAGGTTCTCGAGGAGGATCCGGTGGCCGGTCAGGTCCGGAATCGGGCGGAACCGTCCCGTCTGCGAGGCGATCATGCTGCCTGCCGAGTAGCCCCCTTCAACCATGTTCAGCCGCTCGCGCTGGATGTCGTCGGGCGAGTAGACCCGCGTGGCGATTACGTTCTCGGCGGTCATGTTCGGCGCGTACTCGGCCCACTCGCGGAGCAGGTTCTCGGTGAAGAGCTCCTTGATCGCGCGCCACTCATCACCTGAGAATCGCCGGCGCGGGGCCGAGAACTCCTCCACCCCCACGATGTGACTGCCGGCCGGGGCGCGGGTTTCGTCCCACAGGCTGTCGACCGAACAGAGAACGTAGGGTCGCCGTGCGAACCCGCGCGTGAAGATCTCCGGCTGGTAGCCCAGGCGCAGGTAGTCGAGGTCCTTCGGACCCCAGTAGAGGCGGGGCTGCGCGCCCACGCCCGGGTTCTCAACCTCCGCCCGATACCGCGGTGGCTCGTGCAGGGCGAGATTGGCCCACAGCAGCTGGCCACGGTCGTAGTGGACGTTTCGGATCCGCCGGCGCAGGCGGTCATCGACCGGCGTGTCCCTGAGCAGCCTGAGCACGATCTGGGACAGGCCGAGGTCGCTGACGAGGAGCCCCGCCTCGACGCGCGAGCCGTCGGTGAGCTCGACCGCCGTCGCCCGCTCGCCCGCGGCCAGGATCCGCTCGACCTCCGATTCCGTCTCGTACTTGACGCCGAGCCTGCGCCCCGCCGCGACCAGCGCATCGGTGATCGCCTGGCTACCGCCCACCGCAATCGCCGCCGGTTCAAACGACAGGGTCAGCGGGAGGCAGTGGATCAGACCCTGGAGGCCGGGCACGTCATCGGGAAAGCAGCCGGTCGACGTTGTCGTGGCGCGCATGAACAGGATCTGGAGCTCCGGGCTATCGAAGAAGTCCTGAGCGAGCTGCCTGACCGTCATGAACTGGTGAATGGGCTCGATCAGGCTGTCGGGTAGCCCGAGCAACTCCTCGAGCGGATCGGGGGTGCCCCACGGCGGCGGCGTCCCGAAGCGATGGCGGCGGAACGCGCCTCGCCAGTGCCGCTCGTAGGCATCTAACACGCGCAGATAGGTGTCCGCGTCCCGCGTCGACAGGCGCGCGATCTGCTCGTGTGTCCTCGCGATGTTTTCCGAGGAGCGCTCCTGGCGGCCGGTCTTCGCATCCACCACCCGCGAGGCGGCCAGACCGATGAACGACGATCCGTCGTCGAAGATCATCCCCTCGTTCTCGTCCGGAAAGACGTAGCGCAGGCCCTCGTCGTACAGGCCGAAGTCGCGGTAGGCCGGGTGGGCGTAGAACCGCGTCCAGTGGCTGCAGTGGTTCATCACAAATCCCGGCGCCGGGCCTTCGCTTCCGCACGCGCCGCCGCCGAGGTGGGCCGTGCGCTCGAGCACGAGCACCGACAGACCGGCGCGCGCCAGGTACGGGGCGATGATCATCGCGTGATGACCGCCGCCGAGGACGACGGCGTCGTAGCGATCGTCGGGCATCGGATCAGCCGAGGATGGTCACGGCGCCGGTGTTGCCGTCGACCCTCACCCGGTCACCGGTCTTGATCCGGCTGGTGGCGTTGCCGGTGCCCACCACTGCGGGGAGCCCGTACTCGCGCGAGACGATCGCCGCGTGCGACATGATCCCGCCGATATCGGAGACGGCGGCCGCGATCTTGCCGAACACCGGCGTCCAGCTCGGCGAGGTGACCGGCGCGACCAGGATCTCTCCGGGCTCGAGCTCGGTCAGCCGGTCGACCTCCATGACGACGCGCGCGGTCCCTTCGGCCACGCCCGGTGAGCCGGCGAAGCCGGTTAGCGTCGTGTCACTGTCGCGACCCTCGGCGGCCCATTCCCTGACCCGCTCGGTGGTGATCCCCCACAGCATGATCGTCGCGGGCTCGGTGATCGCCTCCGGCATCGCGCCGAGGGCGGGCGGGGGCGTGAACCTGCGCATCGCCTGCATGATCCGCTTGCGTCGGGCGACGATCGGCGGCCAGTAGCCAGGGCCGCGTCCGACCGACCCGGCCGCCCAGGCCAGCCGCAGGTCGACGAGCGCGTCCGAGATCTCGTGGCGCTGGAGGTAGAAGATGTCCTCGGCGTCTTCGAGGAACCGGTGGCCGGCCAGGAGCGCCCCGAACTCCCGGACCTTGTTCCAGAAGATCGTGTGGTACCAGTGCTCGACGTAGAAGTTGTGGCTCTCAACGTAGGGGAACACGGTGCGGGCCAGTCCAAGGTTCTGGTCGAACGCGGCCACCGTCTCGGGATCGGACAGCAGTGCGCGGTACTCGGCGGTGATCCGCTCGCGCTCGGCGCTCACCTTCTCGAGCGGGCGCGCGACGTCCTCGCCCGCCTGTAGCCGCTGCACGTAGCCGCGCAGGTGACCGAGCGGGACGTTCGGATCATCGATCCACGAGCGATGGTGGTGGTAGAAGCCGTTGCCGTTCGAGTAGTAGAACCACGGCGTCTTCGCCGCCTCCCAGTCAGACAGCCAAGCCCGGCCCGCCGCGGTGCTCGAGACGGCCTCGCGGAGCGCCTGCTCGTCGCCGGCGGTCACGACGGCCTGGCCGAGGCCCGCGTCGAGCGCGCGCCGGGCGAGCCGCTTGAGCTCTTCGTCGGGGCGGAACAGGACGACCTCGATGCCGCTCAGCATCTTCGCGATCGTCTGATCCGGGATGTCCGGGAAGTGCTGCTTACACAGCTCGTAGAAGACGAGGTACGCCGCGTACCCCAGGTTCAGGAACTCGAAGTGGTACTGCCAGATGCGATCCACGCTCTCGAGGAGCTGGTCGTAGGCCGCGAGCAACGTGTGAGTGGAGCCGATCCCGCGGCCCTCGGTGACGACCGCCTCGTCCTCGACGTCGGGCAGGTCGGGTACGGCGAGGATGTCGATCTCGTGGATGGTCTCCTCGACCTTGCTGCGCCAGCGCCCGTAGAGCTCGTCCCAGTTCTGGAAGTAGAACCCGGCCCGCTGTCCGAACAGCTCGGCCCGCCGGCCGATCTCGGCGGGATCGGTCACCGGATTCGCGCTCATGTACACCCACCCGTAGAGGACCCGGTGGTCAATCCCGAGCGCCGGCGGGACGCAGAAGATCCGCGAGTTGGCCTGGCCCAAGCACATGTAGGGCGAGTCCGCGGTGATGAAATCGAACGGGAACATCGGCTCGGGGAAATGCATGCCGTCCCGAAACCAGCCTCGCGCCTCCTCGGACTCCCGCCGTTCCTCGCTGAACAGCGCGTAGTACGGATACATCGACTCCCAGCCCTCGCACCCTTCGGGCACGGGCACCTCGAATGGGCTGAGAAAGCCGCGTACACCGGGCTCGACCGTGGTCATCTGGCGCTCTCCTCTCGGGTCCGACCAACCGGTCGAACCTACGGCGGGCGCCCCGCTGGATCAAGAACGAATATCCGCGTCTGTGAAAGGCAGCGCCTATCATGCGTCGATGGAGCTCCGCCAACTGCGCTCGTTCGTCGCCGTCGCCGAGGAGCTCCATTTCCGCCGCGCCGCCGAGCGGCTGCATCTCGCCCAGCCGAGTGTGAGTCAGCAGATCCGCGTGCTCGAAGCCGAGCTCGGAGTGCCGCTGTTCGAGCGCAACCGCCGAGGCGCCGCGCTGACGGCGGCCGGCGAAGCGCTGCTCGTCGAAGCACGCGAGATCCTGAGCCGTGCGGACCATGCCGCAGCCATCGCGCGTGCCACCGGGGCCGGGGAACGCGGCCGCCTGCGCATGAGCCTCACGCGCTCGCTCACCGGCGGCGTCGCCGGCGAGATCGTCGCCGCCTATCGGGCGCGGTACCCGGAGGTTGAGCTTGTGCTCAGCCTCGGCACGACCATGCTGCACGTCGAGCAGCTGCATGCCGGCGAGATCGACGTCGGCTTCGTGCGGCCGCCGGTGGACGATCCGGGCCTGGAAGAGCTCCGCCTGGGCCGCGAGCCGATGGTCTGCGTCCTGCCCAAGGGACACCGGCTGACCCGCCGCACCGCGGTGCGCCCGAGTGATCTGCACGGCGAACCGCTCGTGTGGTGGCCCGAAGAGCACGGTCCGGGCGCGTGGCGCGAGGTCCGACGCGAGGTCTGCGGCGACCCACCCTGGCCCCCGCTCGCGCGCGCCGAGCCCGAGGAGGAGCGCATCGTCACCGCCGTGGCCGAGGGAGCCGGCATCTCGTTCATCATGCTCGAGCGCTCGCGGAGCCTAAGGATCCCGGGGGCGGTCTATCGACGGTTCGCACCGCCGGAGCCGACCATGGGCATCGCGATCGCGTGGCGGCGGGGCGAGACGCTACCGGCGCTCCATCGCCTGCGGGAGCTCGCCGCGGCCGTGGCGAGCGCCCGCGGCGACCGCGCAGCCTGACGCCACCGGGCAAGTCCCGACCTGGCGATCGTGGCCGCACTCACTGCGCTGCGGGTGGGCGGTGGGCTCGGTGCCAAGCTGTCTGATGGTCGCGGCCACCATTGAAATCTCCTCTTTCATCCCCGCCACCGTTCACCTACCGGCGCGGGCGCATATCGCTGATGAACCGTTAAGAGCGAAACGAGGCCGGATTTATTCCCGCCGCGGTGATGCGAGCGGGCCCGGGCCGTAGGGCTACAACGCGCGCTCGATCTCTCGGGCGAGCTCGGTGGTCGTGGCCTGACCACCGAGGTCCGGCGTGCGAAACTCGCCCGCCGCGAGCACGCGAGCGATCGCCTGAACGATCCCGGCTGCCGCGTCGGGATGCCCAAGGTGTTCGAGCATCATCGCGCCGGCCCAGATCGCCCCGATCGGGTTGGCGATTCCCCGCCCGGCGATGTCGGGCGCCGAGCCGTGGACCGGCTCGAACATCGACGGGAACTCCCGCTCGGGATTGAGGTTCGCGGACGGAGCGATGCCGATCGAGCCGGCCACCGCGGCGGCAACGTCGCCCAGGATGTCGCCGAACAGATTCGACCCCACGATCACGTCGAAGGCCTGGGGCTGCAGGACGAGCTTCGCGCATAGCGCGTCGATCAGCTCGCTCTTCACCGTCACCCCGGGGTGGGCCGCGGCGCGTTCGGCGACGATCTCATCCCAGAAGGGGAGCGTGTGCACGATGCCGTTCGATTTCGTCGCGGAGGTCAGGTGACCGCGGCGCGTGGCCGCCAGCTCGAGCGCGTAGTCCACGATCCGGGCGATCCCCGATCGGGTGAAGATCGCCTGCTGGGTCGCGAGCTCATCTGGGAATCCCCGGCTGAACCGGCCGCCCAGCTCGGTGTATTCGCCCTCGACGTTCTCGCGTACGACGACGAGGTCCACCGCGTGCTCGGCACAGGCCAGCACCGGACTCGGCAGCCCGTCGAACACTCGCGTCGGCCGGAGGTTGACGTATTGGCGAAAGCGCTGGCGGATCGGGATCAGGAGGCCCCACAGCGACAAGTGGTCGGCGACCCGGGGGTCTCCCACGGCGCCGAGCAAGATCGCGTCGAACTGACGCAGCCGGTCGAGGCCGTCGGCAGGCATCATCGCCCCCTCGCGCACGTAGCGGTCGCACGACCAGTCAAGCGTCTCATAGGTGAGCTCGATGCCACCAGCCGCACACGCCGCATCGAGCACGGCGCGCGCCGCCGGTAGAACCTCGCGCCCGATGCCGTCACCGGGGATCGCGGCGATCCGGTGTCTCGTCACGTCACGTCGGGTTCGACCCGGAACATGCCCTCAATCTCTACCAGCCATCGATGCGGAACGCGAATCATGCCGCCGACGACCACGCGGCCTTCAAGCCGAGCCGGGAGGATGTTGCGAATGCAAAACACTTCTGTGGCAGTCCTCCTGGCCAAGGGCGAAGCTCCTCCCGACGGCCTTGATCTGGTTGCCCCGCTGGCCGACGTTCACCTGGCCGATGACGCGATCACGCTGGCGCAGGCGCTGCGCCGCACTGACGTGCTGTTCGTCTGGGACTTCCGCACCGATCTGCTCCAGGCGCCATGGCCGGAGGACCACTCGGTGCGCTGGATCCAGACCGGAAGCATCGGGGTCGACGCGGTGCTCGTCGATCAAGTGATCGACAGCGACATCGTCCTGACCAACACACGCGGTGTATTCGAGCGTCCGATCGCCGAGTACGTCCTCGCGGTGATCCTGATGTTCGCCAAGGATCTGCACGGCACGCTCGCCCTGCAACGTGAGCGACGCTGGGTGCACCGTGAGACCGAGACGGTCACCGGAGCACGCGCGCTCATCCTCGGAGCCGGTGGCGTCGCGCGCGAGGTGGCGCCGCTCTTGCGGGCGGCGGGCATGCAGGTTCAGGTGGTCGGGCGGACTGCGCGCACCGGGGACCCCCTCCTCGGTGACGTCGGCGCGAGCACTGACGTGGACGAACTGCTGCCGGACGCCGACTTCGTCGTCCTGGCGCTGCCCCTGACATCGGAGACCCGCGGGTTCCTTGACGAACGGCGGCTCGGCTTGCTCGATCCGCGGGCCCGGATCATCAACATCGGCCGTGGTGCCCTCATCGACGAGGACGCCCTCCTGGCCGCGCTGCGGGCCGGTGCGATTGCGGGTGCCGCGCTTGACGTGTTCGTCACCGAGCCGCTGTCGCCCGAGCATCCGTTTTGGGAGATGGATCGCGTGCTCGTCTCGCCGCACATGTCCGGCGACCGGATCGGATGGGAACGCGATGTGCTCGCGTCCTTTGCCGACAATCTCCGACGCTGGCTCGCCGGTGATGAGCTCCACAATGTGGTCGAAAAGCGCGGCGCGTAGAGACCGTCCACGATGATCTAAGGGCCGCACGCCCCGGCACGCTGCGGGTTTGCCGAAGCGACCGTGCGCGTCGGCCCCGATGGCACCACGGGCATGCCCGCCTAGGTTCGGATGCAGTCGACCAAGGAGGCGGACATGCCAGCCGAACCGTCCCACCCGTCTTTCGCGAACCCCACCCGCGTGTTTCGCGACTTTGACCGGTCTGTCGAGCAGACTCTGGGCGCCGACACTCGGCTCCTGTATGGGATGACCATTCCGATCTTGATGGTCTGCGGGCTGATCGTCGTGCTCGCGCTTACGCCGCAGACCTGGATGGTGATCGGGGTCCTGGTGGTCGAGGCCGCGGCCCTGGGCCTAGTCGTAACCGGGTTGCTCGGGATGCTGAGCGACGACGGCGAGGATGACCCCGAGCCTCCGTGAACTCCGACTCGAGCGGATCATGACGACCAGACTGGTGGACTCCTAACGGGGGGCGAGCACACCCCCGCCCCCCGTATCGGAGTGAACGCTCCGCGGGCTACTTGATGAAGCCGGTCTGCTTGACGTCGGCGAGAATCGTCGCTGCGGGGAGCCCGTTGTCCAGCGGGCCGTTGGGTGCGATCGCCTTACCGAGGTAGAGGCCAATGGCGCCCGAGTGCCGGGCCTCGACGGTGACGATCGAGGCTGCGGCCAGGAGAACCTTCGCGGCCTTGATGTTTGGAGCCTGTCCCAGGTAGGCGTGCACGCCGGTGTTCTCGAGCACGTACGTGGTCGCGGCGAACTTCGATTGATCGCCGGGGATCCCCTGGAAGTCGAACTTCGGCTTCTTGATCGCGTGGCTGCCGAGCGCCGCCTTCAGGTACTTGACGTGGAAGTTCTCGTCCGCGGTGACGGTCCGGAGCAGCTGCGCCAGCTTCGGATCGGTGATCTTGCCCTGGCTCGTCGCCTCGTTATAGAACGAGCTCTCCAGGTATTCCAGCGTCAGCGCATAGTTGAGGATGCCGACGTCCCCGGCGCCGAAGCTGCGCGGCGGCCTGCCGGCAGCCAGCGCTGCGCTTGGCACGAGCGCGCTCAGAATCGCTCCGCCGCCAACGGCGGCTCCGCCGGCGATCGCTCCCTTGCGCAGGAAGCCGAGGCGGGTGTCCCCCGCCACCTCTTCGGCCGCCTCGCGGACGGCGCCGTCTACATCGATGGCTTCGAGATTGATTTGCTCCATGGTGATCTGCTCCTTTCGCTTTTACAACGGTTTCGCGGTCCGAGCCAGATCGGATCAACGGCGCTCGGTGATCGCCGCCACGATCAGACTGAGTTCGAACAGGAGATAAAGCGGCAGGGTCTCGAGCAGCAGGGTGATCGCATCCCCGGGAAGCACGGCAGCCACGAGGCCACAAGCGAGTAACGCGTAACGGCGGTTTCGTCGCAGACCTCGCACCGTGACGAGACCGGCGCGGGTCACCGCGATGATCGCCACCGGGACCTGGAAAACGAGCCCCATCGCCAGCAGGATCGTGGCCGCGAACTTGTAGTACTGGCTGGCCTGCACCAGGACGTTGAACTGATCCGAGTTGAAGTTCTGGAAGAAGTGCAAGGACGCCGGTAGCACGACCAGGTAACCGAAGGTGACTCCCGCGGCGAACAGCAGCGGGATGGCAAGAGTGACTGGCAGCATGCGGCGTCGCTGCTCAGGCTCGAACGCCGGCATGAAGAAGCCGTAGGCCTGCAGAAGCAGGACTGGAAGCGACAGGATCAGCGCGAAGATGAATGTCACCGTCACAGTGCTGGTGAACGGCTCGCCGATCCCGAGTGTCACCGGGCGGTTGCCCTGGGGCGCCGCCGACAGCCGCGCTACGTCGCGGCGCAGGCTGCTCTGCGCATGGGCGAGGGCGCTGGAAACCGCGGTCGTGTGTGGCTGCGCGCGGAGCACGCCGACCACGGTCCCCAGCTGCTGAGCGATGTCTCGGGCGCTCTGCTGCACCGAGTAGGTCGCGCCGAGCGGCCCATGGCCGTCGCGCACCTGTTGCTGGGTCTCGTTTGCGAGCGGCTGATTCACGAGATGCAGGAGCTCGTGGTTCTGCCAGAAGCAGACGCCGAACGCGACCGCGACCGCGACCAGCGAGACGATCAACCGGGTGCGCAGTTCGTCGAGATGATCGACGGCGCTCAGCCGGGTGTCGTGGCTGATCGGCCGGAATCGGCGCAGCGCGATCGCGCCAGGCATCTGCATGGCAAGCGTTCCTCTACGGGATCGTTTGGGGTGCTCTACGCGGCGCGGCCGACCGGCGAGCGCTCGGCCTGCGCCTCGGCGGTGCGCGCCTCGGGCTCGGCGTGAGTCGCGGTCACACGATCAAAGCGCGTCGTGTCCGGCCCGGAGCCCAACTGCGTCGCGGGCGTCTCACCGCTCAGTGAATCCTTGAAGCCGCGCAGCCCTGCCCCCAGTGACTGACCCATCTCCGGCAAGCGTTTGGCGCCGAACACCAGCAGCAGGATCACCAGCAAGAAACCTATGTGGACTGGGTTGTCAAGTCCCATCATCGGATGCTCCTATCGATTGGTTGCTCAGCGTTGATTCGGAGCCGAGCGCGATTTGGATCACCGGCGACTAGGCGAGCCCGGCCTGCTGGATGAGCTGAACCGCCTCCTGGTCGGTGCCGAGAGCGGTGACTGACAGCGTGGCTGGTGAGATCGAACTGAGCGATGGGAGCTCGGGGTTTGGGGCAATCCCAGGCCGAGCCGGATACTCGTAGTCGTAGCTGCGGGCGAGGATCTGCTGTCCGGGAGCGGTCACTATGAACTGCACGAACCGCTTCGCCAGTGCCTTGTGCCGGCTCGACGCCAGCACTGCGGCTCCGGCGATGTTTTCGATTGAGCCGACGTCGTGGTGTGGGAAGTAGTAGAGCCGGCTGTGAGTTGCCACGGCCCCCAGCTCGAGGCGGAGCCGGTACCAGTAGTACTGGTTGACGATGCCCGCCGCGGCGTCGCCGCGGTTCACGGCGGCAACGACCGCCTCCTCGTCTTGGTAGGTCTGGGCATTGCGCTTGAGCCCATCGAGCCAGCTGACGGCGGCGGCTCGGCCATCGGCGGCGATGATCGCGCCCACGAGCGGCGGGAAGTCGGAGTCGGTCGGCGCGATCGCGATCCTGCCTTTCCACTGGGGCTGCGCGAGGGCGAGCACCGACGCCGGCAGTTCGGAGCGCGACACTCGCACCGGGTCATAGGCGAGGCTCGAGATGCGCAGCGCGACGCCAACCCAGTCACCGGCGGGGGATTCGTCGCGGGTGGGGATCTGATCGATGATCGAGCCAGGGAGCGCCGTCAGCAGGTGGTGACCCTCGAGATTCATCAGTTCGGGGGAGTTCTCGGTCAGGTACACGTCGGCGGGCGACGCACTGCCTTCCTGCAGGATCTGGTCGGCGAGGATGATGCCGTCCCCGGTGCGCACGCTCACGTGGATTCCGGTCTGTTTCGTGAACGCGTCGACGAGTGCCGTCGTGAGCTGTGGATGCTGGCCGTTGTACAGGACGATCGTGTCCGGGGAGCTCCCGCCGCAACCCGCGAGCGCCGCAGAGAGGGCGAGGATCGCGAGGGCTATCGCCAGCCCGGAGCGGCTCACGCGCGCCCGCCGACGCACTCATCGCCTGACGCGGGCGCGCCCGAAGCCGAGCTTGCCGGATAGCCCATCACCGGCCCGACGACGACGAGCTCGACCCAGTTTCCCGGCACCGGTACGTCGTGACCGCGCAACACACGCGCCCTGATCGACCGCGAGACGCCGTGCAGCTCGAGGTCGACGACGACGTCGGGGCCATAAAAGGTCGATGAGATCACCTTTGCGACAGCGCCGGAGTGCGTGCCGGCCTCGCCTCCGCATGGCGGTTCGGCCGGGTGGAGCTCGATCTGCTCGGGGCGGATCATCACCTCGACCCGACCCTCCACACGCGGATCGATCAGCGCCAGGTCGCCCAGGGCGGTAGCCACGAGCCCGCGCGCGGCGACGCCGGCCAGCACCACGGCCTCGCCCACAAAACGGGCAACGTCAAGGTCGGCCGGCATTCGGTAGAGCACCGACGGCGCGGCCGTCTGGACCAGCCGACCCGCACGCAACACGGCGACCTCGCGTCCCATCGACAGCGCTTCGGCTTGGTCGTGGGTGACCAGGACGCCGGTGGTTCCCTGCGCGCCCAGCGCGTGCACGACCGCCTCGCGCGTCTCGTTCCGGAGTGATGCGTCAAGCCCCGAGAACGGCTCGTCGAGGAGCACGACCGGCGGCCTTGGCGCGAGCGCGCGCGCCAGCGCCACCCGGCGCTGCTCTCCACCGGAGAGCTGACCGGGACAGCGATCGGCATACACGTCCGGAAGGCCGATCAAGGCGAGCAGCTCGCGCGCACGGCGACCTAGCTTGCGCTCGCTGCGCGGTAGACCGAAGGCGATGTTCTGCTCGACGGTCAGCTGGGGGTAGAGCGCGCCCTCCTGAGCAACGTAGCCGACCGAGCGCTTCTCGGGTGGGAGGTGGACGCGCGCGCCGTCCGACACGAGCCTGCCGCCGACGGAGACGCTCCCGTGGTCCTGCCGGATGAAGCCCATGACCACTCGCAGCAGCGTCGTCTTACCGCTCCCGGAGGCGCCGAGAATCGCGGTCAACGTCGCGTCGGCGACATGAAGATCGACCCGGGTGAGAACCTGATCGGAGCCGTAGGAGGCGCTGATTTGCTCGCACCGCAGCTCGGCCATCGTTACGCCGTGGCTCGATTGGCGCTGGTCATCCGCCCGTATTTGACGCCGGGAACGTTCCGGATGTTCCCGACTATCCGGCGCCCCGCTCGGCCTCTGGCCGGAAGGAGGGCGGCGGCTCCCGGCGAACCTCTGTCGGATGCCTCGCCTGGCCACCGTCGCCTACGTGATCATCGGCGTGATCGTGGCGTCCCAGCACAGCTACTACGCCAGCCTCGACAGCCTGTCCCAGGTGCTCTCCGCGGTGGTGGCCACCGCCCTGTGGCCGCTCGTCCTACTCGGCGCGAGCCTTCACCTCAGCCTCGCCCACCTGTAACCCCAGGCCCGGCCTAGTCCGCGCCTACGCGGCACAACGCCCCGAAGCTGCTCGTGAGGACACAGTCGACGCGGGTGCGGTCGGCGGTGCATCCGACGGCCTCAAAGGCGGTTGGCGTGGTCGCGCCGAGGTAGATGACCCCAGCCTGCGCGCTGGTAGCTGTCGAATACATCCGTACGTGATAACGTACGGCGATAAGTGGGCGACACGTACACCCACGGCCACCACGAGTCGGTGCTCCGCAGCCACCGATGGCGGACCGCCGAGAACTCAGCCGGCTATCTGCTGCCACTTCTTTCACCGGGGCTGCGACTTCTCGATGTCGGGTGCGGGCCGGGCACCATCACACTCGACCTCGCCGGTCGTGTCGCCCCCGGTCCCACGATTGGCATCGACCGCGAACCGGGCGTGGTTGCCGAGGCTCGCCGCCTGCTCGAGTCGCGCGCAATCGCCGGCGTTGAGTTCAGGACCGCCGACGCCTACGCGCTCGAGTTCGATGACGAGTCATTCGACGTCGTCCACGCCCACCAGTTGCTTCAGCATCTCACCGATCCGGTTGCGGCACTGGTCGAAATGCGCCGGGTGCTCCGCCCGGGCGGCGTGCTCGCCGTGCGGGATGGCGATTACGGGGGCTTTGTGTGGGCGCCGTCTGACCCGCTGCTCGATCGCTGGATGGAGCTGTACCACGATGTCTGCCGCCGCAACGGAGCCGACGCTGATGCGGGCCGGAGGCTGCTCGGCTGGGCGCAGGCCGCTGGCTTTACCGAAATCCATCCGAGCAGCTCGACCTGGACGTTCGCAGACCCGGAGTCAAGGCAGTGGTGGGGCGAGGGGTGGGCGGATCGCATCGTCTCCTCGTCCGTGGCCGAGCAGGCGGTGCAGTACGGGCTGAGCAGCCGCGACGAACTCGAGGCGATCGCTGAAGCATGGCGGCGCTGGCTCGACCAGGACGACGGGATCTTCATCGTCGTCCATGCAGAACTGATCGCACACCGGTGAGAGCGCGGCGGCCGGTTGGTAGCGGTTCGCCATCGTGCGGAGGTCTGACCGGGAGATCGCGGTGCCGGGCGACGCTGGCGCGCGCGTCCGCGGCCCGGCGCAGAGCTGCGCCGCGCTCACGCGCGAGGGCAAGCGCGAGCTGAGGGTGGTACACGTGCCGATGACCTCCGGGCCGGGGGCTGGGCAGTCCAGTGCTCGTGCGACTCCGGCTCGCGGGGGCGGGCCGGCTCGCGGGGGCAGTCCGGCTCGGCGTCGGTATCCGGCCTTGCATACAGCGCCTCCAGCCGCGCGATCTGCACCCGCGCCAGCGCTCGCTCTGTCTCGGGCGTCAACGGGATGCCGGTCCGGATTTCGAGCAGTCGTCGCTGGGCGTAATCGAGCTCGGCCGCGGTCTCGCGGAGATGACGCACGATGCGCCGGGCACGCGAGATCATGCCGCCCGCGCCTGCATGGACTCGACGAACGCGGCGGCGACCAGGTCGCCACGACCACCGGGGTCGAGCTCTGGGTGCCATTGCAAACCGAGCGCGAACCGTCGGTCGTCGCGCTCGATCGTCTCGATCAAGCCGTCCGGCGAGGTCGCCACCACGCGCAGGCGCCGGCCGAGGCGTCTGATCGCCTGGTGATGCTCGCTGCGCACGACCAGCGAAGGACCGACGATCCGTCTGAGCGACCCGTCGGCCTGCGTCTCGATCACATGCCGAGCCGTGTCGTGATCGACGCCGGCGACCCCGTCGCGGATGACGTCCTGGTACAGGCTGCCCCCAGCGGCGATGTTGAGCAGCTGATGCCCGCCGCACACGCCGACGAACGGGAGGCCCATCGCGATGGCCGCGCTGACGACCGCCATATCGATCCGATCCCGTTCCAGGTTCAGCTCACCGCGCGCCAGCACCGGCGTCTCGCCGTACAGACCGGCGTGGATGTCCCGGACCGCGCCGGTGACCACGAGCCCGTCGGCCAGCGACAGCTGACGCTCGGTCGGAGCCTCCCGAGTCTGGCGGACGCGCGCGCCCGCCTGCTCGAGCCAGCGGACGTATGGCGCCGGGTGCTCGTCGCGGACAACCAGGAGCACGAGCGGGGCAGCCTCCGCGCGCACGACGCGGTAAGCGTCGAGGAACGCAGCTCGCGCTCTGCTCACACGCTTGCGCGCCGCCTCCTCGGTGCCATCGAGCAGCTGCGCGATCTCGGCGTGCGTGAACCCGGCCTCGAATCGCAGCAGCAGCACGAACCGCTCGTGCGCGCTCAACCGGCCGAGCGCCTCCCGCGCGGCGTCGGGCACACCGGCCTCCTCCGCGCTGGCGTGCAGATGCTCCAAGTGCTCGATCGGCGCCATCAGCCGCCGCCGACGACGGCGGAGCTCGTCGACCGCGAGGTTCCGTGACGTGCGGTGAAGCCACGCCCGCTGCTGCCCCCGATCAAGCCCCACGGGCAGGCCCCGCCACGCCCGCGCAAAGGCCTCCTGGGCCAGATCCTCCGCAGCGTGATGATCGCCGCCGAGCAGCATCGACAGCCGTGAAACCAGCGTCCCGCGCTCGGTCTGAATCAAGGTCTCGAGTTCCATCACCTCTAAGACGATCGAGCGTGACAGAACCGGACACGGGCTCAACGCCATTCGGCGCTCAGCTCGTCTAAGAAGTCGGTCATTTTGCGAAATCCAATCTCACGAAATTCCGCACAAACGGCCGCGTAGGTTGTGCCAAAACAGCCGGGAGCAGTGCGAACCGACGCCGCGCCTGATTAGGGTTGCGACCGCACGGACGCAACGCGCGTGTATCTGCCCCTGAGACACGCGTGAGGGGTCCGCGACCCAGGTGAATGCCCCACGGTCGCGGGCCCCTCCCCCTTATCCCCCAAAAGGAGTAGAGGGGTGGTTCACCAGAGTAGAGGAGGCCAACACTCGGCTCGTGGAAGGAGTGTTGCCGCGCGGAAACCCCCTGGTCTCGCGGGGCTCGAGCACGATGCTCGAGCACCAGGCTCGAGTACGTCACGGTCGTCTGCGCCTGACCCATGGCGCCCGCCGGGGGTGCATTTCCCACGACACCGCCCAACCCCGAACCGTTCCCGGGAGGTAAGCGCCTGCCGAGCCTCTCGCACAAACCGCGGCGGCGAGGCGGTTCGTTGTGTCTCGGTCACAACGCAGCGGACGGGTTGCGCGACCCCAGCCTGAACTTTGGCGATTCGGTTGACGTATGCGAGACTCAATCGCCAGAGTTCGCTCGATTCAGGCGGTGCGTCCACCCCACAGCTGATTGCCCCTTGTGAGCCGGTCACAACGGCCACGGGTTATGCGACACGCTCGCCAGACGCTTATCTCCCAGAAGCGTGGCGGGCAACCCCACTTTCGGGCGAAATGCACCCCTCGCCCCGGGGAGAAGACCGCGCCAGAGCAGCCGCCACGAGACCCCCGGCGCCGATCACGGCGACCACGACCGAGGTCAGCTCGCCCGGGGTCGCGGTCCGAGCAGGTCCCACCGGTTGCCGGCGACGTCGAGAAACACTGCGACCTGTCCGAACGGCTCCTCGCGCGCCTCGCCGACAAACTCGACGCCGGCGTCGCGCATGCGCTCATACGAGGCCTTGAAGTCCTCGACTCGCAGGAACAGCCCGACCCGGCCGCCGAACTGCTCGCCGACCGCTCCGGCCTGGCGCTCGCCGTCGGCCTGGGCGAGCAAGAGACCGGTGGTGGCGCCAGGCGGCCGCACGACCACCCAGCGCTTTGGGCGGCCGCCAGCACTCGTCATCGCCGGCGAGTCCTCGACGAGCTCGAACCCTAGGATGTCGACGAAGAAGCCGATGGCCTCGTCGTAGTCGGTCACGACCAGCGCGAAGTGCTCGATGAACATCACGACCAATCAATCACTCGGATCGGACGCGAGCAATCGACCGGCTCGCTCGGCTGAATCGTTTCCGCCATCAAGGGGGTCAGACGTCGAATGAGCGCCTTTACCGCGGATCCGGAGCGTTTTCGCCGGGATCATCGCTGGGCTCCGGGGCGTATGTCGGACTATCTCGACGGAGAGCTCACCCCGGCGGTGCGCGCGCGGATGGAGCGTCACCTCGGCGAGTGCGCGGAGTGCCGGCGGCTGCTCGCGGGCCTGACCCGAACCGTGGATGGACTACGCAACCTCGCCACGCCCAGCAGCGATGCCCTCCGGATCGCCGCCTCCGTGCGGGCGCGACTGGACTGAACCGTTTCGCGCGCCCCCAGGGTCAAACCAAGCATGAACAACGAGACTCACACCACTAACCAGAACGATCGCCCGACGGTCGAGAAGACCGATACCGAGTGGCGCGAGCAGCTGACTCCGGCTCAGTACCAGGTGCTGCGCGGCCACGGGACCGAGCGGGCATTCACCGGCAAGTACTTCGACGAGAAGCGCTCCGGTACGTATCGCTGCGCCGGCTGCGGCGCCGAGCTGTTCTCCTCCGAGACGAAGTTCGACTCGGGGACCGGCTGGCCGAGCTTCACCGAGCCGGCTGACCGGGCCAACGTCGAGCTCGTCGACGACTTCAGCTACGGCATGCATCGCATCGAGGTCAACTGCGCCGCCTGTGGCGGCCACCTCGGCCACGTGTTCCCCGACGGTCCCGGCGAGACCGGGGAGCGGTACTGCATCAACTCCTGCTCGCTCGACCTCGACGAGCACTAAACCGGCTTCGGCGGGGCGCCAGCCACGTGCGCGTGCGCCCCGCCGGCCAGGCGGTATAACCGCCCGGTGACCGGCGCCGCGAGCTCTGAGCACGAACTGATTCGAAGGGCGAGAGACGGCGACCAGGACGCATTCGCCGAGCTGGTGGTCATGCACGCCGACCGCGTCTACGGCGCGCTGCGCCGCTTCGGGCTCGCCCCGGATGAGGCCGACGAGGTCGCGCAGGAGGTGTTCGTCCGCGCGTGGCGCGGCCTGGCCCGCTTCCAGGAACGCGCGCAGTTCTCGACGTGGCTGTACCGGATCGCGTTCAACGAGGCCCAGCGGCGGCTGTCGCGGCGCCAACCCGCGCGTGCGGAACCCGAGCCGGATCGTGACGATCCGATCGTCTCCCTCCCCGAGTCGCCCGAGCTGGGACCCGAGGCTCAGACGCTGGATCGCGAGTTCGAGCGGACGCTCGAGCGGGCGCTCGACGAGCTGCCCGCCGACTACCGGGCCGCCGTCGTGCTCCGCGACGTCGAGGGTCTCTCAACCCATGACGCCGCGGAGGTCGCCGGCATCCGCGAGGCGGCGTTCAAGAGTCGCCTGCACCGTGGCCGGATGCAGCTGCGAGCCCTCCTCGAGCCATACCTGCAGCTCGAGGGGGGCTGATCCGCAACGTCGGAGCGTGAGCGGTCCGTTAGCGGACCGTGCTCGCGCAGAACGCGCCGCCGTGCTTCTCGAAGTACCGCTGGTGGTACTCCTCGGCGTCGTAGAACGCCGTGGCCGGAACGATCTCCGTCACGATCTGCCGCTTCACCGAGTTCTGGCGCTCGTCGCGGGAGGCGATCGCCGCCCGCTCCTGGTCGGCGTCGTGGAAGAAGATCGCCGAGCGGTACTGGCTTCCGAGATCCCAGCCCTGCCGGTTGCGGGTGGTCGGATCATGAACCGACCAGAACGTGTCGAGCAGCTCGTCGTAGCTCACCACGTCCGGGTCAAACCACACCCGGACCGCCTCGGCGTGGCCGGTCCTGTCCGAGCACACCTGCTCGTAGGTCGGATCGACGAGCGCTCCACCGGTATAACCGACCCGCGTGGCCACGACACCTTCGATCTCCCGGAACGCCGCCTCGACACCCCAGAAGCAACCGGCCGCAAACACGGCTCGCTGCATGCCCTCCAGGTCCGAGGTCAAGGCCTCGGAGTTGCCGTCTCTGAAAATCATCTCTGAATTCCCTTCGTCTCTGTTCACGCTGGGTTAGACCCACCGCGACCAGAAAACGATTCCGGACTCCAAGCCCTTGACCTTCACACAGTGTCAAGCCGTATCACTCCACGTGTCATGTTGAACATCGGAGATTTCGCTCGGCTCGGTCAGGTGTCGCCCCGCATGTTGCGCCACTACGACGAGCTCGGTCTGCTCGCACCCGAGCGGGTCGACCCCGACAGTGGATACCGCTTCTACAACGTTCACCAGCTGGGACGGCTCCATCGCATCGTGGCCTTGCGCGACATGGGCTTCGGCCTGGAACAGATCAAGCAGATCCTCACCCAGGACGTCTCCGTCGAAGAGCTGCGGGGAATGCTCAGGTTGCGCCGAGCCCAAATCGAGCAAGCGGTCGGCGAGGAACAGGATCGCCTGCGACGGGTCGAAGCGCATCTCCGCGCACTCGAATGGAGGGACATCGTGGAGCTGCAGGACGTGGTGATCAAGCAGACCGAGCCGATTCGGATTGCGCAGGCGTCCGCCGACGGGTTGACTCACGCCGATATTGGGGCTGCCTTTGGCCGGCTGATCCCTCTGGTCATCGCTCACCTCGAGGCAGCCGGCGCCCAGCCCGGCATCTCGGTCGGCGTCTACGAGGATGACGGTGGTGCCGTCCCTGAAGGTGAGCTCGTGTTGCACGCGGGCTTTGTCATCGGCGATCAACCGGTACCCAGCAGCGAGACGGTGCGGGTCGTCAACCTGCCCCCGATCGAGGTTGCCGCCGCGGTGTACCGGGGAGGCGACGACGGCATCATGGCCGCGTGGGAAGCGCTCGTCCGGTGGATCGATGACAGCGGCTACCGCCTCGTGGGCGACTGCCGGGAGCTCTACCACGAGTGGCACGACGACGACCCGTCCGCCAACGTCATGGAGCTCCAGCAACCGATCGCTCGCTAAGCGCCTGGGCGCGGTAGCGGGACGGCGCCACTCCCAACTCACGGCGAAACGCCTTGGAGAACGCGTATTCGTTGCCGTAGCCGACTTGCTGAGCGATCGCGCTCAGCGGCGAATCGCCGGCGCGCAGCAGCCGTGCCGCGATCGTCATGCGCCACCACGTGAGGTGCGTCAGCGGCGGCTGCCCGGTGAGCTCGGTGAACCGACGAGCGAAGGCCGCGCGTGACAGGTTGCAGCGGGCGGCCAGTTCGGCGACCGTCCATGGGTGCTGCGGACGATCGTGGATGAGCCGCAGCGCGACGCTGAGCTCCGGGTCGCGGCTGGCCCGGGCCCAGCCGCTCGGGGCCTGCGGCGCCTCGAACCAGGCTCGCAGGGCGTAGAGCAGAAGCAGGTCGAGCAACGCCGGGGTGGCGGCACTCGTCCCCGGCAGATCGCGGTCCAGTTCGGCGCCGAGCAGATCGACGACCGTACGAACCTCCGAGGCGACGCCGACGCGGGCGGCCAGGTGGACGACGTCGGGCAGGTCGCCGAACAGCGGATGCGGTCGCGCGCCGGCGAGGTCGTACGTGCCGCCGAGTAACACGGTGCCGCCCGTCGCCGGGTCGAGCGCGCTGCCGTCGGCGGGCCAGTGGTCGGCGGGCACGTGCGCCGCGTAGTCGACGTCCCACGGAGGCGTCGCCGGATCGTCGGCGAGCGCGTGCGGGGCGTGGCGGCGGATGAGCGCGATGTCCCCGGCGCCCAGTGCGATCGGGTCCCCCCCGCCCGGACCGGTCAGCCACGCGCCGCCCTTGAGGATGACCTGCACACCGATTGCGCCGGCGGCGGGGAAGCGCAGACCCCACGGGGCGTGCAGCAGCGCCCGCGCCACCCGAGGCTGCCCGGTGCGCATCGCCGCCACGGCATCGCCGATCAGATCGAGGCCGTGGTGAGACGATTGGACATCTATCTGCGCGTCTGAGGCATTCACCGTCTTGGCGATAAAGCTTACCGTTCGACGCGTTCTGAATCCCTCGTCCATGGAGGTTGTTGATGAGCAGCCGTCGTCGTGATCTTGTGGTGGCCGTTCTCGCGCTGGCCGGCGCCGTGTTCGCGGTCCTGCAGGCCGCCGTCGTTCCCGCCCTGCCCGACATCGACCACGCACTGGGTGCCGAGCCGTCGAGCGGCACCTGGATCCTGACCGTGAACCTGCTGGCCACGGCCGTGCTCACCCCGGTGCTCGGGCGGATGGGTGACATCTACGGCAAGGACCGCATGCTTCGAGTCGTCTTGACTGTGCTCGGCCTGGGCACGCTGGTATGCGCACTGGCGCCCTCGCTGCCGGTGATGCTCGCCGGACGCGTGGCTCAGGGCGCCGGCGGGGCCGTGTTCCCACTCGCCTTCGGGGTGCTGCGCGACGAGCTCGAGGGCGAGCGCGTCGCCGGTGCCATCGGCCTGGTCTCGTCGCTGCTGGGTGTCGGCGCCGGGCTCGGGCTGGTGATCGCCGGCCCGGTCATCGCCACTCTGGGCTGGAGGTGGCTGTTCTGGCTGCCGCTCGCATCACTCGTGCCGATCTCGGTTGCCGTCGTGCGCTGGGTGCCCCGCTCTCCGGTTCGGACGCCTGCTCCCGTCGACTACGCGTCGGCGGCGCTCATGGTCTGCGGTCTATCGGCGCTGCTGGTGGCCGTCAGCGAGGCCAGCGTCTGGGGTCTCACCTCCCCCCGAACGCTGGGGCTGCTGGGCGCGGGCGCACTACTCGTGGCCGTGTGGGTCCGCCACGAGCTGGCCAGCGACGATCCACTCGTCGACATGCGCATGATGGCTCTGCGCGGCGTATGGACGACCAACCTGGCAGCGTTCCTGCTCGGGGTCGGGATGTACGCGTCGATCGCGCTTGTGCCAGCCCTGGTCGAGCTGCCGCGCGCCACCGGCGTTGGATTCGGCGGCTCGGTCACCGCCGCCGGTCTGTTCATGCTCCCCACCGCAGCACCGCAGCTGATCGTGGGGCCCTTCAGCGGCCGCATCGCGCGGCGAATCGGTTCGCGCGCCCAGCTGCTGCTCGGCGTCGGCCTCATGCTTGGCTCCTACCTCGCGCTGACCTTCGCTCATCGACAGGCCTGGGAAGTGCTCCTCGCCACCGGGGCGCTCGGGCTCGGGCTCGGGTTCGGTCTGGCCGCACTCGCCAACCTGATCGTCGTCGCGGTCAGCCCGCGCCAGACGGGCGTCGCCACCGCGATGAACACCGTGATGCGGACCCTGGGCGGCGCCTTCGGCGCCGCGATCGCCGCCGAATGCCTGGCGCGCGGCGGCTCGCTCGACGCAGACTTCGCGCTCGCCTTCGCACTCTGCGCGGGTGCCCTGGCGCTTGGCATCGCAGCGGTCCTGGCGATCCCGGGCAAGGGCCTGCGGATCGACGTGCGCGTGTTCCGCGTCTGGGCCCCCCGTCAGGGGGCCTAGGCCTCGGGGCGGTAGCGAAGGCCGTCGAGGGCGATGCGCAGGATGTGGGCGACCTGGCCCGGATCGCTAGCCGGGATCTTGGCGATTCCCATGACCATCTGCATCACCTCGGGGAACTCGACGTCCTGGCGGACGACCCCGGCTTCCTGGGCGCGCTCTAGCAGCGGCTCGCCCGCGCCGTACAGCGACGTCCGGCACACCTGGAACAGAGCGGCGTCGCGGTCGAAGTAGTTGAGCAGTTCGTTTGCGAGCGCGTGCTTAGTCGCGAGATACGCGAGCACGCGCTCGAACCACGTATTCAGGGCGTCCCACGGATCGGCGCCGTCCAGCTCTTGAGCCGAGCGGCAGACCTCCTCGACCTCGTTGACGTAAAGGGCCTCCAGCAACGCCTGGCGATTGGGGAAGTGCCGGTAGAGCGTGCCGATGCCGACGCCGGCGCGGCGCGCGATCTCCTCGAGCGCGGTCGACTCGCCTCCTTCGGCGAACGCCTCCCGGGCCGCGTTCAGCACCTTCTCGTAGTTGCGCCGAGCATCTGCGCGCTTGGGGCGCGCGATCAGGGTCTCGGGGCTGACGTCGGTGGTGTTCATGCCAATTCCACTTGACAAACGGAGGGACCCTCCATATAGTCTCTTTCGGAGGGTTCCTCCACTTATTTCGGAGGCGGCCTCCATTTTAGCGCCTCACTGAATCATCGACAAGTTTGGGATCTCGTATGAATCTAGTCTCCCCGCAAACCGCCTCCCCCGACAGCCGTCGCTGGACGGCTCTCATGGTCGTGTGCCTGGCGCAGCTCATGATCGTGCTCGACGTCACGATCGTGAATGTCGCGCTGCCCTCGATTCAACGCGACCTCCACTTCAGCCAGTCAGACCTCACATGGGTGATCAACGCGTTCCTCGTCACGTTCGGGAGCCTGCTCCTGCTCGCGGGACGGCTGGGCGATCTGGCCGGCCGCAAGCGCGTGTTCCTCGCCGGACTCGTGACCTTCACCACCGCCTCGCTGTTGTGCGGGATCGCTCCCAGCCAGGACGCGCTGATCGCGGCCCGCTTCCTGCAGGGCATCGGCGCGGCTGCCCAGGCCTCGGTGATCCTCGCGATCATCATCACCGAGTTCCCGATTCCGAGCGAGCGCGCGCGGGCGATGAGCGCGTACGTGTTCGTATCGGTCGCCGGTGGCTCGCTCGGCCTGCTCGCCGGCGGGGTCCTCACCCAGGCGCTGAGCTGGCACTGGGTGTTCTTCGTCAACCTCCCGATCGGCGTGGCTACATTCGCCGCCGGCCGGCGGTTCATCCGGGCTGACCAAGGGCTCGGGCTCGAGCACGGAGTCGACTGGATCGGCTCCATCCTCGTCACCGCCTCGCTGATGGGCTTCATCTACGCGATCGTGCAGGCCACAACCCACGGCTGGATCTCGACTCAGGTCCTCGGTGTGGGCGGCGTCGCCGCGCTGCTCATGGCGGCGTTCGTGGCCCTCGAGGCCCGGATCGAGAACCCGATCATGCCCATGCGCATCCTGCGCCTTCCCGGCCTGATCAAGGCCAGCCTGGTCAGGGGCGTCCTCGTGACCGGCATGTACTCGACGTTCTTCCTCGGGGCCCTGTATCTCGAGCACGTCCGGCACTACAGCGCCGTCCAAACCGGCGCGGCCTTCCTGCCCTGGACGCTGACGATCGCCGTTCTGTCGCGGGGCATCACCGCGCGGCTCGTGGAACGGTTCGGGCCACTGCGGGTCCTGACCGCTGGGATGGCGAGCGCGGTCGTCGGCCTGCTGCTATTCAGCTCCGTCGGGCCGACCACGGCCTTCTTCCCGACGATCTTCCTGGCCTGCTTCGCGCTCGGCTTGGGCATCGGCAACGCGTTCATGCCTCTGCTCACCCTGGCGATGGCCGACGTTCCTGCCGCTGACTCGGGCCTCGGTTCCGGGATCACCAACGTCTCTCAGCAGATCAGTGGTGCGCTCGGCCTGGCCGTACTCAGCACCATCGCTGCGAACCGGACGAAGGGGCTGCTATCCGCCCACCAGGGACTCACCACCTCCCTGATCGGCGGCTATCACCTCGCCTTCATTGTCGGGGCAGCCACGGTGACGGTCGGCATCGTCCTCGCCTTCGCGCTCCTGCAGCCGCGCCGCGCCGAGCCCGGGGTGCAACTGGCCGACACCCCAGCGGCCGACACCGCACCCATCGACTTCAACATCGAAAGAGAAGCTGCATGACACAACACACCAATCGCCCACCCGCCCACACCGGCGCATCCAATCGCGCAGATCGCCGCTCGGCACACGCTCCGGTGCGATCCGGTCGCCGGCCGAGCACGCGCCTGATCTCCGAGGCTGTCGTGGCCGGCTACCTCCACGACATCTCGCAACGACATCGTGACAACGACCACGCATCTGGCGCTCATACGCGCCGGCGGGAGTACCTCGCCTGACCGTGCCCCGGCCCGATCCGGAGCAGCACCAGTAGAACCAAACCGCCCCCTATATAGGGGGCGGTTTCAGTCGCGGTAGAGCCGCTTGATCAGTGAGCAGCTTGCTCCGCGCGTCGAGGCAGCTTCCAGCCCGGACGGACGAAGTGGCACGTGTAGCCGTTGGGATAGCGCTCCAGGTAGTCCTGATGCTCGGGCTCCGCCTCCCAGAACGGTCCGGCCGGCTCCACCTCGGTGACGACCTTGCCGGGCCACAATCCCGAGGCGTCAACGTCGGCGATCGTGTCTTCGGCGACACGACGCTGCTCGTCGTCCAGGTAGTAGATCGCCGAGCGGTAGCTCAGCCCGACGTCGTTGCCCTGGCGGTTCTTCGTCGTCGGGTCGTGGATCTGGAAGAAGAACTCGAGCAAGTCCCGGTAGGAGATGCGCTCCGGGTCGAACACGATCTCGATCGCCTCGGCATGTGTGCCGTGGTTGCGATACGTCGCGTTCGGCACATCGCCACCGGTGTAGCCGACCCGCGTGCTGATGACCCCGTCGAGCTTGCGGATCAGATCCTGCACACCCCAGAAGCACCCGCCGGCAAGGATTGCCGTCTCGGTCTCAGCCATCTGTCAGCTCCTTCTTGTCCGGTTCCTCTGTCGTGCGACAGCTGCTGGTAACACAGTAGCTTGCGGGCCGCCGCGCACGGCAAATCCGGCGGCCCGACTACAGCAGCGAGAGCTGGCCCTGATGGGTCCAGAAGCCTGCCCTGCCGACGAGGGCGGCCTCGAAGTCGAGCAGCGCGCGCTTGCGGCGCAGCCCGCCGCGGTACCCGGTGAGCGAACCATCCGCGCCGACCACGCGATGACAGGGGATGACGATCGGCGTCGGAGTCGAACCGATCGCCCACCCCACCTTCTGCGGAGCGCTGACCGTGCGCTCGCCAGTCCCGGTTCGCCTCGGCGAATCAGGCACGCCCAGCTCGCGCGCGAGCTCGCCGTACGTCGTGACGCTGCCGAAAGGCAGCGCCTGCAGCGCGCGCCACACGCGGCGCTGAAGCTCCGTCCCGGAGACGTCGAGCGCGAGGTCGAACGCTTTCCGCTCCCCGGCGAAGTACTCCTCCAGTTGGCCGCGGACCTCGCGGAACGCGCCGTCATCGCGGTCGACCCGATCCAGCGCTGGCGCGCGTCCGGGGAAGTGCAGCTCGCGCAGGCCCGCCTCGCTTCCGATCAGGGTCAACCGGCCGAATGGGCTCTCGTAACTGCTCCAGTTCTGGGTCATCAGGTGGCTAAACGATGCGACCGGGGAGTCTGTGAGATCGGAGCCGCCGCGTGGGCAGCGGTAGCGCGAACCCGGGCAGAATGCCGCGAATGGCGGCCACCACAGAGCGGACCCAGCCGCATGCCCCGCCCGAAGGCCGCCGCCTCCGCCACCGCGCCGATATCCAGGGCCTGCGGGCGATCGCTGTCCTGGCGGTGATCGCCGATCACCTCGCCGGCTGGCCCAGGGGGAGCTTCGACGGCGTCGACATCTTCTTCGTGATCTCCGGCTATCTGATCACCGGGATTCTGGTGGGCGAGTTCGAGTCGCGGCAGACGATCTCGTTTCTGGGTTTCTACGCCCGGCGGATAAAGCGAATCCTCCCGGCAGGCCTGTTCGTGATCGGGGCGACCCTGTGCGCCACCCGGGTGCTGGCGGGGATCGATCGGTACCACTTTGCGGCCAAGGACGCGATCGCAGCCGTCTTTTTCGCTGCCAACTGGCGTTTCGCCCACACCGGCGTCAACTACTTCAACCAGGCGCTCCCGCCATCGCCGCTCCAGCACTACTGGTCGTTGTCGGTCGAGGAGCAGTTCTACTTCGTGTGGCCGTGGCTGATGCTTGGCGTACTCCTGATTGGTCTGCGGCTGCGGTTCTGGCGGCACGACCACGCGCGTCTGGTCGCAGGCGTTGCGATCGTGGTGCTTTCAGGCGTCTCCCTCTGGCTGGCCTTCGTGCAGACCAGCAGCAACCCCACCGTCGCCTACTTCTCGACGTTCGACCGCGCCTGGGAGCTCGGGTTGGGAGCGCTCGTCGCGATCGCCGCCCGGCCGCTCGAGCGCGTCGACCCGCGCCTGCGCCTGGCCATCGCTCTGGCCGGTCTCCTCGGCATCCTGGTCTCGCTGTTCGTCGTCCGCTCGTCCCCGGGTTTCCCGGCTCCCTGGGCACTGCTTCCCACTCTCTGCACCGCCGCCGTGCTCGGTGCCGGCGCCGGCCTGACGAGCCGCTCGCTGCTGCCACTGACCAACCCGGTCAGTCAGTACCTGGGTAACACCTCCTACAGCCTCTATCTGTGGCACTTCCCGGTCGTGGTGTTGATCGTCGCCGTCTTCGCCCGGTACTCGGCGGCTTACTGGGTAGTGGGCCTGCTGCTGATCTTCGGCCTGTCCGCCGCTTCCTTTCACCTGCTCGAGGAGCCAGCGCGACGGGGGACCTGGTTCCGGCCGCGCCCCGGCCGACTCCCGATGCCCTCGCTCGGCTGGCTCAAGTACGCGAGCGCGTGCGCTGCCACGGCACTGATCGCGGCATTCGGCCTGCTGGTTGTGCGATCGACCGAGCCGACGAGGCTCGTGCTCCCCGCGCCAATCCTGATCGGTCACACTCAGGACGATCCCGGCGACTGTCTCGGCGCCGCCGCGCTCGACCCGCGCCATCGCTGTGCCACGCTGGACACCGGCGACCGAGTCGCGCCGCTGCCCGGCGAGCTGCCTGACGACACCGGGGGCGCCTACGCCTGTTACGCCTATCTGCGCCAGCCGATGCATCCGTGCGTCTACGGGAGCGCGCGGCCGGACGCGATCAGGGTCGCTCTGATCGGCGACAGCCATGCGGCGGCGCTACTCGCGATGCTCGAGCCGCAGCTCGACGCCGTCAACTGGCGCGTCACCGTGTTCGTGGGACAGACCTGCGGATGGCTCCCCCCCGCACTCTCCCCGAGCTGCCCGGGGCTGCGCCTCATTGCGCGAGACCTGGTTCATCACCACTACGCGATCGTGATCGCAACCGAGTTACGTCAGTACACGAGTTCCGTCGCCCAGCACCTGGAGGCGATGCGGCCCGTGGCTGCGACCGGCGCGCGCATCGTCGTCGTCGAGGACGACCCCGGAGTGTCACCCGCGAGCACGGCCTGCGTCGACCGGGTCACCTACAGCGCGACCGGAGACTGCGGCACCAGCGCGGCCTATGCCTACCAAGACCCCGACCTGCTGGCGCGGGCCGCCGAGCGGATCCCCGGAGCAGTGGTGATTCCCACCCGCCAGTACTACTGCCACGGCGACTTCTGTCCCGCCACGATCGGGAACGTGATCGTGTACCGAGACACAGCCGCGCATGTCACCGCCAGCTACGCGCGGACCGTGAGCCCCTACCTGGTCGAGGCGATCGAGCGCGCGCTTCACACTCGCGCGGGCTGAACTATCGGCTTGGCCGATTGCTGCAGCCCGGAAATCCTGTTGGTCATGAGGCTTCCGGTCGCTAGCTTCGTGACCAGCTTTGACGCACCGCGACGACACCCGAGTCTGGCTGGTCACCGGCGCCTCGAGCGGCTTTGGCCGCGCCATCGTCGAGGCAGCGCTCGCCCGCGGCGACTCCGTCGCGGCCGGCGTCCGCAGCGCCGGGGCGTCCGGTGGGCTGCCGGATGGCGCCTACCCGGTGACGCTCGACGTCACCGTGCCCGACCAGCGTGAGGCCGCCGTGGCCGGGACACTCGAGAGGTTCGGACGCGTCGACGTGCTTGTCAACAACGCCGGCCGGACCCAGGTCGGTGCCGTTGAGGAGACCACCGAGGAGGAGCTGCGGTCGCTGTTCGAACTGCACTTCTTCGCGCCGACCGCGCTCACGCGCTTGGTCCTGCCGCACATGCGCGCCCAGGGCGGGGGCGCAATCGTGCAGATGTCGAGCGTCGGCGGGCAGACGACCGCTCCGGGCTTCGGCGCCTACTGCGCGACGAAGTTCGCGCTCGAGGGTCTCACCGAGACGCTACGCGACGAGGTCGCCGCATTCGGCATCGTCACGCTGATCGTCGAGCCGGGTGCCTTCCGGACGGGGCTGTTCCGCCCCGGGGCCGCCTACGAGTCCGAGGCGATGCCCGAATACGCCGACACGGTCGGGCCGACCCGCGCCTACGTTCGCGGCAACGACGGCCTCCAGCCGGGCGACCCGGCCAAGGCCGCGCAGGCGATCCTCGCCGCCCTCGACGCGGACGTGCCGCCGCTCCGGCTCGCCCTGGGCGCGGACGCGATCGGGACGATCGAGCGGCGCCTGGCCAGCGTCTCCGACGAGCTCGCCGC
>DATJRS010000225.1:0-3487 GCA_035504535.1 Solirubrobacteraceae bacterium | reverse complement strand
CCGGTCCGGGGGCCCGAGCGGCAGCACCTGCCACCAGGTCTGCCCCGCCGCCGCCAGCCAATCCACGAATCGATACGCCTCAGACCCCAGCCGACCCCCGGGGAGCGACGTCAGATGCAGCTGAACGCCGCTCGAGCGCGGGAGCTCAATCACTCAAGGACCAGCCGAACGGACCATGCGAACGGTTTACCCATTGCCAGGAAGGATATTTTTCGGTGCGAGGACCCGAGCGTGAGCACACAGGTCCACCCCTCACCCGCCCAGCGCCGCCCCGCCGGCGCATCCAAACCGCCACCGGAGCGGATCGTCATCCAGTACCCGACCCCGGCGGTGGACGACGGCCTCTATCCGGCCAAGCGCTGCGTCGGAGACACGGTCGAAGTAGAGGCCGACATCTTCCGCGACGGCCACGACCTCCTTCGCGCCGTCGTCCGTTACAAACCGGCACAGGGCGACGAATACGCCGAGGCCGAACTGAGCCGCATCGACGCCCACCTCGGCGGCGTCCGCTGGGCCGGCAGCTTCCGGGTGGATCGCCAGGGTCGCTGGGAGTACACGATCGAGGCGTGGACCGACGTCTTCGGCACCTGGCGCGACGAGCTCGAGCGCAAGGTCGCCGCCCAGCAGCACGACCTCGCCGGCGAGCTCTCCGAGGGCGTCCGCCACCTGGAGAACGCCAAGCACGCAGCCAGCGACCCCGGCGACGGGGCGCTGATCCAGCACGCCATCGACACCCTGAACGACGCAAAGGTCCCCGAGTCGGCCAAGCACGACGTCGCCCTCGGCCCCGAGCTGTTCAGCACCCTCGAGCGGATCCAGCCCCGCCATGGCGCGGTGACGCTCAACCAGCCGATTGCGATCGAGGTCGACCGCGAACGGGCCAAGTTCGGTGCCTGGTACGAGCTGTTCCCCCGATCGTGGGGGGGACTGAAGGGCGTCGAGGCACAGCTTCCCCGTCTGAAAGAGCTCGGGTTCGACGTGATCTACCTCCCCCCGATCCACCCGATCGGTCACACCAACCGCAAGGGCCGCGACAACTCGCTGATTGCCGGCCCAGCAGATCCCGGATCTCCCTGGGCGATCGGCGACGAGAGCGGCGGCCACGAAGCCGTTCACCAAGACCTCGGGACGATCGAGGACGTCAAGGACCTCACGAGCGCCGCGAAATACCACAACCTGGACATCGCGCTCGACTTCGCGATCCAGTGCTCGGCCGACCATCCCTGGCTGCACGAGCATCCCGAGTGGTTCCACCGCCGCCCCGACGGCACGCTCAAGTACGCCGAGAACCCGCCCAAGCGCTACCAGGACATCTACAACGTCAACTGGGACTCCCCCGACTGGAAGGGCCTCTGGGATGCCCTCCTCAACGTCGTCCTCCAGTGGGTCGACGCCGGCGTCACCGTGTTCCGCGTCGACAACCCGCACACCAAGCCGTTCGCCTTCTGGGCCTGGTTAATACAACGAGTCCACGACCACGACCGCGACGTGGTGTTCCTCGCGGAGGCGTTCACGAGAAGATCCGTGATGCGCCACCTGGCCAAGATCGGCTTCAGCCAGTCCTACACGTACTTCACTTGGAAGAACTCGCGCTACGAGCTCACTGAGTACGTCTCCGAGCTCGCCCTCACCGACGAGCGCGAGTACTTCCGCCCGAACTTCTTCGCCAACACCCCGGACATCCTGCACGAGTACCTCCAGCTAGGAGGTCGTCCCGCGTTCGAGGCGAGAATCACCCTCGCCGCGACGCTCAGTCCGTCCTACGGGATCTACTCGGGGTACGAGCACTTCGAAAACGTGCCGGTCAAGATCGGCTCCGAGGAGTACCTGCATTCCGAGAAATACGAGATCAGGAAGCGCGCCCTCGACGGCCCGCTACTGCCGTACATCAAGCGCCTGAACGAGATCCGGCGCGAGAACGCCGCCCTCCACGACCTCGACAACATAACCTTCCTCGACACGGCCAACGACGCCCTGATCGCGTACGCCAAGCACTCACCGGGGAACACGATCATCACCGTCGTCAGCCTCGACCCCCATCAACCCCAGGAGGGCCTGGCGATCGTGCCCGCCAACCTCGGCCTCCCGCCGACCTTCACCGCCCATGATCTGTTGACCGACGAGCGCTATTTATGGCGGATCGGCGCCAACTTCATCCGGCTCGAGCCCGGCGTCCGCCAGGCACACCTCGTGCGGGTCGAAATCTGATGGGCGTCGGCCCGCCGACCCTCACCCACCTGATCGCGGCCGAGACCCGGACCGCGCCGGCGCAGGACCCGCCGGAGGACGTCGCTGCGGCGCAGGTGCAGACCCGGCAGTGGTTTGAGCACGAGCCGCTGTGGTTCAAGCGCGCCGTCTTCTACGAGATCCACATCCGCGGCTTCTTCGACGCCAACGGCGACGGCTCGGGTGACTTCCGCGGCCTGACCGAGAAGCTCGACTACCTCCAGTGGCTGGGGATCGACTGCATCTGGCTGCTCCCGTTCTACCGATCGCCGCTCAGGGACGGCGGTTACGACATCGCGGACTTCACCACGGTCCACCCCGACTACGGCAACGTCGAGGACGTCCACGAGCTGATCGACGCCGCCCACGCCCGCCGCATCCGCGTGATCGCCGACCTGGTCATGAACCACACCTCGAGCGACCACCCCTGGTTCCAGGAGTCACGCTCGAGCCGGGACTCGCCAAAACGCGACTGGTACGTCTGGTCGGACACCAACGACCGCTACAGCGACGCGCGGATCATCTTCATCGACACCGAGGCGTCCAACTGGACCTGGGATCCGGTCGCCGGCCAGTACTACTGGCACCGCTTCTTCTCCCACCAGCCCGACCTCAACTACGACAACCCCGAGGTCCAGGAGGCCATGCTCGAGGTGCTTCGCTTCTGGCTCGACCTCGGCCTCGACGGCTTCCGGCTCGACGCCGTGCCCTACCTGTTCGAGCGCGAGGGCACGATCTGCGAGAACCTGCCCGAGACCCACGCCTACCTCAAACGCGTCCGCAAAGAGGTCGACGAGAACTACCCCGACCGCGTCCTGCTCGCCGAAGCCAACCAGTGGCCTGCGGACGTGGTCGAGTACTTTGGCAAGGGCGACGAGTGCCAAATGGCGTTCCACTTCCCGGTGATGCCGCGCATGTTCATGGCGATCCGGCGCGAGGAGGCGGTCCCCATCTACGAGATCCTCGAGCAGACCCCGACCGTCCCTGAGAGCTGCCAGTGGGGCCTGTTCCTGCGTAACCACGACGAGCTCACGCTCGAGATGGTCACCGACGAGGAACGCGACTACATGTACGCCGAGTACGCCAAGGACCCGCGGATGAAGCTGAACCTGGGCATCCGCCGGCGCCTGGCCCCGCTGCTCGACAACGGCCGCGATGAGATCGAGCTGATGCACGCGATCCTGTTCTCGCTTCCGGGCTCGCCCGTCCTCTACTACGGCGACGAGATCGCGATGGGCGACAACGTGTTCCTGGGCGACCG
>DATJRS010000224.1:0-17952 GCA_035504535.1 Solirubrobacteraceae bacterium | reverse complement strand
ATTCACCCAATCCCGAACAGAACGACGGAAATCCTGCTCCTCATCACTAAAACTGAAATCCACCCACCGCTCCTCTCGCACGCTCCGCGAAAACAACAGACAACCCCAACACCCAAAATTTACCAAATGGTTGGTTGAATTTGAATCCCCGGCGCCCCCCGGGGGCGGGCGGGTTCGGGTTCGCGGTAGCGGGTCGCGGGTCGGGCGCATAACTCGCCACCCGCCGCCTGCCCGGCGACGAGAGGCGAGAAAACCGCGCCATAGCCGCGTGAATCTCCATTCTGCCCCGGGCGGGGCGCCGACTGGCGAGAAACCCGCGCTCGGACCGCGAAAACCGGGACCCCTCGGCACCGAGACCAGGCTCGACGCCGTGTTTCTCCCGGAGTTCCACCAGACCCGCGGCGGCGCCATCGTCTCGCCGCTGCTCGCGCTTGGCTGGCTGACCGCGGGCACGAGTCGGATCAAGCTCGGCACGATGGTCCTGGCTACGTCTCTCCACAACCCGGTCCGTCTCGCCGAGGACGTGCTGATGCTCGACCACGCTACGGGCGGCCGGGTGATTCTCGGGCCCGGCACGGCACACGTTCCGGTCGATTTCGAGCTCTATGGACGCCCCCGGGGCCAAGCCGGGGCGATCACCGACTAGATCCTCGACATCCTCGAGCTGCGCTGGTCGAACCGTCCGTTCGAATACCACGGCGAGTTCTTCCAGCGCAAGGGGCACGTCACGCCGGCGCCGTTCAGCGCCCCGCACCCGACGGTGTGGATCGGCGCCCACGGCTCGAAGGGCCTGGCCCGCGCCGCCGCCCGCGCCGCTCGGTGGGTCTGCGACCCGGAACGGGACATCGACGTGGCGGCTCGCCTTGCGGACCGGTACCGCGAGCAGGCGGCGGCGCTTGGCCGGCCGGCCAGCGTCGGGCTGTTCCGTGAGGCCTGGATCGGCGACAGCCGGGAGGAGTGCGAGGAACTGTGGGCGCCCCACCCCATGAAGGTCCACCGGCTGTACTTCGACGTCGGCGTGTACCTCGAAGAGTTCGAGCCATGGGTGAACGACATCCATTCGAGGGATGACTTCAGACTCGAGCGGCTCGCCCCCGGCCGGTTCCTGTACGGAGACGGCGACGAGGTGAGGGGGACCGCGCAGGAGTGGCTTGAGAGAACCGGCGCCGGACTACATGGCGGTGCGGATGCGCCACCCGACGGGCCCGAGCCACGCTGAGACGCTGGTCGCGATCGAGCGGTTCGGGCGGTCACTCATCGAGCCGCTGTGAAAGACCGTCGCGACATAGCCGGCGGGCTCCGAGCCGACCCAACCCCACCGGTAAAGGAAACAGCACGACGTCTCTTTCATCGGAGCGCCAGCCGCTCAGCCACGATCCGGTACTCGTCGACGACGGACACCGGCACCTCATACCGCGACAGGTCGCGGATCTCGTCGAGGTGCTGAGCCACGTCCTCCGCGGTGCTCGGATCCTCGCTGACACCGCCCCAGCCGTCCGTGACGCCGATGAACACGCGGGCAAAGCGGCCCGCCAGTGCCGAGTAAAGCTCGCCGCTCACCTCACATTCCTCGCTGGCCAGGAAGGTGACGAGCGGCGCGACCGTATCCGGATGGAAGCGGTCGGCCAGCTGCGCCTTGTACATCCGCGTCCCACCCTGCGCGGCCTGATCGCCGGGGATCGGCGTGTTCTTGGAAATGGTCGTCTCGGCGTTGGGCAGCACGCAGTTAGCGCGGATGCCCACTGCGGCGCCCTCGGCGGCGAGCGTCCTCGTGAACCCGATCAGCGCCGACTTCGCCGCGGCGTAGTTGGCCATGGCCGGCATCCCGAACGCGCCCGCGTTCGAGCAGGTGTTGACGATTCGCCCGTAGCCAGCCGCGGCCATCGGCTCGAACGCCGCGCGGCACACGTTGATCGTTCCCTTCAGGTGCACGTCGAGCATCGCGTCGTAGTCGGCGTCGCTCAGGTCAGGGAAGCGGCCCGGACGCAGGTAGCCGGCGTTGTTGATCGCGACGTCGATTCGGCCGAACTGCTCGAGCGCGACGGAGACGATCTCGGCCGCGCCCTGAGGCGTCGTGATGTCGGCGTAGCTCGTCTGCACGCGGCCACCCAGGCCACGGATCTCATCGGCCACCGCGTCGGCGGGTGACGGCTCCTGCCCGGTCGCTGGCAGGTCGGTGACGATGAGTCTGGCGCCGCGACGGGCCAGGTCGAACGCGTAGGCGCGGCCGAGCCCGCGTCCCGCGCCGGTGATGACCGCGGTGCGACTCGTGAAATCGATCGAGGTCATCGCGCCTCGCCCTCGGACGTCGGCGCGCCGTCGACCGACTCGCCTGGCTCGAGCCCCCAGAAGGCGCGATAGGTGGGAAAGCCCTCGGGCAGTGAGCCGCGCCCGAACGACCCGTTGCCGTGGATGTCACCGCCGGGCCAGACCATCGGCTCCTGCTGGCGGGGGTGAACCGGGGCGGGCAGGCCGTACCACAGCAGGTGCCGGCGCGTCTCGAACCGCCAGCGGTCGTCCTCACAGCGCAGGTATCGATCCTGGTAGAGGACCATCTGCGAGACCCAGGCCGAGGTGCGGTCCGTCTGCGCCCAGCAGTACACCGTCCCGCTCGCGTGGCGATCGTCGTGCAGCGTGACGAGATGGTTGGCTACGAGGTGCACGGACGCAGTCGAGCTTCGAAAGAAGCGATCGACTCCGTCGCGGAACGTCGCGCCATTCAGCTCCGGCGGCGGCGCAGGCTCGTCGGCGGGCGTCCATAGATCGGGGAACGGCTCGAGGTCGCGCGTGTCGATGTACAAGGCGTAGCGCAGCGCCAGATCCTTTATTTCCTGGATGTGGGCGAACCGCTCGAACCCATCCGGGACTCCCGTGCTCATGTTCGTCTCCTTCTCGGTCGCTGTAACAGACGACGGTCCATATAGGCTACCGCCTACCAACCAAACGACCGGCTGTTTTTTATGCGGTAATCTGGCGCTCGCGTGCTTCCCACCGTGTTGACATGACGGTCGACCTCTCGGACCGCGCGATTGTTGTCACGGGCGCGACCCGGGGAATCGGGTACGCGATCGCGGCGCGGCTGCTCGCCGACGGCGCGCACGTCGGTGTCACCTCGCGCGACCAGGCCCGCGCCGAGGACGCAGCCGCTCGCCTCGGCGAACGCGCGACCCCGCTCGCGGTCGCGGTCGACGACCCCGAGGGCGCGCGCCGCGCCGTGACGGCGTTCGCCGAGCGCCAGGGACGTCTCGACGGACTGGTCAACAACGCGGGGTTGTCGATCCTCGAACCAGCGCGCACGATGTCGCGCGAGACGTTCGAACATGTGATGCATGGCAATGTCACCACCTCGTTCCTGTTCGCGCAGGCCGCGGCGGGGGTGATGGACGAAGGGGTGATTGTCAACCTGTCGTCGATGAGCGGTTATCGGGGGATGCCGGGCCGTATCGCCTATGCGACCTCGAAAGCCGCGGTCGTCGCGATGACGCGCGTTCTCGCGGTCGAGTGGGCGCCCGAGATCAGGGTCGTGGGCGTCGCGCCGGGTCACATCGAGACCGAACTGCTCACCCATCACATCGAGGCCGGGAACGTCGACCGCGCCCGCATGGAGCGGCGCACCCCGCTGGGCCGGATCGGCACTCCTGAGGAAGTGGCATCGGTCGCCGCCTTCCTGCTGAGCCCCGAAGCATCCTTCCTCACCGGCGAGACCGTCGCGGTCGACGGCGGCTGGCTCGCCTTTGGGGCCGCCTGAACGAGACTCGCCGCGAGAGCGACTCGGCGCAGTGCCCTCGACCCGGCCTCACGCCGCGCGAAACTTGACCGGAAGCCGGCGCGGGCCCCGGAACAGCACGCTTGGGAGATGGGCGATCTCCTCGGCCGGCACGGCCAGCTCGATGTCCTCCACGCGGCGGAACAGACGCTCCAGCGCGACCGTCCCCTCGAGCCTGGCCAGCGGCGCACCGATGCAGAAGTGAGCGCCGAGACCGAACCCGACGTGCCGCTTCACGTTGGGCCGCCCCGCCTGGAACAGATCGGGATCGGCGAAGTAACCCTCGTCCCGGTTCGCCGACTGCAGCAACAGCAGCACGGTCGCTCCGGCTGGGATCGTCACGCCACTCAGCTCGGTGTCCTTCAGGCAACGGCGCGGCCGCCACTGCACCGGGCTCTCGACGCGTAGCGCCTCCTCGAGCAGATCCGGGATCAGCCCGTGATCCGCACGTGCGGCTGCCATCGTTTTGGGGTTCTGCACGAGCAGCAGCAGAACGCTTGAGATCAGGTGCGCGGTGGTGACGATTCCGCCGAGCAGCAGCACCGCCCCCTCGGCGGTGACGACGAGCTCGTCGTACTCTCCATCGCGGGCGATTTGCGCAGCGATCATTTCGCTCAGGACGTCGTCGCCGGGGTTCTCGCGACGGTCGGCAAGCGCCTTGACGAGGTAGGCGACCATCCGCTTGTCCTTGGCCACCTCGGCGCGCCGCTCGTCCTCCGGCAGGTAGAACTGTCCGGAGCCCTCGAGCGTCGACCAGTCGCGAATCTCCTCGAAGTCGTCGGCCGGAAGTCCCATCATCTCGCTGGTGACAATGATTGGCAGCGGGGTGGCGAGCGCCTCCACGAGGTCGGATTCACCCGCACCGACGAATGCGTCGATCAGCCGGTCGGCGGACTGGCGGATCATCGGCTCGTACTGCCGCAGCCGCACCGGGCGGAACGGCTGAAAGGCCAGGCGGCGCTTCGCGGCGTGCTCGGGCGGGTCACTGTTGAGCATCGAGAGGTAGCCGTCCGCGTTTTCACGCGGGCCGCCCGATCCGACGTCGCTGGAGAAGCGGTCGGTCTCCCGCAGCGCATAGGCGACGTCCTCGTACCGGGAGACGAGGTAGTCACCGCTGGCTGGCACGCGCGTGACCGGCGCGTCTGCGCGGAGTTCCGTAAACAGATGAAACGGGCACTCGGCGTGCTCGAGTGACGGGTACGCCGTCACCGTCACCTTCGCTCGCTGGTCAGCATCCTAGATGGCGCCCGGCCCGCGCGCTTGATCAGGCGCTGCGCTATTCGCCGCCCCGGCGCTGGCCAGTGCGTGGCCGCCCGAGGAGGCGAGATAGGACTCCTCGAGGTCGCGCACCTTGCCGGCGATCTCCGAGCAGGGACCCTCGAGCACGATCCGACCGCGCTGCAAGACGTAGGCGCGATCGGCGTGACGGAGCGCCGCCTCGACGTGCTGCTCGACGATTAGCACGCCCAGCCCGTCGTCTGCGGCTTGGCGAACCGCCTGCAGCAGGCGGGCGACGATCTGCGGCGCAAGACCGAGCGACAGCTCGTCTATCAGCAGTAGCTTGGTCGGGCGGGCCAGGGCACGCCCGAGCGTGAGCATCTGCTGCTCGCCGCCGGATAGGTTTCCCGCTCGGCGGTCGAGCAGCGGGTCGAGCTCCGGGAAAAGGGTGAGCACCCTGTCGATGTCGCAGTTGCCGACCCGGAGATTCTCGGCGACGGAGAGGCGCATGAACACCGACCGCTCCTCGGTGACAAATGCCAGCCCGCGCTGGGCCATGCGGTAGAGCGGCATCTTCTTCTTCGCGCCGTTGAACTCGACGGACCCCGCGAGCGGAGTCAAGTCTCCGCTCAAGGCGAGCAGCGTCGTCGTTTTGCCGGCCCCGTTCGCACCCAGCAGCGTGACGACCTCTCCGGCCTCGACGTACAGGTTGATGTCATGCACGAACGGGTGACCGTCGTAGCCGGCGGACATCCCGGAAACGTCCAGCAGCGGTGCCACGGCTCTAAGCTCCCTTCGTGGTCGCGGCGATTCCCGCGGACGGTTGGTCGGCCGGTCGGGAGGTGTCCTGCGTCTCCCCCGTCACCCCGAGGTAGGCGAAGATGACCGCCGGGTCGGCCCCCACCTCGGCGGGGGTGCCCTCTGCGATCTTCTCGCCGTTGTTGAGGACGACGATCCGGTCGCAGACGCTCATCACGAACTTCATGTCGTGCTCGATGACGATCACGCCCAGGCCCCACTCGTCAGCCAGGCGGCGGACGACGACGCCGAGCTCGCGGGTCTCGGCTTCGCTCAGTCCGGCGCCCGGCTCGTCGAGCAGCAGCACCGAGCTGCCGGCGGCCACGGCGCGGGCGATTGCCACGAGGCGCCGGCGCCCGTATGAGAGGTCTCGGACCAGGACGTGCAGGGCGTCCTCGAGCCCGAATTCCCTCAGCGCCGCGATGCCCTCCGGGGTGAGCGCGGCGGTCCGCGGTCGGACGAAGTCGGTCAGGTAGGGGACCGGGCTGCCGGCGTCGCAGGCGACGCGAAGGTTCTCCTCGACCGTCGCGCTCTCGAACAGCTCGAGCGACTGGAAGGACCGGCTGACGCCCGCGCGGGCGCGGCGGTAGGGCCGCAGGCCGTCGATCCGCTCCTCGCCCAGCGTGACCTCACCGCTGGTGATTCGCACAAATCCGGTGATCGCATCGACCAGCGTGGTCTTGCCGGCGCCGTTGGGTCCGATCAGGCCGACGACCTCAGCCGGCCGGAGCTCGAGGGAGACGCCGGAGACCGCCTTGACGGCCCCGAAGCGAACCGAGACGTCGCGGACCGACAGCGGCTGCGGGCTGATCGAGCGCTCGAGCGCGGTCGACCCCGCGGCCGGCGCCGAGACCTCGACCTCCGGCGCTGTGACGGCCCCGCCGCGACGGCTGACCAGGCCGGTGATGCGCCGGATCGTGTCGATGTTCGCCTTCATCGCCCCGTCGGGCTGGATGATCACGAGGATGATCAGAGAGACGCCGGCGAGGACCGTGAGCCAGACGGGGTTCGCGTTGGGGAAGATCGTGTTCAGGAGCCAGTTGCCGATTCCGCCCTGGGCCAGCGTGGAGCCGACAGGTGCCCCGCCCACGTAGCCGACGCCACCCACGATCCCGTAAGCGCTCGCCTGGATCGACTGGAGCGGGGCATACACGTTCGAGAAGGTGATGCTCTCGTTGGCGAACGCGATCAGGATTCCGCCCAGCCCAGCCAGCGCGGCGCCAAACCCGAAGGCGAACAGCTTCGCGCCGACGACATTGACTCCGAGAGCGGCCGCCGCCCGCTCGTTCGTTCGCGTCGCCATCAGGCGCAGACCGGAGGTGCCGCGCCGTACGTCAGCCACCAGCAGCGAGCACAGCACGAGCAGGACGAAGACAACGAGGACGTAGCGCGTCGGATGAAGAATCGTGTCGATGTCCCAACCGAACAGCTTCGTCGCGCCGACCTGGATCCCGTCGTAGCCGCCCGTGATCGAGCCGTTGTTGAAGATCAACTCAGAGGCGACCACGGCGAGACCGAGGGTCACGATCGCGAGACTGATGCCGCGGGTGCGCACGGCCGGGAGCGCGAGCGCCATGCCGAGCGGCACGCACGCACCGACCGAGATCACCACGGCCAGCCAGAACGGGAAGTGCAGGTTGGCCACGAGGTGCCCGGCGGCAAGCGCGGCCAGGCCGCCGATGGCGAACTGGGCCAGCGACAGCTGCCCCGTGTAGCCGAGCACGACGACGACGGACAGAAGGATGATCGCCCACGCGAGCGAGACGGTGAGACCCGAGATGAAGTTCGGGGAACTGACCGTCGCGATGATCACAACAGGGATCGCGATCGCCGGGATCGCGGTGCGCAGCCGGATCCGTCCGCTGCCGATCTCCGGCAGTCGCTCGGCCAAGCTGGTCCGGGTGAGCTGCTGCTCGCCACGGATCATCAAGTAGACGATGATCACGGCGAACGGGACCGCCTGCGCGGCGCCGGGCAGCGACCAGTAGTTGGAAATCTCTGACTGCCCGATCCCGATTAGTGTCGCGGCAAGCAGGGTGAGCGGGAACGAGTCGAAACGGCCGATCAAGACCGCGGCCAGCACCGGGATCACGAGCAGCGGCATCTGATCGACGGTCGCACCGGTGATCGGCGCCAGGAGGATGCCGGCGACCGCCGCGAGCGCGGCGCCGAGACCCCAGGTGAACATGCCGAGGCGGTGCGGCGACCAGCCGAGGGCCGAGGCGGCGCGTCGGTTCTCGCTGTTGGCGGTCAGAGCGAGTCCCAGCCGGGTCCGCCGCGAGAAGACCCAGAGCGCGATCGTGATCAAGATCGCGATTCCGAACAGGATCACCTTGTCCTCGCCGACCACCACGCCCGCGATCCTCAGCGTATGGGTGGGCAGCTCGGAGTTGACTCCGCGGGGCTGGGTGCCCCAGATCAGGGTCGCGATCCCCTCGAGCAGGATCAGGATCCCCAGGGTGGCGATCGCCGCGGTCACTCGGGCGGCGCCGGCCAGCGGACGCATGATCAACTGGTAGATCGCCAGCCCGATCACCACCGTGGCGCCGCCAGACACTATGAAGGCCGGCAAGAAAGCCCAGCCGGCCTGCTGATGGAGTTGGAAATAGAGGAACGCGCTGACCATGGCCAGCGCGCCCTGAGAGAAGTTGACCACCGCGCTGCCGCGGTAGATGAGGACGAGCCCCTGGGCGAGCAACGTATAGGCGGCGCCCGTGCCGAGGCCGAGGACGGCGAATTCGATTGCGGTCGTCATGCCCTTGGTCTACGGGTCTCTCGCCTAAAGAGCGGCCCGGTCTGTGCCGGACCGCTCATTGGTGCGTTTCGGTGGGTCAGAGAGCCGCTGCGACGGGAGCTGAGCTGTACGGCTTCAGGTTCGTCGTAACGAGCTGTCCGTTCTTGATGGTCAGGAAGTACTGAGTCCAATTCGATACCCGGTCATAACCCTTCGGCCCTGGCGTCGCGGGAGACCAGACGAAGCCGCCCGGCAACTGCAGGTTGGTCGCCGTGCCGAGCGCCGTCTTCAGCGATGCCGGGGTGATGTCGCCCGTGAACGTCTGCGCGAGCTTGTCGATCCCCCACACCGTCAGCCAGCTGTTGATGCCGAGCATCCAGTGCGGATACGTGGTCGCCGAGGTGTTCTGCGGCGAGATCCCGGCCGCCTCCATCTGCGAATCGAACGCCTGGATTAGCGGGTACTGGGTGGAGCGGACGGAGGGGAACGGTGAGGTGATCAGCATGCCGTTGCCCAAGCCGTTGGCCTGCGCCGCCTCCTGCTCTCCGAACGCCTGCGCCTGGTTGAGCCACTGGACGTTGAGCCCGATCGACTGGGCCGCCTTGAGAATTCCCAGGTCAGGCGCCGGGCTGAGGATGTTGACGATGCCCTGCGGGTTCAGCTTGGCGAGCTTCTCGGCATACGGCGAATAGTCGGTCACGCCGGTGTCGGGGATCGTCACGTAGCCCTCGAACTTGACGCCTACGATCTTCGACGCAGCCTCGATGCCCTTTGCGTTCACTATCGCGGACGGGACGTCGGCGGTAGCCACGGCAATGCGCGTCTTGCCGAGCTCCTTGAGACCGGCTGCCTCGGCGAGGTAGCCGCCGAAGGTGCCCGCCTGGAGCGGATAGACATCGGGGTTGGTGAAGTCGATCGGGTTGCCGTTAGAGCTGAGCCCAATATCCGGGATGCCCGCGGCCTGCAGGATGGGGACATTCAGGTTGGTAAAGATGTCGATCTGGCCGATGACGGCGTCGACCTTGTCCTGCACCGCGGTCCGGGCACAGTCCTGGGCCTTGTTCGGGTCGGACGCGCTGTTGCAGAACAGAATCTCGACCTTGTGGCCGCGAATCCCGCCGGCCGCGTTGACGTTCTTCGCCGCGACGTCGGCCGCGGCCTGCACCTCGGGGAACGACTGGATCGGACTGTTCACCGATGCGATGATCATCAGCTTGACGGGGCTCGAGCTCGAACCGCCCGTGCTCGCGGACCCTCCGGAGGAACCACCCGACGAAGAGTTGGAGCTGCTACTGCCACACGCCGCGACCGCCATGGCCGCCCCCACAACACACACGGCAGCTAGTCCGCGACCGACTCTCCGCATCCTTACTTTCATATGTCTCTCACTCCTCACAAGCATGCCGAATCAAGCACACGACTGATCAGGCTTACTTCGGATTGTCAATTCAAGTGTACGGCGATCCGTCGAATTCTGTCAACCGGTTGTTTGGTCGTTTTAGTTAGCCACGGGTTGGGGTGAGTTAGACCCCGGTGCTGTCGATAACTGTGACCGGACGACGCACGAAGCGACCTCACGCCGGGTGAACTGAAAGCGCGCGGGCTACCAGGTCCTCCGGCTCGGTGGTCAGGGCGGAGCCCATTTGGGCGGCTATCTTAGCACCTCTACCAATCGCTTGGTAGAATATCGAATCTCGGATCTTGGTGTCCCGGAACTACGCCGGCTGGGCGGGTTCGAACTGGTCCTCGGCCGAGGCCGAGGTGATCGGCTTGACGCAGTCGATGACCATCGCATGGGCGCGCTTCGGCGTCACGGTAAATGCAGCCCTCCCGGGATCATCGTCACCCGGGCCTCTGCTCACTCGACCCGCCCCGCGAGCGCTCGATGCGAGCGTCCCCAGCGGCACACCCTAGCGTTCCGCCAACCGATTGGTAGATTTTCTGGAGACCGAGACAGAGGAGAAGACGATGCCGGACGTGATGTTGGCCTTCACAAATGCAAAGGCCGGCCGAGAGGACGCCTTCAACTCGTGGTACGACTCAGAGCACCTGCCCGAGGTGCTGGCCGCCGATCACATGATCGGCGGACGGCGCATGCAGGTCGCCTTCGACGACCTCGACCATCCGTACGGGTTCCTCGCGCTCTACGACGTCGAGTCGGGACGGGCCGTGGCCGCGTCCACAAGCGTGATCCAAAGGCGGCCGCCGCTGATCGACGACGTCGACGGCCCAGCGTGCTCGTGGTGGTTCGAGGCGATCGGGTCGCGACGGGCGGTCGATAGCGCCGGCGACGGCCCGTTCGACAAGCTCGTCGTCCTAACCAACTCGGCGCCGGGCGAGGATGACGCGTTCAACGCCTGGTATGGCGAGCGCCACGTGCCCGACCTGCTCCAGAAGATCGACGGCGTGGTCGCCGCGCAGCGGTTCCGCCGTGCCGAGGGCGTGCGCTTCAACAAGAGCTGCCCCTGGGGGTATCTCGCGCTGTACGACATCCCCAAGGGGGGCGCCCGGCGGGCGTTGGACGCGATTGTGTGGTCGCGCGCCGAGCGAGCAGACGCCGAGAACGCCGGGCGCGAGCCTCAGGTCCCGATCTCGCCCGCGATGGCCGAGGAGCGAATGTCGTGGTGGTACACCGAGATAACGTCCTACGTGCTGGCTGAGGCGCTGCCCACGCGCTAGATCGCGCGTGCGCAGCGGCGCAGATATGAGCCACGCAGAGGTGACCCTGGCACACGACGTGATGCCGCTTGGCCATCTGCTGCTCCGCTCCGCACGGCGCGAGCCCGACCGGGAGGCGCTCGTATTCCCGGACACGCGCTGGTCCTACGGCGAGCTGGCGGACCGTGCATGGGCGGTGGCGCGCTCTCTGGTCGCGCTCGGCGTGCGCCGAGGAGAGCACGTCGGGCTGCTGATGACCAACCATCCGGACTTCGTGGCGACGTTCTTCGGCGCCTCGCTGGCGGGCGCCGTCGTCGTCCCCCTCAACGCCCGTTACCGCAGGAACGAAGTCGACTCAATCGTCGAGAACGCCGATCTGGTCGCACTCCTTACCCACGACTACGCCGACGACCACATCGACTTCGCCGCGCGGCTGCACGAGTCGCTGCCCGGCCTGGCCGGCTCGCCCGATCCGCTCCATCTGAGCCTGACACGGCACCCGATGCTTCGTGCGGTCGTGATGATGGGCCGAAAGGAGAGCGACGGGATTCTGTCGCGGGCCGCGTTCGACGGTCTCGACGGGGAGGAGTTCGACGCCGCGCTCCGCGCCCGCGTCGAGGGTCTGCGCGTCCGCGACATCGCGATCATCCTCTACACGTCCGGGACGACTTCGGCACCGCGCGGAGCCCTGCTCACCCACGAGGCGTTCGTCCGCGCATGGATGGGCACGGGGCGGATCTTCGACACGACGGCCGAGGACCGCCACTGGAACGGCCTCCCGCTGTTTCACGTGGCGGCGCTCGGCTGCTTGACGTGGATCACGGGCCACGGAGCGACGTTCATCAGCGACTACACGTGGGATGCCGGGCGCTGTCTGCAGGCCATGGAGCGCGAGCGTGTGACCCAGTTCTACCCGGCCTACCAGCCGATCATGGAGGCGTTCCTCGGCCACCCGCGCTTTGCGGACACCGATCTGCGCTCGCTGCGAACGTTCCTCAACACCGCGCCCCCGGAGATGCTTGCCGGCTTCCAGGAACGGCTACCCGACGCGGTCGGCATGACGATGTACGGCGGGACCGAAGGCGGAGCGGTCACGACCACACAGATCGACGATCCGCTCGAGGACCGGATCAACACCACCGGGCGCCCGCAGCCCGGCCTCGAGATCCGGGTCGTGGGCGAGGACGGCAGCGTGCTCGGCGCCGGGCAGCCGGGGATCATCCAGTTCCGCGGTTTCAACACTCTCGAGGGCTACTACAAGTCGCCCGAGAAGACGGTCGAGTCAGTCCTCGCGGATGGCTGGGTGACGATGACCGACCTCGGTCAGATGGACGAGAAAGGTCAGGTGCAGTTCCTGGGCCGGGCCAAGGAGACGCTGAAGGTCGGCGGCGAGAACGTCGCGCCCCAGGAGGTCGAGGCGCAGCTATACGCGCACCCCGCCGTCAAGCTCGCCCAGGTCGTCGGTATGCCCGATCCGAAACTGGTCGAGGTACCCGCTGCATTCGTCGAGCTTCAGGACAGCGCGACCGCGACTGAGCACGAGCTGATCGAGCACTGCCGCGGGCGAATCGCATCGTTCAAGGTCCCGAGGCTGATTCGGTTCGTCGCGTCGGACGATTGGCCGATGTCCGCCACCAAGATTCAGCGGTTCGCGCTGCGTGAGCGCCTGCTGGAGGAGCCAGCCAGCCGGCCGGAGATGCCCGCGTGAACTGGATCGCTCTCGACGGCGCGGTGAACGCCCGCACGGTGGTTCGCGGTGCGCTGGTGCGCGCCGACAACCTTCAGTCACTCAGCCCGCGCGACGTGCACCGACTCGTCCACGACCATTCGGTCGGGGTAGTGCTCGACCTCCGGACCGAGATGGAGGTCGAGCGCGAGGGGCCGGGCCCGATGACCGCCGAGCCCACGGTCCGGATCGAGCACCGCTCGCTCTACCCGGAATCCGGGTCGAACACCGATTTCGAGCTCGACACGATCAAGCCGTGGAAGCGCCCCAGCGACGGCGAATGGTCGGAGGAGCCTCCGGTGGTGCGCGCGTACTTGAGCTATCTCAGCCGCCGCCCGGATTCGATCGTCTCCTCGCTCCGCACGATCGCCGGCGCACAGCGTGCGGTCCTCGTCCATTGCGCGGCCGGTAAGGATCGCACCGGGGTCGTGGTCGCATTGGCGCTCGACGCGGCCGGGGTCCAGCGCGACGCGATCGTGTCGGACTACCTGGCCACTGGAGAGCGAATCGAGCGAATCTGGGCGCGACTGGTGAGCTCGTCGACCTACCGCGCCGAGGTCGAGAGCCACGATCCGCGCACCCTCGCGCCGGCGGCGGGCGTGATGGAACGCGTCCTCGAGCTCGTCGACGACCGGTTCGGGGGAACCGTCGCGTGGCTCTCTGCCAACGGGCTCGATCAAGAAGGTCTTCTGCAGCTTCGCCGACGGCTGCGACCCGATTCGCCAGCCGGTGCACGCGAGCGGACCAAGCACACACCAACGGAACCGGGCTAGCGATGGGCGAGGGAGAGGACGTGGGCGGCGGGCTGCGCTCGTTCCTGGCCCGCCAGCTCGATGCGGATGATCTCACGATCACCGGCCTGCGCCGGCACATCGAAGGTTTCTCGTGGGAAACGTGGGACCTCACGGCCGCCTGGACCGCGGACGGTCACCGTAAGCAGCGGCTGATCGCACGGCGCGTTCCGGAGGCCGGGTTGGCTGCGCCCTATGACGTCCCCGGCCAGTGGGAGCTTGCGCAGGCGCTGCGCTCAGCGCCCGGAATCCCTTTACCGGAGCCGCTCTGGATCGACGCCCCGGGCAGCGCAACCGGACGTCCGCTGTTCCTCATGGAGCACGTGGAAGGCGATGTCCCGGCCCCATGGAATACGCACACGTACTTCCGCGACGACGCTCACCGGACCGCAGTCGGTCGCAAGCTGGTGCAAATACTCGCCGCGATCCACGCCGTCCCGCTGTCGTCGCTGCCGGCCGGGCTTCGCGGCATCGACGATCTCTCGCCGACCGCCGAGATCTCCCATTTCGAGCGGGTCTACGAACAGTCGCGCGAGGCCCCCGAGCCAGTGCTCGAGCGCGCGTTCGGGTGGCTCGCGGCCAACGCCGATGCGGTCAGCGGACACCGGACGCTTGTTCACGGCGACTTCCGGATCGGCAACGCGATCCTGCGAGACGACGAGGTCGTCGCAATGCTCGACTGGGAGCTCGCGCACGTCGGCGACCCCGTCGAGGACCTGGCGAACTTCGCGCACCGGCTGTACCGCGGGAAGCTCGGAATACCGAGCGGACTGCTGACCGTGGACGAGCTTCTGGCCGCGTACGCGGAGGAGGCGGGCTGGGACGTCAGCCTCAGCGCACTCCAGTTCTGGCTCTTGTTCAACGACGTACGATCGGCCACCTTGTTCCACGTCGCGGCCCGACTGTTCGCGGATGGAGATACTCGGGATCTCCGGTACGCGGCGTTCAGCCGCCAACAGCCGTACCTCCTGCGCCACGTGATGGCCGACCTGCACCCTGATGCCTGAGTCTGCTCGCCGGCTGCTGGACGGGATCGCCCGCGCTCTGGCCGAGGACGTATCGCCCCATGTCCACGATCCGTTTGCGCAGATGCAGTGCAAGGCCGCGGCGGAGCTGCTCGGCAACCTGGCCAACGAGCTCGACTGGGCGCCTGAGCCGATCCGGCGCCGGAACGACGAGTTACGCCGGCTCCTCGAGGTACTCAGGCAAGCCGGCTGGGGGACGCGACCTGAGCCCGACGAGTCGCCCGCGCCGTCCGAGGCGCGCGCCGCCTTGCTGGGGGAACTCGCGGACGCGCTGCGGTGGCTGTCGACCCAGCCCGCGCCGGTCCAGGAGACGATCGACGCCCAGCTTCGCGCCGACCTCGACCGTCAGGTGGCTTCGCTCAGGCGCGGCATGTTTCGCTGAGTCCGCACGAGCGGCGCCTCGGTGATTCCCTGCGAACGTAGCTCGCCCTCGATTTGCTCGCGCAGGACGAACTTCTGGATCTTCGTCCCGGACATCGGCCACTCGTCGACGAACCGGACGTAGCGGGGAACTTTGAAAGTCGCGATCCGGCCGATGCAGAACTCGATGATCTCGTTCTCGGTGCATTCGGTCCCGTCGACGAGCTCGATGTACGCGGCCGGCACCTCGACGTAACGGGCATCGGGTGCACCCACCACCGCGACGATGTTTACCGCCGGGTGCGTGAGGAGAAACGCCTCGACCTCGGCGGCGGCCACGTTTTCGCCGCCGACCTTGAGCATGTCCTTAAGGCGGCCGGCGTATGTCACCCGGCCGTCGGAGTCGACCGTTCCGAGATCTCCCGAGTGGCACCAGCCGTCGCGGTCGATGATCTGCGCGGTGAGCTCGGGATCCTTCCAGTAGCCCCGGAATCGCATCGGCCCGCGGAACAGGATCTCTCCCACCTGGCCAGCGGACCTGTCTTCGCCGGTGGCTGGATCGACGACCCTGACCTCCATCCCGGGCAGAGGGTGACCTCCGGTGTTGACGCGCAGCTCGATCGGGTCGGTGGGGAGCGTCACCGACAGGTGACCCGTAGCCTCGGTCAGCCCGTAGTTGGCGAGTTGCACCGCGTGCGGGAGTCGTTGCTGGAGCTGTCGCAGCCGTTCGGCCGTGCCCGCGTTAAGCGTCACGCGCAGCGAGCTGAGATCGGCCTGCCGAAATCGCGGAAGGTCCAGAACTCGCAGCCAGATCGTCTCGAACGTCGGGATCGCGTGCGTGCAGCGGTGCCGTTCGAGCTGGTCCAGCGCCACCTCCGGGTCGAACCGCCCAGCGTGGACGTACGACGCACCCGAGCTCAGGCACGCCATCAGGGTCGCGAGACCACCGTTGTGGAACAGCGGCAGCGGACACCAGAAGCAGTCCCCCGGCTCGAGGAAGTAGCGGGAGTGGGCCATCGCCCGGCCCTGCTGCGTGAACGCATCGTGGGTGATCATGCACCCCTTCGGCATCGCCGACGTGCCCGACGTGTACATGATGAGCGCCAAGTCTTCGGCTGTGACGCCCGCTTCGAGGCGCTCCGGCGAGATCGCCGCGGCAGCGTCCTCGAGCGCCCCAGCGGGCCTGAAGCCGACGGGCTGGCGCCCGCCGCCGAACACGACGACACTCCGCAGAAGCGGCGCTGGTTCGAGCTCGAGGGCCTCCTTCAACAGGCCCGGGAAGTCCAGGAACTCGGCCACGCGGTCCGTGGTCAGAACCACAGTCACATCTGCGTGGCGCAAGACATAGCTGAGCTCGCGCGCCTTGAACCGCTCGTTGATCGGCACGATCGTCGCGCCGACACGCGCAATGCCGACCAGCGCCGCGATGAAGTCGATACACGGCTCGAGCAGCACCCCGACCTTGTCTCCCGGCTCCGCGCCAGCGGCCAACACGAGCCGACCGAAGTCGTCGGCCCGCCGATCGAGTTCGCGAAACGTGATCGACTCGCCTGGGAAGCTGACTGTGGACTCGGGCCACCGCGCCGCCGCTTCCCGCATGACGGCCCCCAGAGTGTCCGGCGTCATGACTCTGGCCGGTAGCGAGCGTGCACGCCGAACCCGGTCTCGATGAAACCGTGTCCCGGCTCACCGTCGAGCGCGCACAAGCAGCCGTGGTCATTCTGACCGTCGAGCATCGCGACCACCTCCGCGTCGTCGGTGTCGTACCGGCTGTGACCGATCGGCGGCCAGTCCTCGCGCGCCGTGTAGCCTCCGGCAGCCAGGAAGATCCGGCCATCGACCGTGAACTCGAGCGTCCGCCGCGCCCCGGAACTGAACTCGAGATCGAGGGTCCCAGCCCGCAGCGTCGTACCCTCTAGCTCAAGCCAGTGGTCCAAGCCCGTGACCGTATCGCGGATCCCGTCCGGACCGGCGAGCCAGCCGTTTGTGAAGTGTCGCTTGGCACTCGCCGACTCGTACAGCAGCAGCCACATCGCGGCGTCCGCGAACTCGAGCGCGGCAAAGAGTACGAATCCTCGCCGCGGCGCGCCCTCGTGCTTGCGCATTCCCCATCCCCGGTCGCGGAAGCCGGCGACCGGCTCGATCTCGTACTGGCGCCTGTCCATTTCGATCGTGCCCTCGTAGTAACCCGACTGATAGAAGTTCATGTAGTCGGTCACCACCTCGCCGCCCACCTCGATGATGTTGCGGTCGCTCGGCACGATCGGGCCGCGCGCGCGGAACCTGAGGTCCACTTGCATCGGAGCATCGGCTGCGTCGTGGGTGATACGGAGCTCGCGCAGCGGCTCGACGACCTCGATCCGCACGTCGCCGACCTGCGGATCATCCGGATCGTCGCCGGGCGCGAACTCCTTCACCGCGCGGACCGCGTGCTGCGCGCCGGGCACGCTTACGCTGACAAACGCCTTGGAAGTGCCCCGGTACGGATACACGGCGCGGCCCGCGTCGAACATCAGCCCCGGCGCAAGCCGCGCAGAGAGGTAAGTCCGCTCGGCCCAGGTCGGGTCGAGGCGAGCGGCCAGCAATCGCGGCGCGACCAGCTGGTGCGTGTACGACTCGTCGCCGGCCGACATTGCATCGGCCCAGGTAGACGCCGTGAAATCGGAGGCGTGTCGTACCCACGGTTGACGGTTGGCTCCGAACTGCTCGGCGGTACCCATCGCGGCGCCTCTACCAGCTGCGTTCGAGGCCGAGGTTTTGGGCGATGATGTTGCGCACCATTTCGTTGGTGACTGGGCCGATCTGATACAGGCGCACGTCGCGCCAGTAGCGCTGCATGTCGAACTCCGCGGCGTACCCCATCCCCCCGAGGATCT
>DATJRS010000223.1:0-13208 GCA_035504535.1 Solirubrobacteraceae bacterium | reverse complement strand
CCGGCCAGGTTCACCGCGCCCCGGAAATCCTTGAGGATCCCGGCGAACACGCTCGTCGACACCGAGCTGCCGGGCAACAACGGGGTTTGGCGGCAGTCGCCGACGACCTTCGCGAAGCTGAGGATCGCGCTGGCCAGATCGCTGTCAGTGAACTGCGTGCAGACGCGCTCGATGCTCTGCCAGCCGACCGTCACGCCGGCGAAGCTCGGTGCCCGGCTGTACCGCAGGGACGTGAGCTTCGCGCCGAGCAGGTCAGCGCCGTCGAAGTTGGTCCCGGTGACGTTCGCGCGGTCGAAGTTCGCCAGCTCGAACGCGCCCTTCGACAGATTGGCTCCGCTCAAGTCCGCGCCCGCGAAGTTCCAGCGGTTCGTGTCCATCGCGTTGCAGCACGTGGCCGGCCTGGTGATGCCGGACAGGTTCGCGCCCCTGAGGTCGGCGCCGCTCAGATCGCCCAGGTAAGCGTCGAGGCCGAGAAGCTGTGGCTGCTTGAGCGCGATGCGGACGCGCCTCAGCGAACAGCCACGGCAGGAGCCATAGTTATCGAGCAGGAACTCAGGCTTGACCGTCTGCGCCTGCGTGGGCCGAAAGTCCGGATTGTCCGGGAACAGGTCCGGAGCCGGATCCTCAAAGCCGACGTCCGCGGCGCCCCAGGCAGAGTACGTACGCCGCGCATTGGCGACCTGCGTCAGCAACACCGCGCCACCGTCGCCCACCTGAATCGCTCTCGGATGGGCGATGACCTCCGCCGCCGCCTGATCAGCGCCCGGACACGAACCCGCGGTCCACGTCTGCCCCGCGTCGATCACCACCACGTTCGGACCCGACGCGGTATCGCGCATCGGCCGGGCGAACACCGCGCCGCCGGGCGGAGGATCGGGGACCGTCGCGTCGCGCCGGCAGGCAACGCCGACCATCACCGTCACGGTGTTGGAGACGTTCGGGGCCCACTTATCCCCCTCGCCCGCGTAGGACGCGCGGACCGCGTTGGATCCGTCGGGCAGCGTCCGCGCGGGGGGCGTGAGCGTGGCGACACCGTCGTGCAGGTCGGCGGTGCCGATCTCCTTATCCGGCCCCGGGAGCTGGTCGTCGAAGAACCCGACGTACCCCGTGTTGATATCCCGAGGCATCTTGACCGTGAAGGTCGGGCTGCTGTCCCGCAACGCGCTCGTGGCGCTGACCGTCAGCTCCATCGCCGGAATCGGACGCCCCGATCCGACACCCGTACGCGCCTGACTCACGGGCGAATCGACCGACTGCCATGCCGCCGCGACGGCGATCACGGCTGTGGCAACGAGCGCGGCGCGGCGCCCGTGCCGACCCGCGACGGCCAGCCACGCCAGCCCACACCGACCACTGCGGGCAGAGTCAGACACTAACCCTCACCGTTCCTCGCAAACCCACCGCGTCCCGCACCGGACACGCATGGGTTGCTCGCGATGCACACTACACCATGCATGCTCGGGAGTGGACTTAAATGTTCGATCACCAGGCCGGCACTCTGAGCGGTGATTGGCCCAATTTGTGGATGCATGGAAGCGTCCCTTTGACGGCTCCGATGGGCTCGTGTCCCGGGTCCCCCGAAGCTGCGGTTTTCGTTGCCTCAGGAGCCTGCCGTAGCCGGACGGCACTGTCTTCAGTACCGGTTACTTAACCGTTCCCGTTTCGGTACTCAGAGAGAGGAATCCGGCAGTGACATCGTCGGTGGCGGCGTCGTGACTGTGTGGTTCGCGCCGCATGCGCAGGCCGAGCAGGGGGAAGATGAGCGTGGAGAGCAGCGCCGCCCCAACCAGGTCGGCGGCAATCGAAGGGCTCATGCGCCCGCCCGCCGAGGCGAGCGCCGTGATCGCCAGCACCAGCGGAAGCTGGGTGGAGCTCAGCAGGGCCAGGGCGCGGCGGCTGCGGGCATCGAGCCGGCGGCGGTAGAGGACCATTGCGGGGGTGCCGCGCACCACCAGCATCAAGACGCAGAACATGACGGTGCGCAGAATGCCGGCGGGGCTGGCGAAGGCGCTGACGTCGAGGCTCATCCCGCTGACGGTGAAGAAGAAGGGAACGAACAGCCCGAACGCGATCGCGGACAGCTTCGAATCCACGCCCGCGTGCTCGCGTCCCCGAAACAGCTCCCGCACGATCACACCCGCCGCGAATCCTCCGAGTAGCAGGTCGAGGCCGAGGCGGTAGGCCAGTAGCGCGAGCCCGAAGAGCAGCACGAGCATCCAGCGCACGGCGAGCTGCGAGCTGGCCTCGAGCGTGCGCTCGAACCAGCTCAGCGTCGGCCGTCGTGCCTTGACCGTCAGGACGCCGACGACCAACGCGACCGTCACGAAGGCAAGCAGGATCAGCGTGTTGTGGAGTGAGCTCTGCGCGGAGAGAACGATCGTCAGGAGCAGGATGGGGCCGAACTCGCCGACCGCTCCAGCGCCGAGCAGATAGGTTCCGAAGGCGGTGTCGAGCTCGCCGCTGTCGGACAGGACCGGGATCAAGGTGCCGATCGCGGTGGTCGCGACCGCCGAGCCTGTGTACAGGATCGACACGGCGATCCCGACCCAGTGGAGGACGCCAACGGCAGCGTAAGCGAGCATCAGCGACATGAGCCATCCGAGCAGCCCGAGCCGTAGCGGCCCCCCGGAGATCCGTCTGAGGTCGAGCTCGTACCCCGCGCAGAAGAACAGCAGGCCGAGCCCGAGATCCTTGAAGAACAACACTGTGGCGCTCACCTGCAGGCCGAGCACGTGCGGGCCCAGCACGATGCCCGCCAGGAGTTCGACCACCACGACCGGGAGCGCGATTCCCGCCCGGCTCGCGAATGAGCCCACCGTGCCGGCGATCGCCGCCGCAGCCATGATCGCCAGGAAGGTCTCCGGTGAGATCGTGTTGCTCACCGCGTGCATCACATGACCCCTGGGGTGGCGGGGCGCCCTCCGATGCCGAGCCGGTCGGGAGTGCTCGCGAACGCGCGCTCCGTCTCGTCCGCATAGACGGACGCCAGATGCTCCTCGAGGAGCATCCGGTGGCGTCTGATCGCGGCGCGGCGGGCTGGCGCGACGGCGAGCTCGAGCCCGTCGAGGAGTGCGGTGAGGCGGCGCGTGACCTGAGGCGTGCCGGCTCCGAACCAGCGAATCTCGGTGAGGGCGAGATCGAGCAGCTCGTCCCAGTCCGGGGTCGGCACGACAAGCCGGACGGCGCCGTCGTCGTCGAGGATCGCGGCGGAGTGGAGCGGACGCCGGCCGAGGGGTCGCAGAACTCCCTCCAGCGCGTCGAGCCCTTCGACCGCGCTGGTCGGATCGTTGATCGCGGCCGACAGTGCGCGGACGACCACGTCGACCATGCACCGGATCGCGAACGACGGATCCTGGAGCAGGCTGCGGCCATCGGCGAACAACAGCGCGCGACGAGCCTCCCGCTCGTCGATGCCGCGGCCGCCCCGGACGATCAGGATCGGCTCGTCCTCGGCCACGTAGGAGCCGATCTGCGCAACCACCTCAATCACCGCATCGGCGCGCCGCGCGACCCGCACCAGGCGGTTTCGGTCGACGGCCGCCAGCACCTCGCCGTGCCGCGGGTGCCTTACGACCGCGCTGATCCCCGTCGCAACGTCAGGTCTGCACGGAAGCTCGCGAGAGCTCGCGGACGGGTACAGCGACTGCAGCGCCGGAGGCACCTGACGAGCCAGGCGCGCGTAGAGCTGGCGCGGGCGCATCAGGTCGAGCAGGCGCCCGATGAAGCGAAACAGCGCCCCAAGCGCAACCACCATCAGCAACAGCGCGACCACCACCGTGAGCGTCTCAGCGCGATCGTGAGTCGTGCCGCCGATGTCGGCGGCCGCGACGAGCGCGTATACGCCGGGAGCGACGAACAGCCCGATCGCGTGCTTGATCACGGGGTCGCGGCGAAAGACGTGCACGAGGCGCGGCGAGTACTGACCGGCGCCGAACTGCACGACCAGCACCGCGACCGACACCACCAGCCCAGCGAACGCGATCATGCCGGCCGCGACCGCCTCGAGGATCGACAGCGCCTCGGCAGCGTCGATTCCAAGCAGCTTGCCGCCGTGGCTGCGGTCGAGAGCGGGCAGGAGAACGCCGAGCGCGATCGCCCCCGCCAGGTAGATGGTCGGGATTAGGACGAGGCTGCGCGAGACGAGCTCGCCCAGCCGCACTCGGACGCGCCACCACGGGGCCCGCTCGCCGGCCGACAGTCGCCGCACGGCGAGCATCGTCCGGCATTCGGACATCGCGTCCACATCGTCACCTTTGGCGCACCGGCTCAGCTGGGCCATCGGCGTCATAAGCGGCTTGCTCCTCGATCCCGTTGCTGTCGGCCTCTTGCCCTGGGCGAACGATCGCGCCGGAGCCGGGATCGGTCTTCCGTAGCCGGGTACTGAAACTCTGACGGGGCGATTACTTAGACCGCTCGGGTTCCAGAGTGCAGTAGCGAGACACTGAGGACGTGGCCCTCCCGTTGCGCGACGCTCTCCACAAGCACGAGACCAACCGCCAAGGAGCCGAACAGCATGAGCGCAACCATCGTCGAAAGTCTCCGAGACTCAGCCTCAGACCAGGCGCGACCAACACAGCGATCGCGAACACTCGGCGTGCTCGTGATCGACGATGACGACTGGCTCCGTAACCGGCTCTGCCATCTGTTGGACACCGAACCCGGGTTCCGGCTCGCCGGAGTGGTGGAGAGCGTAGAAGAGGCGATGTGGACGGCGGAGCACGAGCCAGTCGACATCGCCATCATCGGTCACCGTCCGCGCTCACGCGGCGGCCTGTGGCTGTGCCGCGAGCTCAAGCGGACCGGGACGCCGCCGATGGTGGTGATCTGCTCGGCATATCCCGATGCCGTGCTGACCGCCTCCTGCGTGGCGGCCGAGGCCGACGCGCTCGTGAGCATCTACGACTGCGACGACGAGCTGGCCCGCGTACTCGACCGGGTAGCGCACGGCGTGCGGGTCCTGCCTGCGGTGCCCCCACGCGTGGGGGCGATGCTCCATGATCGTCTCGACCCGGCCGAGCACGCGATCTTCAGCATGCTCCTCGCCGGTCTCTCAGGGTCTGACGTGGCGCGGGGGTTGAGGATCTCCCGCGCCGAGCTCGAGTCGCGGCGCTCCACGCTGCTGAGCAAGCTCGAGACGCTTCCCCCCGCGAGCGGGATGCGGTATTAACCGTCAGCGGCAAGCCTTTCGCATTGCGCCAGGGAGCGCTAGTGTGCTGCCATGGCGGTCACGGGGGACCGGACCGGATCGGGGGCCGCACACAGCTGGCCGCTGATCGGGCGCGACGAGGAGCTCGAACAGATCGCGGCGCTCCGGGCGAACGGAGCGTCCCCGGCGGTGGCTGTGATCGCTCCCGCCGGAGTGGGTAAATCGCGGCTGGCTCGAGAGGCCATCGCGGCCGCGGCCGACGCGGGCGCGATGGTCTGGTGGGTCCAGGGCACGCGGAGCGCGGCCGCGGTGCCGCTGGCCGCGTGCGCAGAGCTCCTCCCCCCCGAGGCTCGGGCCGATGACCCCCTCCTGCAGCTGCAGCGCACTTCCAAGACACTGCGCGAGCAGGCCGCGGGCCGGCCGGTCGTGATCGGGGTCGACGACGCGCAGCGGCTTGATCCAGCGTCTGCTGCGCTCATCCTTCAGCTCACGATCACCCGCACCGCGTTCGTCCTGGCCACGGTGCGCTCCGCGGAACCCTGTCCGGACGCTGTGCAGTCGCTATGGAAGGACGCGGGCGCCGAGCGGCTGGAGCTGCGGCCGCTCTCGGAAACGCACACCTCGGAGGTGGTCGAGGCGGTGCTCGGAGGCCCGGTTGAGCAGCGTGGCCGCCAGTGGATCTGGGACAGCTCGCAGGGGAACGTGCTCTACGTACAGGAATTGGTGCGGGCGGCGCTCGCGGTGGAGGCGTTCGTGAGCATCGACGGATACTGGCGGCTCAGGCGACTCCCCGGTCCGAGCGCCTCCCTGTCGGAGCTTATCGGCGGTCGCTTGTCGGAGCTCGGTGACGATGAGCGCCGAGTGGTCGAGCTGCTCGCTCTCGGGGAACCACTGCGACCACAGGAGCTCGTCTCGCTGGCCGGGTTTGAGGCCATCTCCGCGGTCGAGGCACACGGAATCATCAAGGTAGAGGGAGCGGGCGCCGACGGCATGGTCCGGCTGGGGCATCCGCTGTACGGCGACGTGGTCCGAACCTCGATGCCCGTGATGCGAGCGGCGCAGCTGCGGCGCGATCTGGCCCGAAGCATCCAGGAACGGCCCGATCGGTCGCGCGAGGACGCGCTGTTGATCGCGCGGTGGCTGCTCGATGCCGGCGATCCCGTTCCGGTCGAGTTGTCGGTGGAGGGTGCCGCGGCGGCGATCGCGGCTGGCGACCCTGAGCTCGGGGAGCGGCTGGGCCGGTTGGCGCTCGAGGAAGGCGCCGGTGCCCCGGCGGCGCTGCTGGTGGCGCGGGCGTGCGCGGTGCGCCAGCGCTATGACGACGCCGAGGAGCTGCTGGGGTCGCTCGAGGGAGCGTTCGAGTCCCAGGATGCGGCAATCGCCTACGTGCAGCAGCGGACGATCGGGTTGGGATGGGGCCTGCATCGACCGCGGGATGCCTTGGAGTTCGTGACTCGCGCCGGGGGGTGGTGGGATGAGCCCAGTTGGCGCCGCAAGCTGGCGCCCATCCGGTTGCGAGCGGCCTCGATGAACACCGACTTCCGTAGTGCTGCAGAGCTCTCGGCGAAGGCGCTCACCGACGATGCGCTCGAGCCCGGCGAGCGCCGGCAGATTGAGGTGATCCACGCCGCTCATCTGTTGCACAGCGGGCGCGTGCAACGGGCGTACGAGTGGAGTGCGCGGCTCCGCCCACCCATACCGTTGCGTGACGAGGCCGACGAGCTGGCGATGATGATGGCCTCGCTCGCGGGCACCGCGTCCGCCGCGGCGATGGACGAGACCGAGCAGTGGATGAGCCGGGCGCTGAGGGATGCGATTCGCGCCTACGACGAGGCGGCTGCGGGCATCAGCGCGTGCACATTGGGCTCTCTCTCCCTGTTGCGGGGGAGGTATCTCGACGCTGACCGCTGGCTGAGAGAGGCGGTCGTTCATCTCGAGTATCACGATCCGTTCTGGACGCTGAGGACCGTCCATGCGCTTCGGGCGGGAGTCGCGTATTACGTGGGCGACCGCCGGGGGGTGGCGGCGGCGATGGACCGCTGTCGGGCGGCGGCGATGACAGGGGAGATGGTGGTGAGCACCGAGCGGGTGTCGCTGGTTCGGGGTGAGGCTTGGCTGGCGCTGGCCGAGGGCGATCCCGCCCGCGCCCAGCGGCTGCTCCTGGACTGCGCAGAGCGCGTCGGCAAGATTCCCGTGTACGCCGCGATGCTCTACCACGAGGCGATGCGGGCAGGCGCGCCGGCGCGCCAGGTGGATCCGCTGCTAGCTCCCTTGCGCGCTCAGTGCGACTCCCAGCTGTTCTTGGCCTACGTGGACGACGCGTCCGCTCGAGCGGCCGCCGACGGCGCGGCTGTGCTGGCCTGCGCGGATGAGTTCGAGGCCATCGGTGCGCTGCGCCACGCATCGGAGTGTGCTGCGGCGGCGGCCGATCTCTTCGCCGATGCGGGTCGCGAGGACTCCGCTCGGCGGGCCGCCGCCCGCAGTCATGAGTTGCACGAGCGCTGCCAGGGCGGATCTCCACCCGATATGCACGGGCTCGAACCGGATGCGTTCAGTCTCACCGACCGGGAGAGGCAGTTCGTCGAGTTGGCCGCCGAGGGGCTGACGAACGCCGAGATCGCCGACCGGTTCGTGCTGTCGGTCCGCACGGTCGAGTCACACCTGTACCGAGCGATGCAGAAGCTCGGGGTCAAGGATCGCCGCGAACTGAAGGACCGCTCGCACGCTCACCGATAGGTCAGCTTGTAGCGGAGCATCTGGGTGACAGTCACGAATTTGTAGCCACGCGCCTTCAGCGTCTTGATCTCGGCGGGCAGTGCGGCCAGTGTTTGGTAACGGGGGCCGCCGGCGAAGTGCTGCAGGACGATCGATCCGGGCCGGACGCCGGAGAGGACGCGGCTGACGATCGCATTCGTTCCCGGCAGTGACCAGTCTCGGGGGTCGACGTCCCACTGAATCGTGGAGAACCCCAGTGAGCCGGCGACGTTGATCAGCGAGGAGTTCACCGACCCGTACGGGGCGCGGAACAGGCAGGGCTGAAAGCCGGTTGCCTTCTTGATCGCGGCGGCGGTCATCGCGATCTGCGAGCGCTGCGCCGAGGCGGACAGCTTGGCCAGGTCGGCGTGGCTCCAGCTGTGATCGCCGATCATGTCGCCATCGGCCAGCATCGCCCGCTGCACCTTGCCGGAGGGGTCGTACTGGCTGATCTGGTTACCGACCTCGAAGAACGTGGCCGGTACGTCGTAGCGGGCGAGGAGGTTCACGAAGTCCATCGTCGGCGGTGAGCCGCCGGGCCCGTCGTCGAACGTCAGCGCGACCTGTCGGACGTTGCTCGGGCCCGCCGACACGTAGCCGCGTTTGGTCGGGACGCATCCGGCGAGTTGTGGCGTGCGGACGTTCAGCAGCGTGGCGCGCGCCGGGGACAGGGTCTGGCAGCTGCCGGCGGGGGGAAGTCCCGTGTCGGATGCGCTGCAGGCAGGGGCGCCGAGCGTGCTGATCACCTGCCAGCGCAGCGGCTGGTAAGAGGCGCCGATCGCGGACGGTGCGAAGCTTGCGGTCAGATCGCTGTTGCTCCCGCGCGTGACGGTCGCCGCGATCGCGCTGGCCCGTCCGCTCACGCCCTTGCTGATCGGCGCGTAGGTGACCTGCGGAGCGTGCTGTCCGTCGCGCGGTCCGGCCAGGCACAGTTGCCCGGTGGCCGTCCCATTGTCGGCGCGGGCGACCAGCAGGCACAGCGTGCGCCGGTCACGCGCGAGCGCGCCGGGGGAAAAGGGCTGGGCCATCTTCAGTTGCCAGACGAGCTGCTGGCCGTTCTGGGTCAGCGACGCGCTCTGCACCGCCAGCGGCTGGCTCGGCGCCGCCACCGGTTGGCTCGCAACACCGCTGGCACTTGCGATGTGTACGACAAGCAACACCAGCGCGACGAGCAAGGTCCCGAAGCTCACGATGATCGGTGTGACCGAGGGTCCCGGCGTCGGGCGCCGGCGAGGTTCACGTCCCGGATTGGTCATTACTCCATCCCCTTCGTCTTCTTTCGCCCCGGGTGAGACCGGGCTCTATCGGTGCGTCACCGTAAGTGGCCAGCCAAGACGTGTCCTCAGTAGGCGACTACTGCACTTGGCCCGGCGCGGTTACTGATGCCCGGGCGTCAGGTGGCGGTTGCCCGTCAGCGTGGCAGTGCCGCGATCGACGCCAGCAGCGCCGCCGCGGCGGGATCCTTACGCGCGTCCCAGTCCATGTCGCCGGAGGCCGGATCTCGCGCCTCCTGCTGGCTGGGGGCCTGGCTCCAGACGAACCCTTGGTCATAGGGAAGTTGCGACAGTCCTTCGCGGAGTTGAGTCAACCACGGGATGCTCAGTCCGTAGGCGACGTTCGCCTCGGTGATCATCGTCGGCCGGTGAAAGACATCGTGGGCGAGGGTGAGTTGACTGAGGTAGAACGGCACGGAGTTACCCTGCGCGAAGCGCAGCAGGCTCATGCCGAGCACGTCGACGTACCGCCGGCCGGGCCAGTACTGCTCGATCTTGTCCTCCCACGAGGCTGGCTGCGCGTTGGAATTGACCTGGAAGGACCACACCCAAGTGACGTTGTCGGCACCGACGGCATGGAAGAGGTTCCACATGTGCCGCCAGGCACGTACGAACTGGTGGGGGTCGTGGCTCCACGGGTACCAAAACCCGTTGAACTCGGCCATCGGCCGAAGGATGACCGGCTTGCCGTAGGCCTTGATCGCGTGGGCCCATCGCCGTAGATACGCGTCCCATCTCCCGTCGGCGATGGCGGCATTGGAGTAGGCGCGTTGGGGTGCGCCCTGGCGGCCGATCGGCGTGCCCAGCCGCGGTGGCCGCCACGGCTCCCACGAGATCACAGGAACCCCGGGGCCATCCAGGACGGCGACTGGGTCGACGTTGAAGGACCACGCCTGAAACACCATGCGCAGACGCAGACGGTGGTCGAAGGCCCGGTTCCAGCTGGGGAACTGCGCCGCGGAGCTCACCGCGCCGGCCAGCAGCGTGCGCGACGGCGGCAGCGGCTGGGCTGCGGCGAGTCCGGCCCCGACCAGCGGGCCGCTACAGGCCGCGGTCAGCGCCGTCCACAGCAAGCCCCACCGCCACCGGCGGCGCGTGGCTAGCGCGGGGCAGGACGCGACTGGTCTCATGGGACACCTTCGCTTCGTCATTGATCGAGATCGACACGGGGGGTGCGGTCGGCGGGCTGGGCGCCGGCGCGAAGATCAAGCGCAGATTGGTGGCGAGATACAGGAGCGCGAACGCCACCATGGGGGCGAACTGAAGAGTGGAATGGCCGTTGCGGAGGACCTGCCACAGGCAGGCGCCGACCAGCAGCAGGCCAGTTCCGGTCCCCCACACGGTGGCGAGGAGGCGAAACCAGAGGAGGCGGTGCTCTCGCGCCCGCTCGCCGGTGGCCGTCCAGGCCATGGGGCATCGGCGGAGCAGGTCGAAGATCGCGAACGCGTGGGCCCAGCCATAGGTGACCTTGACCGACAGGGTCTCCCAGCGGAACCGAGAGCGGTGCCAGAGCGGCAACAACACATACAGCCACAGCAGCGCCGGCAGGAGGACGAGGTAGTTCACCAAGCGGATCCGCCCCGGGAAGAAGAGGGTCAGCGTGAGCGGGATCAGGGGCGCGGTGATCACCGCGAGCGCGGTGAGGATGTAATACGCGAAGCCGGCCAGGTAGCACATCCGCGTGCGTGTAGGCATCTTCGTGGACCAGAACTTCCGCGCTGTGCACAGGCTCAGCGAGCCCAGGCACCAGCGGTATTGCTGGCGAAAGAACGCCGGGAGGTTGTCAGGGCAGAGCCCGGCGGCGAGGTTGACCGGTACGTAGCGCAGGCGCCAGCCGCGACGTCGCAGGTCGAACCCGGTGTGGATGTCCTCCGAGTGTTCGATCAGCGTGGTGCCGCCGTTGGAATCGAGCGCGGTCCGGCGGTACACCGCGCAGGTACCGACGCAGATCGCCGCATCCCAGTGGCCGCGTGAAACCTGCACGACGCGGTAGAACAGTTCCTGCACGGCCCCGGCGCCGCGCTCGAGCCAGTTCTGCCGGCGCGACGTGGCGAAGAACTGCGGCGTCTGCACGATCCCCAGGTCGGACTGGGCGGCGAAGTAGGGCAGCGTCTCGCGCAGGAAGTCGCGGCGAGGCGCGAAGTCGGCGTCCAGAATCAGGATGAACTCTCCGCAGGAATTCTCGTAGGCGAACTGAAGGTTGCCCGCCTTCTTGAACCACCCGGGGTTGTCGCGACGCAGATACCGAAAACCGAGCTCCTCGGCCACTGACCGCATTGTCTCCTCGCCCGAGTCGTCCAGGCAATAGACGGTGAGGCTCGGATAGTCGAGCGCGAGCACGTGTCGCCACGTGTTCAGCAGCACGCTCCGGTCCTCGCCGCAGATCGGCAGAAATACGTCCACGCTGGGATAACGCCGCGCCCCATCAGACCGGGTAGCGACCCGCCGCCGGTGCTCCTCCGTGTCGAAGTCCCGGCTGAACACGTCGGCCTGAAGCGAGAGCACGAATCCAGCCGCCGCCAGGCCGAGCAGCGCGAAGAACGGCCACAGCGCATCGTCGAGCTCCGAAAACATGATCGTGCTGTAAGCCACCGCCGCGAAGCTGCTCACGGCAAAGAAATTGAGCAGCCACAGATGACGCTTGACGTAGCTGAACTTCTGCTCGTCGCTGGGAGGGAGAGGAAGGACGTCGTCGGGGCAGTGCATGTGCCCAACGATCCATGAGGCGCCCCGCCGCGTCGACAGTAAGCGCTACGCAGGCGCCCCGGCCCCGCTACTGAGACTGCGCCGAATCCGCTGGCGAGCGCGCACCTGAGCCTCTGGTTCGGTGATCCGTCCCGCTACGACTCCGCATGCTCATCATGAGCCCGCAGATCAGTAGCGGGCGGGCTTCGATTCAGTGACCCGGTACTGAAGACGTGGCCCCGTCCACGCCTCAAGCTGCTGGTCATCGATCAATAGATCCCACCGAGTGGAGTGGACCGATGATCAACTCAACGAGGGCCGTCACCAGCGGAGCATCGAATGCGGCGGCGAAGGCGTGCGGGCACACTCAGCACGTCGGTTGCTGCTCATGCTGTCAGCGCACTCAGTTGGCTCGCTGGAAGATGCAACTCATCGAGGCGACCGCTCAGCCCCACGTACGCCTAAGCAGAGGAGGAAGGAATGCTTGAGAACGGTGAAGCCGAAGTCGCCAGGATTGGGGTTCGCCTGATCGACGACGCCTACATGGCGTGGTTTGAGGCCGAGAACGAGGCCGAGGGCTTGCTGCGCGCGTGGTTCCAGTCGACGGGGGAGCGGCACGAGGTCGCGTATCTTTCCTATCGGGCAGCGCTTGAGCGGGAGGAGGCGTCAGCGCGCGATTTGGAGCGCTTGTGGGGCATGGCTTCGACCCGCCGTCAGCGCTCGATCGAGCAGAGCGAGAAGGTGGCCGAATGACGTTGTCGGCCGTCGAGGCTCGTCACCGAGCATCGCCCCGTCCGAGCCCTACGCATCTCTTGGCAGCGATTACTTAAGCGCTCCGGGGTCCGAAGTGCAGTAGCGCGCCACTGAGGATACGGCGCCCCTCCTGCGGCAGGCTCTGGATATGACCGAACCCATCGCGAGAGGAACTACGCAGCCATGAGCACAAGCACGAGCCCACACCGGATCTCAGGGCCGCCGCACCGAGTGGCCACGCACGCGGCTGTCGCGGTCTTGGTGGTCGAGAGCGACGCGTGGCTGGCCTCCCGGCTGTGCGATCTGATGCAGTCCGAGCCGGGGTTTCGGTTGGCCGCGGCGGCCGCGGAGGCCGAGGATGCCATGTCTATGGCGAGGCGCGAGCGGTTCGACATCGCCGTGATCGGTCATCGACCGCCGACCGAGAGTGCCTTCCGGCTGTGCCGAGAACTCAAGCGAATGCCGGCGCCGCCCGCCGTGGTGATCTGCTGCGCCCGTCCGGATGGGGTGCACGCGGCGTGTTGCGCGGTGGCCGCGGCGGACGCGCTCGTCAGTATTCACGACTGCGACGCTGAGCTCGCCGGCGTGCTCGACCG
>DATJRS010000222.1:0-18560 GCA_035504535.1 Solirubrobacteraceae bacterium | reverse complement strand
TCCGCGCTGCGATCGACTGCAAAGCCCCGGCCCCTCGCGTCAGTCGAGAGATGTGCCTGGCCATGCGGGACCTCCTGGAGGCCCTGGGCGCGTGGCCCGAGGAGGACGAGTGAAACCCCGATCTGCGCTGAACGCGGCCAGAACTGCGGGCGAGGATTGTGGCCGCGTTCGGGAAGCTGTCCAACATTGGCATGTCCTGTATAGGACACTTCCTGCTATCCTCTGCGGCATGGTGAAACTCACGGCCGAGCAGGAGGAGCAGCTTCAGCGGCTTGTCCGCGCGGCGAACGCGCTTGAGGCCGCAGAGGCGTCGCTCCAGGCGGCACTCCACGCGGCGCTCGCTCTCGACGTCCCGCGCAGGCGCGTAGCCGAGGCCGCCGGGATGCACCGCTCTCGCCTCTACCGGCTGATCGACCGGGAGAACCAATCCGAACAGACCAAAGTCATCCCCAGGAGAAGCAAATGAAACTCGCACACATCACGGCCCATAACGACGCGACAGTCATCACCGTCGCCGACGCAGACGACTCGATCGAGTCGGTTCCTGTTGTCGTGCTCACGATTGAGAAGAAGGGCCAACCGGTAGCCCGCGCTTATGTGAGCGCGACGAAGGCCCGCCAGCTCGCGGGCGCGCTTGAACACGCGGCCCGGTCGGTAGAGATGGCCAACGAGGCCAAGGAAGCCGCCTAGACCCCCAGTGAGAAGATCCCCAATCCACACACAAAGCGGCACCCGCGACGCGCAAACGTCCGGGTGCCTGACCGCTCAGGAGGTCACCCATGAGCAGCATCGCCGATCGTAACCCCGTCGAGTTGGACACGATGACCTGCGAGGCTTGCGGCAAGTCATACGAGGCGACGCCGCACAGCGAGGTCTACTCGATTGTCCCCGACCAGGAGCGGCCCCACGTTGCCAGCTTCCAGCTCTGCCCGAGCTGCGCAGTCACGCTGGTCGACGAAATCGCCGCGAACGTGCCAATCCGCTACCTCGACGGGCTGGCGGCCACGGTCAACCGCCGAGTTGGCCGCCGCGCCGAGCGCGAGGCGGTGGCGTCGTGAGGCGTAAGGGAGTTGGTGCCGTCGCGCTGGGCGCGGTACTGTTGATCGCCGCCGTCGTTGGGTTCGTCATCGTGCCCGAGCACAAGCCGCACACGGTGACATCCGTTGCTGGCGGCTTTGAGTGTCTGTCCAACTGCACTACGGTCGGCTGGTCCCAGACGATGTATGACGTCGCGCTGATCGCGACTTGGGCGGTGCTGATCGTCGGTGCGCTCCTGGTCGTGATGGGCCTGATTCGCTACGCGCGGCCGGAAGTCGCACGATGAGGGCCGCCGGTTACCTCAGAGTGTCAACTGAGGAGCAGAAGCAGCACGGCTGGAACCTCGGAGCGGACCGCCAGAAGATCGAGGCGATGTGCGCCGAGCGTGGCTGGCAGCCGCCGGTCATGTTCGATGACGCTGCGCTTCAGGGCGACGATCCCGAGCGGCCAGCGCTGCTCGAACTGCTTTCCCGGCTCGACGAGTTCGACGTCGTCATCATGCGGGCGCAAGATCGAATCAGCCGCGATCCGGTCATCTGGGGAACCGTCGCCGCTGCCGCCCAGCGGGCCAGCGTCAGGCTCGAAACCTTCACTGGCCCTATCGACCTCGATACGCCGCAAGGCCGCTTCGTGGCCGACATGATGGCCGCCGTGGGCAAGCTGGAGAAGGGCCAGATCGGTCAGCGGGTGCTTCAGTCGAAAGAGGCTCGTGCTGCTGCTGGCGGTCACAACGGAGGCGGCGTGCGGACCACGTTCGGGTTTCTCCAGGTCGACGGTCGCGGGCCGCTGCTTGTCAATCGCGCCGAGGCCGAGATCGTCGCTCGGATCTTCGACCTGGCCGACAGTGGCGTCTCTCAGCGCAAGATCGCGCAGCGGCTCGACGTCGAGGGCATCCGGAGCCCGCTCGGCAAGCGCTGGAGTCAAGGCGTCGTCGCGCGCATCCTGAAGAACCCGATCTACGCGGGGATGGTTCGGCGCAAGGTCGGCGGTCGGATCGAGAAGCGCCGGAGCCCGAGAACGGGCGTGGAGTTCAAGAAGCGCATCGGCGGCACGTGGGAGCTGTACGAGGGCCAGCATGAGGCCATCGTGGACCGGGAGCTGTTCGACCGGGTCAACAGGTCGCTCACCGCGCGCCATACGACCAAGGACCACGCTGGCGCTGGCGGTCGCCCGCCCGCCGGTAGCCACCTGCTCAGGCGCGGGACGCTCCGTTGCGGGCAATGCGGCTCCGCGATGATCCCGGTTGCCTCGTACAACGGTCGCCCTGAGGTCTATAGGTGCATCGGACGTCGCGACCACGGACCCGAGCATTGCCGCCAGCCGTCTATCAGGCGCGAGGCAGTCGACGAAGCCCTTCTGCGCGAACTGACGAGCCGCTATATCGACCTGGAGGCCACGCGCGACCGCCTGGCCGCCCGCCAGCGCGACGACGTGCAGATCGCCTGCGACGTGATGGCTCAGGCCGAGCGGGAGCTATTGGCCGTGAACGCCGACGCACGCCTCGCCAAGATCAAGCGCGGCTGGCAAGAAGACATCCTCGACGATGACGAGTACCGCGAGCAGCGCGCCGAGGTCGAGCAGGAGCTTGCAGCGGCCCAAGCAGCCGTCGAGCAGGCCCAGCGTCGCGCCGAGGCCGTCGAGGCGGCAGGAGCCGCTACGGACGCCGAAGAAGCGATGCTGCGACACCTGGCCGACCTCAAGGCTGCTGTGGCGGGGAAGATCGAGCAGGCCCCAGATCTGGCCGCAGTCCGGGCGACGATCGGCCAGCTCATCGAGAGCGTGACCCTGGCATCACGCACGCGGCCATTCCCCGTGTGGCCCGAGGGGGATGGCGTACTCGACGTCAAGCATCCCGACGAACTGGACCCAACCGCAGATGGCGACTTCTGGCTATGGGTCACGGTCAAGCGGGATGCATACGACTTCGCCGCTCGCCACCCCAGGCGCGCGACCCTTGACGTACCGGGCGATAAACCCATACGTCCGCAGTGTCGATGAAGTTGACCCCGGCGTCGAGCGCACGGTGGACGATCGCAGTCGCGTCGTCGTGATCGGGGTTGCCGGCGGCACCAAGCATCATCGCCCCCAGGCATAGCTGGCTGACGAAAATGCCGGTGCGTCCCAGGGGTCGGTATTCCATGAAGAGCTCCTTAGTTACGGCTGCCTGGCGTCGATGTGTGAGGTGATGCAGGCTCCGCCCTCGCGATGTGAGCGCGCCTCACATGCTTGGTGCGGTTTCGGCTCCGCGCGCGATCGGAGGTCAGCCCGCGGTCTGACCTGCACTCACGACGATCATCCGGTTCATGCGATGAGCGCTCACCCGACGGTCATCGAGCATGAGCTCAACCAATGACATCGCGCCGTCCGCCACCTAGCAGACGGCACACCTGCTCCTAAGGAGGGTTACATCATGCGCGTATTCGTCACCGGCGCGTCCGGTTGGATTGGGTCGGCCGTCGTCCCCGAGCTCCTCTCCCACGGGCACGAGGTGCTCGGCCTGGCTCGATCGGACGCCGCCGCCGAGAAGGTCGCGGGGTTTGGCGCGGAGGTCCTTCGCGGCGATGTCCAAGACATCGACGTCCTGCGGGCGGGCGCCGAGCAGGCCGATGGGGTCGTCCACCTCGCGTTCCGCCACGATGTCGCCTTTGCAGGTGACTTCGACACCGCCATCGCGTCCAATCAGGCGGCGATAGAGACGTTCGGCGAAGCGCTTGCGGGTAGCGACCGTCCGTTCGCGATCGCGTCGGGCATTCCCGTCGAGCCGGGCAAGGTCGCGACCGAGCGCGACAGACCCGAACCGTCCCCAGGCGCGGGCGGCCGGTTCCTCAACGAGCGCACGGTGCTGGGCCTCGCCGATCGCGGCGTGCGGTCGATGGCGCTCCGTTTCGCCCCGACCGTGCATGGAAAGGGCGACAACGGCTTCACCGCCATGATCGTGGCGGCCGACCGCGCGGCGGGTCAGGGCGCCTACGTCGGCGAGGGCACCAACCGCTGGGCCGCCGTACACCGCTCCGACGCCGCCCGGCTGGTCCGGCTCGCGATCGAGCGCGCACCAGCCGGATCGGTGCTCCACGGGGTCAGCGAGGAGGGCGTCGCTTTGCGCGATCTCGCCGGCGCGATCAGCCGCCGATACCAGTTGCAGCTGACCGCGATCTCGCCCGAGGACGCCGCGGCGCGCTTCGGCTTCCTAGCGGCGTTCGTGGCTCTCGATATGCCCGCCTCGAGCGCGATCACGCGCGACCTGCTCGGATGGGAGCCGACCGGCCCCACCCTGATCGAGGACATCGAGACCGGCGCCTACTCCAACGGGTCCCACGGCTGAGGAACCGCCCCGGGTCGAGTCTCAGCGACTTACGCTGGTCTGGATGAACGCCTGAGCGAGGACGGCGATAGCAGGCCGAGCTCGCGCGCTCGCTTGACCGCGTCGGCGCGGCTGTGCACGCCGAGCTTGCCGTACACGTTGCGCATGTGCGTGCGGATCGTGTTCAGTGACACGAACAGCTCAGCCGCGATTTCCGGTGCGGTCAGGTTGGTCGGCAGGTAGCGAAGCACGCGAAGCTCGCTCTCCGACAGCGACTCCTGGAGCGCGTCGGCGCCCTTGGGCCGGGAGGCCGGCGCGTGTCCGGCCAGCAGGTTCAGGATCTCGGCGATCAGGGAGGCGTGCGTGGTCCGAAGTCGGCGGTGGCGCTCGAGCAGCTCCGGCGCCGGGTGCAGCAGGAAGGGAAGCAACACTCCGTCGGGCTCGGCGAGCTCGAGCGCGCGTTCCAGCGCCCGGGAGCTGGCGCCTGCGTCGCCGAGAGCGTCGTCGGCGCTTGCTTTCACCAGCAGCGCCTGGATCTCCCAGCGTGGGTTCTCGATCGGTGAAGCGCCCGTGAAGATCGGAGCCAGCGCTGCCTCGGCGGCCTTCGGATCGTCGTGGGCGAGGCTGGCCGTGGCTTGGACGACGCGCATCGCCGTCGTTGCCCGCAGGTCCTCGTCCATGTCGTCGAGGGCTTGCCACACGAGCTCGGCCTCGCCAAGGCGCACCATGATCTCCAATCTGCGCGCTTGCGCTCTGCTCGTGAGGATGTGTTGCGTCACGAGCCCCCGCTCGACGCTCTCGGTGGCGCGCTGGGCGGTCATCGCGTCCTCGTGCCGGCCGCGCGCGAATTCCAGGATCGTCCGTGCCGCATACACCATCATCGCGGTAGTCGGTTGCGCGAAGCGCTGCAGGACCCGCTCGGCGCGTTCCAGCCACCCCTCCGCCTCGGCGAACTGTCCGCGCCAAAGGGCCGCGGCGCCGAGCGTGAGGTAGGCGGTGGCGGCGTCCGAGAGGGTCTCCTCCCACCCATGCGCTCGCGCCAACTCGATCGCCTCCCTGGCCCGCTCCTCCCCGATCGCCTCATCGCGGATCAGGCTCAGGAGCGCCAGATCCGAGAGCGCTTGGATCTCGACCGAAGCCCGGCCGATCTGGCGGGCCTCCTCGAGCCCTTGCTCGAGGTGGCGCTCGGCCGCCTCCAACTGACCCGCCCACATCTCGGCGGCCCCGAGATCGTTCAGCGTCTCTGCGCGCAGGCCCTCGTCGCGGACCCCCGCCTCGATCGCGACTGGACTGTCGGCCAGGGCGAGCAATCGCTGCGCCGCGTCGGCGACAGCGTCCAGATCGTTGCGGGCCCGCGCGATCCCCAGCCGCACGTGCACGAGCGAGACCTGGAAGTGTCCCTGGCGCGCTTCGGGCACCAAGGCCGAATTGCGCTCCGCGAGTGCCAGATACCGCTCGGCCTCAGGTAGTAACCCGGCCGCCCGCCTGTCGCCCGCGGCGAGTGCCGCCAGCTCGGGATCCGCTGCGATCCTGCCGGCGGGAAACCCGGACAGCAGCTGACGGGCCGTGGCGAGGCGACCATTGAGGTACAAACCGAACCAGCTGTCGGCCAGAAGCCGCTTGGCCAATTCCCAGTTCTCGGCCGCCTGGGCATGGCGAATCGCTTCGACGGGATACCCGTGCGCGATCAGCCACTCGGCGGCGATCGTGTGCAGGCGGGGCAGCTCCTGCGGGGCGGTCCGCCGTAGCTCGAGCGCGAGCAGATCCGCGAACAGGTGGTGATAGCGAAACCACGATCGCTCCGCGTCCAGCGACACCACGAACGCACCCGCGTCCTCCAGCGCCCACAGGATCCGCTCAGACCCCGAGGATCCGGTCAGCCCGTCAGCCAACGGCCCGCTGACCCGCTCGAGGATCGAAGTACGCAACAGCAAGTGGCTGACTTCCTGCGGCTGGCGCTCGAGCACCTCGGCCAGCAGATACTCGGCCACCGCGCGCGCACGGCCCGAGAACCCCACTGCAAAAGCCTCGGGATCCGGATTCCTGGCCATCGACAGCGCGGCGAGGCGCAGACCCGCCACCCACCCCTCGGTTCTCGCGACTATCGACTCGAGGGCGCCGTCGGACAGCCGCACCCCTGCCGCCTCCAACAGCGCGCGCGACTCGCCCACGGTAAAGCGCAACTCCTCACCTCGGATCTCGGTCAGCTCCCCCTCCACCCTCAACCTATGCAACCCCAACCGCAAGTCGTGGCGCGTCAGCAGCGCCACTCGCAGCTGCGGCGGCGCGGAGGCGAGCAGCAACTCGAGGCAGTGGATGGCCCCCGCGGCCTGCAGCTCATGAAGGTCGTCGATCACCAGCCACAACGGCTCATCGAGCGAGCCCAGATCCTCCAGCAGCCGCCCGACGACGGTCGCGCCGTCCAGTCCAGGCGCGACCGTCAGCTCGCGCACCCGCTCGGACCCGATGCGAGTCCCCCGCAGCGAATCGGCAACCGAAACCCAGAACGCCTCCGAATCGTGTTCCTCACGCCCCACCGACACCCAGGCGGTCCGGTCGTCCAGACCAGCCGCGGCTATCCACGAACGCACCAGGAACGTCTTCCCGCTCCCCGCCGGCGCCGACACAAGCACAACCCGCTCGGCCCCGCCCAGCCGCTCAAACAGCGCATGCCGCGGGACAAGCCACGACCGCACAGGGGGAGGGTCGGCGTACTCGACGGCTACTCCCGCGTCAGCCACGACGCAACATGGTTGCACGCCCGCGTGCGCCCAACCAGACCCTTCGATTCACCCTAACAATGCGAGGCGCGCTCACCCGTTCGAGGCCGACCCTGATCGCATGCCCGCCAACGACAGAGCGATCGGCGATCAGGAGCCGCCCGGCTACGAGATCCGAGTCCGCGGGCCGATCGGCCCGACGATGATGCAGGCGTTTCCGACGCTGACGGTAAGCCGAAGCGGTGAGGACACGCTGCTGAGCGGTTCGCTTGCGGACCAGTCGGCCCTGTACGGGGTGATCCACGAGCTCGAGGCACTCGGGCTCGAGCTGCTCGAGATCCGCCCTCGGGCAGCCGGCGGTGCCGCCCGTGGCTACTCACCGAGCTGAGCGACGGGGCGAAACCGCATCAAACGTGTGACGCGCACTCGCATCGCGATGCCGGAGCCTGCAACACATCACGCATCGACGACGGACGCGAAGGAGTTTCGAATGCCGCAACAAGTAACAGTATCGGGTGGCACCGCTGCAATCGAGGGCGGGGAGGGCGGGGATTCCACTCACGCCCGGCGTTGGTGGATCCTCGCGGTCCTGGGCCTTGCGCAGCTGATGATCGTGCTGGACATCACGGTGGTCAACATCGCGCTGCCTTCGGCCCAGCGGGCGCTGCATTTCTCCGACAACAGCCGAGAGTGGATCGTGACCGCGTACGCGCTCGCGTTCGGCAGCCTGTTGCTCGCGGGTGGGCGGCTCGGCGACCTCTTCGGCCGCAAGCGGCTGTTCATCGCCAGCACGATCGGATTCGCCGCCGCGTCGACTCTCGGCGGCGCGGCGCAGAGCTTCGGAATGCTGGTGGCGGCGCGCGGGCTGCAGGGCTTGTTCGCGGCCCTGATGGCCCCCGCGGCGCTGTCGCTGGTGAGCACGACGTTCACCAATCCGAGCGAGCGCGGGACCGCGTTTGGAATCTGGGGAGGGATCGGCGGCGCCGGCGCCGCAGTCGGGCTGCTGCTCGGCGGCCTGCTCACACAAGACCTCTCGTGGCGCTGGACGCTGTTCGTGAACCTCGGCTTCGCGATCGTCGCCGCGGCCGGCGCCTCGGCGCTGCTGCGCCGGGACGTAAGCTCGGCTCGCGAACCGATCGACATCCCCGGAACCCTGACCGCGACGGCAGGCTTGTTCGCGCTCGTGTACGGGTTTGCCTACGCCCAGAACCACAGCTGGGGATCCTCCACGACCCTCGCCTGCCTGGTGGCAGGGGCGCTGCTGCTCGCGGTGTTCGTCGCGATTCAGATCCGCGTCGCGCACCCGCTGCTGCCGCCGCGCGTCGTGCTCGACCGCAACCGCGGCGGGTCCTACCTGGTCCTCGGCATCGTCGGCCTCGGCACCTTCGGCGTGTTTCTGTTTATGACCTACTACCTGCAGCAGACCAAGGGCTACTCGCCGAGCAGGACCGGAATCTCGTTCCTACCGTTGTCGGCGGCCCTCATCATTGCCGCCGCGATCGCCAACGCGCGGGTGGTGCCCCGCATCGGTCCCCGGCCAGTCATCGCCGCCGGGATGGCGCTCGCCGCGATCGCCATGGGCCTGCTCGCTCAGCTCGGCGTGCAATCCAGCTACGCCGCGCACCTGCTCCCCGCGCTGCTCGTGCTCGGCGTCGGGCTCGGCGTGGTGTTCGCGCCCGCGCAAGACTTCGCGACCCGCGGGCTCGAGCCGGGCGACACCGGCGTCGCGTCCGGGCTGGTCAACGCCGTCTACCAAGTGGGCGGGTCGCTCGGCTTGGCGCTGCTCAGCACCCTGGCCGCAACCGCCACCAGGCACTACCTCGCGGGCCACCAGCCCGGCTTGAGCCTTACCGCCCACGCCGCCGTACACGGATACACCACCGGGTTCTGGTGGGTCGCCGGATTCTTCGCGGCGGGCGCACTCATCACCGGACTGCTGCTGCACGGGCGTGCCCCGCGCCCGGCAGCGCAAACGCAGGGCGAAGCCAGCCTTCAACCGGCGAGCGCCAGCTAAACCAGGCAATAGGAGCTCGTCGACGGGCAGGCCGTCAGTAGTGCACATCGCATAACGGACCGACACCTCAAATCTAAGGAGCGCATCATGAGTAAAGACCAGCGCGAAGCGATCGATCAAATGCTGCGGGACGCCCCGTTTGACCTGGGCGGCGATGTTCTCATCCAGCGCCCGCTGCTCGAGCAGATGCTGACCGGGCAACCGCTCGCGGACGACGTGGATACCACCTCGGGTGAGCTCGGTGGTGTGCCGGTGGTGTTCATCGAGATCGCCGACACGGAGCCCAACGGCGTGATCTTTCATGTGCACGGCGGCGGTTTTGCCCTGGGTTCGGCGGCCAGTTCGGTCGGTTTCGTTTCTGGCCTGGCACGCAAGGCGGGCATGAGCGCGATCACTGTGGAGTACCGGTTGGCGCCCGAGCACCCCTACCCGGCGGCGCTAGACGATGTGACCGCCGCCTACCAGGCGCTGCTCGAACGCGAGGGCTCGCCCGCGCAGATCGTCCTCTCGGGTGAGTCGGCGGGCGGCAACCTCGCCCTGGCATTGCTCCTCGCGGGCAAGCAACGCGGACTGGCGATGCCGGCAGCAGCGGTGCTGTTCTCACCCATGACCGACCTGAGCGTGACCGGCGATAGCTTCACCACCAAAGCCGACGTCGACCCCAACATCACCGCTGCCGCCATCCGGACCCGGGTCAATGACTATCTGGGCGGCACCGGCATTGACCCGGCCGACCCGCTCGTCAGCCCGATCTTCGCCGATCTCACGGGCCTGCCCCCGCTGCTCGTGCAGGCCGGTTCACACGAAGTCCTGCTCGACGACGCCACCCGGCTGGCCACCCGAGCGGCCGCCAGCGACGTCGCGGTCATCCTGGACGTAACCCCCGATGTCGGCCACGTCTTTCAAGCCTTCTCCGCGATCCTCGACGAAGCAGACCAGGCTCTCACCCGCGCCGGCACCTTCCTTCAGGCGCACGTCCAGATACCAGTCACGAGATAAACCAGAAAGACAGGACACCCATGAGCAGCATCAGCATCATCGGAACCGGGGACATGGCCCGCACAATCGGCACGCTGGCGATAGCCGGTGGGAACACCGTCGAGATCATGGGCCGCGATCAGTCCAAGGCCGTTGAGCTTGCCAAGGCTCTCGGCGGCGGGACCACGACCGGAGAGTTCGGCGCCGTCCCAGCCGGCGACATCGTCATCCTGGCCGTGTTGTATACCAGTGCCGCTCAGGTCGTCTCCCAGTACGGAGACGCCCTCGCCGGCAAGGTCATCGTCGACATCACCAACCCCTTCACCTCCGCGGCCGACGGGCTGATCACCCGCGATGGCACCTCAGCCGCACGGGAAATCGCCGACGCGGCCCCGGCCAGCGCGAGCGTGGTGAAGGCATTCAACGCCGTCTTCCGCAAGGTTCTGGCCCAGGGCCGGCCGCTCGACGTCTTCCTCGCCGGCGATGACGCCCACGCCAAGGCCGGCGTCGAGGCGTTCATCGAGAGTCTCGGGCTCCGCCCGATGGACGTCGGCGGCCTGAAAATGGCGCGCTGGCTCGAAGGAACGGGCCTGGTCATGGTCGGTCTCGCCAGGCACGCCGTCGGAAATATCGACTTCGCCCTCGCCGTCACGCCTGCCGGCTGAGCCGCACCGCCCCCCGGAAGCTCAAGAGAAGACGCCAATGACCGCAACGACGCCCGCACCCTCAGCGCTACTCCGTCCATTCATCGTCGCGATCGCGGACGCCGATATTGACGACCTAAAACAGCGACTCGCCAGGACTCGATGGCCGGATCCGGAAACGGTAGGCGACTGGTCGCAAGGTGTCCGCCTAGAGAATGCGAAATCGCTAATCGACTACTGGGAGCGAGAGTACGACTGGCGGCGCTTCGAGTCCGAGCTCAATCGCTTCCCCCAATTCCTGACCGAAATCGACGGACTGGACATCCACTTCATCCACGTCAGGTCCAAGAATCGGGGCGCGATGCCGCTGATACTCACGCATGGATGGCCGGGCTCGATCGTCGAGTTCCTGAAACTGATCGACCCGCTGACCGACCCGGTGGCGTTCGGTGCAGACGCCGCCGATTCATTTGACATCGTCGTTCCGTCGCTGCCGGGATTCGGGTTTTCCCAGAAGCCCACGGAGACCGGGTGGACTGTGTCGCGCATCGCAAGCGCATGGGTGGAGCTGATGAAGCGTCTCGGCTACACGAGGTGGGCCGCGCAAGGCGGCGATTGGGGTGCCGTCGTCACCACTGCCCTCGGGGCCATGCAACCTGATGGGCTTCTCGGAATTCATCTGAACACCCAGTACGCCTTTCCCGCACAGATACCCGACACCCTCTCGCCCGAACAGCGCCACGCCGTGGACACCCTCGCCCTCTACACCGGCGATCTCGGTGGCGCGAACCACCTTCAGGGCACGAAGCCGGAGACTGTCGGATTCGGCCTGGCGGACTCTCCCGCTGGTCAGGCAGCCTGGATCTACGACAAGTTCCAGTCCAAGACCGACAACCACGGGCTCGCCGAGGACGCCCTCAGCACCGATGACATGCTCGACGCGATATCCCTCTACTGGTTCACCAACAGCGCAGCGTCGTCCGGCCGCATCTACTGGGAGAACAAATCGGCCACTTTCGCCGGCCCGAAGGTGACGCTTCCGGTCGCGGTGACCGTCTTCCCGAGGGATATCCCACTCCTGCCACGAAGCTGGATCGAAGACACCTACAGCAACTTGATTCACTACGGCGAGGCCGACAGGGGCGGACACTTCGCAGCCTTCGAACAACCCGAGATCCTGGTCAGCGAAATTCGCACCGGCCTACGGAGCCTCCGCTCGTAACGCTGAGCTGGCCTGGATTTGACGGAGACCGCCGGGGCGTAGGGACCTGAGTGGTGACTCGCTCCGTCCCGATCTCCACGACGAGATTAGTCCCGATTTGACTCCCCTGGTCGTCAACCGCAACACCGGAGCACTACGGGGTGTCGAGGCCGCTCATGCCGGCGTGTCGGTCGGGATGAGGAGTTCAGTGCGGTAGCGCGGGGCTAGCTCGATCGCCTTCACCAGCCGCTTGCGCTGCTCGTCCTCGTCAAGCGCCGGTGGCGGCGAGGTGCGGCTCGTGACTCGGTCTCCGACGGCGAGGAAGAACTCCTCCTGGCCCGCCGGTGAGCAGATGCACAACATCCGCGCGTCGCGGTCAGAGACGTTGCGGAAGAAGTGCGGTGCGTTCGCGGGCACGTTCGCGGTCTCGCCCGCGCGCAGCAGCGAGGACTGGCCGCGGAAGGTGACCTCGATCTCGCCCTCCAGCATCGTGAACGTTTCCTCGAAATCGTGCCGGTGGGGTGGCGGCCCGCCGCCGGGACGTACCAGCATGTCGATCAGCGTGAACCGGCCGGCGGTGTCGTTGCCGGCGAGCAGGATGGTGTAGGTGTCGCCCACGACGGCGACGTGCGCGAGACCGTCGTCAGCGATCAGCGGACGAGCCAGCGCGAGTTGGCGCCGCAGGTCGTCCGCCGGCAGCGACGATGGGGAGGGATCTGTCATCGGAATGCTCCTCTCGGTTAGGTGTCGTGAACGGTCATGCATCCACGCGGAGCCTCATTGCGGTCAGGATGGGCCGGCCTCGCAGTGCTCAGACGATTCGCACATCTAACTCGGCGAGCCACAGCGGATCTCCAGCAGCTGCAGCCCGAGTGCCTCGAGCTGGTGGATCACGCCGTACAGGGCGGAGTGGTCAGGAAGTGAGCCGGTGAGCAGTGTGTCCTGACCGATTCGGCTCGCGGACAGAGCCGGGAATGCTTGCATGATCCTCGGGCCGATTGGTCCGCGAACGCGGATCTCGTAGCGGCGCGGGTCGCTGCCTCCGCTCGCTCTCTCCTTGGCTGGCATGCGATCAGACTCGGCGCCGGATGGATGACCCCTCGATGGGCGTTGCATTAGGCCGTGTCTGGCTCGGTGAGTCCGTAACCGTTGATCAGCACGGCCACCACGAGGTAGCTCCCGACGAGGTAGATGAGCTCCGCCATGCCGTCAGGTCCGAACGTATTCAGCGCCGACTGGTATGTCATTTCAGGAAGCTGCCCGCCGTCGACGAGTCGCCGCGCCACCAGCCAGGCGGTCTCTTGGGGCTCTGTAAGGCCGTCGGGCCGCTCTCCCGCCGCGACGGCGGCGACTTGGCGGGCGCTTAGCGCCGCCGCCTTCGCGAGCGATTCGTGGGAGTAGAGCTCGAACCGGGCGTCAAAATGCGAGCCGACGACGAGGATCGCTATCTCTCGCACGGCGTTGGGGAGGGTGTGGGCACCCATGAACAGCTCGGTGAACTGCCAGGCCGGGCGTCCGAACTGCGGGAAGCGCAGCAGCGCAACGAATGGGCCGAGCAGGGCGCCGTCTGCCCGGGTAAACGCGACGCCGCTTTCGTGCTGGCCCATCGCTGCCTGCATCTCGTCGGACAGGTCGCGATCGGCCTTCTCGATGTCGTCGCGTGTGGGTGGCGTGAGACGCGGCATCAGGCTAGATGAAGGTCTGCTTGGCGCCGGGTTCAAGGACGCATCCGATGGTGTCGGGTGCGAGCCGGCGCAGGCTGTTGAGAAACCGGTAGGGGTTCCCGTTATAAGCGAGAAGATGTTCGTCGGTCTTGGGACCTCCGTAGAAGCGGTAGTGGATAGGGATCGCGACCCGCGCCTGCAGCATCCCTGCGAACAGCGCGGCTTCCTCGGCGGTGCTGACCGCCGGGTCGCCTCCGACGCGCAGCCCGTTGACGGGCAGCAGCGCGACGTCGTACGGGCCACGCTCGGCGATCCCGCGGACTTCGGGGGTCACGAGGGTGTCAGCGCCGAAGTAAATCGTCGTCGACCCCGCGCTGAACGCGAAGGTGATCTCTTGCACTACGTGCGCCCCGGCAGCGCCGTGATGCTGACCCCGTCGTTCCGACGAGCAAGGGCACGTCGAGATGCGCGTAGCGGGCGACGTTCTCGATGTCGTAGTGGTCGTAATGCGCATGGCTGGCCACGACCGCGGCCAGGCGCGGAAGCTGCTCGACGCCCATCGCGAGCGCCTCGCCGTGGTGGTACTCGTCGGTCTCAGTGAACCAGGGGTCGGTCAACATCAACGTACCGTCGAAGTCGATCAGCACCGCGGAGTGCGCGACCCGCGTGATGCTGACTGGAGCACGGCCATCGGGCCGCTCCGGCAGCGTTATCGGTTTAGGTTGCTCCGGCGGCTCGTTGATGATCGGGGCGTCAAAGACCTCGTCCTTGGTCGGGATCCCGATGTAGTCGCCTGTCGAGCTATCACCGCTCATGGATTGCCTCCGGATTGGATGGGATACGCGGGTAAACCCTGCTCGGCTACGTCACCGAAGATCGCGTCGTAGAGCAACTCCGGTGTCTCGACCTCGGGCATGTGGCCGGTGCCCTCTAGCAGGCGAAACTCCGCACCAGGGATCGCGCTGGCAAACGAGCGCCCGGCGGCGGGCGTGACGACGCCGTCGCTCTCTCCCCAAAGGAGGAGCACCGAAAGCCCGCCGAGTTCGCTCAGCCGCGCCGCCAGGGTCGGGTCGGTCATCTCCGGCGTGTAGCTGTAGTTGATCTCATTGTTGGCCGCCCTGCGTTGCCGCTGCGACTCGGGTGCGTTGGAGATCGCTTGCAGGGCGGGCCCGGGATCGTGAAATGCGATCGAGATGAGTTGCTCGGCCGTCATTGGTCGAGTGTCCGCCTCGGGATTGGCCGGATCGTCAAAGCCGACGGAGTCGACGAGCACCAGGCGACCCACCCAAGGACTGTGCAGCAGTCCAAGTTCGGTGGCGATCCAGCCCCCGATCGAGTTGCCGATAACGACGACATCGCCGATTCTCAGCACGTCGAGGTAGGCGGCGTAGAGGCGGGCCAGGTCTCGGACCGTTGCAAGTCCTTCAGGGCGCGCGGTTCCATTGAACCCCGGATGCGTCGGGACAAGAACGCGCATCCCGCGAGATGCGAGCATGCCACCGAACCCGAGCATGGGCTCAGGGCCAGCGCCGGGATGCAAGAGCAGGCATGTCTGCCCGCTGTCGCCATCCTCCTCGACGGAGAGCGAAACCGGGCCCACCCCGTCGACTTCAATTGTGCGTACCGTTTGCGGCATTCGATCTCGCCTCTTCCTTTCGCAGAGCAGCTAGCTTCGACTAGTGACCGGCACTTCAGATTCTGTTCGGATTGCCCTTCTTGCAGCGGGGGGTGAACGTGTTGATTACGATCGCCAGCTCATCGCCGGCGGTTGGTTGGGTCAGCCGATCGGTAGGCCCGCTAGGCGTGCGTAGGTGACCCGGTTCGCGTACTCGTCTACGCGGTGATTGAGCACGCCGCGTTGGTACTCGCTCGTCGCCTGCTTGCCGTCGTACACGTGTCGAGACGTTGCTGCTGCACATCTGTCATCGCGCGCTCTTTTATCTGGATGTTGTGACGAGCTCGTCTGGTGGCGCGGCGCTCGCTGGCCGCGTGGTTGCCTTGGCGGGCGGTTAGGTGGTGGCCTGGTGGGGGTGGTGTGGGTCAGAACCGGTTCGTGGGGCGATGGTCACGATCGTCCAGTCGCGGTGGAGCGCGTAAGCGCGTAAGGCGAACACGCCCGCGACCGAGATCCACCAGCCGAAAGATGCGTTGACGCCGGTTCGGATCAGGAGCGCGTAGAGGGTGGTTCCGGCGATCGCGGCGAGCGCGTAGAACTGCCCGGTGAACACCGCGGGCGGCTGACCGGTGAGGACGTCCCGGATGATGCCTCCGGTGATGCCGCTGGTCGTCCCGATGATCACCGCGATCCCGGCGGGGGTCCCGGCGTTCAGCGCGATGAGGCAGCCAAGGACGGAGTTCACGGCCAAGCCGAGGGCATCGGCTGTCAGTACCGTTCGTCGCGAGTCGACATTGGGCCCTAGGCGAAGCGCGATTGGGATCGTCGCGGCCGCGGTTGCAGCGGCGAGAGCGATCGGCCACCAGTGCCGCAGCCATGAGACCGGCTCTGAGAGCAGGAGGTCGCGCAGCGTCCCTCCTGCGATCGCGGCGATGACACCCAGGACCGCCACCCCGAAGACGTCCATCCGATGGCGGGTCGCTGCCATCGCGCCCGAGACCGCAAAGGCATCGTGCCGATCGCCTCGAGAATCGTCACGGGCGGTCCGGTGGCCGACAGGACGACTGTCGGAGGCGTCACGTGGACGCCTGAGGGCGGGTCGGCCTGATCGCGCCGGTGACGTGCTCGATCGCGACGGGGACGTGCATGTGCAGTCTGTCGTTCGGCCGTTCCGGACGCGGGGGTTCCGAGGCGACAGCCGATGCCGGGGGGTTGCCGCGCGATGCGATCGATCTCCTCGGTACGGCGTTCATCGCGACAGGGCGGCGGCCGACACGGTCGGTGACACGGGCTCGACGATCGTTGTGAGGAGCCCGGTGCGGACGTCGTAGACGTGGCCGGAGATCGTGATATGCGGTGAGATGCGCGGATCTGACCGCAGCCGCTCGACGTCGGCGCGGACCGTCACGGGGGGGTCGGTTGCGGGAAGCTCAGCGAGCATCTGCTCGTCGTAGCCGGTGCGCTCGGCGAAGCCGTGACGGAGCTCGTGGTCCTCGAGCAGGCGGCTCCCGCAGTCGGTGTGGTGGATGATGGCGGCTTCGAAGTACGGGCCCTCAGGCGCCTTTTCTTCGACGAGGTAGCCGATGTACGCGACGTCCTGGACCACGCCGGGGGTGACGCGCCCGCCGACTGTGCGGGCGACGATCGCCTCGGCGAACTCGAGGCCGAGGAAGTCCGCTGGGTCGACCCTGGGGTCGATGCACGTGATCACGTACAGCCCCTTGTGAGGAAGAAACGGTAGCCGTGGCGTGTTCTGCCACCGGCCGCTCGCGGCAAACGCGGCGTTGCGCTCGAGCAATGGGTTGATGCGGCTGCTCATTGGAAACCTCACTCTCGTCGTTCTTGCTGACGTCCTGCAGGCTCCCCCACCGCGATGTGAGCACGCCTCACACCGTTGATGTGATCAGCGCTCGCGCCGGGAGGGTGACAGCAGGCCGAGCTCGCGCGCCCGCTTGACCGCGTCCGTGCGGCTGTGCACGCCGAGCTTGGCGTACGCGTTGCGCAGGTGCGTGCGGAGCGTGTTCGTGGACACGAACAGCTCGGCCGCGATTTCCGGCCCCCGGAGGTTCGTCGGCAGATAACGCAACACACGAAGCTCCCCCTCCGAGAGTGGCTCCTGGAGCGGTTCGGCGTCCCCGGTGCGGGCCGCCGACGCGCGTCCGGCCAGCAGGTTCAGGATGTCGGAGATCAGGGAGGCGTGCGTGGTCCGAAGTCGGCGGTGGCGCTCGAGCAGCTCCGGCGCCGGGTGCAGGAGGAACGGAAGCAGCAGGCCGTCGGGCTCGGCGAGCTCGAGCGCACGTTCCAGCGCCCGGGAGCTGGCGCCTGCGTCGCCAAGGGTGTCTGCGGCGCTCGCTCTGAGCAGCAGCGCCTGGATCTCCCAGCGGACATACTCGGTCGTCGCGGCGCCGGTGAAGATCGGCGCCAGCGTCGTCGTGGCGCCCTCCGGATCGGCCCGTGCAAGTCGCAGCGTGGCTTGCACGACGCGCATCATGCCGCTGGCGCGCAGATCCTCGTCCATGTCGTCGAGAGCTCGCTGCACGACCTCGGTCTCGCCAAGTTGCGCCAGCATCTCCAGCTTGAGCGCTCGCACCTCTGCCGTGACGAGGTGTCGCGTCGCGAACCCCCATTCGATGCTCTCAACGGCACGGTGGGCGGTCATCGCGTCACCGTGGCGGCCGCGCCCGAATGCCAGCAACGCCCGTGCCCCATAAAGCGTCATCGCCGTGGTCGGTTCGGCGAAGCGGTGCAAGACGAGCTCGGCGCAGTCCAGCCAGCACTCTGCCTCGCTCAGCTGCCCGCGCCACAGGATCACGCCGACGAGCGCGAGGTAGGCGGTCGCGACGGCAGACCCGGTCTCCTCCCACCCGTTCGCTCGCGCCAGCTCGATCGCCTCCCTGGCCCGCTGCTCTCCGCGCGCCGGAGAGCGAACCACGCTCAGGAGCGCCCAATGCGAAAGCGCTGCAAGTTCTAGCAGCGGCCGCCGGCCGATCCGCCGGGCCTCCTCCAGCCCCTGCTCGAAGTGGCCTTCGGCCGCCTCCAGCCGGCCCGCCGACATCTCGGCCGCCCCGAGATCGATAAGCGCGGTCGCTCGCAGGCCCTCGTCGCCATCCCCCACGTCGATCGCGCCTGGAGTGTCGGCGAGCTCCAGCAGTCGCTGCGCCTCTTCGGCGACGGCGTCCAGATCGTTACGGGCCCGCGCGAGCCACAGTCGCACCAGCACCAGTGAGACCTGGAAGCGGCCTTGTGTTGAGAGACACGCTGGGTGGTGATCGCGCGGGGTTTCGGCGTCACGCTGGGTGGTGACGGGGGCGCGCGCTTGGGGCTGTGGGCGACAGGATGGTGATGATCCTGTTGGTTGAGGCCCCCTCGCCGAGACCTTGATGGG
>DATJRS010000221.1:0-4410 GCA_035504535.1 Solirubrobacteraceae bacterium | reverse complement strand
CGAGCCTGGCGACCCATTGGGTGGCGGTCGCGAACTGGACGCGCTGCCCGGCGAGGCAGGCCCGGATGCCGAGCGCGGTCGCGATGTGGGTCTTGCCGGTGCCGGGCGAGTAGGTGTCGCAGTACTCATGTTGTGGATCCGTTGCCGGCGCGGGTGCGGTTGGTGGCGGCGCCGGGCGGGTTGCGGGATGTGCAGCTGGATGTGTTGGGGTGGCGGACCGAGCAGGGTGAGACGGTGGTTCGCTGCCGGCTGGTGGACGGGAGCGTGGGCACGGTCCCGGCGCGCTGGACGGATCTGCCAAGGGTCGGCGCTGAGGTCGCGCTGCTTGGGGTGATCGTGGCGCCGCCGGGGTGGCGGCGACTGGCGGAGCTGGCGGAGGGGTTGCGGGCGCGGTGTCCGGGTCGGCGCGGAGCCTCTGGTGAAAACGGAGGTCGCGATGTCGGGACAGCTCGCGCTCGGGTTGAGCGAGGTGCTGGTCGCGGCGGCGGTGTGGGAGACGTTGCCGCCGGAGCGCCAGCGCGAGGTGACGATCCAGCTCGCCCGGTTGTTGGCGCGACTGCTGGAGGCCGAGCGGGATGAGTGAGCGCGGCAAGATCACTGAGCAGCACCGCCGACGTCAGGCGGTCGTGTATGTGCGCCAGTCGACGCTGCATCAGGTCGAACGCAACGTGGAGTCCTCGGCGCGGCAGTATGCGCTGCGGGAGCGGGCAATCGAGCTGGGCTGGCCACCGGGCGTGGTGGTGGTTGTCGATGAGGACACTGGCCGGTCTGGGAGCTCGACCGAGGGGCGGATCGGGTTCAAGGAGCTGGTCGCGGAGGTCGGGCTCGGACAGGTCGGGCTGGTGCTCGCGCTCGAGGTGTCGCGGTTAGCTCGCTCCTCGGCGGACTGGCATCAGCTGCTCGATCTGTGCGCGCTGACGGGGACGCTGATCGCCGACGCCGACGGTGTCTATTCGCCGGCGGACTTCAACGACCGGCTGCTGCTCGGGCTGAAGGGCACGATGTCGGAGGCGGAGCTGCACCTGATCCGCGCCCGGCTCGACGGCGGGCTGCGCCACAAGGCCGAGCGCGGCGAGCTGCGGCTCGCGTTGCCGGTCGGTCTGGATCGCGATGACGAGGACCGGATCGTGCTGTGCCCCGACGAGCAGGTCCGTCATGCGGTCGAGCGCGTCTTCGTGCTGTGGCGCCGCGTCGGGTCGGCCAGGCAGGTCGTGATGGAGCTGATCGACGAGGGCCAGCAGTTGCCGCGCCGGACTGTCGGGCAGCGGCGGATCCGCTGGGCCCGCCCCAGCTATGGCGCAGTGCACGACTTCCTCACCAACCCCGCGTATGCGGGCGCGTTCGTGTTCGGCCGCACACGCCGCGAGAAGACGGTTGACCGCGACGGCCGCGTCCGCATCCGCGATCTTGAGGTGCCGCTAGAGCAGTGGTCCGTCTGCCTGCCCGAGCACCATCCCGGCTATGTCACCTGGACCGACTACCTCGCGACCCGCGAACGGCTGCGCGCAAACGTGAGACCACGCGGCGAGGGCGGCGGCGCCGCCCGCGAGGGCGCCGCCTTGCTGCAGGGGCTGGTCCGCTGCGGGCAGTGCGGCCGACGGATGCAGGTCGGCTATGCCGGCACCGGCGGCAAGGTCCGCCGCTACCTGTGCGTCCGCGGACACGTCATGCACCACACCGACACGAGCTGCCAATCGCTCGGCGGCGGCCGCCTGGAGCATGCCGTCGTCAACGCGTTCCTCGACGCTGTCACCCCGGCCGGCGTGAGCGCGACCGCGGGCGCGATCCGCGAGCTCGAGGACCACCACGAGCAACTGCTCGCCGGTCAACGCTTGGCGCTGGAACGCGCCGAGTATGAAGCAGAACGGGCCGGCCGCCAGTTCGACGCCTGCGAGCCAGAGAACCGACTGGTCGCCCGGACCCTTGAGCGCAAGCTCGAGGACGCGCTGGCCCAGGTTGAGCGTGAGCGCGGCAAGCTGATCGCGCTCGAGCACACCCGACCTGAGCCGCTCACCGACCGGGAGCGCGTCGCGCTGACGGAGATCGCCCGCGACCTCCCGCGGCTGTGGGCCGCAATGACGACGACCGATCGTGACCGCAAGCAGCTGCTGCGGACCCTGATCCGCGAGATTGTCGTGACCGTCAACAGCCAGCAACGACACGCGGCCGTCGAGATCTGCTGGGAAGGCGGTGCACGCACCGAACTGGCCGTGAAGCTCAACGCGCGCGGACCCGACCGCCACATCCTCGCCGAGGACACGGTCGCGCTGATCCGCCGGCTCGCCGAGCACCACCCTGACGAGCAGATCGCCGCGATCCTCAACCGCCAAGGCCGCCGCACCGGCCAAGGCCTGCCATTCACACGCGCTCGCGTCCAGGGCGCACGCTTCCGCGCCCGCATTCCCGCCGCCCCACCGCCGGATCCGAACTCGCCGCTGGTCACGCTCCAGCAGACCGCGGCCGAGCTCGGCGTCACCGTGTTCACCATCCGCCGCTGGCTCAACCAGGGCCTGCTCCCCGGCGAGCAGACCACGCCGAACGCGCCCTGGCGAATCCGCCTTGACGACGAGATCCGCGCTCGGTTCGTGCCCGACGTCCCCGACGGGTTCGTCGCGCTCAACGACGCCGCCAGACTGCTCGGCTGCGCCCGCCAGACCGTGTTGCACAAGGTCCAACGCGGCGAGCTCAGAGCGATTCACGTGACCAACGGCCGCCGCAAAGGCCTCCGAATCGAGGTCCCCGGCGCGAGCTTGGACCGATTGATCAACGACTAACTGCGGAGGTGCAGTGTGAAACCAGATCGGGTGGCCCGAGCAGGATCACGTTCTCCCTTGCGTGGAGGAAGTCGAGCTGGCCGAGGTGCTCGATCACGGTCTTCTTCACGCTGCGTTGGAAGGTGAAGTCGAACTCCTCCAGCGTTTTGCGGGCGGGGAACCGGGCGGCCTTGATGCGGCCCTCGCCGCCGTGGCTGTCGCGGGCGGAGACCTCGGTGCCGAGCAGGATCTCGGCGAACCGCTCATAGCTCCAGGCTTCCTCGCGGGCCCGCTCAGCCAAGGCGGGCAGCGCTCTGGCGGCGGCGGGCGCCTTCAGGGCGCGGAACAGGTGCGCGAGCTCGGCTTGCTTGGTCATGCCGGGATCAGCCGGTCATAGCGCGACAGCGGCCGGACCTCGACCTCGACCTCGTGGCGCTGGCGGCGCTGCTCGCGTTGGCGCTCAAGGCGAGTCTGATGCGCCGCGTCAGTCAAGGTCAGGCCGCCGGCGAATACCCGCCGATGCCGGCAGGCGAGCTCGCCGGTGTCTAGCACCGTGGCCGTGATCTCGGTCTGGGAGACCCGGACCTCGACGCGGCGCCCAGCGAATGCCGGATCGAGCGAGTAGTCGTTGCGATCGATCCTGATGAACGGTTGCGCCGGCACCCGCAGCACCTGGCGGCGATCGACGTCGGGTATCCGGGCGGGCAGTGGCCGCATCCTCGCCTGCTCCTCGATCAGCCGCTGCGCGGGGACCGCCCGGATCGTCCGATGGACCCGACTGTTGGCTTTGTCGGTCCAGGCGTCCAGGCGGTCTTGGAAGTCGAGGTGGTTGGCGAACACGCGGCCCGGTTCGAAGTTCGTGCGCATGAACCGGTGCGAGCGCTCCAACACTCCCTTGGCCTGCGGATCCCTAGGCTCGAGGATCACCCAGCCCACCTCGAGCTGGCCGCAGAACGACGCGAACTCCAGCGTCGGGCGGCCGCCCGCGGCGATCGCCGCCTCGCGATCCCAAACCAGCTTCTCCGGCAGCGCCCCCAGCCGCCACAGGTTCCGCGCCAGGCCCCAGAGGATGTCCGGCGCCTCCTTGGAGAACACCAGTGTGCCAGCGATCGCGCGCGACCAGCAGACCTCGCAGGTCACCACCCAACCGCGACGTCGCTGCCCATAGCCAACCGGGATCTGCTCGCCGGGCTCCCACAGATCGCACTGAATCAGCTCGCCCGGCCGGTAGACCGTCCGCTGAGGCGTCCGCGGCACCAGGAACCGCGGCCGGACCTCACGGACGAAGTCGTCAAAGATCGACTTCCCGCCCAGATAGCCAAGCTCGGTCGCGTCCTCCCGCAACCGCTGCGACTGGATCCCCGGATCAGCCGCCAGCCGCTCGCAAATCCAGTCCCGAAACGGATCCAGCTTCGACCCCGCCACCGGCCGCGAATACCTCGGCGGCACCGGCGCCGCCAACGCCCGCCGGACCGTCTTGCGATGCAACCCCGTCCGCCGACTGACCTCCCGGATCGACAAGCCCTCGACCCGGCAAAGCCGCCTGATCTCCGCCCACTGCTCCACGCCGACCAACCCTTCCTCCTCGCCGATCGCGAACGATCAAACGAGGGTCCGGACCCGGCCGGACAACCCGACCCCACGCCAGGTGGGTCAC
>DATJRS010000220.1:0-148327 GCA_035504535.1 Solirubrobacteraceae bacterium | reverse complement strand
TGACCCTCAGGCAGCCAGTCCCTCACATCGGGCGGCAGCAGAAACGACTGATCACGATCACAACCAATGAAGCTCTGAGCCATCCCGGAATAGTCTTAAACCCGCCGGACGACACGGTAATTACGCGACATCCTCTCGCCGGAGAGGTTGATGACGCAGTTGGAGATCACGACATCGACGGTCTCGTCGTCGAGGGGCATGTCTTCAAGGTAGCCCTTCACGAACTCGACGTTCTTCACCCCCGCTTCGGCAGCGTTGGTGCGCGCGAGCTCGAGCATCTCATCGGTCATGTCCAGCCCGATCGCCCGCCCGGTCGGACCCACCCGCCGGGCGGAGACCAGCACGTCCGCGCCGGCGCCGGACCCAAGATCGAGAACAACCTCTCCCGGATGCAGGTCGGCGACCGCTGTCGGGACGCCGCAGCCGAGTGACGCCTTGACGGACGTGTCGGGGAGCTGCTCGTACTCGGCCTCGTCGTACAACGCCGAGCCGAACACGCCGGTGCGATCGGCCGGGCTGTGGCCGTAGAAGTCGGCGTCGTCCTTCCCGGAGTCGGACTCCGCCGCCTGGGCCTGCCGGTACTCGCCGCGGGCGGCGGCACTGGCCGCCTCGGCGTACTTCAGACGAACGGCCTCGCGGATGTCCTCAGACGAGCTGGCCGTGGCCAGCTCCGAGCCGGCGGCACAGCCGCAGCCGCGGGCAGGCGTATCGCAGCAGCAGGACGCCTTGGCGGTCGGCTCGCAGCAGGTCTCCTGCGCGGCCGATGTGCAGCATTCGGTGCTCATCAGGTCAGCCATGCGGAGAGCTCCTTCAGCGCTTCGGGGATCACGTAGTAGTAGGCCCAGAGGCCCTGGCGCTCGGAGCCGACGATCCCGGCCTGGCGCAGCACCTTGAGGTGATGCGACACCGTCGGCTGGGAGAGATCGAACAGGGGGACGAGCTCGCACACGCACACCTTGCCGGCGTGCTTGCGCAGCACGTCGACGAGCTGGATGCGGACGGGGTCGCCGAGCGCCTTGGCGACGGTGGCCATCCGGACCGCTTCTTCACGCTCGACGTCGGGGTAGACGACCGGCTCGCAACATGGCTCGCCGGCCGGGCGCTTCTGCTTCGGGGTCAGCTCCATATTGATAGCCATCTATCTACTTATATCGATTGAACTGACGCTTGTCAATCTATACACTCCGGCTTGTTCTGACCGGAGGCCGACGTGACCGCGAATCTCACCCCTCTGCTCCGCTACTGCCTCGAGACGACGGCGGCGAAGCTCGCCGAGGAGTTCCACGGGGTGTTCTCGCCCGAGACGGTCACCCGCCATGTCGAGGCCTCCTACGCGGAAATTGGTGATCGGCCGACGGTCGGTCCGAACTTCCTGCCGGTGATCATCGAGCGGTTCGCGCGCGAGCAACTGTGGGCGGTCGCCCAATCGACCGGGGTGGTCGAGAAGGAGCTTCCCGAGGTGCTGTTCGTGTGCGAGCGCAACGCCGGTCGCAGCCAGATGGCGGCCTGCCTCGCCCACCATCTGTCTAAGGGCTGGATCGGGGTTCGCTCCGCCGGGTCGCATCCGGACGAGCGCATCGATCCTTTGGTCGTGGCGGCGATGGAGGAGATCGGGCTTGACGTCACCGCTGAGTTTCCCAAGCCGCTCACCGATGCGGTGGTCCAGGCTGCCGACGTGGTGGTCACGCTCGGCTGCGGGGACCCCTGCCCGGTGTACCCGGGCAAGCGCTACCAGGACTGGCCGGTCGCGGACCCAGCGGGGCAACCGCTCGATGTCGTCAGAAGGATCCGCTACGAGCTCCACCACCACGTCTGGGACCTGATCGAGACACTCATTCCCGACGCCAATCTCCTCGACCTGCACAAGCCCAAAGGGGGCCCTCAGTGAACCGCGTAGCCGTGATAACCGACATCCACGGCAACCTGCCCGCACTCGAGGCGAGTCTCGAGGCGATTGACGCGATCGGTGTCGACGCGACTTACTGCGGCGGCGACCTCGTCGGGTACGGCCCGCACCCCAACCAGGTGTGCGCGTTGATCCAGGATCTCGCGATCCCGACGATCTACGGCAACTACGACTACGCAATCGCGCGCGAGCTCGATGACTGCGGGTGCGCGTACGTGACCCAGCATGACCGCGAGCTCGGCCAGCAATCGGTCGTCTGGACCCTCGCGCACACCGACCAGGCCGCCAAGGACTTCATGCGCACCCTCCCGTTCGATCTTCGCTTCGAGCTCGGATCGCACGAGATTCATCTGGTCCACGGCTCACCGCGCAAGGTCAACGAATACCTGTTCGAGGACAAGCCCGCCAGCCTTTACGAGCGGCTAGCCGCCGCCGAAACCGCCGGCACCCTCGTGTTCGGACACACTCACAAACCCTGGATCCACACCTACGGCGACGTGCTGTTCGTCAACTGCGGCTCGGTCGGCAAACCCAAGGACGGCGACCCGCGCGCTGGGTTCGCGCTCCTCGAGCTCGACGAGACCGGCCAGGTACGCGCCTCGATCGAACGGGTCCCCTACGACGCCGAGGCGGTGGCCCATGAGGTCGCCGCGGCCGGCCTCCCGAGCGAATACGCCGAGAAGCTGGTCGCGGCCGCATAACCAGGAGGAGGCTCGTGAAATGAAGTAGTGCTGTTCGTCTGCACACACAACGCTGGGCGCTCACAGATGGCCCGGGCGTTCTTCGAACGCGAGTGCACCAACAAGGACTGCGGTGCCGAGTCGGCCGGCTCACAACCCGCCCAACAGGTATGGCCCGAGGTGATCGAGGTGATGCGCGAGGTCGGAATAGACCCCTCGCGCGAGAAGCCCAAGCGGCTCACCGTCGAGATGCAGCTGCACGCCGACTGGGCGGTTACGATGGGCTGCGGCGACCTCTGCCCGTATGTCCCACTGCGGCCGAAGCGCCACCCGCACGGGACGTATCGCTTCGATGCCCCTCGCGACGGCGCTGAATATCCGGTCACGTACGCCAACCTCGCCGGTCACGGGGCGTTCGCGGAGGTGTACGGCGACACGCAGCTGATCAGCGAAAGGGAAACGGACCGCCGGTTCAGCACGCTCATCGCAAACCGGTCGCTCAGGCTCATCGCCCTCGATGGTCCAACGGTCCAGAAGACTCTGCGCCTCGACGGACGCATCGCGATGTCGAAGCAATACGCGACGACGATGCTGTGGAGCCGGGCGCTGCACCTCCTCCGGCATCGAGTCTTTTGCGGGGATTCCCGTTTTATACGGGGGATTCCGCAGATCCGCCAGCGCGGCTGGCGACCGCTACTGACCGGCGCGATGACGGGGATGCGATCGGTGGAGGCGACGTTGGTTTTGGCGCTGGGATTTCGTACGGCTAGCGTCGGGAGTTGAGTTGTTCTGCGACCTTGATCACGGCGGTGCGCTGGTAGAAGTCGACCGCGACGATCGCGCCGGAGATTTGGCGCTCCCGGGTGCATCGCATGATCCGGGCGCGGAGGAAGGCCGCTCGCCCGATCTGCGCGTTCAGGGTGGGGCTGGGTGGGAACGGCGGGATCCAGTGGTTTATCAGGAGGATCGGGCTGTCCGCCCCGCCCCGGTAGCGGGCGCAGCTGAGCTGACCTGGGTGCACTGCGCCGAGCGGGGTGTCCTGGATGAATGAGAACGCCGGCATGTACCAGGGCGGTGATCCTCCTTCGACCTCCGCGAAGACGAGTAACCGGTGGTCGCCCTTGATCAGCTCGCCGAGGGTCGGAAGTGGTGCGTGCGCCTTCAGGGTCACCGCGTACCGCGTGAGACCGGCGGTGGCGAATGCTTGTTTGATCGTGGTGGGCGGAACGTAGTCCTCGACGATCACGACGAGCACCTGGCTGGAGTGTGCGTGGAGGAAAGCCGCGATTACGTCCAGCTCGCGACCGAGCGGCTCCGCCCCGAGCTCGCAGAGGGTGTGACAGAGATATGGCTCGGGCTTGCCCTTGAGCGTTCCCAGACCGATACCGCCGGCGACACGATCGGCGACCCGCAGCGCGCTCGCGGGCAGCTGCTCGGCCACCTTGTTTCGATCCGATCCCTCGGCCCTGAGGTCGGTTCGCACGCGACCGGTGGCCGGGTCATACACGCCGTAATGGATGTCGATTAGAAATGCACGGATGCCGGCCTGCAGCTGACGAGCGATCGGATAGGTCTGGTTGGCGAAGTACCAGCCGGGCTCGTCCGCTGCCGCGAACGAATTGTGTGTTCCAGGAAAGATCACCTCGTTCAGCGTCCGAGAACACAATTCCGGCAACCCATTGCAGGACGGCCCCGTCGCTTGTAGACCGCCGCCGCACGCCGAGCACAACAGAACGACCAAACCGACCAACGACGTCGCCGCCAGCATCCGCCAACGCCGAGGCGAGGACCTCAGCAACTCCTCCTCTTCCCTTGGCGCTCGCATGTGCCTCCCCCGCATTTACGCACTGCTTAAAGCCCGCCTGGCTTCAAGAAAACGACCCGAAGCCACGACTAGGAGCAGGCGGCCGCATCCTACTGTGCGGCTACGAAGCGTCCTGACCGCGATGACCTGACTTCTTCTGGCGCGAGCTCTCAAGGAAGAACGACCTGGAGGAGGAACACCACCTTGAGTGGGGAGCCGATAATGGGAGCGCCCACGAGTCCGCCCAAGGCGCCATCGGCCGGTCACCGTCGGGATGAGTCTCGGCGCGGAACGCGACGCGCCCACCACAGCCGGCGGGATCCTTCCGACTTCGGCTTACCGGGCCTCAGCCGGGGCCTGGGTTGTTAGGCAACGGCGGCTGTTTCACGGCCAGGCCGTGGGGCAATACCTACCAGCGGTAGGTCCGTAGCGATAGCCGACGGAGCGCGAAGGATGTACAGATCAACGCAATTACCTCCAGGGCCGCGCGGCCGCCGCGGCGGCCCAGCTGAACCATCCGCCGGCGTTCTTGTGAAGCCGTTCTGAGATGGGCCTCATGGGATCCGGCGCACGGTGCGCGGCGCTCGTGCCGGGGAGCACGTCGGGCCCTCACCCGGCCCGACCGATGTTGCCCTATTGGTGCAGCGGGCGGGCCTATGGATGACACACCCGCGCCCAGGGGCCTCTCCGGAGCGATCGATCGTGGTGACTCGGAATCACTGGACGCCTTGTACCTTCGCGCGGCCAACGCGATGGAGCGAGCCGCTGCGCTGGCCGAGGAACACGCCGAGCGCCTAGGCCGCAGCGGGCGGAGCGAGTTGGCTCTCGTTGAGCTTGAACGGGCCGAGCGCGCACGCGCCGCTGCCGAGCGCGGCCGCGCGCTCGCATCGCGCCTGCGCTGAGCTCACGCCGCAACCGGATCGGCGGGGCAAGATCGTCGATTCTCGTGGGTCCTTTTGACATGGGAGCGGTCACGCGGGAGTGGCGGGCGGTAGGCAGTTGTCCGCCATTCGGACCGTTGGTGGCTGCGGATAGACGCGCGTGGGCGCGCGAGCCATCATGTGGGGATGACGCCGTGTGAGGAAAGTGCCGAGGCAGATCCGGCGGGCCTGGACGGGGTTGAGTTCGAGCGCGGAGGGAGGATCCGGACTGCGCAGGAGCGCGATCGGGTCGCGGCGGAGCGCGAATTGATTGCCGAGGAGCGCGAGCGGATCGCGAACGAGCGTGAGGGGCTGGCCGATGAGCGCGAGGAGCGTCAGCGGCAGGCCGGGCTGCGCGACCAGGCAAAGGTTGACCGGGAGATTGCCGCCAGCGAGCGTGAGCTCGCGCGCCAACAGGGCGGCCGGCCGCGCAGGGAGATCGGCAAGGACTGACTTGCCGCGTCGCCACCCGCGCCCCCACGATCACGCCACGCGCGTCCATGAACAGAGCGCGCAGCGGCACCTGGCGGCCGCCGCGCGCTGGGAGGAGCGCGGCGAGCCTGAGTGGGCGGAGTTCGAGCGGCGTTGCGCCGCGCTCGAGGGTGAGCGGGCGCAGCTAGCGGCAGATCGAGCCGAGCTAGAGCGGCTGCGCGAGAACTGGCTCGAGCAGCCCAGCGACGCCGCCTGGGCTCAGATCCAGCGCCACAGCGCGGAGATCACTCGCAAAAGCGATGAGCTCAGAGGACGGGATGTGGCGCTGGAGCATGAGCGCACCAGGCTGCACGATCAACGTGAGCTGGCGCTTGAGGAGCGAGAGCGCGCGGTCGCTCGGCGCGAGTGGATTGCCGATGAGCGCGACCGACTGGCGGATGACCGCGACCAGATGGCCGACCACCGCGAGGATCTCGCCGACGAGCGCGAGGTCCTCGCCGACGAACGTGAGGGAACCGCTGAGGAGCGCGAGCGAGAACGCGTCCGACGTCTCGAAGCAGGCCAGGAGCGCGACCGGGCAAGCGCCGCCAGGGAAGAGGCCACGATCCAGCGGGAGATCGCAGCGAGCGAGCGCGGCGACGAGACCGAACCATCGAACCCGGATCCCGTCCCAGACTCGCCGCCTGACGAACACCACCAGCCGATATAGCTAACAAAAGCCTCCGGTCAGCAGCGGCCTCTCAGCGCGCCACGCCCGACATGATCACGATCACGCGGTCCTCGCGGTGCAGCTGGCCGCTGATCGCCAGCAAGCCGGCGAGTCCCGCCGATCCCGTGGCGCTGACGTGGTAGCCGGCGGCCGTGGCGAGTTCGTTGGCCCGCCGGATGTCGGCCTCGCCGGCGACGATCGGAGAGCCGCCGCTCTGCACCATCACCGACACGTCGGCGATCCAGTCGTAGGTCTCGTCGTCGAGGATCCCGTCCGCCAACGAGTGCGGGTCCGGCCACGGGCGCATCACCTGCGACCAGTGGCGCTCGGGATCATCGAAGTCGGCGATCCGGCTCCAGGCCTCGGAGAGCGGCGCGCAGCCCTCGGCCTGGACCGTGTCGAGCCGCACGTGGCGGCCAAGCCCGGCGCCGACACAAGCGGCCAGTGCTCCCCCGCCGACCTGCACGATCACCCGCCAATCGCCCGCACCACCGGCGCCGGCGAGCTGCGCATCGAGCTCCCATCCGATCGTGCGCCCACTGTCGAGGCACACCGCATTCTCCGGGCCCTGCACGCTGAACGGCACCGCACCATCGGCGACGGCCTCACGGAAGCGGAGCATCGCCGGGTCGCCGGGCGGGTCCTCGCTCCTGCGCTCGCACCGGTGGATCCGGGCGCCCAGCGAGTGCAGCAGCGCCCCGACCTCATCGCTCATCCACTCCGGGACGAACACGTCGAGCGGCCAGTCGACCATCTGCGCCAGCGTGGCGGCGGCAATTGCGGCGTTGCCGCAGGAAGCGATCGCGAGCGGCGGGCCCTCGACGAGCAGGCCGAGTTGCTCGGCGGCGAGCAGGTGCGCCAGGATGCCGGTGAGGTGGCGCGCCTTGTGTGAGCCGGCCACGTTGCCCGTCTCGTCCTTGACCCACACCTCGCCGGGAGTCAGGTCGGACAGCTCTGGTGATCGACGCAACGGGGTGACCGCGAAGCGGCTCGCGACACGCCCTGTGAGCTCGATGCAGTCGTCCTGCGACATCCCGTTGGCCCGCGCGAACGCCCACCATGCCATGCGCGGACCGAAACGGATGAACGGGTTGGGGTCCTCGATCTCCTCGCCACGTTGGCCGTCTTGCACGAGGTGCAGCACGTGGTGTGGGTCGGCGAGCGTCGCGTTCGGACAACGCCAGGGGAAGGGCGTGCGGACATCGAGCACCGCATCGCACACGGCGCAGCGATAGGCGGCGATCACAAGGATCCTGAGCCGGCGGCCACCTGGGCGTTGAAGTCGTCGATCAGCTCGTCCCACACCCCGACGTAGCGGCGCAGCCCACGCCAGAAGTCCTGGCTCCGGCGCTGCTCGAACAGCTCGAACGGTGTGCCCTGCTGCTCGACCCAAGTGAAGTAGCCGAGGTTGAAGACGCGCCGGCGGTCCGCCTCGGTCATGTCGATCATGTGCTCGGTCGAGACGTGGGCGAGATGCTGACCGAACGCTTCGGCGGCGTCGGTGTGGCTGTACTCGCCGCGGTATCGTCGAGCGAGCGTCTTGGCGCGTTCGCTGGGGTACATCGCGCCGCCGTCCGTGGCGACCGTGATCACCGCGTCCTCGGCACCGAGGTCGAACAGCTTCGCCGTCTTGATCGCCGCCAGCAGGTTGCAGGTGGACGAGAAGCCAAAGTGGCCGAGGGCGTCGAGCGTGGCCTCGTCGACGCCCTTGCAGCGGCTGAGGTACTCGCGTCCCTCCTCGCTGTTCCACAACACGTCGAGTTCGTCCGTGGCGACGTCGCTGATGGCGCACACGACGTCGGTGTTCATCACGTTGTGGATCAACGGGATGTGCTTGTCCCCGATCCCTTGGATGTTGTGCTCGCCGAACCCGTTCTCGAGCATCGTCGGACACTCGAGCGCCTCGACGGCGACGATCTTGGTGGCGTACTCGTCCTTGAGCAGGTCGCCGGCCGCGATCGTGCCAGCCGAGCCGGTGGCGGAGATGAACGCCGCCAGCCGGAGGTCGCGACCGCTTGTCGCCCGCACATGCTCGAACACGTGCCCGAGCGCGCGGCCCGTGACCGTGTAGTGGCCGAGGTGGTTTCCGAACTCGCTGAACTGGTTGAGGACGAAGTTGCCGGGATCCTCGGCGAGTGCGTTGCAGGCGTCGTAGATCTCCTTCACGTTCGACTCGGTGCCGTAGGTGCGGATCACGTCCTCGGTGGGGTTCTCGCACCATCGCTCGAGCCAGTCGAAGCGCTCCTGGCTCATCCCCTCGGGCAGGATCGCCACGCCGCGGCTCGCCATGATCCGGCTGATCGCGATCCCGCCCCGCGCGTAGTTGCCCGTCGATGGCCAGATCGCCCGATGACGCGTGGGATCGAATTGTCCGGTGACGATGCGCGGCGCCAGGCAGGCGTAGGCCGCAAGCACCTTGTGGGCAGTGATCATCGGGAAGCGGTCGCCGAAAGCAACGATGATGGGGCTCTCGACGCCCGTCAGCTCGGGCCCGATTACGACGTGGTCGGGCACGTCGACGCGCGTGCCCGTGAGGTCGTTGTGCCAGTGCACTCGCCAGAGGTTGCGAGCGTCCGGTCCCTGTGGATCGGCGTCACCGACCCGCTCGGCGTGGTCGAAGCTCGACGGGTCGGCGAGCGCGGAGAAGGTCGGCAGCGTGATGCCGCGCTCACGGAAGCGCTCCACGCTGCGAGCCAGCGAGTCGGCGTCCACGACCCGATCGGCGAGGCCGAATTGCTTCTCCAGCGCCTCGCGGTGCGAGTCGGTGACGGTCACGGCCGGCAATGTTGCCAGACGTATCCGTTGCGACTGGTTCAAGCGGTCGTGACGAGCTGCCGGGTGACGGAGGGGATCACCTCGTCGCCGAACGCGGCTAGCGTCGCCTCCTGCGCGTCGTGCTGGAGGTAGAGCGCGAAGTGACCGACGCCCAGCCCGGCGAGCTCGGTCAGCCGCGCAACCTGCGTCTGCGGTGGCCCGATGATGCAGAACCTCTCGACGATCTCGTCCGGGACGAACTCCGTGTGCGTGTTGCCCGCGCGCCCGTGCTCGGCGTAGTCGTATCCCTGACGGCCGGCGATGTAGTCGGTCAGGCTTCTTGGCACCGCGCTCCCGTCACCCCCGTAGCGGCTGACGATGTCGGCGACGTGATTTCCGACCATCCCGCCGAACCACCGGCACTGATCGAGCGCGTGGGCTCGCCCCGCCTCGGTGCCGTCGGTCACGTAGGCGGGCGCCGCGACGCACATCGTGAGCGCGTCCGGGTCGCGACCCGCGGCCGCCGCGGCATCGCGCACCGCCTGGATGCTCCACGCGGCGATGGCGGGATCGGCGAGCTGCAGGATGAAGCCGTCGCCCACCTCCCCGGCGAGCTTGAGCGCCTTGGGCCCGTAGGCCCCCATCCAGATCGACAGGCGGCTGTCCGGGTTCCACGCGAAGCGCAGCTTGGTGCCCTTGTAATCGACCTCGCGGCCGTTCGCGAGGCCGCGGATCACTTCGATGCAGGCGCGTAGCTGGGCCAGGGTCACCGGCTTGCCGTTGATCGTTCGCACGGCCGAGTCACCACGCCCGATGCCGCAGATCGTGCGGTTGCCGTACATCTCGTTCAAGGTGGCGAACAGCGAGGCGGTGACCGTCCAGTCGCGGGTCGCCGGGTTGGTGACCATCGGCCCGACGATCAGCTTGTCCGTCGAGTCGAGGATCCGGCTGAAGATCACAAACGGCTCCTCCCAGAGCAGATGAGAGTCGAACGTCCAGGCGTGACTGAAGCCGTAGGCCTCTGCCCGGCGGGCGAGCTCTATCACGCGCGCCGCCGGCGGATCGGTCTGCAAAACGACTCCGAACTTCATGGTTCACCCCACTCCGTGTTAAGTGATTTCGCCGGCTCTCTCCAGCACTTGACTGACGGTGCGCCCGTACGCGTCGATGGCCACGCTGAGCGCCGGCTCGGAGGAATTCTCGATGGCCGCGTGCGAGATCGGGGGGTCCGATTGCGCGAAGATCATCGCTGTGGGGACGACCCGGCCAATTTCGGTCGCGTCGTGCAATGGACCGCTCGGAATCGGCTCGTGCGCGCCGCCACCGGCCTGCTCGACGCTCACCCGCGCCATCTCAACCAGCGCGGCATCGAACGGGGTCGGGGAAGCGCTGAAGACGTTGCGTATCTCGAGGGTGCACTGGAACTCCTGCGCACTGCTGCGGCACGCCTCGAGTGCCTCGGCAAGCATCGCCGCAAGCTCGCCCGGGTCGAGGTGCCGCTGGTCGAGCTGCATCTCGGTCCGACCGGCGACCGCGGTGATCACCCCGGGCGTCGAGTGCATGCGCCCGACGGTGGCGACTCCGTCGTGCGCGATCGCGCTCTCCCGGATCGTCAGCGCTGCCCGCGCCGCGGCAGCCAGGGAATCCTGGCGCAGCCGCATCGGGGTCGAACCCGCGTGCGCGGCCTGACCGACGAACGTGATCAGGTGGCGCTCGACGCCGACGGTGCCGCTCACGGCCGACGCCAGGCGGGCGCCGTCGAGAAGCACGGGGCCCTGTTCGATGTGCAGCTCGAGATAGGCGAAGGCCCCGTCGAGCCGGCTCGCCGCGGCGCCCGCGCCGTCGAGGTCGATGCCGCACGCGGCGAGGCCGTCGGCCAGGGTGACGCCACCGGAGTCCTGCAACCCGCGAACCTCGTCGGCGACGAGGTTCCGTGCGCAGGCCGAGGACCCGACCAGGCTTCGCCCGAACCGCGCGCCCTCCTCGTCGGCCCAATCGACGAAGCGGACACCGATCGGTGGCCTGACGCCCGACTGCCTCAACTGCCGCACTGTCTCGAGCGCGGTCATCAGTCCGAGGGCACCGTCCAGCCAGCCGCCGTCGGGGACCGCATCGATGTGCGACCCGACGATCAGGAACTCGTCGCGCTCGCCGGCGATAGGCGCCCACAGGTTCCCGGCCTCGTCTCGCTCGGGCTCCAGCCCGAGCCCGATGAGCTTCGCGATGAGCCAGGCGCGTGCCTGCACCCATTCCGGGGTCCAGGCCAGCCGCTTGGCGCCGGCAAACCGCCCACCGCTCTGCGCCGCCAGCTCGTCGAGGTCGGCGATGACCGCTTGCGGGTCCAGTTCTACGGCGCTCACACCACTGCCTGGCGAACCCGTCCGAGCGAGCGCGGAACGAACCGTCCGTGTCCCGGCTCGGTCTTGATCTCGCCTCGGTCGTACACGAGGGTGCCCCGCGAAAATGTGTGCCGCACGCTCGCACTCGCGGTCTCGCCCTCGTACAGGTCGTAGTCGACGTTCATTAATGACGTCGCCTGGCCGTACGGATGCGGTGCCGCGGGGTCGAGCACGACGACATCGGCATCCTTCCCAGGGGCCAGTGCCCCCTTCTCGTGCAGCCCGAACCGACGGGCGATCGTCGTGCTCGTCCGGTCGACGAGCTGCGAGCGAGTGATCCGGCCCGGGACGACCCCCTCGTCCCACAGCTTCGCCAGACGGTGCTGGATCTGGGCGAGCCCGTTCGGGACGAGGCTGAAGTTGTCGAGACCTCTCGATTTCTGTTCGTCGTTGAACGGGCAGTGGTCGGTCGAGATGCTCTCCAGCACGCCGCGTCGGATGTAGCCCCACAGCAGTTCGTGATTCACCTCGTCGCGAAGCGGTGGGGAGCAGACGTAGCGGCACCCCTCTACACCCTGGCGGCGAAGGTCATCGACGCTGTTGATCAGGTACTGGACGCACGTCTCCCCGCTCACCGGCGCACCGCGCTGCTGCGCGGCTTCGATCTCGGCCGCCGCGGCGCCGCACGTGACGTGAACGACAAACAGCGGCGCCCCGACGTACTCGGCGATCCGGGCAGCGCGCCCCGTGGCCTCCGCCTCGACGAACTCCGGCCTGGTCAGCGCGTGGTTGATCGCCGACGTGTCCCCGCGCGCGAGCGCGCGGTGGACGAGCAGATCGATGATGTCGCCGTTCTCGGCGTGGACCATCGTCAGCGCCTGGAGATCCCGGGCGCGCTCCATGCATGCGGCGAGCTCATCGTCGCGAACCATCAGGGCGCCCTTGTAGGCCATGAACAGCTTGAACGAGCAGACGCCCGCCTCCGACATGGCCGTCATGTCCTCGAGCACCGGCTCGGAGGCGTTCGTGATCGCCATGTGGAAGCCGTAGTCGACGTGCGCCGCGCCGTCGGCGCGCCCCCGCCACTCCTCGAGCGTCGACTGCAGGTTGTCGGGCTGATTCTGGATCGCGAAGTCGACCAGGCACGTCACTCCGCCGGCCGCGGCGGCCTGCGTGCCGGTGTCGTAGTCGTCGGAGGACATCGTGCCCATGAACGGCATCGACAGATGCGTGTGGTTGTCGATCAGCCCGGGGAGCACGAAGCAGCCCGCTGCGTCGATGACCTCGGTCCCGTCGGGCGTGGCGATGTGGCCGACCGCGGCGATTTTGTCACCGTCGATCAGGACGTCCCCGTCGAATTCACCCTCGGCTGTGACGACGGTCCCGTTTGCGATCAACTTCGCGTGAGCCATGCCTCACCCTCCTCCGGCGCAGTCATGAAGTCCAGCGCAACCATAAGTCACCGCGCGACTCCAGGCTAGGCCCCGAGCCCGCGGTTGGAGGGGTGCCCGGCCTGCCTAGCCGGGCTTGGTTTCCCCAAATCGGCGTGCCGCTTCGAGCAACCCGTCGTGATCGGCACGGCAGCCGGCGCAGCTTTGAAGGTGAATCGCCGTCCCGGGGTAGACATTCGCTGGGTCTTGGCCCGTCAGCTCCAGCTCCACGTAGACCTCAAGGATGCGCTCACCCGCGTTGCAGCCGGCATCTCCGTCCGTGGCGCGGAGAAGCTCGTCCAGGTGACGAAGATCGGTCATCGAGCAGCATTGTCCTCGGGCAGCTGCTGTCCGGCTTCAAGCCTCCTGGCCGTCGCTCGCGGTCATGACCGGCGTTCGCGTCCGGCGAAAGGTCTAGGCAGCCGCCCGCGCGACCGAGTTGCAGTCCAGAAACGCCCGGATCAGCCTCGCAATCTCGGCGTTATGCGTCGCGGTGGCGAAGTGGCCGGTGTCGAGCAGGTGCAGCTCGGCGTCGGGCAGATCATCCAGATACGCCCGCGCGCCCTCCGGCGGGAAGAACGCGTCGTTGCGGCCCCAGGCAAGCAGCGCCGGCGGCGTATGGGTCCGCATGTACTGCTGCCACAACGGATACAGGCTGAGGTTGTTCTGATAGTCGTAGAGCAGGTCGAGCATCACTCGATCGCGACCGGGCAACTCGAGGTAGCGTTGATCGAGCTCCCAGAGGTCCGGGTTCACCGCCGTCGGGTCCGCGACTCCGTCGACGTACTGCGCACGCGTGGCTTGCAGCGTGAGAAAGCCGCGGACGGCGGCTTCGTTTGCCACCCGGTCCCGCCAGTAGGGCGCCAGGGCCCGCATTCCCGGGCCAAGACCAACCTCGTAGGCGTTGCCGTTTTGGAGTACGAGCCCCTCGACGCGTTCGGGATGACGGGTTGCGATTCGGAACCCGACGGGCGAGCCGAAGTCGAACATGTACAGGCTGAAGCGATCCAATCCCGCGGCGTCGATGAACGAGTCCACCGCGTCCGCGAGCCGATCGAACGTCGTTGTTCCACCCAGCGGAGGGCTTTGACCGAACCCCGGATAGTCGGGCGCGATCACGTGACAGCTACCCGCCAGCCGCGCCATCAGCTGATCGTATTGAGCCGAGGAGCTCGGGAAGCCATGCAGCAGGAGCAGCGTCGGTGCGGATCGGTCTCCGCCTTCGCGATAGAAGATTTCGCCGCCGTTCGCGTCGATCGTCCGATATGCCGTCATGTCTGCTCCCTCGTCGCCGGGGCCGGCGGTGCATGGCCGGTGTGACTCCATGAGCGCGACGCGCACGCCGGTTCTTACCACCTCGCCACTCACGTCTCCCGCGCGGCCGGTAAGAAGGCACGGCGGCCGAGATACCCATGTGGGTGTCCAGCCCCCGGAAAGGAAGCGCCCCATGAGTGAACGACCGATCATCGTGTTCGATGTCAACGAGACGCTGCTCGACCTCGAGACCATCCGTCCCACCTTCGACCGGATCTTTGGTGATCCCGCGGCGATGCGGCTGTGGTTCGGCCACCTGATCACGTATTCGGAGGCGCTGACGCTGACCGGTGTGTATGTCCCGTTCACCGACATCGGTGGTGCCGTGCTCAGAATGCTGGCCGCTACTCGCGGCATCACGATCACCGACGCGGACGCTGCCGAGCTCACCGACCGATTCGCCTCGATGCCACCCCACCCCGAGGTGCCCGCGGCTCTCCGTCGCCTGCGTGACCACGGCTTCCGGCTGTTCACCCTGACCGACAACACGCTGGCGATCTCGGGGCGCCAGCTCGAGCAGGGAGACGTAATCGACCTGTTCGAGCGCCGGTTCAGCGTCGACGAGACGGTGCGGCGCCACAAGCCGGCGCAGGAGGCCTATCACTCGGTGACAAGCGAGCTCGGGGTGAATCCGGGTGACATCTGCCTCATCGCGTGTCATGTCTGGGACACGTTGGGTGCGCTGGCCGCCGGCTGGCAGGCAGGGCTGATCCTCCGCAAGGACAACGCCCCGCTGGACGTCGGCCCGCAACCGAACTACATCGGCGAAGACCTGGATGCGATCGCCGACCAGCTCATCGCGCGTTACCCGGCAGGGTCGGCCGTCGCCGGTTCGGCGATGCGTTGAACGTCGACGTTAGTGCCAGGACCCATTGAGGAGGCCGCGAAATGCCAGTCACCCGGCGAGCACGAGTTTGCCTACGGACCGTTCCTGGGGATTGACCCAAGCGATGACCTGGTTCAGATTCAGGTCTTCTGGGCGCCCGGCAAGACCGTCGATGCCAAGCTCGCGATGTACCGCAGAATCGTCCAACGGCTCGCAGAGGACCCGGGCGTCCGGTCCGCCGACATACTGATCTCCGTGGTCGAGACGGCGGCGGAAAACTGGTCGTTCGGGAATGGCGAGACGCAGTTCTACAGGCGACCAGAGCGCGACACCGCTCCCGCCTGACGCCGGTCCGGCCAGCGCCGCCGAGGCCGCTCCCTCCAACGCGCGTTATCTGGGCGTCGGCGGGACATTTCGATTCGAGCCGCCCCGGCTGCGGACGACCGGCGACCCAGACGAGCAGCGGCATGCGACGTGGTTCGAGCTGTTCTTTGATCTCGTGTTCGCCGCCGCGGTGGCCCAGCTCGGCGCGCCGCTGGTGCACGAGCCGTCGGCTGCCGTGTTCGCTCGCTTCGCGGCCCTGTTCGTCGTGGTTGTCTGGGCGTGGGTTCTCTACACCCTGTACGCGAACCGATTCGACACCGATGATTTGATCTTCCGCCTCGCGAAGTCGGGCGCCATGCTCGCGATTGCCGCGATCGCGGTGAACCTCCACCGCGTAATGAGTGGCCAGGGCGGATCGGTTGGATTCGCGGCCGGATACGTGGTCCTGCGCTTGTTGCTGATCGGGCTGTACCTCCGCGCGCGCCGCCATGTCGCCGGCGAGGGCCGACGGCTCACTGACATATACATCGTCGGCTACTCGGCTACGACCGGACTCTGGCTGGTCTCGATCTTCGTGCCGAGCCCCTATCGCTATGAGCTGTGGGGAGTCGCCATGGTGATCGACCTTGCGGTACCCACGCGCGCGTGGGCCGCGCTGAAGTCGCACTCGATCGCCATCTCTCATCTCACCGAGCGGTTCGGGACCTTCTTCATCATCGTCCTCGGCGAATCGGTGGTGGCGGTGGTCGCAGGCGTCTCCGGGTTCGAGTTCACCTTCGACTCCTGGGTCATCGCCGGCCTCTGCTTTGTCGTCACCCTCGCCATGTGGTGGATCTACTTCGACCTCGCTGACACCTCGGTCGTCGGGCGGGGAGCGCTCGGGCTGGTCTACGTGTACGCCCACTTTCCGTTGCTGGCCGGGGTGGCCGCGTTCGGCGAAGGCACGAGGCTCGCCGTCACCAAGGCGGCGGACGCGTCCCTGAGCGCCGACACGCGCTGGGCGCTCGCCGGCGGAATCGGTGCCTTTGCCCTGTCGCTGGCGGTGATCCACCTGGGCGCCGAATGGACGTCGCTTCGCGACCGGACCTTCCTTGGTCGGATCGGCCTCGCCGCGGCGACGCTCACGCTGGCGGCGCTCGGCGGGCGACTTTCGCCGGTGCTCTTCGTCGTTCTCGTCACCGCCGCCGTGCTCGGACAGCTGCTGCTCGAGGCCTTCACCCCGAGAGGAGGGGCGGCAACGGTCTGGCAGCCCGAGCCCTCCGTCGGCTGACTGGCGTCGCCGTCAGAACTAACGCAGGTAGTGCATTCCCTCGTCCCAGGCGTACCGCCCCAGGCCCGGCAGAGACGAGCGCGCCACCGAGATGCCGTACTCGGGCTCGCTCCGCTTGCCGATATTCGGACGGTCCTTGAGCGGCGGCGCGGCGTTCAGCCACTCCGTGCTCGGCACCAGGTACACCGCGGGGTCTTCGGCCTCCATCAGCAGCACGATCGCCGCGAACCAGCGCGTCGGCCGGCACCTGGGCGTAGGAGGGCAACAGCTCCTGCATGCGCGCGACGCTGCGACCAGCGATTCGCTCCACGTCCTCGAGCAGCGCGCCGGCAAGTCGATGCACGGCGCTTCGGACGTCATCAGTGGTTGCCGCCATGACTATCCTGGTGCAGGCAGGCTACCGCGCAGCCGCCGGGCGCTGTCGAATCCGCTGGCCCTCGCACTGGCAAAATGACCGCTGCCGGCGTGGGAGACCTCCGTGTGGTCATCGCAGACGACGACGTCCTCTTGCGTGAGGGCATCGCCAGCCTGCTCGAACGGTCACCCTTTGAGGTCGTCGGTCAGGCCGGTGACGCGTCTGAGCTGATGCGGCTGGTGCGCGAGCAGCGTCCCGACCTCGTCGTGCTCGACATTCGCATGCCGCCCTCCCATACGACCGAGGGTCTGGATGCGGCGCAGGCGATCCGCACGGAGTTCCCCCAGATCGGCATCCTCGTGCTTTCGGCACACGTCGAGGTCCATCGCGCCGTCGATCTGCTCTCGGAAGGGCAAGGCGTTGGTTACCTCTTGAAGAGCCGGGTCACCCAGGTGAGCGACTTTCTCGGGACGCTCGGGCGGATCGCAGGCGGCGGCGCGGTCATCGACCCGGCGTTGGTCAAGGAGCTCGTCGCCGCGCGCCGGGTTGAGGATCCCCTGAGCGAGCTCACTCCCCGCGAGCGCGAGGTCCTCCAGCTGATGGCCGAAGGCCGCTCAAACGCTGGGATCGCGCGCCAACTTTGGGTCACCGAGGGCACCGTTCACAAACATGTCCGCAGCATCCTGGGCAAGCTCCGGCTTTCCGAGGCCGAGGACGATCACCGCCGCGTGCTCGCGGTGATCACGTTCCTCCAGGCTCAATACCGTCCCTCCACGTGAGCATCGGTCAACAGCCGGTGGATCGCCTCGGCCGACAGTTCCGATTTCGGCAGGAACCCGATGGCGGGACTCGCCGCGATCAGCGTCGCGAAGTCTCTCCCGTCATGCGTCGAGGTCAGAATGCTGGGTGAGCCCGGCCGTTCCGCGGTGGCCGCGAGTCGGCGGGCAAGGTCAAAGCCGCTCTCCGGCCCGAGATCGATATCGATGAGCACCACGTCGGCCCTGGCGCGCCCGATGACGCGCATGGCCTCCTCGCAGTTGGCGGCCACGGCCACTACCGCCACGCCCTGACGTTCCAGTAACTCGCTGGCGGCGCGGAGGACGGCTGGGCTGTCATCCACGATCACGCACCGCAGCGTCACCGCGACCACCCGGCCGCAGGCGGACCAAGCCGGGGAGCGCCACTCGCCGCTTTATCCCGAACGTTCGCTTCGCTCACCGGGTGCCCGGCGGCGGTCATCCTGGCCCGAAGGCGACGCCTCGCGTCGAACAGGTTCTTGTAGACGGCGTTGCGGTTGGTCCCGAGCTTCAGGGCGAGCACGTCGATCGGGACGTCGTTGAGTGCGACGGCCACGAAGACCTCGCGCTGGCGGTCGGTGAGCTCGCCGATCGCCTGTGACAGCGCCTGGAGCCGCGCCCGCTGCTCGAGCCTGTCATCGGGCCGCAATTCCAGGAGATCGGGCATTTGGTCCCACTCGAGCTCCTCGGCGCTCGGTGATTGCCGGCGCCAGGCGTGCCGTGCGACCTTCGCCGAGACCTCGAACATCACGAACTTGTACGCCCAGGTCGTGAAACGGCTGAGACCGCGGAAGTCGTCGAGCCTGTCCAGCACGCTGACGAGCGCGTCGTCGGCGGCCTGCTGCGCCAGGTCGTCGAACTCGGGACCGGCAACGCCCCGAAGCTGGTGGCGGCGCCGCGAGAGCTCGAACGCGGCGGCTCGCCTGAGCACATCGTGCAGCGCGCGGAGCGTCTGCTCGTAGCGCGGGTGCCCGACCCGAAGCTGGGCAAGCCACTGTCGAGACTCTGGGTCAAGGTCGGGAGCCCCGCGCATCCCACACATGGTGCCGACGCGCGGGCGTCGCGTCTGCACCCCCAGGGCCCATTCGCGCTTTCCCCCTAGCTGGTATGCCGTGGCCCGCGGGCCGCGATCCGGCCCTTGACATGCAGCCTCTGGGCTGCATATAGTTATGCAGCCTTATGACTGCCTATCCACCTGAGATCGACGACGTGTTCAGGGCGCTGGCCGATCCCAGCCGCCGACGGCTGCTGGACAGCCTCAACGCCCGGAACGGTCAGACGCTCAGCGGGCTGTGCGCCGACATGGACATGGCCCGGCAGTCGGTTTCAAAGCATCTCGCGGTGCTCGAGGCCGCACAGCTGGTGACCACGGTATGGCGGGGACGCGAAAAGCTCCACTACCTCAACCCGGCGCCCATCAACGCGATCTCGGAACGGTGGATCAATCAGTACGACCGCGACCGGGTTCGCGCCCTGTCGGACCTCAAACGAGCCCTGGAGGATCACCCCATGGACAAGCCGTCGTTCGTCTACACGACCTTCATCCGCAGCACACCGGAGCGTGTCTGGCAGGCGCTGACCGAGCCGGCCTTCACCGAGCGCTACTGGGGCGTCGCATTCGAGTCAGACTGGACTCCCGGCTCGACTATGACCCTGCATCAGTGGGATCTGGCAATCGCCGATCCGGGCCAGGTCGTGCTCGAGGCCGAGCCCTACCAGCGACTCGCCTACACCTGGCACACGTTCACACCCGAATGGCAAGAGCAGGCGGCCGAGCGTGTCGGCTTCCCCAAGGAGTTCCTCGAGCGCGTGGCCGCCGAGCCGCGCTCCAAGGTCTCCTTCGACATCCAAGACCTCGGCGAGTTCGTCAAGCTCACGGTGGTCCACGATGGCTTCGAGCCCGGAAGCAAGGTTCTCGAGACCGTCAGCCAGGGGTGGCCGCACATCCTCTCCAATCTCAAGACGCTGCTCGAGACCGGCGACACGCTGGTCCAGAGCCAGGTGCCGGCCGCTTCTTAGACTGACCATGTGACGGTTGCGCTGACGCTGCTCGACGACGTGCGCTGGCGGGGGACGGTCGTCGTGGGCGACCGTCCCCAGGCGCTGCTCGCAGCGTTGGCGGCCAGCGGCGGACGGACGGTTCGAGCGGAGGACCTGGTCGAGCTCGTCTGGGGGGACGAGGCACCTCTGAACGCGACCAAGAGCTTGCAGGTGCTGGTGTCGCGCACGCGGAGCGCTTGCGGACCGGACGTCATCGTCCGCGACGGCGTCGGGTATCGGCTGGGGATCGAGCCGGGCGAGGTCGACAGCGTGCGGCTGTCCGCGTTCGTTCGCGACGCCCGGGCCTCGCTGGACCGAGACGCCCCGGCGGCCGCCGAGCTGGCCCGGAGGGCGCTGGCGCTCGCCGACGGTGTGCCTGCGACGGCCGACGGCGACGACGGGCCTTTGCCGGAGGTTCGCCGCGTGGCGGCGATCGACCTCGCCGCCGCCCGCCTGATCCTGGCGCGGGCGTGCAGCCGAATCGGAGCGCACGCCGAGGCGCTGCCCGGACTCGAGGAGGCGTACGTGAACCACCCGGAGGACGAATCGCTGCTGGCCGACCTCCTCCGGAGCGAGGCCGTCGTCCGCGGACCCGGCGCCGCGCTCGAGCGGTTCGATAGCTACCGGCGCGATTTGCGCGACCGCCTGGGCACCAATCCGGGCGAGCCGCTGCAGAAGGCCCACCGCGACGTGCTCGCGCTCGACCAGCCGGTTCGCAGCGGCGTGCGCTACGACGCGACGCGGCTGCTCGGTCGCGACCGCGACCTCGAGCAGCTCCGGGCGTTGATCAAGAGCACGCGGGTGGTCTCGATCGTCGGTCCAGGTGGGCTGGGCAAGACGCGGCTCGCGCATGTGCTGGCGCGTGACGTTGAGACGCCGGTGGTCCACGTCGTCGAGTTGGTCGGCGTCAGCTCTCCGGACGACGTCATCGGAGAGGTCGGGTCCGCCCTCGGCGTGCGCGATTCCGTCAGCAGCCGTCGAACCCTGACTCCCGAGCAGCGGGCGGATGTGCGGGCGCGGATCGCCCAGCTGCTCGGACAATCGCCGAGCCTGCTCGTCCTGGACAACTGCGAGCACCTCATCGGCGCGGTGGCGGAACTGGTCGCCTTCCTGGTGTCCACAACCCGCGACCTGCGGGTACTGACCACGAGCCGCGCGCCGCTGGCGATCGCGGCCGAACACGTCTACCTCCTCAGCGAGCTAGGGGTGACGGACGCGGCGGAGCTGTTCCGGGAGCGCGCGGTCGCGGCACGCCCCGGGGTCCAGCTCGCCGATGAGGTCGTGAGGAGCATCGTTACCCAGCTTGATGGTCTGCCGCTCGCGATTGAGCTCGCTGCCGCCAAGGTACGCGCGATGGCGGCGGAGGAAATCGATCGCCGCCTGGAGAACCGCTTCGCGTTGCTCCGCGGCGGCGATCGCAGTGCGCCCGACCGGCACCAGACCCTGCTCGCGGTGATCGACTGGTCGTGGAATCTGCTCGAGGCGGCGGAGCGACGGGCGCTGCGGCGACTGGCCCTCTTCCATGACGGCTTCACCCTCGAGGCAGCGGCCCTGGTCCTCGGAGACGGGGCGGTCGACGCGGTGCAGGGCCTGGTCGACCAGTCGCTCGTGGGCGTTCGGGAGACGGCGGCCGGCCTTCGCTATCGGATGCTCGAGACCGTGCGTGAATTCGGCCGCATGCAGCTGGTGGACTCGGGCGAAGACACAGAGGCACGCACTACCCAGCGGCAATGGGCCATCGCCTACGCACGCGAGCACGCCCAATGGCTGGCTGGGCCGGAGCAGTTCGCCGCGATCGACGCACTCGGCGCAGAGGAGATAAACCTGGCCGATGAACTGCGGGGCGCGATCTCCGATCGCGACCCGGAGACACTGGTCGAGCTCTTCGCCGCCCTGGGGATCTTCTGGGCCATGCGCGGCGAGCACGCTCGTTTGATTGTCCTCACCGACGCCGTCGCCGACGTGGTCAGCGGCTGGCATCCGCCCGTAGAGCTCGAGGACACGACCCGGGCCGCGATGGCGATCCTGCTGACCAACGCGATGGTGGCCGGCCATGAGCGGACCGCGTCGATCTGGGCCGTGCTGCGGCGGCTTGGCCCAGGAACCGGGCCCGATTTGCGCCTGACCGCCAACGCCAAGGTGATCCTGGCCTACGACCCGGCTGATCCCGACAGTTTCGCCGGTCGTCTCGAGGCGCTCGCCGAAGATCCCGAACGCGACACCGCTGCTACGGCGCTGCACTGGCTGAGCCAGGTGCGGGAGAACACCGGCGATCCGGCCGGCTCGATCGACGCGGCCGAGCGCGCGCTCCGGCTGCTGGGCGGTGACGACGGACCGTGGCACGCCGCCATGCTCCGAAACCATCTGGCCCAGCTCGCCATGCAGCTGGGCGACACCGGGACCGCGATCGAGCATGCCCGCTCAGCGCTGAGCGTGATGCGGCGGCTGGGGGCCCGGGACGATGAGGTTCAGCTCCAGGCGTTGCTCGTGCTGTGCGCGATCGCCGAAGGACGGCTCGACGACGCCGAGGCCGAGCTTCAGGTGGTTGACCGTACCGAGGAGAGCCATGCGCTCTTCGGTGGGGCGCTCTTCCGGGAGGTTTGCCACGCCGAGCTGGCCCTGGCGCGAGGCGACCATCCGAGCGGCCTGCGGCTCTACCGCCAATGCGCGATCCACATGCGCGAGTTCGAACTTCCGGGCATACCCCGAACCGGCGCTGAGCCGTGGGTGCTGTTCGGAGTCTCGGCGGCCCTGACCGCCCACGCTCACTACGCGGCCAGCCCCGATGAGGTGCGCGGTGCCGAGTTGTTCGCCCAATGCCGGGCGGATGCGATCAACGCGCTCGACCCGGCGAACGTCCATCTCGACTATCCCGTCACCGGGCAGGTGCTGTTCGCCCTCGGCAGTTGGGGACTGCTGCGCAGCGCGATCTCGAGTGAAGATGTGCTCGTGCTCCTCGCGCTGGCAAACCGATTCGCCTACAACCGGACCGTGCCGACGCTGGCGTGGGAACGGGTGGCGCCCCGGGTCGAGGAATCCGCGCCGGCGCGGCTCGCCGAACTGCGGGCCGGCTACCGGGACCGCGACCCCCGGGAGCTGCTGAACGAGGCGCGAGCGCTCGTCGAACAGCTCCCGGGCTGAACCTGCACCTCGTCGTGTCTACAGGTGCCGCTTGTAGCTACGGACCGAGAGGGGCGCGAAGATCGCGATCACGACCAAGCCGGCCAGGAGCGTCCACCCCACCTCGCTGCTGAGCACGCCGTGGTTGGCGAGGTCGCGCGTGGCCGACACCAGGTGCGAGACCGGATTGAACTTCACAAACGTCCTCAGCCCACCCGGCAGGGTGCCGACCGGAACGAACGCATTGGAGAGGAAGGTCAGCGGGAACAGGACCATCATCGAGTAGCCCTGAACGGCCCGAGCGCTCCGGGCAAGGATGCCGAACCAGGTGAAGATCCAGGCGATCGCCCAGCCCGTGAACACCGCGAGCAGGATCGCGCCCAGGACGCCGAGCGGACCGCCGTGCGGGCGATACCCGATGATCACCCCGACCACGAAGGTCAGGCTGGCGGCGATCAGGTAGCGAACCAGGTCGGCCACCATCGGACCGGCCAGCGGGGCGATCCGCGCGATCGGGAGGGCCTTGAAGCGGTCGAACACGCCCTTCTCCATGTCCTCGCGCAGCTGCACGCCGGTGGACATGCACGTGGTCAGCACCGTCTGGGCGACGATCCCGGGAATTATCAGCGGCAGGTAGCGCTGCACGTTCCCGCTGATGGCGCCGCCGAAGATGTAGGCGAACATCGCCGTGAACAGCAGCGGCTGGAAGGTGACGTCGAAGAACTGCTCTGGGTTGCGCCGCATCTTCTTGAGCGCGCGCCAGGCCATCGAGAGCGTCTGGCTTACTGTCTCGGCCGGGCTGACCCGCGCATGGGCGCGAGCGACCGCGGCGGCGGGATCGACGGTTGCCGTGGCGGCCGGGGTGGTGGGCGTCGGGTCGAACGTGAGGGTGCTCATCGGATCTCCAGGGCGAGGTGCTCGCGGGTTGTTTCTTGATCGCCCTCACCGGTGTCGTGCCCGGTGAGGGCGAGGAACACCTCGTCGAGCGTCGGCTTGGCGACGCTGACCGAGGCGATCGGAATCTCGGCCTGACGAAGCGCGATCAGCACGTCCGCGGCATCGTCGGCGACATCAAGGGGTACGTTCATGCGGGCCGATTCGGGCGTCAGCACGGGCTCCTGACCCACGACCCGCCCGACCACCTGGGCGGCGAGCTCCTGATCGGCGCCGGCGGCGAGCTGCAGCTGCAGCGTGGAGTCACCGACCGAGCTCTTGAGTTCGTCCGGCGTGCCCTCGGCGACCTTGCGACCGCGGTCGATGACCGAGATGCGGTCGGCCAGCTGGTCGGCCTCGTCGAGATACTGGGTCGTGAGCAGCACGGTGCACCCGTCGGCGACGAGGTCGCGGATCGTGTCCCACATCTGCCCGCGCGTGCGCGGGTCAAGCCCGGTGGTCGGCTCGTCCAGGAAGATCAGCGGCGGCCTCGTGATCAGGCTGGCCGCGAGGTCGAGCCGGCGCCGCATGCCGCCGGAGAACTGCGCGATCGGCTTGTTCGCGGCCTCTTCGAGATCGAACTGGGCGAGCAGCCGCTTGGCGGTGGCGCGCGCGTCGGCTGACCGCAGACCCTGCAGGCGACCGAACAACCACAGGTTCTCGGTCGCGGTGAGATCCTCGTCGACCGACGCATACTGGCCGGTCACGCCGAGGAGCTGGCGAATGCGATGCGGCTCCCGGGCGACGTCCACCCCGAATAGCGAGGCCTGCCCGGCGTCGATCGGCAGCAGCGTGGCGAGCATCTTGAGCATCGTCGTCTTGCCGGCCCCGTTGGGCCCGAGGACGCCGTAGATCTCGCCCTGATCCACCGTAAGATCGATCCCGTCGACGGCGCGGAAGCCGCCGAAGGACTTGACCAGTCCGGTGGCGTAAACGGCGGTTGTCGGTGTCATGTGATGGTTCCTTAGCGAGTCGGTGGGGATGCATCGGGAACCGTAGGTGTCGGCGGTTTCACCGCGGCTACGCCGTGGTTTCGCGCGGTTTCACCCGAATTCATGTGCAACCATTTGATTGCACATGTTGGCGCGCTCTGGACGCCGGTGGTGCAGCGACTCGTTCCCCGCCCGCTACTCGGGCGCGTCTCCTCGGTCGACTGGCTGGTCTCGATCGCCCTCAGCCCGCTCGGGCTCCTCTGCGCCCGCTCGTTCGAGGCCGCTCTCGGCGCTCGCGCGACCATCGTCGTCGGCGGCGCCATCGCGAGCTCGGCCGGGCTCTGCCTGCTCATTCCGGGCGTCCGCGGCCCCGATCGGGTGATCGATGTCGACCGGCCGCGTCGGGCTCGCTTCCTGCAGCCGCAGCACCAGGGGGAATCCGCACAGGGCGACCACGGTCATCGCCGCGAAGGCCGGGAACGGGTGATGGACGAGCGCCTGGACGATTAGGGCCACGACGAGCCCGCCGAGATTGCCGGCCAGCCAGACGATCGCGCCCGCGGTCCCCGCCAGCGGACCACCGAGCCGCTCGGCCGCGGTCATCACGATCGGCAACGCGGGCAGCAGCACAAACCCGATCACCGTGAGCGCCACCGCGCGTACCGCGAGTGTGTCGCTCGCACCGCACACCAGGCACCCGGCCGCCGTGACGCAGGTGGCGATCAGCATGTAGCGGCGCTCGATCCGGCGCTGGGACACCCCGGGCGCGAGCACCGCGCACCCCACCACCCCGGCCACGACCATTGCGACCAGAAGGATGCCGGCTGTGGTGTCCGACACCCCGTCGGGATGGAGCAAGGTCTGCAGCCACGTGGCGAGCGCGACGAAGATGCCGAACCCCAGGAACACCAGGCTGCACAGCGTGCGCATCTCGGGGATGCTCCACAGCGACCGAGCCGCGCTGCCGGCGATCGCCGCGTGCTCATCCGAGGGCTGACCGGGCCGTCGCAACGCGAACGCCAAGCCCACCGCGGGAATCAGCGCCAGTCCGGCCTCGACCAGGAGCAGTCGCTCGAGATGGCCGTGGGCGGCGAGCACCGGACCGAGCCCGAGCGCGACCAGCATCCCCACGAAGTTGCCGGCCGACCCGACCGCGATCCCGTTCGGGCGATCGCGCTCGGGCAGGTACTCGCCGGCCAGCTTGCCCACGGCGCTGAGGATCACGGGCTGGGCCACGGCGATCGCGACCTGTCCGGTGAGCGCCCAGGCAAACGAGTCACCGCCCGCGCGGACGAACGCGCCGAGCGCCATCAACGCGGCCGCGCAGCCGAGGGCGGGACGGAAGCGGTCGTCGAGCAGCGCGCCGGCGGGGATCGCCAGGACCACGTAGAGCAACGGGAAGATCTCCGACAGCCATCCGACCGCCGTGACCGACACGCCGTAGTGATGGGCGCTGTCGGTCGTGATCGCCGCGAAGGTCAGCCACAGCATCTGAACCGCGGCCGCCGTCAGCGCGTACCAGATCACCGGCGCCCAGTCCCCGCGCGGAGTCGCGACCGAGTCGGCCCGGCTGCGCGGGGCGGCAGCACTGATCTGCAGCAGCGGTTCCGGCTCAGACACGGCCAGGATCGTAGAGTCGCCACCGACGGATGTGGCTTGCATCCACCCACGGCATTGCAAGAGACTCATCTCACCCATCGACCCCAAGCGATTGGAGGAGACCATGCCGCTCTACTTGGGCCGTTTCAGCTATTCGTCCGATGCGATCCGGGGACTGGTCGAGAACCCGCAAGATCGAGCGCAGGCGGCCGCGGAGCTGTGCGATTCGCTGGGCGCGAAGCTGATCGGCCTGTGGTACGCGCTCGGAGAGTTCGACGGCGTCTTCCTGGCCGAGGCACCGGACAACGTCACCGCCGCTGCCCTCGCCATGGCCGTGGGCCAGTCCGGCTCATTCGCCAAGTTCGAGACGACCGTCCTGATCGACATGGCCGAAGCGCAGGAGGCAATGCGCAAGGCCGGCGCCGCCACGTACCGGCCGCCTCAGTAGCCAGGTAGCCTCGCGTACTGCGTGACTGCACTTTCCGACACAGCCAGGCTTGACTGGCTCGGCGGCCCGCCGGCCCACCCCTACCTGGTCGTGGACGTCTTCACCCCTCGCCCTCTGGAGGGGAATCAGCTGGGCGTGTTCCTCGACGGGGAGTCGTTCAGCACCGAGGACATGCAGCGGCTCGCCCGGGAGATGAACTTCGCCGAGACGATTTTCGTACTAGCGCCGGAGTCCGGTGGCGACGCCCGCGTGCGCATCTTCACCCCGGGCGTCGAGCTGCCGTTCGCCGGCCATCCCGTGCTCGGCGCCGCGTTCGTGATCGGGACCGCGTCAGGAAGCGACGCGGTGGTGCTCGAGACGGGCGCGGGGCCAGTCCCGGTCGAGCTCGAGCGCGCCGACGGGCGCGTCGTGTTCGGCCGCATGGAGCAGCCGATCCCCACGTGGGAGCCGTTTGACCGACACGCCGAGCTGCTGTCCGCGCTCGGCGTGCAGTCCTCGGGGCTACCGATCGAGGTCTACCGCAACGGCCCGGTGTTCGTGTACGTGAAGCTGAGCGACGAGGCCGAGGTGGCGGCGTTGGAGCCTGACATGGCCCGCCTCAAGGACCTCGGTGCGGGCGCAAGTTGCTTCGCGGGGCAGGGCACAAGTTGGAAGGCGCGACTCTTTTATCCGGCTGCCGGCGTGCCAGAGGACGCCGCGACTGGGTCGGCGGCGGGGCCGCTTGCCCTCCACCTGGCGCGCCACGGCGAGATCCCGTTCGGTCAGGAGATCGAGATCCGCCAGGGCGAGGAGATCAACCGCCCGTCGCTGCTATACGCCACGGTCGCCGGCAGCGCCGAGCGCGTGGAGTCGATCCACGTGGGCGGCGGCGCCCAGATCGTTGCCCACGGCCAGTTTCGCCTGAGCGGCTAACGCGTGCTCCGAGCGCGCCCGCGGGAGCGCGGCGCCGGCTCCAGGCCGGCCAGGAGCTGACGCCTGGCCGCATCGAATCTGGCCAGGTCGCCGTACGGACGCGCCACGAGCATCGCGCCTTCGAGCGTGGAGAGGATGTTCTGCGCCGCATCCTCGACCTGGCCGCTGAACCGAAGCGTGCGGTCAGCCTGGCCGGCGGTCAGCAGATCCGTCAGCCATCGCTCGTTCTCATCGAAGAACCGCACCACTTCGTCGCGCATCGGCGCAGGCAGCGTCTCGTACTCGGCCGCCAGCACCCCGCACATGCACATCCGCTTGCCCCGCAGCACATCCGCGTACAACTCGGCGTACGCCTCCAGACGGGCGCGGGCAGTCGGCAGGTCCTGATCGATCCGCTCCAGGGCCTCCGAAAAACGCTGGGCGTAACGAGTCATCAGCGCCTGGCCGAGCTCGGCCTTGCCCGGGAAGTGGTAATGCAGGCTCGCCTTGGTGACGCCGAGCTCGCTCGCCACGTCCGCGTAGCTGAAGCTGTTGAAGCCTCTGGTCTGGACCAGACGCTCGGCGATGTCGAGGATCCGCTCGGCAGTTCCGGCTTGCGTTGGGTCTCGGGCGACGGCCATGAATCGAATCCCTTCTGGGTCGGGGGCCTTGACACTTTACCTACTAGAAGGTAGGTTTTGCTCCGGACAGCTTACCTACCAGTAGGTAAACGCCCGGGACCAAACACAGGAGGGAGTCATGAGTACCACCACCGCGTTCGACCTCAAACGGTTCACCCGTGCGGCTGAGGAGCGCGACGCCGCAACCCAGCTCTCGATGTACGGACCCGGCGCGGTCGTCACGATCAGCAACAAGATCTCCCAACCGGGCACTCCTCGAGTGCTCGGCACACACGAGGAGATCAAGGCGTGGCTCGACGACATGTACGGCCGCAACATGACCCACACGGTCAAGCACCGAGTACAGGACGACACCGGCGCGGCCTACACCCAGGCCTGCCGCTATGCGGACGGCACCAACGTGCTGTGCGCCACCGTGATCGAGCTCGACGGCGGGGTGATCTCCGGCCAGACCGTCCTCGAGGTCTGGGACGAGGCGTAGGCGCCCGCCGGACATCGCCCGCCCGGGGGGTTTCCCGGGCCGGCGCGCTCTGGGGCCATTCGGCGGCCCGCTAGCGTGTGTGTCGGTCCGGGAATCCAGACGGAGGTAATGACCTATGGGCGATGTCGTCCGGTTGATGCCAACCAGCAAGCGAATCGCGCTGATCGCACACGATAACTGCAAGACCGAGATGCTCGAGTGGGCTCGGTTCAACCGCGGCACGCTCGCCGCACACGAGCTGTATGCGACCGGCACGACCGGCGCGCTGTTGGCCGGCGAGCTCGACCTATCCGTCAACCGCTTCCTGAGCGGGCCGCTCGGCGGCGACCAGCAGGTCGGCGCGGCGATCGCCGAGGGGCGCATCGACTTCCTGATCTTCTTCTGGGATCCGCTCGAGCCCCAGCCCCACGACGTCGACGTCAAGGCGCTGCTGCGGATCGCGGTCGTCTGCAACGTCCCCACCGCGTGCAATCGCGCCAGTGCGGACTTCATCCTGTCGAGTCCGTTGACGGCCGAGGAGTACACCCGCTCGAGCGCGGCGTAAATAGTCCGACTTTCATCCCAGCGCCGGCAAGACCCGGCGCCTGCCGCGCGTTATCCGGAGTAGGTGCGGTCGTTTTGGCCGCGATGTATCCGCCGAGTCGGGGCGACTCCGACAGGAAGTCAAACCCCGCCAGATCGCGGGAGGAACGCCACGGCGTGAACTCTGGCCGATCTCGCCCCGACAGCGGGGAGGCCCGCGCAGGCGGCGCGCGCCACGCGAGGCGAGCGACCCGGGCTCAGGGCTCCAGGTCGTACGGGAAGTCGGTCAGCGTTTCGGCGCCGTCGTCGGTCACGAGGAGGAGGTCCTCGAGCCGGCAGCCTCCGAACCTTGGTCGATAGCAGCCGGGCTCGAGCGTGACGACGTCTCCCGCGATCAGCACGTCCGGCGCCCGGCCGAGGGCCGGTGCCTCGTGCACCTCCAGTCCGACCCCGTGCCCGAGCGAGTGGTAGAAGCCCTCCTCGAGCACCTGACCGGGCTTCTTGGTGAGCTGAGTCGGTATCCCGGCCCGCTCGTAGGGCTCGCACGAGATGCGATGGACCTCGCGCCCGGCCGCGCCGGCGCGCACCGCCTCCCGCGCGCGGATGAGCGACTCGAGCGTCAGCTCGTGGTAGCGCCGTAACTCCGCCGGGACCTCGCCGACCACGAAGGTGCGCGTCATGTCGGCGTGGCAGGCCGACGCGGGATCGCGCGGCCACAGGTCGATGATCACCGGCTCGCCCGGCTGGATGGGACCGGATCCCATCTCGTGGCCGACGGCGGTTTGGGCCCCGTGGGAGACGATCAGGTCGTCGCCCGCGTTGGCGCCGGCGCCGGCGACCGCATCCCGGATCGCCAGCTTGATCCGCTCGCACGTCAGCGGCTCCCCGTCGGCGAGCAGGCCGTCGCCCCCCGGCTCGGCGCGCCGGAGAAGCTCCACCGCCGCGCGCATGCCGGCCTCGGCGGCCACCTGCGCCCGGCGGATGCCGGCCATCTCGGCCTGGCTCTTGACCCGGCGCCGATCGTCGAACAGGCGCCGGTCCACCTCCAACTCGATGCCGTTCGCGCGCAGCCGGTCGGCCAGTTCGAGCGGGAAGTCGCCGGGGACGGCGGCCCGCTCGATTCCGAGCGATCGGCAGCCGCGGCTGGCCACCTCGAGCAGCGCCTCGCCGTACTCGGCACCACCGGCCCGAAGCTCGTCAAAGCCGAACTCCTCGTAGGCGTGCACGTCCAGCCCGCCACCCAGTGCGGCGACCCGGGAGGCCTCGAGCGAGCTCACCACGACGTGGCGCGAGCCCCCGACCTCGGCATAGAGAAAAGCGTCGGGGACCACGAGCGGGAGTTCGTGGCGAAGCTCGGCATGGTGGACGGTGTCGCCGTAGATGAGGACGTCGGGCATCCGCGGCATCTTGTCAGCTTGCGGGCCGCGAGGCCGAAGGCCTCGTCGGTGCGGCCCGCGGAATCAATGCGGGCCGCGAGGCCGAAGGCCTCGTCGGTGCGGCCCGCCCAATCAATCACGCGTGAGCACGATCAGGGCGGCGCTGTCGGCGGGGAGGGAGACCGCGTATTGCCCGTTTGCTGGCGGAACCGACGAGGTTCGCGCGCGCCCGGCCAGGCGTCCCGTAAACGTGGGCGCCCCGAAGCTCTGGCCGCCCAGAGCGACGCCGTTGTGCGCGCGTACGCTCGGAGCGGTGAGCCACTCGAGCGTGCCCGGACCGTACCGCCCGCCGGTGATGCCCAGCGACAGCCGTCTCGCCCGCGCGCCTGCGTTGACCACCGTGATCCGAAGCGTGCCGCCGGCTGCACGCGTCGCCCATGTACGAACGTCGCCGGCCGCTGCCCCGTCCACGTCCAGGAGCGTCGACCCCGCCGGCGCCGCCCGTGCGAACAGGGTCAACCCGTAGTACTCCGGCGCGACCGTTGCCCGCCAGCGACCGTCCACCCGTCGCAGCTCGAACAGCGCGTATCCGGCACCCGGAAACGTGTGGATGTTGACCCCGTGCACGCCCACGCGGACCATCTCGAACAGCGTGTCGAGCACCCAGAGGGCCGAGGCGAACGTTTGTGAGACCGACGGGTCCGCCCCACAGGAGACCGAGTTCAGCTCGTCGATGCGCAGCCCGAGCCCGCGAGCGCGTGCCATCGCGGCGTACGGCGCGAAGCTGTCGGCCAGCCCGATCGACGATGCCGGGCTCAGCAGATGGGCGATCGTCGGGTACCGGGGCGAGCCGCGTGGGATGAAGCAAGACTGCAGTGGATAGCGATGCAGGGTGACGAGCCTGAGCCTCGGCTCGGCGTCCAGGAACTGGGCGAGCTGGCGCATCCAGCGGGGCGCTCCCAGGCTCGGCCCGGCCAGGAGCCCCGGCGGCAGCGTCGCGCTGAAGTTGGCCCAGTCGGCGATCAACGACGACATGTCGTAGCTGGGCGGCCGCCCCGGGACCTTGTGCCCGTCGGCGGTGTGGTACCAGGGAAAGGTCGGGTACAGGTCGGGCTCGTTTCCCAGCTCGAGCCCGCGGACTGAACGCGCGCCGATTCCGTGCACGAGCGCGTCGGCCTCGGCGGCGGTGAGCCGGGGGCTGTCGGCCTCCAGGTTTAGCCCCAGGATCAGACGTGCCCTGAGCGCGCGGGCGAGCGCGCGCGTCACCTCGAGCCAGCGCCTGGTGATCGCGTAGGTGACGCCGCGCGGCCGCGCGAGCCCGGGTGTCGGCCACCACGCGCGGTCGGTGCTGTCGCCGCCGATCCTCAGTACGGGCGCCTGCCCCGGGACGAGGTTGCGCACGAGCTGCAGGAACACCGGGTCGAGCGCAGTCGGGTCGGTGCCCGCGTACCCCTCGACCGCGGGGTATTCCAGCGAGAGCCCGACGAATCCGGCCGGCACACGGCGCCCCGGCTCCCCGGATTGCACGGTGATCTTGATGGGAGGACCAGCCGGGGTGCTCGGGTGTGCACTCCCTGACCGCCCGCCGCCCACGCGCGTCAGCAGCGCGAGCGCGATTAGCGCGGCCGCCGCGAGGAACACGACGCGCCGCCGAACGAATACCATCGCGACCCCTTCTATCCCAAGGAGCAGCGCTTGGAACTCTGCTTGATGATCGAAGGCCAGGAGGGCGTGACGTGGCCCCTGTGGCGCGCGCTCGCCGCGGCCTGTGAGGAACACGGCATCCCGACCCTGTTCCGCTCCGACCACTACCAGAACCTCGACGGGCAGCACCCGGAGCGGGGATCGCTCGACGCGTGGGGCACGATCATCGCGCTTTCGACGCTGACCTCGACGCTCCGGCTGGGGACGCTGGTCACGCCGACCAGCTTCCGCCACCCGTCGGTTTTGGGCAAGCTCGTCGTGACCGCCGACCACGTTTCGGGAGGGCGGATCGACCTCGGCCTCGGCGCCGGCTGGCACGAGGGTGAGCACGCCGCGTACGGATTCCCGTTCCTGTCGGCGAGCGAGCGGGTGGATGTGCTCGAGGAACAACTCGAGATCCTGACGGGCATGTGGGGCGAGGACGAATTCTCGTACTCGGGCAAGCACTACACGCTGTCGGGCCTGAACGCCCAGCCCAAGCCCGTCCAGCGCCCGCACCCGCCGATCATCATGGGCGGCAACGCCGGTCCGCGCAGCGCCGAACTCGCCGTCCGGTTCGCCGCCGAATACAACACCCCGTTTCCCTCGCTGCAGCAGATCCAGCGGCGCAAGGCCAGCATTGACCAGGCTTTTGAGCGGGCCGGCCGCGGGCCGATCCCGTTCTCGATCATGGCCGGCATCGTGCTCGGCACCGACGCGAACGAGGTGCAGGAGCGCGCTCGGCGGGTGGCGCAGGCCAGCGGTCAGGACGCGGCCGCGCTCGTACGCGAGCCGCCGCCGGGCTGGATCGTCGGGACCCTCGAACAAGCCGCCGAACAACTCGCGCCGATCCGAGCGGCCGGGGTCGCCCGGGTGATGTGCAACCAGTACGTCGAGCCCGAGGTCGAGCAGGTGGCGCGAATCGGCGAGCTCGCTGCGCTTATCGGCTAGCCGGCAAGCGATCGAAACCTGCATAACTCGACACGGCAGGCAGTCTCCGCTGGCTGTGTCCAACTACGCGTGCCCCACAGGCCTAGCTCGACACGAGGGCTCGGTTCCGCGCGGCGTGTCGAGTTACGCATGCTCCACCGGGGTGCGCCGCCCGCCGAGCGCGGAAGCTCGATCACGCCCTGGTCCTTAAAGGAGAAGCGCCCCGAATCTGGCGGAAAATCTGGCCGGATCTAGCGGGGCGCCTCTGAGGGGAGGAGAGGGTGTGCCGTAATGATGCAGCCGCCGCTTTGATATGTCAAAGACGGACATTCTCACTTATCTATAAGCTTCGCTTATGGAACTGCGCCAGCTGCGCTACCTCGTAGCGCTCGCCGACGAGCAGCACTTCACCCGGGCCGCCGCGCGTGAGCACATCGCCCAGCCGGCGCTCTCCCAGCAGATTCGCCGGCTCGAGCAGGAGGTCGGGCTGGCCCTGGTCGAACGGACCACCCGCCGGGTGACGGTGACCGAGGCGGGACGCGCGCTGGTGGCCCGTGCCCGCCGGATCCTGGCCGAGGTCGACGCCGCGACGGCCGAGATGCAGGCGTTCACGGGAGTGCGAAGCGGGCACGTGATGGTCGGCACCATGCACACGATGGGCCCGGTCGATGTCTCGCTGGCGCTGGCCGTCTTTCATCAGCGCCATCCCGGGGTCGAGCTCACGGTCCGGGAGGAATCGAGCGAGGAACTGGCCGAGATGCTGCGCGACGACGTGCTTGACCTGGCGTTCCTGTCGGTGACCGAGCGGATGGAGAGCCATGGCCTGCGCCTGCACCAGCTCGTCCTGGAGGAGCTCGTCGTGATCCTCCCCCACGAGCACTCCCTCGCCGGCCACCGGACGGTGCGGATGGCCGACCTCGCCCAGGAGCAGTTCATCAGCTTCCGCGAGGGAGCCCGCCTGCGCGAACTGCTCGAATTCGCCGGCCGGACCGCCGGGTTCGAGCCGGAGGTCCGGCTCGAGTCAAACGAGAGCGAGCGAATCCGCCGCCTGGTGGCCCGTCAGATGGGCGTGGCGATCCTCCCCCGCTCCGATGCCGAACAGCCGGGCGCCGAGGTGGCCGTCGCGACGCTGATCGAGCCGTCGCTGCGGCGCGACATCACTCTCGCCTGCCGCGAGGGCCGCCGGCTCGCCCCCGCCGCCTCCGAGTTCCTGGAACTCTCCAAGGAGCTCTTCAGCAGCAACGATCACGCGGGTTGACGCGTGCCGAGCTCAGACGGGCGGGCGGTGTTGCTCCCATGGCCGCGCGGCCTCGATCTGCCCGGCTAGCGAGTACAGCACGTCCTCGGCGCCGGGCCGTCCGACCAGCTGGACGCTGAGCGGCAGCCCGTCGGCTCCGAATCCCGCCGGCACCGTGACCGCAGGCTGGCCGGTCAGATTCCAGGCCGCGGTCCACGGGGTGAACCGGGCCGCGGTGTCGATCGCCACGGGCGCCGAGCGACCGTAGCCACCCTCGGCGGCAATCGCGGTCCTGGCCAGGCCCGGTGTCATCAGCACATCGAACTCCTCCCAAAGCCGGAGTAGCCGGACGGTGGTCTGCTCGCGGCGGCGCAGCAGCTGCTGGCGCCGGCGGCCGTGGACCAGCACGTGGCCGGCGGCGGCCATCTGGCGGGTGGAGCGCTCGAGCTTCGACTGGTCGGGGATCTCGCGCGCGACCTCGTAGCTCCCGCGGACCCAGAACTGCATGAACAGCACTCCGGCTAGGCCGTAAGCGGGGTTGCTTTCGTCCACATCGTGGCCCAGCTCGGTCAGCAGGTCGGCGGTCCGATCACAGGCCGTACGCTCCTCGTCGGAGAGCCTGGCCATGACCCCGGGCGGCAGCTTGCGCGAGGTGGCCACCCGCAGCCGCTGTGGCGGGCGCGCAGCGGCTTCGACGTAGCTGCCGCCGAACGGCGGCGCGGCGTCGGCGTCGCCGGCGACCGGGCCGTGCAGCACGTCGAGCAGAAGCGCGCTGTCCCGGACCGTGCGCGCGAGCGCGCCGAACGAGGTCAGGCCCAGCCATCCCTGGGCGACGGGTGAGAGAGACACCCGCCCCCGACTCGGTTTCATTCCCACCAGGCCGCAGCAAGCGGCCGGAATGCGGATCGAGCCGCCGCCGTCCGCGGCCGTCGCCGCCGGGACCATGCCCGCCGCCACCGCTGCCGCCGAGCCACCGCTCGATCCACCGGGCGTGCGCTCCACGTTCCACGGATTCCGCGTGATGCCGTTAGCGTCGCTCGCCGTCCACGGGAAGATCATCAGCTCGGGGACGTTCGTGACCCCGACCGGGATCCCCCCGGCCGCCCGCAGCCGCCGGACGACCTCGGAGTCGTGCGCGACCGGATAACCGTAAGACCGAGAGCCCTGCGTCGGCACCTGCCCGGCCAGGCCCATCTCGTCCTTGACCGCGAACGGCACCCCGGCGAGCGGCCCGTCGACGTTGTCCAGCGCGTCGGCCTCGGCGAGCGCCTGCTCGCCCAGCAAAACTCGGAACGCGTTCAGCTTCGGGTCGATCGACTCGATCCGCCGCAGGCACAGCTCGACCAACTCGCGCGGTCGCACCTCCCGCTCACGCACGCGCCGGGCGAGCTCACCCGGGCCGGCAAACGCGAGCTCCTGATCGGCCGTCGCGGTCATCTACGGGACGAGTGCCGTCACGAGCTCGCGGATCGCGCCTGGGTAGCGGTAGGTCATGCCGCCGTGCTTGCCCTCGAACAGCTCGAGCGTGTGAGCCGCCCCGATCCGCGACAGCTCGTGCGCGAACGCCTGCGCGCCCAGGTCCAGGTAGTACTCGTCCTGCTTGCCGGCGTCGAGGTAGATGCGGCGCATGCTGCGCAGCGCGTCGGCATGGCGGGGCGCCATCCGCACCGGGTCGTGCTCGAGCCACAGCGCCCACACCTCGTCGATCAGGCGGCCGGTCGAGACGTCGAACGGAAGCACGGCGCGCCCCGGCTGCGACAGGTCCGGTGAGTAGCAGCACGCGTATCCGTAGGTCTCGAACGGCGTCCCGTACTTCCCGTAGTCGAAGTGATCGGCGGTGGCCAGCTGCTCGAACAGCACCTCGTAGGAGCCGTCATAGTTGTCGCGCAGCGTCCGCGCCACGTCGCGGAACTCGGGCAGATAGCAGCACTCGAACAGCGCGTCGCCGGCGTGCGAGGCGAGCGCGCCGAACACGTCGGGGCGCAGCATCGGCACCACCATCGCTCCGTAGCCGCCCGAAGATTTGCCGGCGAGCCCGCGATGATCGCGGCTCGCGAGCGTCGGATAGCGCTCGTCGACGAACGCCACCACCTCGTCGCACAGGTAGTCGAGGTAGCGGCCGGTCGACGCCGAGTTGATGAACTGCGAGCCGCCCCGGGAGGTCCACGCGTCGACGAACACCAGCAGCGCGTCGGGGCAAGCGCGCGCGGAGAACATCGCGTCGACACGCTCGATCATGGTCGGCTCAAACGCCGCGCGCGAGAGCCACATGTCGATCTGCCCGGTGTACCCCTGGATGATGTAAACCGTCGGCAGGCCCTTGGGATGGTCGAGCTCGATGCCGGGCGGCCGGTAGACGTAGAGCGGCCGGCGGGCCGGATCCCCGAGCGGGTTCTCGGCCAGGAGGTCGGACTCGACCACGAGCTGATCGAGCACGCCTCCGAGCGGTCGCGCCCAGGGCGCGCCTACGGCACCTTCGACTTCTCTCAGCGGCACCCCCCAACCGTAGGGAAATGCGGCGGTGCGTGCCGTCTGACACCAAATGCCCCGGGGTATAGTGATTTGCCCCCCGCCCACCCCCCGGGAGTGTTCAAAAGGCCCCAAGGCGCATGACCGATTCCGTCCAGACCCTCAGCTCCAACGGCGCCAGCGTCGGATCCCCAGACATCGACGCCGCCGAGACCACCGAGTGGCTCGAGGCCGTCGACGCCGTCGTCGAGCACGACGGCCCGGACCGAGCCAGGCAGATCCTCGCCCGCGCCGTGCAGCGCGCCGAGCTGGCCGGCAGCGGTCCGATCGCCAGCATCACCACGCCGTACGTGAACACGATCCCGGCCGCACGCGAGGCCAAGCTCCCCGGGGATCCCGCGCTCGAGCGGCGGCTGCGCTCGATCATTCGCTGGAACGCGATGGCCATGGTGGTGCGCGCCAACAAGATCTCCTCCGAGCTGGGGGGCCACATCGCGAGCTTCCAGTCGCTCGCCACCCTCTACGAGGTCGGCTTCAACCACTTCTGGCACGCGCCGTCGGAGTCGCATGGCGGCGATCTCGTGTTCTTCCAGGGCCACTCCTCGCCGGGCAACTACGCCCGCGCCTTCCTGGAGGGACGGCTGACCGAGGAGCAGCTCGACGGCTTCCGCCAGGAGGTCTCAAGGCCCGGCGGCCTGAGCTCCTATCCGCATCCGTGGCTGATGCCCGAGTTCTGGCAGTTCCCGACGGTGTCGCTCGGGATCGGCGCGATCACCTCGATCTATCAGGCGCGGTTCATGAAGTACCTGGCGGCGCGCGAGATGGCCCAGACCGACGGCCGCAAGGTATGGGCGTTCATCGGCGACGGCGAGGTCGACGAGCCCGAGACGATGGGCTCGATCGGCATGGCCGGCCGCGAGCACCTCGACAACCTGATCTGGGTTGTCAACGCCAACCTCCAGCGCCTGGACGGCCCCGTCCGCGGCAACGGCAAGATCATCCAGGAGCTCGAGGCCGATTTCCGGGGCGCCGGCTGGAACGTCATCAAGGTGATCTGGGGCTCGCGCTGGGATCCGCTCCTGGCCGAGGACCATGACGGCCGCCTGGTCAAGGTGATGGAGGAGTGCGTCGACGGCGAGTACCAGACGTTCAAGTCGCGCGACGGTGCGTACGTGCGCGAATACTTCTTCGGCCGCGACCCGGTGCTGCTCGACCGCGTCTCCCACATGACCGACGAGGAGATCTGGCTTTTGAACCGAGGCGGACTGGACCAGCAGAAGGTCTACGCCGCCTATCACGAGGCGGTCCGGCACACCGGCCAACCCACCGTGATCCTGGCCAAGACGATCAAGGGCTACGGGATGGGCGTCTCGGGCGAGGGGCAGATGATCACCCACCAGGCCAAGAAGATGACCGAGGACGCGCTGCTGGCCTTCCGTGATCGGTTCGAGCTGCCCCTCACCGACGAGCAGGTGCGCGCCGCCAAGTACTACAAGCCGCCCGAGGACTCCCCGGAGATGGAGTTCCTGCGCGAGCGTCGCGCCGAGCTGGGCGGGAGCCTGCCGGTCCGGCGCCCCAAGTCAGAGCCTTTCCAGGTCCCCGAGCTCGATGCCTTCAAGGGTCAGCTCGAAGGCACCGGCGACCGCGAGATCTCGACCACGATGGCCTTCGTGCGCGTGCTCGCGGCCCTCTTGCGCGATAAGAAGATCGGCTCCCACGTCGTCCCGATCGTCCCCGACGAGTCGCGCACGTTCGGCATGGAGGGCATGTTCCGCCAGGTCGGGATCTACTCCCCGGTCGGCCAGCTTTACCAGCCCCAGGACTCCGAGCAGCTCATGTTCTACAAGGAGGACAAGCACGGTCAGATCCTCGAGGAGGGGATCACCGAGGCCGGCTCAATCTCCTCGTTCATCGCGGCGGGTACCTCCTACAGCGCCCACGGCGTCCCGATGATCCCGTTCTACATCTACTACTCGATGTTCGGCTACCAGCGCGTCGGCGACCTCGTCTGGGCCGCCGCGGACTCGCGCACGCGTGGCTTCTTGCTGGGTGGAACGGCCGGGCGGACGACGTTGAACGGCGAGGGGTTGCAGCACGAGGACGGCCACAGCCACGTGCTGTTCTCGGTCGTCCCCAACGTTCGCGCTTACGACCCCGCGTTCGCCTACGAGGTGGCGGTGATCATCCAGGACGGCCTGCGCCGGATGGTGACCGAGCAGGAGGACGTCTTCTACTACGTCACGTTGATGAACGAGAACTACCACCACCCGGCCATGCCGGAGGGCTCTCAGGAGGGGATCCTGCGCGGGATGCACCTGATCCGCGAGGGCTCGGTTGGGCGCAAGAAGAAGGTTCCGCGGGTGCAGCTGCTCGGGTCGGGGACGATCCTGAACGAGGTGCTGGCGGCGGCCGAGCTGCTCGAGTCGGACTTCGGCGTGGCCGCCGACGTGTGGAGCGTCACCTCGTTCACCGAATTGCGCCGCGACGGGATCGAGGCCGAGCGCTGGAACATGCTCCACCCGCTCGAGGAGGCCCGGCAGTCGTATGTGACCACGTGTCTGAGCTCACGGTCCGGCCCGGTCGTCGCTTCCACCGACTACATCCGGGCGTTCGCCGACCAGATCCGCCAGTGGGTGCCCGGCTCCTACCGCGTGCTCGGGACCGACGGCTTCGGCCGCTCAGACTTCCGCCACGCCCTGCGGCAGTTCTTCGAGGTCGACCGCCACTACGTCGCCGTCGCCGCCCTGAAGGAGCTCGCCGACGCGGGCACGATCGAGCCCGAGCGGGTGCGCGAGGCCATCGAGCGCTACGGGATCGATGCCGAGGCCCCGATGCCGACCAGCGTATGAGCACCGTCGAAGTTCCCGACATCGGCGACTTTCAGGACGTCCCCGTAATCGAGATCCTGGTCTCGCCCGGCGACACCGTCGCTGCCGACGACCCGCTGCTCACGCTCGAGTCGGACAAGGCCACGATGGACGTGCCGGCGCCGTTTGCGGGAACCGTCGGCGAGCTCCTGGTCAATGTTGGAGATAAGGTTTCTCAGGGGGTCAAGTTGCTGACGTTGTCGCCGTCGAGCGATGGCGATCAAAACGGAGGCGGCGGTGGCGCCGCTCCGTCCACCGGAGCCAAGGCCGCCGACTCGGTCGCGAGCGCGAGCCAGGCCGAGGAGCAGTCGGCAGCACCACCTTCGCCGGCGACAGCCCCACCTCCGTCAGAAGGCAACGGCGGTGGTCCCGTCTACGCCAGCCCCGCCGTGCGGCGGGTCGCGCGCGAGCTCGGGGTCGACCTGCACCAGGTGACTGGAAGTGGTCGCAAGGGACGGATCACCAAGGAGGACGTGCAGTCGTTCGCCTCGCAGGGGCCGTCCGTGAGTGCGCCGAGTGCCGCTGCTGCTCCCGGGCCGGATCTCGGGTTGCCGGCGTGGCCGCAGATCGACTTCTCGAAGTTCGGGGAGATCGAGCGGGTCCAGCGCTCGCGGATCCAGCGGATCTCCGGCCCGGTGCTGGCGCGCAACTGGGTGATGATCCCCCACGTCACCCACAACGACGAGGCCGACATCACCGACCTCGAGGCATGGCGCAAGCAGCTCAACGACGAGCTCTCGCGCGAGGGCGTGAAGGTCACGATGGTGTCGTTCCTGATCGTCGCGTCGGTGGCGACGTTGAAGGCATTCCCGAATTTCAACTCCTCGCTCGACGGCGAGGACCTGATCCTGAAGCGGTACTACAACATCGGGTTCGCGGCCGACACGCCGGGCGGCCTGGTCGTGCCGGTGATCAAGAACGCCGACCAGAAGGGACTGCTCGACATCGCGCGCGAGCTGACCGAGCTGTCGGGCAAGGCGCGCGACGGAAAGCTAATGCCGGGCGACATGCAGGGCGCCTCGTTCACGATCTCCTCGCTGGGCGGGATCGGCGGCACCTCGTTTACCCCGATCATCAACGCGCCAGAGGTGGCGATCCTCGGCGCGACCCGCTCGGCGATGAAGCCGGTCTGGAACGGTAAGGAGTTCATTCCGCGGCTGATGGTCCCGCTCTCGTTGTCTTATGACCACCGCGTGATCGACGGCGCCGCCGCGGCCCGGTTCATGGTCCACCTGACCAAGGTCCTGAGCGATCTGAAGCGAGCGCTGCTGTGAGCGAGATCCGCGTCCCGGATATCGGCGACTTCACCGACGTGCCGGTGATCGAGATCCATGTCTCGCCTGGAGACGAGGTCGCGCTCGAGGACCCGTTGGTCACGCTCGAGTCCGACAAGGCCACGATGGACGTCCCGGCGCCCGAGGCCGGCAAGGTCGCGCAGCTCAGGGTCCAGATCGGCGACCGCGTGTCCGAGGGCAGCGTGCTGTTGACGTTGGAATCGGACGGCGCGGCGCCCACACCTGAGACAAACGTCTCCGTCGAGCGCGAGCCCGCACCTCCTCCACCGACTTCAGCCAATGGCGCAGGCGGCGATCACGACGCCCAGGTGGTTGTGATTGGATCCGGACCCGGCGGCTACACGGCCGCGTTCCGCGCCGCCGACCTTGGGCTGAAGACGGTGCTGATCGAGCGCTACGACACCCTCGGCGGCGTCTGCCTGAACGTCGGCTGCATCCCGTCGAAGGCGCTACTGCACGCCGCCCGCACGGTGGCCGAGGCCGAAGAGATGGCCGAGCACGGGATCAAGTTCGGCAAGCCCAAGGTCGATCTCGACGCGCTCCGCGCCTGGAAGGCGTCGGTCGTCGAGAAGCTGACCGGCGGCCTGAAGGGACTCGCCAAGCAGCGCAAGGTCGAGGTGGTAACGGGTGTCGCGTCGCTCACCGGGCCCAACACGGTTCAGGTTGGCGATCGGACGATCACGTTCGACAACTGCATCATCGCGGCGGGATCTGAGGCGGCTTCGATCCCGGGGCTGCCTGAGGACGATCGGATCTTCTCCTCGACCGGCGCGCTCGAGTTGCCGTTGGTCCCCAAGCGGCTGCTCGTGATCGGCTGCGGAATCATCGGGCTGGAGATGGCGACCGTCTACGACGCGCTCGGGTCCAAGGTGACGATGGTCGAACTGCTCGACCAGCTGATCCCGGGCTGTGATCCGGATCTGGTCAAGCCGCTGCAGAAGCGCATCTCCGAGCGGTATGACGGCATTCACCTAGGAACGAGGGTCGAGACGGTCGAGGCCTCCGCCAAGGGCTTGTCGGTGAAGCTCTCCTCCGGCGACTCGAAGACGTTCGACGGGATCCTGGTTGCCATCGGCCGCCGGCCGAACGGGCGCGCGGTGGGCGCCGAGGAGGCCGGCGTTAACGTCGACGACGCCGGGTTCATCCGGGTCGATCGGCAGATGCGGACCAACGTGCCGAACATCTACGCCATCGGCGACGTCAACGGTGGCCCGATGCTCGCCCACAAGGCCACGCACGAGGGTGCGGTCGCGGCCGAGGTAATCGCGGGCCAGAACGTCGAGTTCGACGCCCGGACGATCCCGTCGGTGGCCTATACCGACCCCGAGGTCGCGTGGATGGGCCTGACCGAGACGGCAGCGCGCGCGGACGGGATTGAGGTCGAGAAGGCCGTCTTCCCATGGGCGGCGTCGGGACGAGCCCTGTCCCTCGGCCGCTCGGAGGGTATGACCAAGCTCCTGTTCGAGCCGGGCTCGCGGCGACTGCTCGGCGCCGGCATCGTCGGCGTCAACGCCGGCGAGCTGATCGCCGAGACCGTCCACGCGCTCGAGATGGGATCCGACGCCGAGGACCTGGCGCTGACGGTCCACCCCCACCCCACGCTGTCAGAGACGATCGGGTTCGCGGCCGAGATGGCCGAGGGCACGATCACCGACCTGATGCCGCCGCGCAAGCGGCCCGCCCGCGCCTCGTAGCCACTCCTCGGGAAGAAAGTCGGAAATAGTCCGACTTTCTTCCCAAGCACCGTTGGGTTAGTCCCGCCGCCGGCGCCGCAGCGCCCGCAGCACACCCAGGGCCAGCCCGACCAGGAACGCGATCCGCACCGGCCACCCGGCTTTGGCCGCGATCCGGGCGGCCGGACTCGCCGGCGCGGTCGGCCGGTGGGTGGCCGGCATCGCGAATTCCTCGGCGGCGAGCACGTCGTGGGGCTCGGCGATCCCGCTGGGGTCATCCGGCAGGGTGAGCGGCTGGTGGCGAAGCGAGGGGTCGGCCGTCGGCACGGCAAACGCCTCGGCCGCCAACACGTCGTGCGCCTCCTCGTCAGGAGGCGGCGGGGACTCCCGGCCTGACACGGGGCGCATGATCCCAGATCCGGAGGACCGCCGTCGAAGCGGTGTCCCGACGGCGGGCTACAGTCAAATCACGACTCCAGGATCTCAGCCTGATCGACTTAGATCCAGCCTCGCCGCGTGGTATCCTTCACTTATCTTGAGTAAGCAACTATCGAAAGCGAACGTCCTAACTGATGTCTAGTCGCCTTCTACTCGTCCCGCTCGACGACGTCGTGGCCTTCCCGGGCATGTCGCTCACGCTCGCGATCGACGCCGGCGAGGAGGAACGGGTCCTACTCGTTCCCAGACACGAAACTGAATTTGCCAACGTCGGCACGGTCGCCGAGGTCGTGGACCGCGTCCGCCTGCCGGGCGGCGCCAGCGCCGTCTCGCTCCAGGGACTCCACCGCGGAGTCGCCGGCGCGGCCAACACTGCTCCTAATGGTCGGCTGTACGTCGAGGTCGAGGAACACACCGATCCCGTCCCCGTCGACGGTAAGACCCGCAACCTGGAGCGCGAGTATCGCGCGGTCGTCGAGGAGATCCTCGAGCTGCGCGGTGCCGACTCGCGTGTTTCATCCTTCCTGCGGAGCATCACCGAGCCGGGCGCGCTCGCCGATACCGGCGGCTATTCGCCCGACCTGTCCTACGAGAACAAGGTCAAGCTGCTCCAGACGCTCGATGTGACCGAGCGCCTCCAGCTCGCGCTCGCCATGCAGCGTGAGCGGCTGGCCGAGCTGCAGGTCCGTAAGCGCATCCGCGACGACGTCGAGTCCGGCGCCGAGAAGCAGCAGCGCGAGTACTTCCTGCGCAAGCAGATGGAGTCGATCCGCAAGGAGCTCGACGAGGACGACGCATCGGTCGTCGAGGAGTACCGGACCAAGATCGAAGAGGCCGGGATGCCCGAGGCCGTGCGCGAGCAGGCCGACAAGGAGCTCGGCAGGCTCGAGCGTCTGGGCGAGCAGTCAGCCGAGTCAAGCGTGATCCGTACCTACCTGGACTGGCTGATCGCCGTGCCGTGGAGCAAGCGCTCGGATGAGCGTCTGGATCCGCAGCACGCGCGTGAGGTGCTTGACGCCGATCACGCCGGCCTCGAGGACGTCAAGGATCGGATCGTCGAGTACATCGCGGTCAAGAAGCTGCGCCTCCAGCGCGGCATCACCGAGGACAAGCGCTCGGGCGCGATCCTCACCCTGATCGGACCTCCGGGCACCGGCAAGACCTCGATCGGCGAGTCGATCGCGCGGGCGACCGGACGCGAGTTCGTCAGGATGTCGCTCGGTGGCGTCCGGGACGAGGCCGAGATCCGTGGCCACCGGCGCACTTACATCGGCGCGCTGCCGGGACGGCTGGTCCGTGCCCTGCGCGATGCCGACACGATGAACCCGGTGATCATGCTCGACGAGGTCGACAAGGTCGGCGCGGACTGGCGCGGGGACCCGAGCGCAGCGTTGCTCGAGGTGCTCGATCCGGCTCAGAACCACAGCTTCCGCGACCACTATCTGGACGTGGAGCTCGACCTGAGCGGAGTGCTGTTCATCGCGACCGCGAACGTCGCCGACACGATCCCCGGCCCGCTGCTCGACCGTATGGAAGTCATCCGGTTCGACGGCTACACGACCTCGGAGAAGGTCGCGATCGCCCGCGGCTATCTGTGGAAGCGTCAACTCGAGCGCAACGGCCTGCGGCCCGAGGAGGTCGAGATCTCCGATGAGCTGCTGAACACGGTCGCCTCCGAATACACCCGCGAGGCGGGCGTCCGGCAGCTCGAGCGCGAGCTCGGCACGCTGCTGCGCAAGACCGCGACGAAGATCGCTTCAGGTGAGGCGGAGGCCCCAGTGGTCATCGACCTCGATGCGGTCCGCGACGCGCTCGGACGTCAGCGCTTCTTCCAGGAGTCGGCGATCCGCACCGCGGTTCCCGGCGTGGCCACCGGCCTCGCCGTGACCGGCACCGGCGGCGACGTGTTGTTCATCGAGGCCACCAATATGACCTCCCCACCCACCCTGCCCGGTCTCACGTTGACCGGCCAGCTCGGCGACGTGATGAAGGAGTCGGCCCAGATCGCGCTGTCCTACGTGCGCGGCCACGCGGCCGAGCTCGAGATCGATCCGGCGAGCTTCGAGGAGCGCTCGTTCCACGTGCACGTCCCGGCCGGCGCGATCCCGAAGGACGGCCCGAGCGCAGGCGTGACCATGGTTACGGCGCTGACCTCGCTGCTGAGCGGCCGCCCGGTGCGGCACACGGTCGGCATGACGGGCGAGGTCACGCTCCAGGGTCGGGTGCTCCCGATCGGCGGCGTAAAGCAGAAGGTGCTGGCGGCGCACGCCGCCGGGCTCACCGACGTCGTGCTCCCCGAGCGCAACCGCGGTGACCTGGACGACGTCCCGCAGGAGGTCCGCGACGCGATGACCTTCCACTTCGCGATGACCGTCGACGAGGTGCTATCGGTGGCGCTTGAACCGGCGCCGCTTCGCCAGGCGGCGTAGAGACACTTCCCCAGCTGGCAACGCAGCGAAAGTCCCGGCGGGCTTACGAGCAGCCCGTCGGGACTCGTCGTTTAACGCGGTGGTAGGTTGGAGACATGACCACGATTACAGCTCCAGCAGAACAGAAAATCCTCGACGAGGTCCCCAAGCAGCTCTACATCGCCGGCGAATGGGTCGACGGCGCGAAGGGAACGCTGTCGGTGGAGGATCCGTCGACCGGCGAATCGCTCTGCGAGGTCGCCGACGCGTCGACCGATGACGCCAAGGCCGCGTTGACCGCGGCCGTGCAGGCCGGTCCGGACTGGGCCGCCCATGCGCCCCGCGAGCGCGGTGAGATCCTGCGCCGCTGCTTCGAGGCGATCGTTTCCCGCGCCGATGATCTGGCCTTGCTGATGACGCTCGAGATGGGCAAACCGCTCGCGGAGTCCAAGGCCGAGATCGCCTACGGCGCCGAATTCTTCCGCTGGTTCTCCGAGGAAGCGGTCCGGATCGACGGGCGCTACTCGACCAACTCCAACGGCCAGGGCCGCGTGCTGACGATGAAGCAGCCGGTCGGGCCTTGCCTGCTGATCACGCCGTGGAACTTCCCGCTGGCGATGGGCACCCGCAAGATCGGACCGGCCGTCGCGGCCGGATGCACGGTCGTGATCAAGCCCGCGAAGCAGACGCCGCTGTCGATGCTGATGCTGGTCAAGATCCTCGAGGAGAACGGCCTCCCCGCCGGGGTCGTGAACCTCCTCACGGCATCCTCCTCGGGCGAGACGATGGCGCCGCTGATCGCCGATCAGCGCCTGCGCAAGCTGTCCTTCACGGGCTCGACCGAGGTCGGGCGAACGCTCATGGAGCAGGCCTCGCAAAACCTGCTGCGGCTATCGATGGAGCTGGGCGGCAACGCGCCGTTCATCGTGTTCGACGACGCCGACGTCGACGCCGCCGTCCAGGGCGCGATGATCGCGAAGATGCGCAATGGCGGCGAGGCGTGCACTGCCGCCAACCGGTTCCACGTGGCCGACAAGGTCGCCGACCAGTTCGCCGAGAAGCTGGCCGAGAAGATGGGCGCGCTCAAGGTCGGGCGCGGCACCGAGGACGGCGTGCAGGTCGGGCCGCTGATCGACGACGCCCAGCGCGGCAAGGTCGCCGAGCTCGTCGAGGACGCGCTCGGGCGCGGCGCTAAGGCCGTCGTCGGCGGCCATACCCGCGACGGCGCCGGCTATTTCTACGATCCCACCGTTCTCACCGACGTCCCCGAGGACGCCAAGCTGCTCACGGAGGAGATCTTCGGCCCGGTGGCGCCGGTCAAGGGGTTCACCGATGAGGACGAGGCGATCGCCGCCGCCAACGACACCGAGTACGGCCTGGTCGCCTACGTCTACACGAACAACCTCAAGCGCGCGCTTCGCGTCGTCGAGAGGCTCGAGACCGGAATGGTCGGGCTCAATCAGGGGATGGTCTCCAACGCCGGCGCCCCGTTCGGCGGCATCGAGCAGTCCGGCTTCGGGCGCGAGGGCGGCTACGAAGGCATCGAGGAATACCTCGAGACCAAGTACGTCGCGATCAACCTCTGAGCAGGACACCTACAACGCGGACAGAACCTCGGCGGCGGCGCGCTCGCCGGAGCGCACCGCGCCGTCCATGTAGCCGTTCCAGTAGGTCGAGGTCTCGGTGCCGGCCCAGTGGATGCGCCCCACGGGTTGGCGGATCTGCGGGCCGTAGGCGAGCAGCGTCCCCAGCGACGGGATGCCCACCGGGCAGCCGCGGGTCCACACCTCCTCGGACCAGATGGTGTCGAAGTAGGCCTGGGGGTTGAGCGCGTCTGAGCCCATCCAAGTCGCGTACTGGTTGAGCACGGCCGACTGGCGATCGGAGGGCGACATCGCGTTGTAGCTGCGCGCGTTATCGCCGCCCACGAACCCGAACAGCACGCCGGGCGAGCCGTCCGGCGGCGAGTCGTCGAACGACGCGCTGACCGGCCCGCCGGTGTCGAGCACCTGGCCGGTCAACCCGCTCGCGCGCCAGAACGGCGTGCTGTAGACCGCGGCGACCTTGGTCAGCGTGCCCTGCGGATAGCGCTGAACCAACTGGTCCCGGGCGTACGGCATGGGCGGGTCGTAGTCCAGGCGCGCGGTGAGCGTCGGCGGGATCGCCACGATCACCTGCTTGGCGCTGACCGTGAGCGCCTCCGAGTAGACCACGACGTCGTTCTTGCCGTGCGTGATCTGGCTGACCGGCGAATTCAGCACCACGCTATCGCCGAGCGCGGCGGCAACCCGGATGGCGATCTCCTGCGAGCCGCCGATGAAGCGCGACTGCTGGGCGCCGCCCCGCGTGTCGAAGTTGCGCTCGAACGTGCCGGCGTTCTGCTCATTGCCGGAGGCGGCGATGTAGAACAGCGTGAACAGCAGCGACAGCTCGCCCGGCTCGGCGCCGAAGATCGGCCGCGTGGCAGCGGCGACCAGGGCCTTGAAGCGGGGCGTGACGCTGTTGGCGTCGATCCAGCTCTGGAGCGTCTGGCCGTCCCAGCTCGAGGCATTCGACGCCTCCCAGGGGGCGTCGACGGGCACCTGCGTCGACATCTGGTCGAGCTGTTGTACGACCTCGACGATCTCGGCGGCGATCGTCGGGTCCGGCGGCGCGGTGCCGAGCGGACCGGTGTCGCTGTATTGCATCGGCCCGATCAGCCCGAGCGGGTCATCGACGTTGTTGACGTACAGGTCGTTCCCGGTGTCGTAAGTCGGGAACGTCCCCACCCCGACCGCGGTGGCCAGCGCCGAGATGTGATCCTGGGTCGGACCCACGAACGTTCCGCCGCGCTCGGACACGTCCCCGTTCCCGAGGTCGTGGTTCCAGGCCCGCCCGCCCACGCGATCGCGCGCCTCGAGCACGGTCACCGAGTGGCCCTGGGCCGCGACCAGGCGCGCGGCCGTCAGGCCGGCGAAACCGGCCCCGACGACGACCACGTCGGCCTTATGGATCTTGCTCTTGGCCCGCTTCTTGTGCTTGTGCTCGTGGTTGTGGGTCTTCTTCTTAGCGGCGTCGGCCGCCGACGGGTACGCCGCGGCGGCACCCGCGACCAGCGTCCCTGCGATGAACCGCCGGCGTGAAATTGCATGAGGCGACGGCGAAGCCGGCGCCGGGAAATTCTCAGTTTCGTCGTCGGTCATCCGGACACCGCCTTGTTCGAGTGGTTGATGAGTGCGTCGGCCGCGGCGAGATCGAATTGGCCGTGGTCGGAACCGAGGCCCTGGGCGACGAGCGCCGCGGCGGCACAGCCCAGCGCCGCAGCGTCGGCGGGCGCGCGCCCGAGCGATAGCCCGCGCAGGAAACCCGCCGAGAAGGCATCGCCGCAGCCGGTGGTGTCGACCACGTCGACCTCGAACGCCGGCACTCGGGCCTCGCCCTCGCGGTCGACGACCAGCGCGCCGTCGGCGCCACAGGTTGCCGCCACGCACCCGATCCCGCGCTCGAGCAGCGCGGTGCACGCCGGGCCGAGCTGAGTGCCAGCGCGGCCGGTCAAGGCGAGCACCTGGTCCTCGTTGGGCAGCAGATAGTCCAGATGCGCGAAGGCCGGCGCGATCCAGTCGAAGATCGCCGCCGCCTGCTCACCCGGCGCCAGGATGTCGGCCGAGGTCACGACTCCGTGCTCGCGCGCGAAGGCCAGGAGCTTCGCCGCCTCCTCGCCGCCCATGAACTCGGGCGCGCCCAGATGCAGGTAGTCGGCCGCCGCGATCGCCTCCCACGGCGCGTCCGCCGAGGAGTAGGTGGCGTTGGCGCCGATCACGTGAAACGCCGGGCGCGAGCCGTCGGGCCGGATCGGGAGCACGCTGGCCGAGGTCTGCACGTCCTCGCGGGGCACGAGCAGCGTGGTATTGACGCCGAACCCTTCGAGCAGCTCGAGCAACAGGGACCCGAGCTCGTCCGCGCCGATCGCGCCGGCCGTGCGCACGCTCGCCCCGAGCTTCGCCAGCGTGATCGCGGTGCCTCCCGCGGGTCCCGCCGGAGTGACCCGGATCTGCTCGACGAGCGTCGCGCCCTGCCCGGCCGGAATCTCCTCGACAGGACGGACGAGCACGTCGACCACGTGAACACCGAGCGTGACGACCTTCATCGCGCGCTCCGCTGCTTGATCCCGTAGCCGCGGCGGCTGACCGTCTCGATGAACTCGAGCTGCTCGTCCGCCTCCAGTGTGCGTGGCGCCCCGACGGAGGCGGCCCGCCAGTACAGCTGGCAGGCCCATTCGAGGAGCTCGGACTGGGCCATGGCGATCTCGAGGTCTGGCCCGTAGGCGATCGCGCCGTGGTTGGCCATCAGCGCGGCGCTCCGACCCTCGAGCGCCTCGAGGGTCAGCTCGGCCAGCTCGGGCGTGCCGAACGTCGCGTAGGGGGCGACCCGCACCGCTCCACCGAGGGCAAGCATCTGGTAGTGGACGACCGGCAACTCGTCGATCACACAGGCGAGCGCGGTCGCGAACGGCGCGTGGGTGTGAACGACCGCGCCGGCCTGCAAGCGCGCGTACACGCCCAGGTGCAGCCCGAGCTCGGAACTCGGAGCCAGCTCGCCATCGTGCTGCTCCCCGTCGAGGTCGACGACGGCGACGTCGGCCGGGGTGACCGCGTCGAGCCGCGCGCCGGTGGGCGTCACCGCCACCAGCTCTCCGGCGCGTTCGGAGACGTTGCCGGCGGTACCGGTCACGCGCGCGTCCGCGGCTAGGCGCGCCGCGGCCGCGGCGACGCGCTCTCGCTCCCGCTCGAGCATCACGATTGAAATGATTACTTGAAGGGAACTTCACTTTCAAGTTTGAACCGTGAACCGCGCCCCCTCCCCTGACCGACTGCGCAACGCCCCGATCCAGGCCCGCAGCCGCGAGCGCCTCCGTCGCGTCCTCGACGCGGCCGATGAGGTGCTCGCGGCCGAGGGGGCGGCCGCGTTCACGACCACGCTGGTGGCCGCCCGAGCCGGCGTCCCGATCGGCTCGGTATATCGCTTCTTCCCGGACAAGCAGGCGATCGTCGAGGCGCTCGCGGTGCGCTACTGGTCAGACCTCGAGGATCTCGTGGCCGGGGTCGCCGACGCCGACGAGGCCACGCCCATCGAGGATCCGGTGGCTGCCGTCCTCGACGTGCTGATCGCCGGCTTCCGCGCGCGCCCCGGCTTCCTCGCCCTCTGGTATGGCGGCCTGCGCACCGAGCACATACGCGATGCCACCCGCCCGACGCGGACCGCGATCGCGCGCTCGATCGAGCGGATTCTGGCCCACCACTGGCCGAACGCCAGCCGCCGCACACGCGTACGGGTGGCAGAGATGGTCGTGCTCACCGGGGACGGACTGCTTCGCGAGGCGTTCCGGCGCGACCGCCGCGGCGATCGCGCCTTGCTCGCCGAGGGCAAGCTCATGCTGAGGGCGTACATCACCACGCGGCTCGGATGACGCGCCGCCTGGTCGGACTACTTGCCGTGGCGGCGGCGCTGCTCGCGGCGGGAGCGAGCGGCGCCCGCGCCACGTCACGCGGCGACGTGTGGGTGCTGGCGCTGATCCCCGCACCGGAGCGAGGCCCAAATCAGGCTGCTTTACTATACTTTATGAAGTGCTTGTTTTCAGGCGACTTCTAGGCTTCCTGCGCCCGTATCGGCGGGCGGTCTGGTGGTCGTTCGTCCTCGCCGCGGGCGCGATGGTGATGACCGTGCTGATCCCGGCACTGACCGGTTACGCGATCAACTCGGTCAACGCCCATCACGAGCACCACCTGGTCATGCTGGCGGTCCTGATTGGCCTGGCCGGCGTGCTGCGACTCGGGCTGAGCGCCGCGCGGCGACTGGTCGCCGGCCGCGTCTCGCTCGGGGTCGAGTTCGACCTGCGCAACACGCTCTACGAGCAGTTCCAGCGGCTCGAGCTCGGGTTCTTCGACCGCCAGCAGACCGGTCAGCTGATGTCGCGGGCGACCGTCGACCTTCAGTCGGTGCGCTTCTTTCTCGGCTACGGCCTGATCTTCATCGGCCAGTCGGTGCTCACGATCGCGCTTGCCGCGGTGGCGATGTTCGTCCTTCAGCCGGGGCTGGCCGCGCTGGCGCTGGCGCCCGTGCCGTTCGTCGTGCTGATCGCCAACCGCTACGGCAAGCACTCACAGCCCGCGCTGCGGGAGGCCCAGCAGCGGATCGCCGAGCTGACCGCCGACGCCGAGGAAAACGTCTCGGGCGTGCGGGTGATCAAGGCATTCGCCCAGGAGGAGCGCCAGCTCGAGCGCTTCCGCCATTCGGTCCAGCGCGTGTTCGATCAGCAGCTGTACGCGACCAAGATCCAGGCCCGTTACACGCCGCTGATCAGCTTCCTGCCCAACATCGGGCTGGCGCTGATCCTGCTCATCGGAGGCCGGGAAGTCATCCACGGGTCGCTGAGCATCGGCGCCTTCACCGCCTTCTACGCCTACCTGCTGATGCTGATCTCGCCGATGCGCACGCTCGGCTACATGCTGAGCGCCGCGCAGCGGGCTACCGCCTCGGGCGCCCGCATCTTCCAGGTGCTCGATCGCGCGCCCCGGATCACCGCTCCGGCGGACGCGCCGCCGCTCCCCGAGGGAGCCGGTCGTGTTTCCCTGCGCGACGTCAGCCTGACCTTCGAGGGCGCCGCGCGCCCCGCCCTGCGCGACATCGATCTGGAGATCGAGCCGGGCAGCACGGTCGCGCTCGTCGGCGCGATGGGTTCGGGCAAGACCGCGCTCGTGTCGCTGCTCCCGCGGCTGTACGACGCCAGCTCCGGATCGATCCGGATCGACGGCGCCGACGTGCGCGAGGTCGACCTGGCCTCGCTGCGCCACGCGATCGCCCTGGTCACCGACGATCCGTTCTTGTTCTCGGCCACCGTGCACGAGAACATCGCCTACGGCCGCCCCGATGCGACTCGCGAGGAGGTCGTCCGCGCCGCCCAGGTGGCCCAGGCCGACGGCTTCATCTCCGAGCTCCCGAAGGGTTATGAGACACGGGTCGGCGAGCGGGGATTGACCCTGTCGGGCGGCCAGCGCCAGCGGATCGCGATCGCCCGGGCGGTGCTGGCGGATCCGCGCATCCTGGTTCTGGACGATGCGACCTCGTCGGTCGACGCCTCGACCGAGCAGGAGATCAAGACCGCGCTGCGCCAGGTCATGGCGGGCCGGACCACGTTCGTGATCGCCCACCGGCTCTCGACGATCGCCCTCGCCGACGAGATCGTCGTGCTCGAGGACGGCCGCGTGGCCGCGCATGGGAGCCACGACGACCTGCTCGAGGAATCCGACCTGTACCGCGAGATCGTCGAGAAGGGGATGCCCGACCAGGTGTTCATGACCCGCAAGGCAGCCGGGGCGGTGGGACTGTGAGGTTGCCGAGGCTACGTGTGCGTCAAGGCCGCGGCCGGGCGCGCAAGCTGCGCGGGCTGATCGAGCTGCTGGCCCCGTACAAGTGGCGCGTGCTCGCCATGTTCGTGTCGCTGGTGGCCGCCACGGCTGCCGCGCTCGCGCCGGCCCCGCTCGCCAAGCTGGCGATCGACAACGGGATCGAGCGGCACGACGCCGGCGCGCTCGATCTGATCGTCGCCGCCTTCCTCGCCTCGGCGGTCGTGTACGCGGTCGCCTCCTATGCGCAGACCTACCTGGTGGGCTGGGTCGGACAGCGCGCGCTCCAGGATCTCCGCATCCGGCTGTTCACCCACCTGCAGCAGCTCTCGATCGGGTTCTACTCGCGCAACCGAGCCGGCGTGATCATCTCGCGGATGACCAACGACGTCGAGGCGCTCGATCAGCTGGTCGAGGACGGGATGGCGACGCTGTTCCAGTCCGGCCTGACCCTCATCGGGGTCGTGGTGATCCTGATGGTGATCGATCTCCACCTGGCGCTCCTGACGTTCATCGCGCTGCCGATCCTGTTCGCGGGCGGCGTCGTGTTCCGGATCGCGTCGGCCGACGCCTACCGGCTCACGCGGGAGAAGATCGCGACGATCACCGGGTACCTGCAGGAGACGCTCTCGGGCATCCGGGTCGTGCGCGCATACGGCCAGGAGAAGCGCCACATCGAGCATTTCCGGGAGCTCAACGAGGAGAACCGGGCCGCGAACATGACCACGGTCAACCTCAACGCGGCGTACTTCCCCCTCGTCGAGTTCCTCTCGGCGCTGGTCACGGTCGAGATCCTCGTGGTCGGCGGGATCGAGGCGATCAGCGGGCATGCCACGACCGGGGTCGTGTTCGCGTTCGTCGCCGCGCTCAACAACTTCTTCGACCCGATCCAGCAGCTCTCCCAGCTCTACACCACCTACCAGTCGGGCATGGCGGCGCTGGACAAGATCTTCGAGCTGCTCGACGAGGACCCGGACCTGGTTGACGCTCCCGACGCGGTCGAGCTGCCCGGTATCCGGGGCGAGCTGCGCTTCGACGATGTGTCCTTCCAGTACGGCTCGGCTTCTGGCGACGACGACGGTTACGCGCTGCGGGACGTCGATCTCGTGATCCCGCCCGGGCAGACGGTGGCCCTGGTCGGCTCGACCGGCGCGGGCAAGTCCACATTCGCCAAGCTCGTGGCGCGCTTCTACGACCCGACATCGGGTGGCGTGCTCGTCGACGGACACGACCTGCGATCGGTGAGCGCTCATTCGGTGCGCTCGCAGATGGGAATCGTCCCGCAGGAGGCGTTCCTGTTCAGCGGCACGATCCGCGAGAACATCGCGTTCGGCCGGCCCGGCGCCAGCGACGAGGAGGTCCAGCTGGCCGCGCGGGCGGTCGGAGCCGACGACTTCATCTCCGAGCTCCCGGACGGCTACGACGCGCAGATCGGCGAGCGCGGCGTGCAGCTGTCGGCCGGTCAGCGCCAGCTGGTCGCGTTCGCGCGAGCGCTGGTGGCGGATCCGCGCATCCTGGTCCTCGACGAGGCGACCTCGAACGTGGACGTGCACACCGAATCGCTGATCGAGCAGGGAATGCGCCGGCTCGTGGCCGGGCGGACCGCGATCGTCATCGCCCACCGGCTCTCGACGATCCGGGGCGCCAGCCGAATCCTCGTGCTGGAGCACGGGCAGGTGGTCGAGGACGGCACGCACGAGGAGCTACTCGAGGAGCAGGGGCGCTACTGGGAGCTCTACCGCGACTGGGCCGAGCAGGCTTCCGCGGCGTAGGCTCTGACCGATATGCCGACCGTCACCGGGCTCGCGATCACGCCGGTCAAGGCCACGCGCCTGCACCAGGTCGACCGCGTCACCCTGACGCCCGAGGGCGTACACGAGAACCGCCGGTTCTACGTGATCGACGAGCGCGGCCGGATGGTCAACAGCAAGATGCTGGGTGCCCTGCAGACCGTGGTCGCCGACTATTCCGACACGGACAGGACGCTCCGGCTCTCGCTTCCGGACGGCCGCATCGTCGAGGGCGAAGTGGGGCTGGGCGAGGAGATCAGGACAAGCTTCTTCTCTCAGATGGCCGGCGGCCGGCTGGTGCACGGACAGTGGTCGGAGGCGCTCAGCGAAGTGTGCGGGCAACCGCTGCGACTGGTCGAGGCGGATGGTCGGGGCACGGCCGTCGACCGCGGGATCGACGGCTCAGTGTCGCTGATCTCCCGCGCCTCGCTGGCCCGGCTGGCGGAGGTCGGGGGTCTCGAGTCGATCGACCCGCGGCGCTTCCGGATGCTGATCGAGATCGACGGCGTCGAGGCAAATGCGGAGGACGGCTGGGTCGATCACGGTGCGTATCGGATCGGCGAGGCCGTGGTCGCGTTCGGCGGGCACGTGGGACGCTGCATGATCACCAGCCGCGATCCCGACACCGCCAAGGTGGATCTGCCGACGCTCGACATCCTGGGGTCCTACCGGACCGGCCTGAACACGACCGAGCCGCTGCCGTTCGGGATCTGGGGGCGGGTCGTGCACCCGGGATCCGTGGCGGTCGGCGACGAGGTCGCGTCCGTGGATCGGTAGGTAGTGTTCTCCGACGATGAGCGAAACCAACTCAAGCGTCCAGACCCGCGAGCGCGTCGCGATCGAAATCGACGACCACGTAGCGGTCGTCACCCTGACCCGGCCCGAGAAGCACAACGCCCTCGACGTCGCGATGTTCGACGCGATCATCGCCGCGGCCGAGCGGGTGGCGGTCGAGCCGGGCGTGCGCGCCGTGGTGCTGCACGGCGAGGGGCCGAGCTTCTGCTCCGGCCTCGATGTGGCCGGCGTGATGGCCAGCCAGCCCAGTTCGGACTCGCTGATGGCTCCCCTGCGCGAGGCGGTTCCCAACTGGTTCCAGCGCACGGCCCACCGCTGGCTCGAGGTCCCGGTGCCGGTGATCGCGGCGATCCACGGCCACTGCCTGGGCGGCGGGCTGCAGATCGCGATCGCCGCCGACGTGCGCTTCGCCACGGCCGACGCCAAGCTCTCCCTGCTCGAGGTCAAGTGGGGACTGGTCCCGGACATGGCCATCACGCGGACCCTCCCCCGGCTGGTGCGGATCGACGTGGCCAAGGAGCTCGCGTTCACCGGCCGCGTGGTGAGCGGTCAAGAGGCGTTCGAGCTCGGGCTGGTCTCGCATGTAGTCGACGATCCGCTCGCCGCGGCGCGCGCCTTGGCCGACGAGATCGCGGGTCGCTCACCGGACGCCGTGCGCGGGATGAAGCGACTGTTTGACGAGTCGTGGACCGGCTCGCGCGAGGAGACGCTGCGCCTCGAGGCCGAGATCCAGCTCGGCCTGCTGGGCACGCCGAACCAGCTCGAGGCGGTCAGGGCCGGCATGCTCAAGGAGCCAGCGCAGTTCACCGACCCAAGCTGACGGCTTAGCTGATCCTCGCGGCGCCGTATCCGCGGCGTCGGGCGCCGCCAGCGACTGTCGAGCACCGCCGGCGAGTGTCGAGCACCGCCGGCGGGCGCGGAGCACCCGCCGGCGGCGAACCCGACTCAGTGGACGCCGACTGTCGTCCCCGCCTCGCGCTGGGCGTCGGGACCGAGCTGCGCGGTGGCGTGCACCACGTCGTTGGTCGCCGGCTCCCAGCTGGGCGGCGTCACCGCGAACTTGACCAGGGCAGACTGGTCGGCCGGAAGGCGATTGAACGCCGATCGGCCGAGCACCTGCTGGGTCCAGCCCTGCGGCAGCTGGAGCGAGATGATCACGTTCCGGAGCGTCTCGTCGCCCCCGTGGGTCAGCCTGACATAGACCGTGCCGGACTGACCTGGATGGATCACGCGTGGAGCGCGGACCACCACCTGCCGCGCGCCCGCCGTTTGGGGGATGCTGAACGAGCCGCGGAGCGGCAGGTCGGCCAGCGCCGAGGAATCACCCACGTAAACGCCGTAGCTGCCGACGCTCTGGGTCCAGCCACCCGCGTCCTGATCCCACCACCACGTATCTCGCGGTGTGATCGTGAACTGCAGCCGCGCGGATTGGCCCGCGGGTAGGTACACCCGCTTGAATCCGACCAGCTCACGCGGCGGCTCGCCGGCCGCTGACGGATCGCTCAAATAAAGCTGGGCGACATCCGCCCCGGCGGTCTTTCCGGTGTTGGTGATGGTCGCCGAAACCGTCACGTTGCTGACGCCGTCCGAGGACGTCGGAGTGACACTCAGCTTCTTGAAGCCGAACGTCGTGTAGGACAGTCCATAGCCGAACGGGAACAGCGGCGTGAGGTTCTGGGCGTCATACCAGCGGTAGCCGACGTCGAGGCCTTCCGTGTACAGCACCTGGCCATTGACGCCGGGGAACTGCTCGGGCTTCGCGGCCGGAACCTGACTCAGGCTGGTCGGGAAGGTCACGGGCAGGTGACCGCTCGGGTCCGTTTGCCCGAACAGCACGCTGGCCAGTGCCGTGCCGTTGGACTGCCCCGGATACCACGCGTCGAGGACGGCGCCGGCCTGGCTGAGCCACGGCATCAGCACCGGCGCGCCGGCGTCGATGACGACCGTCGTGTGCGGATTGGCCGCGGTCACGGCCGAGATCAGCTCATCCTGCGCCGAGGGTAGGTTCAGGCCCAGCCGATCCGTGGCCTCGGACTCGGTGTCGTCGGAGGCGACCACCACGGCGCTCGAGGCCGACGTGGCCGCCTGCACCGCCGCGGCGATGCCCGGAGCGAGATCCGAGGGCCTGGCCCAGGTCAGCGCACTCGCCTCGCCGCCGCCGGAGACCGCCAGCGTGTAGGTCTGGCCCGCGACCAGGTTCACTGCCACCGAGTAGACGTTCACCGGCGGCGTGCTTGGATTGTCGATCAACTGCTGCCCGTTGAGCGACAGGTATTCCGGCGAGTAGCAGCCGCACGGGTTGGTGATCGCGAGCACGTACGTCCCGGTCTCGGGCGCGGTCAGCGTCCCCGTGTAGGACTGCCCGTACGTCAACCCACCCGTCGGGAAGGCCGGGCTGAGCGGCGGGGATGGGATCGCCGCCAGCGATGAATCGGTCGGCAACCCCTGTGTGTATGTGACGTTGCTCGCGCCGTCCGCGTTCTGGATCCCCGCGAGCGGCGTCACAGTCTGGGACGGGATGACGTATGCGCTACCGCCGCCGCCGTAGATCGGCGAAGCCGAGGCGGCCGGGCCGATCACGGCCACGGTGTTCCCTTTCGAGAGCGGCAGCGTGCCGCCGTTGTTCTTCAGCAGCGTCGTGCCGGCCTCGGCCACCTTCGTGCCGGTCGCCTGGTGCGCCGGCGTGGTAACCGCCGAGTAGGGGTTCCCGGTGGGCGGATTGTCGAACAGCCCGAATCGGAACATCTCGGTGAGCATCCGCTGCACCATCGTGTTCAGCACCGGCTGGGGAATCGCGCCGCCCAGGACGGCGTCCAGAAGTGGCGTCCCGAAGTACGTGTTGAACGGCTGTTCCTGATCCAGACCGGCGTACGCGCCGCCCGCCGTGCTGTGCAGTGCCCCGTAGTCCGAGGTGACAAAGCCCGGGAAGTCCCATTCCTGGTCGAGCTTGTTCGTCATCAGGTAGCGGCTCTGGCAGGCATAACTACCGTTGACGGTTGCGTACGAGCACATCACCGAACCGGCCTTGGCCTGCTGCACAGCTGCCTGGAACGCCGGGAGGTAGATCTCGTTCAGCGTCCGCTGGCTCGCGATCACGTCATCGTTCTCCGTGTTGCGATTCGTCTCCTGGTTGTAGGCGGCGAAGTGCTTGACCTGCGACATCTCCCCCGTGCTCTGCACGCCGTCGATCTCGCTCGTGGCGAGCGCCGCGTTCAGGAACGGGTCCTCAGTGAACGCTTCGAACGACCGGCCCCACCGCGGGTCGCGGTCGATGTTGATCGTCGGTCCGAGGTTGACTGCCGCGCCCTTTCCGCGCTCCTCCGACCCGATCACCTGGCCGTACTGGGACGCGAGCGACGGATCGAATGTGGCCGCCAGGTCCACCCCGGCCGGCAGCTGCGTGACATCGGGCAGGCCGTCCGCCACGCCGGCGGGCCCGTCCTCCTCGCCGAGCGCCGGGATGCACAGCGGCGCGCCGGAGCTCGAGGTCGGTATGCCCGGCATCCAGAACACGTACGGATTCCCTCCCGGAGTGGGCGGCTCATTGGCGGTGCCGTGTCCCTCGACCAGGAAATCCTCGTCCGCCACGGTCATATTGCTCATGACCTCGGCGACCCGTCGAGCGATCGGCTGCGTCGAGCCGACCCACGGACAGTCCGATGCCTGCGCCGGCTTGGCGCGCTTGGCCGCCGTGGCAGCGGCGGGAACCGTCGCCAACGCCGCGATGGCGATCGCCGCGCTCACCAGCAGCCTCGTCCTCAGCCGCCCCCGGCCCGCCGGCTCGCCCCCGTCATCCACACCCCCAGCGGTGACGGACCTCCCACCGTCCCGGGGCGGCGGCCCCTGATCGGATCGACAGACGGAGCGGCGATCACGTGCACCAAGCATCTCCACGCCTCCCTAAGCGCTCGATGTGGACGGGGCCCGGTCCCACGGCCAACCTACCACAGGAAACGCGTTTACGGCACCAGCAGCTGGCACAAAAGACAACGTTTTTTGCCCGCATATGGCTCAAAGTTCACACACCCCAAGCTTCAGTCGCACGCATGGCACCGTGTGGCACCGACCGGTCGCCCCTTTCAGGCGGCAGTCTTGCGGCGTGCCTTGTTCTTACCTCCCCAGGTGTCGGTTTGACTGTGACAGTTGGGACAGAGCAGACGGAGATTGGCCAGCCGGTTGTCGTCACCGTCGCCGTTGACGTGGTGAAGCTCGAGCGAGATCGACGCACCCTGCCAGTGGGTTAGTCCGCACTCCTCGCACTGCGCATGCTTCAGGCCTGCGGTCATGAGTCGGGCCTTCACGTGGGCACGACTGCGCTGCCGCCCCGCCGCCAGCACGTCCGAGATCGGTTCGAGCTTCGGTCTGGGCGTGATGACACCGCGGCGAACCGCGTCTGCCCATGCATTGGCTCCGAACCCAAAATGCGCCCGACAGTCCGCCGCGGAGTGTCCAGCGTCGTAGTAGTCGCGGACCGCGGTCCAGTCATACCGGCGGGCCGGTTCAACCCGGGGTGCGATGCCGAGCTTGCGCATGTGGAAGCACACCGTCGGCTTCGAGATACCGAGCTCCCGCGCGATCGCCGCCGGCGATAGCCCGGCAGCGAGTAGCTTCGCGACGGCATTTCGCGTCTCGGTGCGCGGGCGCGACCGGATGTCGCGGAGAAGGATCGCGCCTCGCCGGACTGCGCCGTGCCAAGCGCCGTTCGAGATGCCGAACTGGACCTGGCACTCGGTGGCCGTGTGACCAGACTCGTAGAAGCCTCTGATCTCGATCCAATCGTATGTCCGGCGCGCCCGCGGCGCGAACATACGTTCCCATGCATGGCGGACGGAACGGGCGCGCATGGCTATACTCGCGCCCGCAGTCGCAGCCGATCGACGAAGCACCGCAAGCTGGTGCGTCAATCTACTGCCGGGTGGAGTAATTGGCAACTCGCCAGGTTCTGGCCCTGGAATTCAAGGTTCGAGTCCTTGCCCGGCAGCTACTCAGTCTGGCTCGTCGCGACCGGGCTATCGAGCGTCAGAGCGAACTGAGATCTGTCGAGACGTCGGCGAGCGCGCCCACCCGACCGCTCACGTCAGTCCCGTCAACCAGCAGCCGACGGGCGTGCTCGAGGTCGTCCGAACGGCCGACGGACAGGGCCGCCGCCACGCGGCCACCGCGCAGATAGAAGATCGAGAACTCGCCCGCGTCGAGCGAACCGCGCACGACCTCCTGGTCCCACTCGTGGGCCGGGCCGATGTACTCGAGCGACGCCCAGTCGGAGAGGTCGGAGAAGAAGTACGGCACGACGTCGTGGGGCTGGTCGTGGCCGAGCATGTTGAGCGCCGCCGTCTTGCCCTGATTGAAGGCGACGTCCCAGTGCTCGATCCGGAGACGCGCGCCGCCGTGCACGACGCTCTCGTACTCGGCCATGTCGCCCGCGGCGAAGATGCCGGGCACGGCGCTCTGTAGCCGGGAGTCGACGACCACGCCCCCACCCTCGCCGATCTCCAGACCCGCGGTGCGGGCCAGTCTGACGTCGGGCACGGCGCCGATCCCGATCACGACCGCGTCGGCGTCGAGTTGGCGGCCGCTCTTGGTGATCACGCGGGTGACCCTGCCGCCGGTGCCCTCGAACCGGTCGAGCTCGTCGTCGCCGAAGGTCTCGATCCCGTGCTCGGCCATGCGGTCTTCGAAGAAGCGCCCGGCCTGCTCGCCGAAGTGGCGGCTCAGCGGGACGGACTCGAGCATCACCAGGGAGCAGGAGCTGCCCAGCTCGGTCAGGGAGGCGGCGACCTCGCAGGCGATGTAGGAGCCGCCGATCAGCACCACCTTCTTGCCGGCGGCGTCGGCGCGGATCGTGTCGGTGTTGCCGAGCGTGCGGAGGTAGTGGATCCCCTCGAGCTCGGCGCCGGGGACCGACACGCGGCGGACGCCGGCGCCGGTGGCGACGAGCGCCTTGTCGAAGCTCACGTCCTGGCCGTCGGAGAGCTCGACGCTGCGCTCGGCCAGATCGAGGGACTTGACCGACACGCGGGTCAGTGCCTCGACCTGCTGCTCCTCGTACCACTCGGCGGGACGGAAGAGGGTGTCCTCGCGGGACTCGTGGCCCTGGAGGTAACCCTTCGAGCACGGCGGGCGGTTGTAGGGCAGGTCTGACTCGCGCCCGATGAGCAGAATCGGTCCCTCGGCGCCGGACTCGCGCAGCCAGCGAGCACAGTTGCCGGCGGCGAGGCCGCCTCCAATCAGCGCGTAGGCAACGTGCCGATCGGCCACGATCAGCCTGACGGGCTGGCGCCGTTGGGTGCGAACTGAGGCGTGATCTGCGCCTCGAGGCCCGGATCGAGAATCAGCAGCACCTGATCGCCCGGCTGGATCACCGAGTCGGACTTCGGTACGAACCCGGCCCCGCCGCGCAGGACCGAGATGATCAGGGAGCCGTCGGGCAGCCGCACGTCCTGTACGCGCTGGCCCGCCGCCACCGAGCCCTGGCCGACCTCGAGCTCGATGATCTCCAGGTGCTCCTCCTCGAGCGCGAGCAGCTGCACGAGACCGTACTCGGGGACCTCGTGCTCGATCAGGCGCAGGATCAGGTCCGTGGCCGAGACCGCGGGCTGGACGTCGAGCAGGCGGAAATGCTGCAGGTTGCGCGGGTTGTTGACCCGGGCGACGATCCGCTGGACGCCGTACTTCTCCTTGGCCATCTGGCAGATGAGAATGTTGTCCTCGTCGTCGCCGGTGACCGCGATCACGAGGTCGGCGCGCTGGATGCCAGCGCGTTCGAGGACCCACAGCTCGGTTGCGTCGCCGTACTGGACGGCGTGCTCGAGCTCCTCCTCGACCACCCGATAGCGCGCATGGTCAGACTCGATCAGCGTCACCTCGCGCTCCTTGGCGATCAGCTCGCGCGCGAGGTTCCAGCCGACCTTCCCGGCACCGGCGATGATCACGTACATGGGCGGTCCCTCATGTCAGGCAGCAACCTTGTCTACGCCAGTACCACGCGTGACGCCTCGTCAACCGCGACCTGGGTCGGGCAGATGGTCAGCAGGCCCTGCTCGGCATACCAGGAGGCGCGACCAGGATCGGCGACCCGGACCACCACGCGCTTGACCTTGAAACGCCGTTGCGCGATCTGGGCAATCACCAGGTTCGTGTTATCCCCGCTGGTGGCCGCCACGAACACGTCGGCCTGCTCGATGCCGGCCTCGATCAGTCCGTCGATCTCGAGCGCGGTGCTGACCGTGAACCTTCCGCCAGCGTCCTCCCACGTCGTCAGCTGATCCTTGTCGAGCCGCTCGTGCGAGAGCGGGTCGCTGTCCAGGACGGACACCTCATGCCCCGCGTCGAGCGCCCGCTTGGCCACCGCGGACCCGACCCGGCCCGAACCGACGATCAGGATGAACATGCCGAGGACTCTAGAGACATTTGCGCGCTGTGAGGCTAGCCGCTTGTGGACGGCAGGGTGGAGAAATTAGACGAATTGGTGCACAGAGAGCACGGCGGCACGCCGACCCTCAGCTTCAGGAAGCCGAGGGTCGACCGCGCCTTACCTGAGCTTGGAGATGCTCAGGTGATAATCGGGATGATCAACAGGGCCACGATGTTCGTCACCTTGATCATCGGGTTGATCGCCGGCCCGGCGGTGTCCTTGTAGGGATCGCCCACGGTGTCGCCGGTGACCGCGGCGGCATGCGCCTCGGATCCCTTGCCGCCGTAGGCGCCGTCCTCGATCAGTTTCTTGGCGTTGTCCCATGCGCCGCCGCCCGAGGTCATCGAGATGGCCACGAACAGCCCGACCACGATCACGCCCATCAGCAGGCCGCCGAGGGCCTCGATGCTGATCAGGCCGACGATGAAGGGGATCAGGATCGGAATCAGCGAGGGCAGGATCATCTCCCGCTGGGCCGCGCGGGTCACGAGCGCGACCGCAGCGCCGTACTCGGGCGTGTCGGTCCCCTCCATGATTCCGGGCTTCTCGCGGAACTGCCGCCGGACTTCCTCGACCACGGCACCGCCGGCCCGGCCGACGGCCTCCATGGCCAGCGAGGCGAACAGGTAGACCATCAGCCCGCCGATCAGCAGGCCGATCAGGACGGCCGGGTTGCCAATCGAGAAGTCCGGATGCTTGCCGGCGTTGGCCACCTCGGTCTCGAACGCGTTGAACAGCACGAGCGCGGCGAGCGCCGCCGAGCCGATCGCGTATCCCTTGGTCACTGCCTTGGTCGTGTTGCCGACCGCGTCGAGCGGGTCGGTCACGTTGCGGACCTCCTCTGGCAGATCGGCCATCTCCGCGATGCCGCCGGCGTTGTCGGTGATCGGCCCGAAGGCGTCGAGGGCGACGATCAGCCCGGTCAGCGACAGCTGGGCCATGACGGCCACGCCGATGCCGTAGATACCGGTCGTGGTCCCGCCACCGGCGAGCTTCCAGGCGCCGAGGATGCCGAGCGCGAGGACGATGGCCGGCGGAGCCGTCGACTGGAACCCCTGAGCGAGGCCCTGGATGATGTTGGTGGCGTGTCCGGTCTGCGAGGCCCGTGCGGTGCTCCTGACCGGCGCGAAACGCGTCGACGTGAAGTAGTCGGTGATCACGAACAGGCACGCTGTGACGCCGATCCCGATCAGCGCGCACAGGTAGTACTTCCACCAGTGCGGTGCGGCCGCCCCGCTCAGGAAGGTCAGCTTGTTCATCATCCAGTAGGTGATTGGAAGGAACGCGAGCGCGGCCAGCGCACCCGAGACGATCAGCCCCTGATACAGGGCACGCTCGACGTTCCCGACGCGCGACTTGACCGCGAAGGTCCCGATGATCGAGGCGACGATCGAGACGGCGCCGAGAACCAGCGGGTAGAGCGCCACCGACGACTGCTCTTTGAACAGCAGGACGCCGAGCAGCATGACGGCCACGGCGGTGACGGCGTAGGTCTCGAACAGGTCGGCGGCCATACCGGCGCAGTCGCCGACGTTGTCGCCCACGTTGTCGGCAATCACCGCGGGGTTGCGGGGATCATCCTCGGGGATGCCGGCCTCGATCTTGCCCACCAGGTCGGCGCCGACGTCGGCGGCCTTGGTGAAGATGCCGCCGCCCAGGCGCGCGAACACCGAGATCAGCGAGCCGCCGAACCCGAGCCCGATCAGCGCGTCGACGGCGGACTTGGTGCTCTCCCCGGCGATCCAGGTGAGCACGCCGAAGTAACCGGCGACGCCGAACAGCGCCAGCCCAACCACGAGCATGCCGGTCACCGCGCCGCCGCGGAAGGCGACGTCCAGCGCGCGCGACACGCCGCTGCGGGCGGATTCGGCGACGCGGGCGTTTGCGCGGACCGAGACGTTCATTCCGATGTAGCCGGCCGATGCCGAGAGCAGGCCGCCGATCAGGAAACCGATCGCGACCCGGATGTTCTGGATCGGGATCAGCACGATGAACAGGACCACACCGACGCCCGCGATCGTCGTGTACTGGCGGTTCAGATACGCGCGCGCACCCTCCTGCACCGCGGCGGAGATCGTGCGCATGGTCTCGTTGCCGGGCGACAGCGCGAGCAGGGCACGCGACGTCAGGACGCCGTAAGCAACGGCGGCGCCTGCGCAAACCAGCGCGACGAGCACGCCGTGGTGGGCAAGAAAGCTGGACAAGGAGATTCCTCCGAAGAAGGTCTGATTTAGCGAGAGGGCGCGCGGAAGCGCAGCCAAACAAACTGGAAAAGGCCGCCACCCGTACTGATCGAGCGGAGGCCCGGAAGAAAGCGATTTTAGCGCCCGGCGCGGCGGGACGGCGTCAGACGGCTTCTACTGGCCAGGTACCCACAGGCGGCCGCTGCGCTGCGCCGGCCCCGGCTCTCCGGGCTTCGGGGGCTCGGGCTCCGGGGGAGGGCCTGGACCTGCGCCCGACCCCCCACCGGGCCCGGGGCCGGAACCACCACCGGGACCAGCGGCCTCACCGCCGCCAGACCCGGGCGCCGCACCGCTTTCCGGAGTCTCAGCCTCCGGCGCCTGACCGCCGATTCGCACGAACGCGAGCTGAAGCTGGGAGACCGCATCCCGAATCGCACCGATCTGCGCCGGGGCGGCCTGCTCGAGCACCGGTAGGAGCGCCCGGATCGACTCGATCGCGAGGCGAACCTGGTCGGGGTCGCGCTCCCCCTCGGTCCCAGGGGCCAGACCCGTACGGCGCATCCCCAGGTTGGCGAGCGCCGCGACGTTGTCGAGCAGCACGTGCTCGACTCTCAGCCGCTTGAGCTCCGCCTCATAAGCGGCCCGCAGCTCTTCCTCGCTGGGCTCTCGTTCCTCGCTGCTCATCGGCTCACCTGCGCTGCACTGCCAGCATACGTATCCCGCGTCTCGGCCACGACGGCAGCGTAGGTCTCGGCCAGGCCAACCCCGGTCTCAGCCATCCGCCGCTGTCGCTGCGCCCCGTTCAGCGAGGGCAGAGCGACCTCGATCCCGAGCTCGCCCCGGACCGGCGCCGACCAGGTCAGGAGCCGTTCGAGCGCCTCGGCGGCCGGGTAGGCCTCGGCGCGGTCGAGGTCAAGCAACTCCCCATCCAGGCCATAGCGCACCGCGCGCCAGACGTTCTCCTCGATCAGCCTGCGTGGAAGGTCGCTGAAAGGCACCCCCTCGTCGATATCGCGGGCCGCCTGCGCGACGCAGGCCACGATCAGGCCGGCCAGCGACTCGGACTCTGGGGCGGTCATCTGCGCGTCGCAGATCCTCACCTCGACGGTCCCGAACGAGAAGTGCGGACGGATCGACCACCACACCTGCGTGTACTCCACGATCGAGCGAGTCCGCACCAGGAAATCGATATACGAAGCGAACGCCCGCCAGCTGCCGAACGCGTCGGGGACGCCGCAGCGCGGGAAGCTCTTGGTGAAGATCTGGGTGCGAGCGCTGTGCAGGCCCGAGTTGCGTCCGTCCAGGAAGGGCGAGTTGGCCGAGATGGCGAGCAGCAGCGGCAGCACCGGACGCAGCCGGTCGCATACCAGCGCGGCCCGGTCGGCACCCCGGACGCCGACGTGGACGTGCAGCGAAAACGTGTTGTTGCGCCACGCCACGTACTTCAGCCCCTCCTCGACCCGGTGGTAGTGCTCGGTATCGATGATGTGCTGCTCGCGGTAGTCCGCCCAGGGATGGGTCCCGGTGGCGCCCAGCGCGACGTCGTGTTCGGCGGCCAGCGCGAACAGGCGCTGCCGGCGTTCGCGCTGGGCGGCAAACGCGCCGCCGAGATCCAGACATCGACCCGAGCGGATCTCGATCTCGGAGGAGATCAGCTCCCCCGCCACCGACTCCGCAAGCACCGGATCGGCCGAGGCGGCGTCGCGAAGCTCCTCGAACCGCGGCACCAGGGCCAGCGAGTTCGGGTCCAGGAGCGCGAACTCCTCCTCGAGCCCGACGGTGAAGTCGGTCGAGTTCTCGAAGGCGTCGTACGCCGCTTCCAGGTCGAGGCTACTGCTCACGAGCGCGGGTGGGTGGCCGGGCGGGCGGAGGACCTAATAAAAATCAGGTGTGAAGGATCAGGTCAGGTAGAAGTACAGCGCGTAGAGCAGGTCGACGGCGGGGCTCGAGGTGTGAACCGTGACCTCGGGCGGCACCTGAAGCAGGGCGTCCGAATAGTTGAAGATGATCTTCACGCCCGCGTCGACGAGCTCGTCGGCCAGCTTCTGGGCGGCCGCGGAGGGAACCGCAAGCACCGCCACGACGATGTCCTCCTCGTCGATCACGGACCGCAGATCGGAGTTGTGGCGGACCGACAGCGGTCCGATCCGCTCCCCCACCTTGCCCCGGTCGACGTCGAACACGGCCACAACCCGGAAGCCGTGGTCGGCGAAGATGTCCGAGGTGGCGATCGCCGTCCCCAGGTGCCCGGCCCCGAACAACGCGATGTTGTGCTGGCCGGACGTGTGCAGGATCTTGCGGATCTGGTTGACCAGGGACTCGACGTTGTAGCCAACCCCGCGCTTGCCGAACTTGCCAAAGCCCGACAGGTCCCGGCGGATCTGGGTCGAGTTCACGTGCGTGTAGTCGGCCAGCTCCTGGGAGGAGATCGTCTCCTTGCCCATCTTGCGGGCCTGGATCAGAACCTGGAGGTAGCGCGACAGACGTGCGGCGACGCCGAGAGCCAGCTTCTCGCTCGGCTTGTCCATATCGGGCGGGGCACCGTCGGGATCGCTGCCAATCAAGTAACTCATCGGCTGTGCACCATATCGAGCCGACGCTCCAGCTCGGACTCGTCCACGAACAGATCGAACACTTCTTGCCCGTCGATCGCCACCACGGGGATCCGTTCCAGGTAGGTCCGGAGCAGTGCGTCGTCGGAGTCGATGTCGCGCTCCAGAAGCTCGAATCGGCGCCGGGAGCGGACCCGCTCGAGCACCTCCCGAGCGTCGTCGCACAGGCAGCAGCCCTCCCGGCCGTACAGCACCACGGTCGTCATCGCGCCACCAACATCCGCTCGCCGGTCGCGTACACGTCCAGATCGAGGTACTCGGGGTACGGGCGAGCCTCGACGAAGCGAGCGGCGCTGGCGATCATCGCGGCATTGTCGGTGCACAGCTCGCGCGCCGGCACGTGGAGCTCGACGCCCAGGCCGCGCATCCGCTCCCGTACGGCCCCGTTGGCAGCCACCCCGCCACCCACCGACAGCCGCTCGAGCCCGGTTTGCCGCAGCGCACGTTCGACGCGGATGGCCAGTGATTTGACGATCGCACGCTGGTAGGAGGCGGCCAGATCGGCCCGACGCCGCTCGGCTTCTTCGGGGCCGAGGTCGCGCACGCGGTAGAGCAGCGAGGTCTTCAACCCGGCGAAGGAGAAATCGAGGCCGCGCAGGCGCTCCCCCGCGGGGAAACGAAACGCCTCGGGATCCCCGCCGGACGCCAACCGCTCGAGCGCCGGACCGCCCGGATAGCCCAGGCCCAGCAGGCGCGCTCCCTTGTCGAACGCTTCGCCGGCGGCATCGTCGAGCGTCTGGCCGAGGACCTCATAGTCCGGGCCGTGATCGGTGACTCGCGCGAGCAGGGTGTGGCCGCCGCTCGCAATCAGCCCGATGAAGGGCGGCTCGAACGGCTCCTCCCCGAGGAACGCCGCGGCCACGTGACCGTGCAGATGGTCGACCGCGGCCAGCGGCAGCTGGTGCGCCGCCGCCAGCCCCTTCGCCGTGGCCACGCCGACCAGCAGCGCCGCCACCAGCCCAGGCCCGCGCGTCACGGCCACGAGATCGACCGACGGCAGCGGGACCTCCGCCCGGGCCAGCGCGTCATCGACGACGGCGCCGATCAGCTCCAGGTGGTGACGCGAGGCGATCTCCGGCACCACGCCGCCGAACTGGTCGTGCACCCCCTGCGAGGAGATCACGTTCGAGCGGATCTCACCCGCCCGCGTGACCACGGCCGCGCACGTGTCGTCGCAGCTCGTCTCGAGCGCGAGGATCACCCGGACGCGCTCGGGGTCGACGCCGTATCCGCGGTGCGCCACATGATCAGGGCGTCCTCCCCCGTGTCCTGGTAGTAGCGCCGCCGGGTGCCCGCCGATCGGAACCCGAACCGCTCGTACAGGGCGATCGCGTGAACGTTGGACGGGCGCACCTCGAGCGTGTACGACGCGTCCTGGCCGGCTCGCGCGATCATCTCCTCGAGCAGCACGGTTGCGATGCCGCGCCGCCGGGCCGGCGGATCGACCGCGATGTTCATGAGGTGCCAGACGTCGGCGTAGCGCGAACAGATCAGATAGCCGACGATGCGCCGCTCCTCGATTGCCGCCACGCATACGCCAGACGGCTTGGAGAGCTCGAGCACGAACATGGCCAGCGACCACGGGGTCGGAAACGCGCGCCGCTCGATCGATATGACCTGTGGAAGGTCCGAATAACCGAGCGAGCGGGTCGTGACGGACTGTGGGGGCATTTATCTAGTTCCTGCTGCGGGCGATCTCGGCGTCGGGAGCGCGGAGGTATTCCGGCCTGACCTCCTCGGGGGCCGTCGCTGGTAGGCGACCGGCCAGTCGGCAGTGATGCGTCGCCGTGACCCGGTGCAGCGGAGAATCATCTTCCGGGATAAAGGATCCCGCGCGCTCGAGAACCTCTCTGAATGCTACCGCCCCGTCTCCGATCGCCAGCGCGCGTGGCCCGAGAGGCGCGATCAGCTCCGCCAGCCCCTCGGGAGCGATCGCACGGGGAGCGAGCAGCGCGGCGTCGAACTCGTCGGCCTCCTCGATCCGCCAGCCGGCCGCGAACACCTCGCCCCGGCGCGCGTCGAGCACCGCGAGCACGACGTCGAGGCCGGCTGGCACCGCCTCGACGCCGGCGGGTCGCCGTCTCTCCCACCCTCCGGCCGCTGCCAGCGACTGAAGCGTCGATACTCCGACGAGGGGAATGTTCAGGGCCTGCGCGAGCGACCGCGCGGTGGCGATCCCGATGCGCAGTCCCGTGAAGGTTCCGGGGCCGACGCCGACCGCGATCCGATCGAGATCGCCCCAGCCGATCCCGGCGCGCTCGAGCACGCTGACCGACAGTGGCAGCAGGCGCGTCGCATGCCCGGGCCGCCGGCCGCCGGCCGGATCGTCGCGCGCGACGAAGACGACATCGCCGGCGCCGCACAAGGCGACGGCGGTGGCGCGGGTGGCGGTATCGAACGCGAGGATCCTCACGGCGTCTTCAGCGGCGAGACCAGCCGGTCAGCGCTCACCGGGGTCTCGATCCGAACCACTCGCCGGTCGCCCCCGGCGTGCTCGATCACGACCCTGGCCGCGAGGCGACCCAGCCCGGCAATCGTCGCGACCGCACCTTCGGGCCATTCCACGAATGCGATGCGATCTGGGCCGATGTAGTCGGCGAGCAGATCCGGATCCTCACCCCCGAGATCGGTGACGCGGTAGAGATCGAGGTGGGACACGGGTACCGCGCCTGCGTAGCGCTGCCCGATCGTGAAGGTGGGGCTCGTCACGACGGCGTCGACTCCGAGGGCGTGGCACGCCCCGCGCACGAACGTCGTCTTGCCCGCGCCCAGTTCCCCTTCGATCAGGACCACGTCGCCTCCTGACAGCCCGGCGGCCAGCCCCGCGGCAAGCGCCTCGGTCTGCGCTTCACTGACCGTCTCGTGATGCTCCGCCATTTGCGCTAGCCAATGTAGAGCAGCCCGATCGCCCCGCGGTGCCGGTCCGTTCGGTACCGTCAGGCTCAATGAACCCCCCCACCTCCGACACGATCGAGGGTCGACCGGCGTGTCGTTGAGGCGTCGCTTAGAGCCGCACGCGGACCGCCTGCGCGGGTCCGAGATGACCAAAGCGGTCGGCCTGGCCGGCGCGATGGTGATCAACAACGTGATCGCCCTGGGCTCGGTGATCGTCTTCTCACGCGAGCTCACCGACTACGGCTCGCTCGCGGCGCTGGTCAGCTACTTCCTGATCCTGGCGGTGGTCGGGTACGCGATGCAGGTGGCCACGGCGCGGGAGGCGGTGCTCGGCCATCTGGGGGTGGGCCCCGCCATGGCGGCCACGATCCGCAACTGGATCAAGGTGACGCTCCTGTTCACGGTGGTCATGACTGTGCTCTCGGTGCTGGCCCGGCACCCGATCGCCGAGGCGGTCGGAGTCAAGCAGCAGTGGGCGGCCGCACTCGGGATCCCCGCCGGCTGCCTGTACCTGTTGCTGTGCATGATGCGCGGCTTTCTGCAGGGACTTGGCGACTATCGCGCGGTCGGGATCAGTCTGATCGGCGAGCAGGCGGCACGCCTGGCCATCGGGGGCGTGCTGGCGATCGGCCTCGGGGTCACCGGCGCCTATATCGGGACGCCCCTGTCATTCGTGGCGATGATGTTCTACTGCGCGGTGCCCCTGCGCCGTCGACTCGGAACGGCGCCGGCGAAACAGCGACCCACCGTGCAGCTGTGGGTCCACGTCGCCCGGGCTTGGACCGCGATCGCCGCGCTGGGCATCATCGCGGTGCTCCAGAACATCGACATCATCGCCGCGAAGCACCGCTTCTCGAGCGAGCTGGCCAGCTCGTACAGCGCGACCGCGGTCGCGGCGAAGGTCCTGATCTGGGTGGCAATGGGCGCCGGCTTCTATCTCGTGCCAGAGGTCTCGCGCCGGCGCGCCCACGGTGAGGACCCGCGTCCCGTACTGGGGAAGGCGCTCGCGATCGTCGGGGTGGCGGCGATTCCGTGTCTGATGATCTACGGCCTGGTGCCGCGGCTCCTGATCCGGGCCGCGTTCGGCTCCAACCGCCTGCTGGCGGTCGATGCGCTATTCATCCTGGGGCTGGCCTTTACGGTGCTCGCGGCGACGTATCTCGCCGTGCAATACATGCTGGCCCTGAAGCGGACCTGGTTCCTGCTGCCGCTGGGCGCGGTCGCCGTGGCCGAGCCGATTCTCCTGCTCCAGGCGTCGACGAAGCCGCTCGGGTTTGCCGTGGTTGTCCTCGGGGTCCAGATCGCGGGTGCTGTGGTGGCGTTCACGATGGCGCTGTGGCGGCAGAAGCTCCCGCCTCAACCCGAGCCGCCGGATACCGGCCTCACCGAGGTCGAGCTCGTCGGAGCGCCCTAGCGACAGCGCGCGGTTTGGGGCCGCTTCGCGGCGTCCGTGGGGCCGCGTAGCCCGTCCTGACCGCAGTCGCGCCTAGAACAGGCCGAGCTGGGAGACCGGCTCGGGCTCGCCGACCGCCGGCGAGCCGTCTTCCTCGTACTCGGCCAGATCCTCCAGATCCGGCATCGGCTCGGACATCTCCGGCTGCTCGGGAGGCCCGAGAGCGAGCAGCTCAGGGATCCGGTGAAAGTCCGCCCGCAGCGCCTCGAGCATCGATGGCGTGTACAGCGCCGCCGCCGGGTGATAGAGCGGGTACAGCCGCACCGCCCGTGGGCCGATGATCCGCTCCTCCTCGCGCCCGTGCAGCCGCGAGATCCCGGTGCTGTCCGCCCGCAGCAGCTTGGTCGAGAAGTTGCCGAGCGTGCAGATCACGGTCGGCTCAATCAGGTCGACCTGCCGGCGGAGATAGTCGTTGCAAGCCTCGATCTCATTGGGTTGAGGGTCGCGGTTGTTGGGGGGGCGGCACTTGAGCACGTTGCAGATCCACACGTCCTTGCGCTCCAGCCTGATCTCGCCCAGCAGCTTGTCGAGCAGTTTCCCCGCCTGCCCGACGAACGGCAGGCCCATCTTGTCCTCGTTGGCTCCGGGCGCCTCCCCGATGAACATCAGGTCGGCGTCGGCGTTGCCGGCGCCGAACACGACGGTCGTGCGCGTCTGGTGCAGAGGGCAGCGGGTACATCCCCGCGCCTCCTCATAGACGGCCTTCAACAGCTCGCGACGCTCCGAGGCGGTCCTCACTGCCGGCGATGCTAACCCCGCCCACGGACGGCCTGGGAGCGGGATGCCGGTATTTGCGGGCCCCAAAGGAGGGTAGAAGGCCGACGCGGGACTGCGGTCCCCCTCGGTAACCGCCACCCGGCTCAGGGGTATCCTGCTTCCTGAGGCCGTCACGCGGACACCGCGGACGGACCTGGATGCCACGCCACAGCTCTTCAACGCCGACCGGTATCTCAGATGCGGGAACTGGAACGGGATTCGACCTCAGAAAACCCTGCTTGTAAGCGGCTGGCCGTGATCGGCCGAGGCCGGCTTGGACATGCGTTTGCGGGCGCATTCCGGCGCGCGGGATACGACGTGTCGGGACCCCTGGGCCGCGGGGCCGACGCGGACGGCGCCGACGCCGTCCTGCTGTGCGTGCCCGACGCCGAGATCGCACGGGCCGCGGCCAAGGTCCTCCCCGGTCCGGATCTCCTGGTCGGCCACTGCTCGGGCGCCACCGGTCTGGACGTGCTCGCGCCCCACGAGGCCTTCTCGCTGCATCCACTGATGACGGTCACCGCCCAGGGCGCGGTTTTTGCCGGCGCCGGCGCCGCGATCGCGGGCGACACCCCGCGCGGGCTGGCGCTCGCGGCCGAGCTGGCGAAGGCGCTCGGCATGCACCCGGTCGAGATCGCCGAGCGGGATCGTCCTGCGTACCACGCGGCCGCCTCGATCGCGTCGAACTTCCTCGTCACGCTGGAGGCGGCCGCCGAGCGCGTCGGCGCCGCCGTGGGGGTCGAGCGCGCGCTGCTCGTGCCGCTGGTCCGCGCCACCGTCGAGAACTGGGCCACCCTCGGTCCCGAACGGGCGCTCACCGGTCCCCTCGCGCGCGGAGATGAGACCACGGTGACCCGCCAGCGGGCCGCGGTCCAGGAAGTGGCTGCCGACCTGCTCCCCCTGTTCGACACCCTCGCGCAGGCCACGCGCGAGCTGGCCGCGACCGCGGCCCGGGAGGCGCAGCCGGCATGAGGGTGCTCACCACGATCCCCGAGGTCAGGGCTGCTCTGACTCAGCCGCGCCGCGACGGCGAGACGATCGGTCTCGTCCCCACCATGGGCGCGTTCCACGAGGGCCATCTGTCCCTGATGCGGCGGGCGCGTGAGGAGTGCGACGTCGTGGTCGTCTCGCTGTTCGTCAACCCGGCCCAGTTCAACGACCCGGCCGACCTGACCGCATACCCGCGCGACCCTCAGCGCGATACCGCCCTCGCCGCCGAGCTCGGGGTCGACTACCTGTTCGCCCCGCCGGCCCAGGAGGTATATCCGTCCGGCTTCGCCACGACCGTGTCGGTCGGCGGCGTGACCGAGAAGCTCGAGGGCGCCCATCGTGGACGCGGCCACTTCGACGGCGTGGCCACCGTGGTGACCAAGCTGTTCAACATCGTCGGCCCCGACGTGGCGTACTTCGGCCAGAAGGACGCTCAGCAGGCCGCGGCGATCAGGCGCCTCGTGCGGGACCTCGACCTGCCGGTCCGGATCGAGGTGTGCCCGACCGTCCGGGAGCCGGACGGACTCGCCCTGTCCAGCCGGAACGCACATTTGTCGCCCACCGAGCGCACGCGAGCGACCGCGCTGCACCGCGCACTGGCCGCGATGGGACGTGCGGTCGAGGCCGGGGAGCGCGATCCCGCCGTCGTGCGCGCCCACGCGCTCGCCGAACTCGGTGCCGCCGAGATCGAACCGGATTACGTCGAGCTTGTCTGCGCCGACACTCTCGCCCCCGTGACCCGCATCGACGGTGATGTCCTCGCCGTTCTCGCCGCGAGCGTCGGGCATACGCGCCTCATCGATAACCAGCTGATCCGCCTGTCACTCAACCACGACCGCGAGGTGGCGACCCCAAGGGCGCCAACCACCGCGTGAAGGAGAGAACCGACATGTCTGCAACCCCTCGCATCCCGATCCCCCAGAACCTCGACTCCCCGCTACCGATGACGCTTCCGCGCCTGGCCGAGAAGAAGCGTCTCGGCGAGCCGATCGTGATGGTCACGGCCTACGACTACCCCTCCGCCCAGGTCGCCGACGCTGCCGGGGTCGACCTCGTCCTGGTTGGAGACTCGGGCGCGATGACCGTGCTCGGCTACCCCACCACGGTGCCGGTGTCCACGGAGGAGATGCTGATGCTGGCCGCCGCGGTCCGGCGCGGCCTGCAGACGCCGCTGTTGATCGGCGACCTGCCGTTCGGCTCCTACGAGGCCTCCGATGAGCTGGCCATCGCCACCGCGCAGCGCTTCGTCAAGGAAGCCGGGTGCGACGCGGTCAAGCTCGAGCGCGGCGGGACGAGCGTGCAGCGCGCTCGGGCGATCGTCGATGCGGGCATCCCGGTCATGGGCCACGTCGGCCTCACGCCCCAGACCGCCACCGCGCTCGGCGGCTACCGGGCCCAGGGGCGCAACGCGGACCGCGCGCTGGGCGTGGCCCGGGACGCGCTCGCGCTGCAGAAGGCCGGTTGCTTCGCGCTCGTGTTCGAGGCCATCCCGGCGGCCGTCGCGCGGGCGTTGATGCCACGGCTCGAGATCCCGGTGATCGGGATCGGCGCCGGCGCGGCGACGGACGGCCAGGTGCTCGTGTTCCACGACCTGCTGGGGATCTACGACGGCCACGCCCCGCGGTTCGCCAAGCGCTACAGCGACCTGCGCGAGCAGATGGTCGCCGGCGTGACCGCGTACGCGGAAGAGGTGCGCAGCCGCGCCTTCCCCGGCCCCGAGCACGCATATTCGATCGACGACGACGAGCTGCGTGCGTTCGAGGCCGGCCTGGACTCCGTAGACGCTTAAACGGGGTCTCGCTTCACCCGACATCTGTGGGGCGGTCCCGCCGGGCGTCCGTGCCCGGCGGGCCGCGGCCGGGACGCTGCGGCCAATACCATCCCATTGGATGCCGCGCCTCGGAGACCTGTTCGCTCCGCGCGACCGGGCTTATTTCGAGTTGTTTGAGGAGGCCGGCCAGAATGCCGTGCTCGCGGCGGATTTGCTCGAGCGGCTACTGATCAATTTCCCCGACAGCGGCGAGCTGGCCGGTGAGATCCGCGACTGCGAGCACGAGGGCGATCGGATCACCCACGACATCATCGATCGCCTCAACCACACGTTCGTCACCCCCATCGACCGCGAGGACATCCTCGCGCTCGCCTCGGCGCTCGACGACATCGTCGACTACACCGAGGAGGTCGCCGACTACCTCGGCCTCTACCGGATCGAGGCGCCGATGGATCAGGCGATCAGCCTGGCCCAGGTGCTGAGCGCTGCTTGCCGCGAGATCGGGCAGGCGATCCCGCTGCTGCGGGGGTTCCGCGACATGTCCCAGCACACGGTCGAGGTCAACCGGCTGGAGAACGAGGGGGACCGCCTCTCGCGCGAGGCGGTCGCCTCGCTGTTCGACGCGCGCGTGGATCCGATGGTGGTGATCCGCTGGAAGGACCTGTTCGAGCGCCTCGAAGCCGCGATCGACTCCACCGAGCACGTGGCCTACATCCTCGAGGGCATCGTCATTAAGAACTCATAGGCCGCCGTGTCTCACTATTGGCACATGCCGCCGGCCGTAGTAGCTTGCCCGCACTAAATGGGAATCCCACCCACCCCGCCGCTGCCCAGCGCCGGCCTGTCGGTTCGGGACGTGGCCGTGTCATTCGGTGGCATCACCGCGCTCCAGGACGTCTCGGTCGACGTCTCGCCCGGCGAAGTCCTAGGGGTCATCGGCCCCAACGGCGCGGGCAAGACCACGCTCTTCAACGTCATCTGCGGCTTCGTGCGCCCCGATTCGGGCACGATGCGCTGGCGCGGCAATTCGATGGCCCGCGTGCACCCAGACCGCCTGGCCTCGGCCGGGATCGCCCGAACCCTCCAGGGCGTCGGGCTGTTCAGCGGGCTGACCGTGCTCGAGAACGTGATGGCGGGCGCGGAGCGGTTTCGCCGCACGCCGCTGGTCAGCGCGATGCTCGGGCTGCCCTGGTCGGACCGGGACGAGCGCCGGCTGCGCGATCGCGCCTGCACGGCGCTGGCGCGCCTCGGCTGCGAGGACGTGGTCGACCGCCTGCCCGGCACGCTGCCCTATGCCGTCCAGAAGCGCGTGGCCCTGGCGCGAGCGCTGGTGTGCGAGCCGGAGCTCCTGCTGCTCGACGAGCCCGCCGGCGGGCTCGATGCGCGCGAGCTGGCGGACCTCGGCAAGCTGATCGGGTCGCTGGGCAGTTCGGTCGCGGTGATGCTGGTCGACCACCACATGGACTTCGTCGTCTCGGTGTGCGACCGACTGGTGGTGCTCGACTTCGGGCGCGTGATCGCGGATGGCGAGCCATCCGTGATCGCGCAGGACCCGCACGTGCTGGAGGCCTACCTCGGGCGCGAGGCCACCGACTCAGGCGCGCTGTCCACAAACGGAGCCGCGGATGCTCACGATTGAGGAGCTGACCACCGACTATGGCCCGATCCGGGCGGTCGACCACGTCTCCCTCGAGGTCCCCGAGGGTTCGGTGACCGCGGTGCTGGGCGCCAACGGCGCGGGCAAGACCTCGCTGTTGCGCACGATCACCGGCCTCGTGCGTCCGACGTCCGGACGTGTGGCGGTGGAGGGCGAGGAGATCACCCGGTGGGCGGTCGAGGAGATCGTGCGGTTCGGAATCGCGCACGTCCCCGAGGGCCGCGGCGTGATCGCCGAGCTCACCGTGGAGGAGAACCTCCGGCTCGGCGGCCTGTGGCGTGGGCGCGAAGCGATGCCGCTGCGCGAGGTCTACGAGCTGTTCCCGCGGCTGGAGGAACGCGCCGGCCAGCCCGCCTCGAGGCTTTCGGGCGGCGAGCGCCAGATGCTCTCGATCGGCCGTGCCCTCGTCGGACGGCCGCGGGCGCTGCTGCTCGATGAGCCGTCATTGGGACTCGCGCCCGTGCTGGTGGCGCAGATCATGAGCCTGGTGCGCCGGCTGGCCGACACGCTGGGGCTGGCCGTGCTGCTGGTCGAGCAGAACGCGCGCAGCGCGCTGTCGATCGCCAACCGTGGGATCGTGCTGAATCTGGGGCGCGTGGTCGCCGAACAGGACCCGGACAAGCTCATCGCCGACGCCCAGCTCCTGCACGCGTACCTGGGCTTCTAGACGGACCGTGATCGCTTGACCAAGTTCATCGACCTCACGCTTAGCGGCATCTCCTCAGGCGCGATCTATGCGGCGGTCGCGCTCGCGTTGGTGCTGATCTGGCGCTCGACCCGAATCGTGAACTTCGCCCAGGGAGCGATGCTGATGTTCACGACGTTCATCGCCTCGGCGGTGATCGACTCGGGCGGTTCGTATGTGCTCGGGTTCGCGGTTGCGCTCGCTTCGGGGTTCGTTCTCGGCGCGATCGTCGAACGCGTCGTGATCCGGCCCGTCGAGAACGCGCCGCCACTGAACGCGGTGATCCTGACGCTCGGGCTATACACCCTGATCGTCGCGATCGCGGGCATGATCTGGGGCAACACGCCCCGATCGTTCCCCGCCGCGTTCTCACTGCGCGGCTACACCGTCGGGGGCACCACCTTCCTGTTCACTCCGAACGACACGTTCATCGTGCTCGTGGTGATCGTGGTCGCCGCCGCGCTCGCGTTCCTGTTCCGAGCGACGTCGCTCGGGTTGCGCATGCGTGGCGCCGCGTTCGCCCCCGAGGTGGCGCGGCTGCTCGGGGTGCGCGTCGGGCGGATGCTCACGCTCGGCTGGGCGCTCGCCGCGCTGGTCGGTTCGCTCGCCGGCCTGCTGGTCGCGCCGTCGGTGTTCGTGGGGCCCAACAACTTCGATCCGATCCTGATCATCGGGTTCGTGGCGGCCGTGCTCGGCGGCCTCGACAGCCCGCCCGGCGCCGTCATCGGCGGGCTCGTGTTGGGCCTGGCGCTGTCCTATGTCTCGGGCTATGAGGGCTCCGCGCTCGTCCCGCTGGCCGCGCTCGTGATCCTCATCATCGTGCTGATGATCCGGCCCACCGGCCTGTTCGCCGCGACGCGGGAGCGGCGGGTGTGACGGCGGCACGGGAGCGGAGCGGATGACGGCGGCACGAGACGTGATCCGCGCAAGCACGCTGCTGCGCTCGGTCGTGCTCGTGCTCGTGGTCGGGCTCGTGCTGCTCGTGCTCTCAGACCAGATGAGCGCCTACCGCGACCTCCAGCTCGCCACCGGCGCCTACTACTTCTGCGTGCTCGCCGGCCTGACCGTGCTGGCCGGCTCGAGCGGGCAGATCTCGCTCGGTCACGGCGCACTGATGGCGGTCGGGGCGTACACGGTGGGCAAGCTGGCCAACGCAGGCTGGGCGCTGGTCCCCGAACTGGCGGCCGCCGCAGCGGTGACACTGATCATCGGGATTCCGGTCGGTCTGGCGTGCAGCCGGCTGCGCGGTCCATACCTGGCCGGCGCCACGCTCGCGTTCGCGGTCGGCCTGCCGGCCCTGGCGGACCGGTTTCCCACCGCGTTCGGCGGCGAGAACGGCCTGACCATCAATCCGCCGACCCCTCCGGCCTCGCTGGGCGTCAATTTCCCGCTCGAGCGCTGGCAGGCGTGGATCGCCTGCATCGGCGCGCTGGTCGTCGTGTTCGTGTTCTACAACCTGGGGCGCAGCGGGGTCGGTCGGGCGCTGCGTGCCGTGCGCGACGACGAGATCGCCGCTTCGCTGGCCGGACTGCGAGTCGGACGGTGGCACACCCTGGCTTTCACCCTGAGCGCGGCCGCGGCCGGCCTCGGCGGGGGCCTGCTCGCCGTGGTGACCGGGACGGTGGCGCCCGGCGCGTTCCCGATCCAGCTCTCGCTCACGCTCCTCGCCGGGGTCGTCATCGGCGGCCTCGGCTCGTTGATGGGCGCGGTCTGGGGTGCCGCGCTGCTGGTGCTCCTGCCCAACTGGACCAACGACCTCGCGAGCTCGTTCTCGCTGTCGACGAACGTCGCGCACAACCTCCCGCTCGCCATCTACGGACTGGTTCTGATCGGCGCGATGCTCGCTTGGCCGTCGGGCATCCAGGGGGGCTTCCGGGCGATCGGGCGGTGGGCCGGCCCGACGATTGCGTCGAGCTTCGGCCGTGGACGGGGGAAGACCACGACCGTTGTCGCGGGCGAGCCTTCGACTGAGGCCCCGGCGGCTGCCTCGGTTGCTATCCCGCCGGCGCCGGAGGCCGGCGCCAAGACGCCTTCGGAGAGCTAGTGCTGCGCGCGCTTTCCCGCGCGCGATGCGGACCCGCGCGGCTTGACCGGGACTCCGAGCAACGCGGCCGAGACCTCGCGCAAGCGCTCGTAGTCGCCGCGAACGCCGCTCGTCGCGTCGTTCCAGAGAAAGGCATGGCGAAGGTGCACGAGCGCGTAGGCGAGCGTCTCCGGGTCGGCTGGCGGCGCGTATCCCGTGGCCATCTCCTGCTCGATCAGCGCCTGGATGCACGCCACCGCGCGCGGCTCGACCACCCCGGCGCTCGTGGTCAGCATCCTCATCGCGCCGTCGCGCTCCTGCTCGAGCAGTCGGCGCACCGCGCGGGAGCGCGTCAGCGTCCGGTTCACGCGGTCGAGCACCTCGAGCAGCCCAGCCGCGCCGCGGCGCCGGACCTCGGCTCGCTTGCGCGCCACCAGCAGCTCCAGCTGGCGGGCCACGACCTCGCCCAGGAGTGCCTCGCGAGACCCGAACCAGCGATAGATGGTGGCTCGCCCGAGCCCGAGCCGCGCCGCCACGACCGTGATGTCGACGCGCTGGCCCGCCAGGTAAAGCTCGGTCACGGCCGCGAGCACGTCGTCCCGCGAGGCGGTGGCCGGACGTCCCCTCCTGCCCGTAGCTCGCTCAGCCGGGGCGGTATGGGTCGCGCCCGGGCGCTCGATCGCCGCCGGAGCCGCAGGTAGGTTTCTCTGCGCTGCTATTGCCACCCCCCTCACCGGACTTTAATATTTGAAACACCTGAGGGAAAACGTATCTAATTAGATTCCGCGCGTCGATGTGCGCGCAGTACCAGTCGGGTCCACCCTGAGGAGGAGAGGTATGAGGTTTCGCAGCACCAAAGTGCTGGCGTTTGTGGGGGTCGTAGCGGTCGCGTTGTTGCTCGCGGCCTGCGGGTCGTCGGGCAGCAGTACCACCAGTAGCAGCGGAGCCACGAGCTCCAGCAGCAGTAGTAGCAGCAGCGGCAACGGTGGCGCCACCGCGCCCGGCGTGACCGCGACCAGCATTACATTCGGTACCCATCAGCCGCTCACGGGTCCGGCCGCGCCGGGCTACAGCGAGATCGCGCCCGCCTCCCAGGCGTTCTTTGACTACGTCAACGCTCACGGCGGGGTGTACGGGCGCCAGATCCATCTGATCATCAAGGACGACGCCTATAACCCGACGATCACGGTCAACGTCGTCCACCAGCTCGTCCTCCAGGACAACGTGTTCGGGATCTTCGAGGGGCTCGGCACGCCCACTCACACCAAGGTCGTGGGCTTCCTGAACGCGTCCCGGATCCCCGACCTGTTCGTCGCCTCGGGCTGCCCGTGCTGGGACAACGGGGCGACCCAGCCCTACACCTTCGGCTGGCAGCCGAACTACACGATCGAGGGCAAGATCCTCGGCCAGTACATCAAGCAGCACTTCGCCGGTCAGAAGGTCGGCGTGCTCTACCAGGATGACGACTTCGGGCAGGGCGGCCTGGCCGGGATCGAGGATGAGGTGCCCGCCAGCGACATCGTCTCCAAGCAGCCCTACCAGTCCGGCACCACCACGCTCGCGGCACAGGTCACGGCGATCAAGTCCTCGGGCGCCAAGGTCATGGTGGATTTCACCGTGCCGATCTACACGGCCATCGCCCAGCTGACCTCGTTCACGCTCGGCTACAAGCCCCAGCTCGTCGTCTCCAACGTGGGCATCGACCCACACACGGTGGGCGACCTGCTCAGCACCATTTCCAAGGGCAAGGCCTCGGGTGACGCCCTGATCGACGGCGCGATCACCGACGGGTACCTGCCGTCGTTCAGCGACGCGTCGAACCCGTGGATCCAGCTGTTCAAGAAGATCAAGGCCCAGTACGACCCGTCAGCCCCGTGGGACGGCAATGTCGAGTACGGCATGTCGACCGCATACACGCTCGTGCAGGCGCTGGTGGCGGCCGGCAAGGACCTCACCCGCCAGGGCCTGGTCAACGCGGTCGACAACGACGGCGGCAGCTGGACGGGCCCGGGACTCGTCCCGTTCCGCTACACGAAGACCGAGCACGGTGGCTACTCCGGCGTGCAGATGGCAAAGGTCGTGGGCACCGCCATCAATCCGTTCGGACCCGTGCTGACCACCCCCCCGACCGCTGGCAGCCCGATCACGACCTACACCGGTACGCCAGGGACGCCGCCGGCGTCCGGGATTCCCTCTAACTAGGAGTCGAGGCTGGAACCCCCGTCTGCGGCACTCGCGCCCTGTTGTTAGGGGCCGGTGCCGCAGGCGGTCTGGGTTGGGCGCGAGTGCCGCCGCCGCGGGTCCCCAGCCTCAACTTCAAGCCGTCAGCCACGCGTTCTCGAAAGCGACGAGGCCCGGCTAGCTGTACTCGATCGTCCGGATGACTCTTGCCGGCACACCGGCGGCGATGGAGAACGGCGGGATGTCAGAAGTCACGACGGAGTTGGCGCCGATGACGCAGCGTTCGCCGATCGTCACACCGGACGTCACCACAACGTTGACGCCGCACCAGGTGTTATCGCCGATGCGGGTCGGACCCTTGCTCGTGAAGCCCTGCCACGGCACCGGGATCTGGGGGTCCTCGAAGCGATGCGCGGAGTCGGTGACGTAGCAGCCGTTGGCGAGCATGCAGTGATCGCCGATCTCGACCAGCTTAAGCGAGGCCACCATCACACCCAGGTTCAGGAAGGTTCCAGACCCGATCCGGATGCGCGCCTGGTCGGGAGCGGTGATCCACACGCCGGGCTCGAACAGGGTTTGCGGACCGATCTCCAGCCGTCCCTCGAGCAGTGCCTCGAGCACGTTGCCGTGCACCGGCCAGCGGGCGAAGGCATCTCGGCGCATGAACTCCCAGTGGATCCGGGCCCGGTTCCACGGCAGCGAGTTGCGCTCGTACCAGCGCCACTTCTGAAGCCACAGCTTGAGCGCCGCGGGGTCGACGCCCGGTGTCGGGCCTGCGCTCAGGAATTTGCCCCCGCCCACCCCGATCAGCGAGCTGCCGCCGCCGTGCGCCGACGCGTCGACCGCCCGTTCGTATCCGCGCTCTCGGCCGCCTTGCGCGTGCCGTTCGCACCGGCGCCTTCCGGTGCCTTGCGCCGGCCGTTCGCACCCGCGCTCTCCGCCGCCTTGCGCCTCCCGTTCGTCCCCGCTTTCTGTGCGGCCTTGCCCGTGGTTGCCGGCTTTGCCTTTGGGGCCGTCTTGGCCCGCGTGCCGTTCTTGGCCGCGGGCACCGGCAGCACCTCGGCCAGGAACGCCCCGGTGTACGACTCGGCCACCGTCGCCACCTTCTCCGGGGTGCCGGTCGCGATCACGCGGCCACCCTCCTCTCCCCCTTCGGGTCCCAGGTCGATCAGCTGATCGGCGACCTTGATCACGTCGAGGTTGTGCTCGATCACCACCACCGTGTTGCCGGCATCGACCAGCCGCTGGAGCACCTCAAGCAGGCGCTGGATATCCGCGAAATGCAGGCCGGTGGTGGGCTCGTCGAGGATGTAGAGCGTCTGCCCGGTGGCAACCTTGGACAGCTCGGCGGCCAGCTTCACCCGCTGCGCCTCCCCACCCGACAGCGTCGTCGCCGGCTGGCCGAGCCGCATGTACCCGAGCCCGACGTCGTTGAGCGCATCCACCCGCCGGCGGATCTTCGGTATGTGGGCGAAGAAATCGAGCGCCTCCGCGATCGGCATTTCCAGCACGTCGGCGATCGTCTTGCCCTTGAACCGCACGTCGAGCGTCTCGCGGTTGTAGCGCTTGCCGTGGCACTGCTCGCACGGCACGTACACGTCCGGCAGGAAGTGCATCTCGATCTTGATCTGCCCGTCACCGCGGCACACCTCGCAGCGCCCGCCCTTGACGTTGAACGAGAACCGCCCCGGCTTGTACCCGCGCGCCCGGGCCTCCTGAGTCTTTGAGAACAGGTCGCGGATCTGATCGAACAGCCCGATATACGTGGCCGGGTTGGAGCGCGGGGTCCGACCGATCGGCGACTGATCGACCGAGATGATCTTGTCGAGTTGGTCGAGTCCGGTAGTCCGTTTGTGCGCGCCGGCCTTCTGCCGCGTGCGGTGCAACCCGTTGGCCACCGACTTGTAGAGCACCTCGTTGACCAGCGTCGACTTGCCCGAGCCCGACACGCCGGTCACGCAGCACAGCACGCCCAACGGAATGCTCACGTTGATGTCCTGGAGGTTGTGCTCGGACGCCCCTTCGATCTCGACCCGGCCGCTCGGCTTGCGCCGCCGCCGGGGCACCTCGATGGTCCGCGTGCCCGCCAAGAACTGGCCGGTGAGCGACTCCGGAACCTTCTCCACGTCCTGGGCTGTCCCCTGGGCCACCACGTGACCGCCGTGCTCGCCCGCTCCCGGTCCCATGTCGACCAGATGGTCGGCGGCCCGCATCGTCCCCTCGTCGTGCTCGACCACGAGCACGGTGTTGCCGAGGTCGCGCAAGCGCTCGAGCGTCTCGATCAGCTTGTTGTTGTCGCGCTGGTGCAGGCCGATCGACGGCTCGTCCAGGATGTAGAGCACGCCGACCAGCGACGACCCGATCTGTGTGGCCAGACGGATTCGCTGGGCCTCGCCGCCCGACAGGGTCGCCGCGGCCCGGTTCATCGACAGATACCCGACCCCGACGTTGTCCAGGAACTGAAGGCGCTCCTGGATCTCCCGCAGTACCAGCCGCGAGATCCGCTGATCGTGCTCGGAGAGCTCGAGCTCGTCCACCCACTCGAGCGCGCGCCGCGCCGACAGCGCGGTGAACTCGTGGATCGCCGAGCCGTTGATCAGCACCGCCCGCGACTCGGGCCGGAGCCGCGCCCCCTTGCAGTCCGGGCACGGGCGCAACGTCATGTACTCCTCGATCTTCTCGCGCGCAAGCTCGGAGTCGGTCTCGCGGTAGCGCCGCTCGAGATTCGGGATGATGCCGTCGAACGTCGTTGCGTATGAGCGGCGACGCCCAAAGCGATTGCGGTAGTTGACCTGCACGCGGTCGCCGTTGGTCCCGTACAGGAAGAAGTCTCGCGCCTCGTCGGGCAGCTCGTCCCACGGCGTATCGAGGTCCACGTCGTAACGCTCCGCGATCGCCTGGATCAGCTGGTCGTAGTAGTCCGACGCGCTGGCCGCCCACGGCGCGATCGCCCCTTCACCGATCGACAGCGTCCCGTCAGGGACGACCAGCTCGGGGTCTATCTCCATCTGCGAGCCCAGGCCGGTGCACCGCAGGCATGCCCCGTGCGGGGAGTTGAAGCTGAAGATGCGCGGCTCGAGCTCGACCAGGCTCGGCCCGTGCACCGGACAGGCGAACTTCTCGGAGTAGGTCTGGATTTGATTCCCGCCCGCCCCGGGCGAGGTGGGATCACTCTGATCCACGACCAGCTCGATCTCGACCAGCCCGTCGGCCAGCGCCACCGCGGTCTCGATCGAGTCGGCCAGCCGCTTGCGTAGCTCGCCCTTCATGACCAGCCGGTCGACCACGATCGCGATGTCGTGCTTGAACTTCTTGTCCAGCGCGATCGGCTCATCGAGCCGGCGCAGCTCGCCGTCGATCTTGGCCCGGGTGAACCCCTCACCCCGGAGCTCCTCGAGCTGCTTGCCGTACTCGCCCTTCCGGCCCCGCACGATTGGCGCCAGCACCATGAACCGGGTGCCCTCGGGCAGCTCCATCACCTGGTCGATGATCTGCTCGGCCGACTGCCCGCTGATCGGCCGACCGCACACGTGGCAATGGGGATGGCCGATCCGGGCCCACAACAACCGCAGGTAGTCGTAGATCTCGGTGACCGTCCCGACGGTGGAGCGCGGGTTGCGCGAGGTGGTCTTCTGGTCGATCGAAATGGCCGGCGAGAGGCCCTCGATCGAGTCCACATCCGGCTTGTCCATCTGGCCCAGGAACTGCCGCGCGTAGGCCGACAGCGACTCGACGTAGCGGCGCTGTCCCTCGGCGTAGATGGTGTCGAACGCCAGCGAGGACTTGCCCGAACCAGACAGACCGGTGATCACGGTCAGCGCGTCCCGCGGGATCGTGACCGTGACGTCTTTGAGGTTGTGCTCCCGGGCTCCCGAGACGACTAACTTGTCCACATAACCGAGTCTAATCCATCGAACAGACGTTCCCATCGCCGGAGGTTCGCTGTTTGCGGAGAACCGCCGGGGGCATGGTGACTATTGCTGTCCGCAATCCGCGAGAGGACGAACGCGCCTGGGTCCGGCAGTTCCTGGAGGGTGCTTGGGGCACGCCCGTGGTGAGCCGTGGGGTGGCTCACGACGCGCCTGAGCTCCCGGCGCTGCTGGCCGTCGACGGAGCCGAGATCGTAGGCCTCGCGACCTTTCACTTCGCCGACGGCGATTGCGAACTGGTAACGCTGGACGCGCTGCGCGGGGGTCAGGGGATCGGTTCAGCCTTGCTCGCCGCCGTGGGCGAAGAAGCCCGCCGGCACGGCTGCAGGCGCCTGTGGCTGATCACCAGCAACGACAACGTCAACGCGATCCGGTTCTACCAGCGGCGCGGCATGCGATTGGTCGCGGTTCACCGCGACGCGATCGACGAGTCGCGTCGGATCAAGCCGAGCATCCCCGTGATCGGGGAGCACGGGATCCCAATCCACGACGAGCTGCAATTCGAAGCCTCACTGGCCGATTGATCGCGGGGGAACCAGGCCCGAGAATCCGCGCCAGCGGATTCTCGCCAGCTAATCGCGCGCCAGCGCGATTAGCCCTCGACTGACGAGTACACCTCGTCCAGCAGGCCTCGCCGGTCGGTCAGGCGGAAGTTCTCGGCCAGGTAGCGGTCGGTCTCCTCGCGCGGCGTCCCGTTGAGGGCCATGTTCAGCGCGATCAGCCGGGCGCCGTCGTCATCGCCCCCATTGGTCCCCCGGGCGGGCACCGGCTCGTGCTGCGGGTCGGTGAGAAGCTCTCCGCCGGACGCCGGGGCGACGCTGGCCGACTCCTCGAACGGCTCGGCACTCGGGACCGCCGGGGCGGCGGCCTCGACCGCCGAGGGCGTCGCCTCAGCCGCCGGCTGCTCGGCGCCAGATCCGGAGCCCGCCCGAGACCCAGTCTCGGGCTCGAAGCGCGGCCGGGGCACCACGGCGTCCTTGACCGAGGCCAGGTTGCCCTCGAGCAGCTGGAGATCGGCGTTGAGCCGGTTTGACCCGGTACGAAGCGACTCGATCAGCGCGTTCAGCTCGTTCTCCATCGCGTTGATCCGCTCGAGCATCCCCCCGGTCGACTCCGACACCTGGCCGACGTACTCACGCGCCTCGCTGGTGGCGTGCTCGCGGGTGGTCGCGGCCTCGTTGGAGGCCTCGACACGAATGTCGCGGGCTTCGTCCTCTGCCTGGCGCTGGATGTCGGCGGCCGTGGTCTCGGCAGCCTCGACGATCGATCGCACCTGTTCGCTGGCCGCGGCAGCGAGGGACTCGTTGCGCCGACGGGCTGTGCGCTTGAGCTCTTCGATCTCCTCGGCCAGGGAGTGCAGATGGGCGTCGACCGCGTCCGGGTCGTAGCCCCGCCGCCCGATGGGGAAGTCTTTCTTCTCGATGCTCTGTCGGTCCAGCGCCACGGAACTACCTCCGTCTCGGGATGGGGGCCGTCCGCAGGGTATCGGACGCGGAGGCTGGAAACGCCAGGTCCGCCCGGAGATTCCCGCCGGCTGCCAGGCCATGCAAAACCTGCCACACAGGGCGCTTTGCGCCAGCCGTGGCATCCCCTGCACGTGGGGCATGCACCATGTGCCACAGTCCGCGCCGGGGCGGCCAAATGGCAGGTTATGCATGATCGCGGGGGGCCGGCGCGGCCCTGAGGAACGGCTGGGAGTCTCTAGCGCGTCGGCGCGTAGCCCTCGGCTATCGCCTGGTCGAGCTGCCGTTTCAAATCGCGGATCTCGTCGCGGAGCTTGGCGGCGTACTCGAAGCGCAGCTCCTCGGCGGCGGCCAGCATCTCCTCCTCGAGCGCGACGATCGTCTTCTCGATCTCCGCCGGCGGCATGTCGGTGGCGCGCTGGCGCCGGCGGCGCGAGCGGGGCACCTTGGACTCCGATTGGAGGAACTCGGCGATGTCGGAGATCCCCTTGACGATCGTCTCGGGCGTGATGCCGTGCTCCTCGTTGTAGGCGACCTGGATGGCGCGACGGCGGTCGGTCTCGTCGATGGCGGCGCGCATCGCGGCGGTCTCCTTGTCGGCGTACATCACGACCTTGCCCTCGACGTTGCGGGCCGCGCGGCCGATGGTCTGGATCAGAGAGGTCTCGCCGCGCAGGAAGCCTTCCTTGTCGGCGTCGAGGATGGCGACCAGCGAGACCTCGGGCAGATCGAGACCCTCGCGCAGGAGGTTGACCCCGACCAGGATGTCGAACTCCCCGAGCCGGAGCTCGCGGATGATCTGGATCCGCTCGAGCGTGTCGATCTCCGAGTGCAGGTAGCGCACCCGGAAGCCCATCTCCAGCAGGTAGTCGGTGAGGTCCTCGGACATCTTCTTGGTGAGGGTGGTGACCAGCGTGCGCTCGTTGCGGTCGACCCTCGTCCGGATCTCGTTCATGAGGTCATCGATCTGGTTGCGCGTCTCGCGGACCTCGACGTCGGGGTCGACGATGCCGGTCGGGCGGACGATCTGCTCGACGATCCGCGGCGAGGTCTTGCGCTCGTATTCGCCCGGTGTGGCCGACACGAACACCATCTGCGGCGTGATCGACAGGAACTCCTGGAAGGTCTGGGGACGGTTGTCCAGGGCGCTGGGCAGCCGGAAGCCGTAGTCGACCAGCGTCTGCTTGCGCGAGCGGTCGCCCTCGAACATGCCGCCGATCTGCGGCACGGTCTGATGCGACTCGTCGATGAAGCAGACGAAGTCGTCGGGGAAGTAGTCGAGCAGGCAGTACGGTCGCGAGCCGGCGGCGCGACCGTCCAGGATCCGCGAGTAGTTCTCGATCCCGCTGCAGAACCCCAGCTCGCGGAGCATTTCCATGTCGTACTGGGTGCGCTGCCTGAGGCGGTGGGACTCGAGCAGCTTCCCCTGCGCCTCGAGCTCGGCACACCGCTCGTTCAGCTCCCGGCCGATCTCGGCCACGGAGTCCTCGATCATGCCCTCGCGCACGTTGTAGTGCGACGCCGGCCAGATGCCCACGTGCTCGATGTCGTCCTGGAGCACCTCGCCGGTGACCGGATCGAACTCCTGCAGGTGCTCGACCTCGTCGCCGAACAGCACGATCCGGTAGGCGGTCTCGGCATACGCGGGGAAGATCTCGAGCGTCTCGCCACGCACGCGGAAGTTCCCGCGCGCAAGCGCGGTGTCGTTGCGCGAGTACTGGATCGAGACCAGCTTGCGCAGCAGCCCGTCGCGATCGATCATCTCCCCCTTGCGCAGGGTCTGGAGGTTCTCGTCGTAGGTCTCCGGCGACCCCAGGGCGTAGATGCACGAGACACTCGCCACGATCACCACATCGCGACGGGCGAACAGCGCCGCCGTGGCCGAGTGACGCAGACGGTCGATCTCCTGGTTGATCGCCGAGTCCTTCTCGATGTAGAGGTCCTTGCTCGGAACGTACGCCTCGGGCTGGTAGTAGTCGTAGTAGGAGACGAAGTACTCGACCGCGTTGCGCGGGAAGTACGTGCGGAACTCGTTGCAGAGCTGCGCCGCCAGCGTCTTGTTGTGGGCGATCACCAGCGCCGGCTTCTGCACCGCCTCCATCGTGGCGGCCATCGTCATCGTCTTGCCGGTGCCGGTTGCGCCGAGCAGCGTCATGCTGCGCTCGCCGGCCAGGATGCCCTCGGCCAAATTCGCGACTGCCGCCGGCTGGTCGGCGGTCGGGCTGTAGGCGGCGTCTAGCTCGAACTTAGGCATCTTTCTCGACCTTTAGAGGGGACCTTTCAGCGTAGCGGTGGCGCCGGATGGAAAGGGACCGGGCCGGGCAGCGGCACGGACACCGTGAGGTTGTTCACAAAATCGCAACTTTTGGCACGAATTAGGGTTAGGGTGCATCGACGGAGCGGGCGCGGCTCCGGAGGGGCCACGCGCGCCCGATCGGGAGAGGAGAGATGACCAAACCCACAAGGAGGGTTCCTTGCTTCACCGGATTTTCAGGCCGCTGATCGCGTGCGCCGTCGTTGGCGGCGCGATTGCGGCCACAGCTTCAGCAGCGACCACGACTACGACCCCGCTGCCGAAGCCGGCCAAGGGAGCGAAGCTCCAGCTCGTAGCCACGGGCGTCACAACGCCGACCGCGTTCGCCTTTGGCGACGGGCAGGTGTTCGTCAGCGACGGCACGGAGCCGTCGAGCACCGGTACCCCCAAGGGTGGGGGCGTGTACGTCATCACGAACGGGAAAGCTGTGCTCATTCCGGGATCGCCGCTTATTTCGTTCGGCGTCGCCTTCCACAAGGGCACGCTGTACGTGAGCGGAGCGGCGATCGGTCCGAAGGGTCCGGCCGGGCAGCTCTACGCCTGGTCCGGCTGGAACGGCACAACGTTCACGACGCAGAAGACGATCTACACCGCGCCGCCGGGGATCTTGCTCAACGGCATCGCGTTCGGCGCCGACGGTCGGCTCTACAGCGGGGTCGACGTGGGCCTTTCGAACGACCACGGCCCGAAGAAGGGCCTCCTGTACGACGTCCTGTCGTTCAACTCGGCCGGTAAGGACATGAAGGTGTTCGCCACCGGGATCCGCCAGCCGTGGCAGCTGGCCTTCCCGAAGGGCTCGTCGTCCCCGTTCCTCACCGACCTGGGGCAGGACACGCCCAAGAGCATCCAGAAGACGGTGCCGGACTTCGTCCTGCGCCTGCGCAACGGCCAGAACTATGGCTTCCCGGGCTGCAACTGGGTCGTCGCGGCCAGCTGCACGAAGTTCGCGACGCCGTTCAAGTTCCTGGCACCGCATACCGATCCCGGCGGGCTCGGGATCGTCGGCAACAGGCTGTACCTGTCGGAGTTCGGATTCGTCCACACGGCCAAGGTCCAGTCGATGCCGCTCGGCGGCGGCGCCCTGAAAACCCTGCTGACCGGTTTCAAGGGCGAGGCGTTCATCGGGCTGGGCGCCAGCGACGGTTGGGTCTACGTCGGCGAGTTGACCACGGCCCCGGGCACCGGACGTGTGTTCCGGGTCAAGCCGTAACGCGTAAAGACGCAAGACCACGCGTGGACGAGGGCGTCGCTTCGGCGGCGCCCTCCGTCTTTCCGGGAGCGTTCTCCGGGATCGCTCTCCGGGATCGCTTTCCGGGAACGGATTTCCGTAGGCAGGAACTACGGGTACAGCTGGCTCGAGTACTTGCTGCGGTAGTCCTGCTCGGCCGACAGCACCTTCGTCACGTACGCCCGCGTCTCCGGAAACGGGATGTCGTCGACCTCGAACGGGTGCCCGTCGGCCCGGGCCTCGGCGAGCCACTGATCGACGTTGGACTCGCCGCCGTTGTACGCGGCCAGCGCCACCGGCACGTTCCCGTGGTACTCGTCCAGCAGGTAGCGCAGGTAGTAGCTGCCGTACGCGATGTTGACGGCCGGCTCGTCCAGATCGGCCGTCGTGAACGTGGTCGCGCCCGAACGGTGGGCCAGGAAAGCGGCCGTCTGCGGCATGACCTGCATCAGGCCGATCGCGCCGGCGGCCGAGTTGCGCGGGTCGAACTTCGTCTCGGCGTAGATGACGCCCGCGATCAGCGCCGGATCGAGGTGCTTGTCCGCTGCCTGCTCGCGAATCACGTTCGTGTAGGCGAGCGGAAGCGTCAGCTCGTTGACCGCCTTGCGCAGAAGCGGCATCGAGAACGTGACTCCGATCGCGATCGCGCTCACGCCGATCCCGAGGAAAATCAACCGCCGCCGACGCCGTCGAGCCGCCGCCCGCCGGCGCGCCGCGGCACGACGCGCCGCGTCGCCTCGGGCGCGAGCACGCCCGGCAACTCCCACCGTAGACGGACTCACGGTCCTAGCTTCTCAAGCAGCGCTGTCAACTTCGACCCCAGCTCCTCCACCGTGCCGTTGTTAACCACAACGTACGTCGCACGTTGCGCTTTTTCCTGCTGGCTCAGCTGCCGCGCGGAGCGCTCGGCCAGCGCCTCATGCCCCCGTGCGCCGGCTCGCGAGACTCGAAGCTCTTCGTCCGCAACCACCGCGATCGTGGCGTCAAACCCCGCCTCCATGCCCGATTCGAATAGCAGCGGCACCTCGACCACGATCGCCCGGGGCGGCGGGACGGAACGCTCAACCGACTCCCGCCACGAAGCCATCCGCGAGCCGACGCGGGGCCACAGCAGCTCCTCGAGCCAGGCTCGGCCGTCCGGGGCGGCGAAGGCCAGCCGGGCAATGGCGCCCCGGTCCACGACCCCTTCCCGCTCGATGGCGTCCCCGAATCGGCCGCGGACCGCGGACAAAACATCATCATCCTCATAGAGCTCGTGCACGACCCGATCGGTCGAGAGAACGGCCGCACCGGCCTGCTCGAGAGCCTGCAGAGCGGTCGATTTACCTGCGCCGATTCCCCCGGTCAGCCCGACGAACGGGATCCGCCCGCCGGAAGGTGGCAATTCAGGCTTCGGGTTCGGATTCTTGGGACGGCTCGAGGTCGTAGTCCTCGGCTGCCGGCTCGCCGCCGTCGGCCTCGGCCTCGGCCTCCGGCAACGGCTCCTCCGCGCCCGCGAACACGTCCTCGGACAGCCCCAGCTCGGGCACGTTGTCGAGATCGCCCGCCTCGCCGTCGATCGGGGTGGTGATCGGCCGGACCGGAAGCACCTGGCCCTCGACCCGCTTGATCGACAGCGACAACCGCCGCCGCTCGGAGTCGATCTCGAGGATCTTCACGCGCACCGGGTCCCCGGGCTGGATGATCTCGCGCGGGTTCTCGACGTGGTGCTGGGCGAGCTCGGAGATGTGAACCAGGCCCTCGACCCCGTCCAGGATCTCGACGAAGGCGCCGAACGTGACCACCTTGGTCACAGTCCCCTCGAGCTCGTCGCCCACGTTGTAGGTGTCGACCACCCGCTGCCACGGATCCTCCTGGGTCTGCTTGAGGCCCAGCGAGATCCGCTGGCGCTGGCGGTCGATGTCGAGCACCTTGACCGTGACCTTGTCGCCGATCGACAGGATCTCGGAGGGATGGTTGACGTGCGACCAGGAAAGTTCGGAGATGTGGATCAGGCCATCGATCCCATCGAGGTCGACGAACGCACCGAAATCGACGATGTTCGAGATCGTGCCCTCCACGACCTGGCCGGGCTGCAGCCGGTCCAGGATGCGCTCGCGGTCCTCCTTGCGCTGCTCCTCCAAGACTGCTCGGCGAGACAGAACCACGTTGTTGCGCGAGCGGTTCAGCTCGATCACCTTGCACTCGATCGCCTGGCCCATGTATTCGTCGAGGTTCGGGACGCGGCGGATGTCGACGAGCGAGGCGGGCAGGAAGCCGCGCACCCCGAGGTCGATGATCAGACCGCCCTTGACCACCTCGATCACGGCGCCCTCGACCGGCTCGCCGGAGTCGGCGGCGGCCTCGATGCGGCGCCACGCCTTCTCGAACCGGGCCCGCTTCTTGGAGAGGATCAGCCGGCCGTCCTGATCCTCCTTGGTCAGGACGAGGGCATCCACCTCCTCGCCGAGCGACACCTCGTCTGAGGGGTCGACCGACTTGCGGATCGACAGCTCGTTGGACGGGATGACCCCTTCGGACTTGTAGCCGATGTCGACAAGGACCTCGTCGTTGTCGATGCGGACGACGCGGCCGGTGACGACGTCGCCCTCCTGGAAGGGGTGAACCGTGGCGTCGTAATTGGGGACGATCTGGCCGTCGATCTCGAGGAGGAGTCCGTCCGAGCCCTCGACAACCTTGGCGTTCGGAAGATCAGTAGGGGGAGTCAGCGTGGTGGTGGTAGACATACGTCTAACGGAGCATAGCCGTAGATAGCGGGCAAAGCGCTCCGGTCCGGCTCCCTAACCCACGCCTATCATCAGCCCGCCATGCCCATCAGAGCAACCAAACGCGGCTTGGAACGGACCCCGCTGGAGCGCGATTGCGACGTGCTGATCTGCGGGGCGAGCTTCGCGGGGCTGGCCGTCGCCCGGGAGCTGGCGGGTAGCGGCGCCGACGTGCTGGTGATCGATCGCTACGAGATCGGCGAACGGCAGACCTCGGCCTGCGGCATCCCCACCGCGTGGCTCGAGCAGCTGCACCTGCAGGGGTCCTTGCAGCAGACGTTCGGGGAGCTGGTGATCCACACCCCGTACACGACGGTCAACTACCGGCTCCCCTGGACCTTCTCGACCTTCGACTACCGGACGCTGTGCGGTCTGCTCTGGGACCAGGTCCCGCCGGCCCAGTTCGGGTTCGAAACCGCAAAGGTGGATGGCCGAACCGGAAAGACAGTCCACACCGACCGGGGTGACATCAGAGCCACCCACATCGTCGATGCGCTCGGCTGGCGACGCGTCCTTGGAACCGGGGAGAACATCCAGCCCCCGGATGCCCTGCTGTCCCGCGGCCTCGAGGTCCATCCACATGGTGGTGGCAAAGACATGGAGATCTGGATCGATCGCTCCTACGTGCCGGCCGGTTACGGATGGAGCTTCCCCGCCGGTCAGGAGCTGCGTATCGGAGTCGGGTCGTTCGACCCGCGCTTCCACGTGCGGGAGCCGACCGAGCGCCTCGCGACCGACGTCGGCTCAGAAAGGATCCGTTACCAGGGCAACTGGATCCCCCACGCGCTGCGCCCCGCCACCGACGACGGCGTGTTCTTCGCCGGGGACTCGGCCGGGCATTGCCTGCCGCTGACCGCCGAGGGGATCCGAACCGCGCTGTACTTCGGGCTCGCCGTCGGTCGCGAGCTGCGCTCGGTCCTCGAAGGGCAGCGTTCCGCCGACGACGCGCTCCAGAGCTACGCGCACTTCAGCGACGCGCACGCCACCCCTTACCGGTGGATGCTCCGGGCTCAGCGCCTGGTGCCGCGGGTGGCGCCCCGGCTGCTCGCGGGTTCGCTGCGGGCGATGCAGAGCCGGCGCTTCCTGGACTGGGCGTTCAATCATTACCTCGAGGTCGCCCACCCGCGGTTCGTGACCGCCGGCGCGCGGCCGGCCGCGCTTCAGCTCAGCGTGTCCTGACCCTCACCGTGCGGTGGGCGAACGCCCAGTTGCCCCAGCTGTCGGTGGCCCTGACCAGCACCCGGTAGGTCCCAGCCGACTTGAAGCTGTGGTCCACACGGCGTCCGAACGCTATCCGGCCATCGCCGAAGAACCACTCGAAGCTGACCATCTGGCCCTCGGGATCGGATCCGCGCGCAACGAACGAGACCGAGCCGGGTTGCACCGGGTTGCGCGTCACCGAGAGCGACATGCTGTCGGGCTTGGCCCGCGGCTCGCAGGCGTTGTCGGCATCGCTCCACAGCTCCTGGAGGAAGAAGTGCCCGCCATGGATCGACTCGTTCCAGGCTCGGTCGCCGGACCCGCCGATCGCCGGCCCGAAGTTGGTCAGGCACAGGTCTGCCTCCTCATAGCCCTGGCTGTCGATCCAGGCGTTCCCGTCCGGGTCGGTCACCGTCTCGTTGTGTTCGTGACTGATCGTCGAGATGGCGGGGTCGGCCGCGTTCGAGTTCGGACGGGGATTACTCGACTGGCAGTGCCCCGGGACCGCGTTGTAGGGGATGACTGCGTAGAGGATTCCGTTCGGGGTCTCGGAGTGATAACCGCAGTAGCCGGTGGCGCTCCCTCCGAGCGCGCAGCTGCTCGAGGTCGAGTCGGTGCAGCTGCCAAAGCCGTCCGGGGTCAGCAGGAAGAAGATGTCGTGGTTGGTAGTCGGTAGGTGGTTGGCCGTGATCACGTTCTGGAGCTCGGACTCGAGCTGAGCGTCGGTCAGGCACACCGTCCAACCCGGTCCGGTGTTGGGCGGCTCGGTGCATCCGTTCGGGGGCAGCGGATCGGTGTCGATCACCGCGCCGCCGTAGGTCGAGTTGTAGGCGGCCAGGCCCTGGGCATCGGCGTACTGGCCGCTCACCGCGTACGTGTTGGTGGTCTTGTGGCTGTCGGCGGCGACATCGGTCAGGAAGTTCTCGACCAGCTGCACGTAGCCGGCGTCGAAGGCCAGACCCGATCCGGCGGGCTGCCAGAAGATCAGGTGGGTTCGATTGGAGTGCAGGACCCGGCCGCCCTCATAAGGGAGCCTTTGGTTCTGGATCTGGGCGGGCATCGCCTGTTCGCTGTATGCGCTCGTGGGGACGTCGCGGACGATTCCGCCAATGAACTTCGGGTGGGCGGCCGCAGGTCGCGGGGACAGCAACCCGGCCAGCGCCGCCGCCGCGATCGCGGCAACCAGGGCCGCGGATACGACTACCCGGCGGAACGTCACTTGGCGGCCAGCCAGTCCGGCCCGGTACCGACGTCGACCGCCAGCGGCGGGTCCATCTCAAAAGCGCCCCCCATCTGCTCAACCGCGATCCGGTTGACCTCCTCGGCCTCCTCCGCCGGACCCTCGAACAGGAGCTCGTCGTGGATCTGAAGGATCATGCGAGACCGCAGCCCGCCCTCCTTCAGCGCCTGGTCGCAGCGCACCATCGCCACCTTCATGATGTCCGCGGCGGTCCCCTGGATGACCATGTTGACCGCGAACCGCTCCCCCTGCTTGCGCAGCTCCCAGCGCCGGGCTCGGAGCTCCGGGACCTGCCGGCGCCGGCCGAACAGGGTCGAGACGTAGCCGTGCTCGGTGCCCTGGGTGATCGTCTCCTCGATCCACCGCGCAACCGCGGGGAAGCCCGACATGTAGCGCTGGATGAACTCCTCGGCCTCCTCTTGAGGGATGTCGAGCCGGTCGGCCATCCCCCACGCCGACAGTCCGTACACGATGCCGTAGTTGATCATCTTCGACTTGGATCTCATTCCCGGGTCGATTTGGTCGGGCGTGACGTTAAACACGCGGCAGGCGGTCGCGGTGTGGACGTCTTCGCCCTTTCTGAAGATCTCTTTGAGGGCATCCTCGCCGGCGATGTGGGCCAGGAGGCGTAGTTCGACCTGGGAATAGTCCGCGGAAACCAGCAGATTGCCCGGCTCGGCGACGAAGCAGGCGCGGATCTCGCGCCCGAGCGGCGTGCGGATTGGGATGTTCTGGAGGTTCGGGTTATTCGAGGAGAGCCGGCCCGTGGTGGCGGCCGTCTGGTTGAACGTGGTGTGGATCCGGCTCTTCTGGTCGGTGAGGAGCGGGAGCGCGTCGAGGTAGGTTTGGGCAAGCTTGGTGAGCTCGCGCCAGCGCTCGATCTTGGGGATCACCGGATGCTCGTGGCGAATCGCCTGGAGCACCCGGGCGTCGGTCGAGTAGCCCGTCTTGCCGCGGCGCTTGCGGGACAGACCGAGCTTGCCGAACAGGACCTCCTCAAGCTGCTTGGGCGAGCCGAGCGTGAACTCCTCGCCGCATAGGCCGAAGATCTCGCGCTCGAGCTGGTCGGCCTCGGCCTTGACGCGGCTCGAGATCTCGCGCAGGCGCTCGGTGTCGAGCTTGGATCCGGCGAGCTCCATCTCCCTCAGGATGCGGACGATCGGAAGCTCGACCTCGTGCAGGAGGTCGGTCAGGCCGCGGCCGCGGATCTCCTCCCGCTGCCAGGCGGCGAGCGCATTCAGGAGCAGCGCGTCGGCGGCGGCGGGATCTTCCAGGTCGGTGCCGAGGCCGCGTTCCTCGGTGAGCTCCCGGAGCAGGTAGGCGCGGCGGGCGGGCTCGAGCAGGTAGGCCGCCACCTCGGTGTCGTGGGCCAGGTTGGCCGGCACCTCCCTCAGGGACTTGGCGTCGTGCGCCACCACTGGTCGGCGCCCGATCGCCTTGACCACCTCCTCGGGGGTTTGCGCCGCCCCGGCGAGCACTTCCGCCGCGCCGTCCGCGTGCACGCCAAAGCGCCACGCCTCCTCGGGCGAGAACAGCTGGTCGGGGGGTGCTTCGGGGGCTCTGACCGCGATCGACACCTCCTTGTCGGGCAGGCTCGCGAGGTCCTTGGCGGCGACCGTGCGCAGGCGCGCGGTGAGCGCCTCCTCGGCCTCGGGCGCGGGCGCGGCGGCGTCGGCCGAGCCGAACGACTCCTCCAGCCGGCGCAGCGGCTCTCTGAGCTCGAACTTGCGGAAGGTGTCTCTCAGCTTGGAGCGGTCGGGTGGCGCGCCGGCGAAGGCCTGGAGGTCGAGCTCGACGTCGATGTCGCGCTTCGCCGTGGCCAGCTGCTTGGAGACCCGGGCCGTTTCGGCGTGCTCGGTCAGGTTCTGCTTGCGCTTGGCGCCGCTGATGTCATCTATGTGGGCGAGGACGTCTTCGAGCGTGCCGAACTTCTGGAGCAGGTCGGCGGCGGTCTTATCGCCGATGCCCGGGACCCCGGGGATGTTGTCGCTGGTGTCGCCCTTGAGGCCGATGAAGTCAGGGATCAGCTCGGGCGGGATGCCGTAGCGGTCGATCACGCCCTGGCGGTCGTAGACCCGGGTGTCGGTGATGCCGCGCGACGTGGTCATTATCTTGACCACGCCGTCGTCGACCAGCTGGTAGGCGTCGCGGTCGCCGGTCACGACCATCACGGGGATCTTCGGTTCTGAGGTCCGGGCCTTTTCGACGATCGACGCGATCACGTCGTCGGCCTCGTATCCGTTAACCCGGAGGTTGCGGTATCCGAACGCCTCCACGAGCGGCTCGAGCGCCGGCCACTGCTCCTTGAGCAGGTCGGGGCGGGTGGCGCGCTGGGCCTTGTACTCCGGGTACAGGGTCTTACGTCCCGTGTCCCCCGCGTCCCAGACCACCACGGTCGCCTGCGGGCCGTAGTCGGTGAGGATCTTCACCAGCATCGAGGCGAACCCGAAGATCGCGTTGGTCGGCACCCCGGTGGAGGTGGCGATCGACTCGGGCAGGGCGAAGAAAGCCCGGTAGGCCAGGCTGTTGCCGTCGATCAGGAAGAGCTGCTCGGGGGTGCTCGCCGCCACACGCTCAGGCTATCTCGGCTGGTGGCGCCAGGACCGCTTGTGGCCGTCCGGACCGGCGGCGAAGCCGGTCCGACTGAGAAAACTGCGAATAGTCATGAGAAAGGTCAACCGGAACGAGCGACCACCGTCCGACATCGGAACGAGCGACCACCGTCCGACCGGGTCGTGAGACTGCGCGGCCGTGCGTGACGCCCACCACCAACGCCTGGCGATCCAGACTGGGCGCGATCCCGCCGACCGCCGGGCGTCGGTCCACGCCGCCCGGCGCACGCTGGTTCGCACGACGGCGATCGCCGCAGCGACCGCGGCGGTGGTGGCGATCACCAAGGACGGACAGACCGCCTGGATATGCGTGCCCGCCGCGCTGCTGGCCGCCGGGGCCACCCGCGGGCGAGTCGCGGGCGTAGCGGCGGCGACGGCCGTGCTCGGCGCTGCCGTCGGCGCGGACGCGGTCGCGGCGCCCGCCCACAGCCGGCCCTCGATCGCGCTGCTCGTGCTCACCGCCGCCGCCAGCGTCGCGATCCTCCTGGCCGTGCGCGAGCGCGTCGGGGGCGAGCGGGATGCGCTGCGGACCTCGGCGCTCACCGACCCGCTCACCGGCGCCGCCAACCGCCGCTCCCTGCTGGCGCGGATCGACTACGAGATTGCGCGCCATGCCCGTTCCCGGCGGAGCTTCGCGTTGCTGATGCTGGACCTGGACGGCTTCAAGCTGCTCAACGACCGCTTCGGCCACCCCGCCGGCGACGACCTCCTCCGGGAGGTGGCAGCCGCGCTCGCCCGCGTGATCCGCGACCAGGACACGGTGGCGCGGGTCGGCGGGGACGAGTTCTGCATCCTGGCGCCCGAGACCGACGAGGCGGGCGCCGAGCGGCTCATCGGCCGGGTGGAGGCGGCGGTGGCGCGGGTCACCGCGGGCGCCGACTCGCTCGGGGCGGGTGTCGGCGCGGCGGTCTTCCCGCGCGATGGCAAGACGACGGAGCGGATGTTCCAGGCGGCCGACCAGCACCTGCTCGCGTCCAAGCGAGTGAGCCGGGAGCCGCGCCGCAGCGTGGCCTGACTCCACACCTGCAAAACCGCGCATTCCGACCGTACCGGTCCATGCCGCGAGCGCTTATTCACGCCACAGATGCAGAAACGCGCACGGCACACGACGCGTCCGCGGAATGCGCGCTTTTGCATCCCCCCCGCCCGCCCGGGAGAAGCGGCTCGCGCGCGCCGGCGTGACCCGCCGCCCCGCCCGTTCTACGACACGCTGGGCGGCGTGATCGTCCGCACGAACACCGGATCGCCGTTCGCCCCCACCTTGTAGAGCCCGTAGGTCCGCAGCGTGGTGTCGCCGTCGTGCTCGAACCCGTAGGTCCCGAGCACCGAATGGCGGTCGGTGGTCGAGAACAGGGCGCTCAGCACGGCCGACTTGCTGTCCCCGTTGGGCCCGAGGCTGGCGATCGTGCTTAGGCCGAGGCTCATCGCCTCGTATCCGAGGATCGCGTACGGGCTCGGGTTCGACACCCCATAGCTGGCCTTGTAGGCGTCCGCGAACGCCTTGCCGCCGGGGTAGGCGCCGAGGCTCAGGGTCACCTCGGTGCACTGGATCAGCGGATCGATGCTGGCCGGAACCCCGCCGTCGCGCCGGTTGGTCCACGCGCTCGTGCACATTGCCCCCGGCCCGAAGATGCGCGCGGTCGGGAGCACGGCGTTGATGTCCTCGGTCATCTCCGCGGTGGCCTTGGAGGCGATTCCCATGAGCAGCACGCAGTCGGGCCGCGCCGCCTCGCTCCCCGCGAGGACCGTCGATCGGAAGCTCGAAGCATCCGGGTCAAGCGCCGAACCGCCCACCAGATCGATGCCGTACGCGCGCCGCTGGGCCTCGACCAGCTTGGCCAGGCTGGCGCCGTACTGCTCGCCATCCTCGGCCAGCACCACCCGCCCACATCGAGCCTGCTTCATCGCGTACAGGTCCGCCGCGGCCTGGATCTCGTCGGTCGGGACGATCCGCAGGTAGGTGCGCGTCCCGGTCGGCGCGTACGGGATCGCGTGGGCCGACCCCATGCCGGTCAACCCGACATACGTATTGGCCGGGCTGACCTGCGGGATCCCCGCCTCGTTGAGGATCGGCATCGACACCTCGCTGGCCTCGTCGTCGAACTCACCGATGTAGAACACCGTCCGCGGGTCGGCCGCGGCCCGGCGGGCGTTGTCGGCGGTCTGGCTCGGGTCCCACCCCGCGGGACCCTTCGAGTCATCGAGCGAGGTGTAATGGACCGTGAACGAGCCGGCTCGATCGTCCGCCTGGGCCAGCGCGAGCTCGATCCCGTTCTCGAGCGGGATCGCCTCAGCGGCGGACGGCCCGCGCAACGGCAGGCTCGAATAGATGGCGACTGTCTTGTTGGCGCTGGTGGCCGCGTTCGCGGCGGTGGCGCTGTCCCCGCTCCCCCCACAGGCGGCCACGGCGAGAGCGGGAAGTGCCACGAGGCAGGCCGCAAGCGCCTTGCAGGTAGCGGGCCTCATTCAGCTTCCTCTGTCTTGGCCCGAGCTCCCGTGACTCGGGCCTCAAACGAGCGTAATCGTGGCTCCCGACCCCGCCAAGCAATCGGCGGCGGCCTAACGCAACGCCAATCACGCGCACCGCCCCACGCCAACCCAAGCTAAGGGTTCGCGAACGCTAGACGGTGATGACCTCCCACAGGGACAGCTGGCCGCCGGCGATCGTGTACACCCCGTAGCGCCGCAGCGAGGTGTCTCCGTTCGCGTCGATGCTGTACGTGCCGATCACGCTCCGGCGGTTTCGCGTGTCGAAGATCGCGTCCCGGACCTTCGAGCGCATCGCCGGGGCGGTGCCGTGGTCGGTGGCCCGCGTGATCGCGCTCAGCATCAGGCTCATCGCCTCGTAGCCGAGGATCGAATCGAGCTCGGGCGGCCCATAGGCACGCTCGTAGGCGGCGGTGAAGGCACGCGCGGAGGCGGGATAGTCATCGAGCGCGAGCGTCGGCGCGGTGAGGATCACCTGCCGATCGACCGACAGTGGGATCCCACCCTGGAGGGGATCGAAGTAGCTGCTCTCGGCCAGGCCCTGGGTTCCGAAGATCTTCACCTTCGGCATCGCTTCCGCGAGCTGCGTGGTCAGCCGCACCGCACCCGACTCGGTGTCGGCGGCGATCAGGATGCAGTCGGGGTCCACCTTCGCCACGCCCGTCGCCAGGCCCTGGTAGCTGGTGGCGTCGCGCGGGAACGCCTGGATGCCGACGACCTTCAGGCCGGCGCGGTGGGCTGCCACCGTGTAGCTCGCGGCCATATCGGCGCCGTCCACCTCGCCATCGTTGAGCACGTACACGCGGGTGCAGCCCATGGTCTGCTGGACGCGGACTTGCGCGGCCGCCTGCACGCTGTCGTTCGGGACCACCCGCGCGAACGTTCGCACCCCGGTCGGGTAGTACTTCTGCGGCTCACCCGGGTTCGCCCCCGGCGCCGCCACGGTCAGGCCGACCGCGGAGCTCGTGGGGCTCACCTGCGGGATCCCCGCCCGGTTGAGCGGCGGAATCGAGACCGCGCTCGCGCCCGAGTTCAGCTCGCCGACGTAACCGATCGTGGTCGGATCGAGCACCGCCGTGCGGACGCCGATCGTGGTCTGGCCGGGATCCCAGCCTCCGCGCGCAGCGGTGGCGTCGTTGAGCGCGCGGAGCTCGATGTGGTACTTGCCGATGTGGTCCCGCAACTCGGTGAGCGCCAGCTGCGCACCGTCCACCACGGCCTCACCGCTCACTCTCGAGGCGCCGAGCAGCGGCACGCTGACGTAGACCGTCAGGGTGGTGCCCCGGATCCGCGTCGGCTGGGCGTCCTTGGCGCCGCAACCGGCCAGCGCCATCAACACCGCCAGCGCCGCCAGAGTCGCGAGCCCGGCCCGAGCCCACATCTTCGCGCCGGTCGACGCCGTGGTCAGCCTCACCCCTGCACTTCTGCGAACGGAACCAGGCTGCCGTGGGCGAGGCGGCTGAACACGAACTCATCGAGGCTCGTGTCCCCGTTGCCGTTCATCGAGTAGGGCCCGAGTGCCGATTGCGTGCGGTGCAGCGACTGGAAGTCCTTCACGACCGTCGCGCGGTTGTTCGCCGAGGTTCCGGCGTCGTGCAGCACCGCGAGCACCGCGGACATCGCCTCATAGCCGAAGATCGCCTGGGCCACCGGCGCGTGGCCGTAGGTCGAGGTGAACTGCGCGACGAATGTGCTGCCGGCCGGCGTCAGGTCCTGCTTGAGGAAGCCCGGCGAGGAGATGTACAGGTTGCGCACGGCCGAGGAGAGCTGCATCGGGAAGGACGGGTCGGCGAGCGCCGAGGGACCGAACAGCTTGGCCGATGGGTTGGCCGCGGCGGCGGTGGCGAAGAAGCGCGCCGCGCCCGCCTCGGAGGCGGAGCCGTAGAACACGCCGTCCGCGTTCGCCTCACTGCTGGCCAGGGAGATTCCGGCCGGGAGGTCCTGCTTCATCGCGTACGCGATCGCGGCGCCGTACGGACTGCCGTCGTCGCCGATGTAGAGCTTGGTGACCCCGAGCGACTTCATCTCCTGCACCTGGGCCTTGGCCTCCAGCGCACTCGTGGGCACGATCCGCGCGAATGTCCGCCCGTAGGAGGAGAGCGACTCGTAGTACGTGTTGGGCGCACCGGGCACGGCGGGAGTGGCCTGGGTCAGCTCGACGGCGTTGTCGGTCGGGCTGACCTGGAGCAGGTCAAGCGCGTTGGTGATCCCCAGTGACGCGTAGGAAGAATGCGGGACGATCTCGCCCAGGTAGGCGATCGCGGTCTGGTCCTGGATGACCGTTCTCGCCTGGTCCGAGATCTGCCCGTGCACAACACCCAAGCGCAGAGCGAAGCTCCCCACGTCGTGGCTCGACTGGCTCCACGCGAGTTTCTCGGCGTCGAGCACGTCCTGGGCGACGGTGGGCTGATCGGTCGGCGCGTTGCTCAGGTAGATCGTGAGCACCTTGCCCGACACAGAGACCGAACCGGCGGACCCGCTGCTGCCCGCGCTGCAGCCGGCTAACGCCGCAGCGACCAGCGCGCACGCGCAGGCCGCCCGTCCGCGTGCGAGCGCTCGGGTTGCCACGACGGCCCCGGCTATTCCCGCCGGCCGGGCAGGTACGGGAGCAGCTGCCTTATGCCAATCGCGATCAGCACCATCACGATGGCGATCAGGATCGAGTCGAAGCCGCTGATGTTCAGCGACCACAGAATGATCCAAAGGCACAGCCCGGCGGTGGCGGTCAGGATCAGGCCCATCGCGCGAGAGATGCTAACCGACGGCCGACCCGGCCAGTCCTGCGGCTAGCTCACGCATGACCACGCCGACCGCGGCCACCGGATCCGGACCCTCGCCGGCGGCGCGCACCAGGCGGCTCCCGACGATCACTCCGTCGGCGCCGGCGGCCGCCGCGGCCCCCGCTTGCTCGGGGGTGGAGATCCCGAAACCGACCGCCACGGGGACCTCAGTGCACGCGGCCGCGCGGGAAACAACCGCGGCGAAACCATCGGCAAGAGAGCCCGACCGCTCGCCCGTCGTCCCAGTCAGCGAGACGGTGTAGAGGAACCCGCGCGCCTGGGCCCCGATCCGCGCGAGCCGGTCCTCAGGCGTGGTCGGCGCCACCAGCGGCACGAGCGCCAGCCCTCGCTCGTCGCAGGCGCGCAGCACGGCCGGCGCTTCCTCGAGCGGCAGGTCGGGGACGATCAACCCGCTGGCCCCGACCTCGAGCAGAGAGTCGGCGAACCTGTCGAGGCCGCGGGCGAGGATCGGGTTGGCGTAACACATGACCACGACCGGGACTCCTTCGTCGGCGATCGCACGCCCCACCCCAGACAGCACATCGGGCAGCTTCACGCGAGCCCGCAGCGCGACCGTGGCGGCGGCGTGGATCACCGGCCCGTCGGCCAGCGGGTCCGAGAAGGGAACCCCCAGCTCGATGAGATCCGCGCCGGCGCGCGCGTACTCGAGGCCGATCCGCCGGGACGTGTCGAGGTCGGGGAAGCCGCCCATCAGGTACGGCATCAGCGCCGCGCGCCGGCCGTCGGCCCGCGCCGACTCGAACGCCTCGGCGATCCGCTCGAGCCCGGTCATGACGAGAGGTGGTCGAGCGCCTCTGCCAGGTCTTTGTCCCCCCGGCCCGACAGGCACACCAGGTCGAGCTCGCTCGGCCCGTTCCCCACCGCCCACGCGATCGCGTGCGAGCTTTCGAGGGCGGGAATGATGCCTTCCAGACGCGCGGTCAAGGCGAACGCGTCGAGAGCCTGAGCGTCCGTGATCGCCACGTACCGGGCGCGGCCGGAATCGCGCAGCCAGGCGTGCTCGGGTCCGGTGCCCGGGTAGTCGAGGCCGGCCGAGATCGAGTGCGCCTCCAGGATCTGCCCGTCCTCGTCCTGCATGACGGCCGAGAACGCACCGTGCAGAACGCCCGGGAGACCGGCGGCGGTCAGCGGCGCGCCGTGCCGCCCGGTCTCGATCCCCTCCCCCGCTGCCTCCACGCCCACGAGCTCCACATCGGGATCGGCCACGAACGGCGTAAACACCCCGATCGAGTTCGAGCCGCCGCCGACGCACGCGATCACGCGGTCCGGCAGGCGACCCGCGGCGTCGAGGACCTGCGCCCGGGCCTCGTCGCCGATCACACGCTGGAGGTCGCGGACGAGCGCCGGGTACGGCGCCGGGCCGACGCACGAGCCGATGATGTAGTGGGTGGTCTCGACATTCGTGACCCAGTCGCGGATCGCTGCCGAGACCGCCTCTTTCAGTGTCCGAGCCCCCGCCTGTACCGGCTCGACGCGGGCGCCGAGCAGTCCCATCCGCTCGACGTTCGGCTTCTGCCGGCGCATGTCCTCGGTCCCCATGTAGACGATGCACTCCAGGTCGAGCAGCGCGCAGGCGGTGGCCGCGGCCACGCCGTGCTGCCCGGCACCGGTCTCGGCGATGATCCGCCGCTTGCCCATCCGCCGGGCCAGCAGCGCTTGCCCGATCGCGTTGTTGATCTTGTGCGCGCCGGTGTGGTTGAGGTCCTCGCGCTTCAGGAAGATCCTGTGGCCGGCCGCCTCGCTCAGCCGGCGGGCTTCGTACAGAGGCGATGGGCGTCCGACGTAGTCGCGCAGCAGCGCGTCGAGCTCGGCGCGAAACTCCGGATCGTCGCGGGCCGCCACCCACGCATCCTCGAGCTCGGCGAGCGCCGGCATCAGCATCTCGGGCACATATTGGCCGCCGTAGGGACCAAAGCGGTGCTCGACCGCGGTCATCGCGCCGTGCTTCCGACCTCGGACGGCTGCGCAGCCCGCACCGCCTCCGCGAACGCGGTCAACTTCGCCGGATCCTTGCGACCGGGGCTCAGCTCCACACCGCTGGCCACGTCGACCGCGTACGGATGGACCGCAGCGATCCCGTCGGCAACGTTGTCCGGGTTGAGCCCACCCGAAAGGATCACCGGGATCCGGCCGCGGTGGGTCCGGGCCATTTCCCAGGCGAAGGTCTCGCCGGTCCCGCCCGGCACACCCGCGGTGTAGCTGTCGAGCAGGTGATAGTCGGTGTGGAACGCGGCCAGGGCGCGCACGTCGGCCCCGCTGCGCACCCGGACCGCCTTGATCACCTTGCAGCCGGTGCGCCGCGCCGCCTCCGAGCAGTACGCAGGCCCCTCGTCGCCGTGCAGCTGGAGCATGGTCAGCCCGACCGCCTCGGCCGTCGCGGCCACATGGTCAAGCGTGGCGTTGACGAACACGCCGGCCACCTCGGCCCGCCGCTTGACCGTGCCGGCGATCTCGGCCGCCGCGTCGAGCTCGCAGCGCCGTCGCGAGCCCGGCCAGAAGATCAGCCCGATCGCCCACGCGCCGGCGCTGACCGCGAGTTCGGCGTCGTCGAGCCGGGTGATCCCGCAGAACTTGATCCTGGTGCTCACAGCAACAATCGTAGGGACGGCTCACCGCCCGCGAGGTGGTCGTGGGCTCTCAGCGTACGGTCAGCGCCCGGCAGGCGGCTTCGATGTCGGACGAGCGCATCAGCGCCTCGCCGATCAGCACCCCGTCCACCCCGCTCGCCTCGAGCTCCTCGAGCTGCTCCGGCCGGGTGAACCCGGATTCAGCCACGACCAGCGCACCGGAGCCCTGCACCCGCGGCAAGAGATCGAACGTCCGCCGAGTATCGACCTGGAGGGTCTTCAGGTCGCGGTTGTTGATCCCGATCAGAGCCGGAGCGAGCTCGAGCGCCACCTCGAGCTCGCGCTCGTCGTGCACCTCCACCAGCACGCTCAGCCCGAGTCCTCGCGCCTCGTCGTGCAATGCCGCGAGCTCGGTCGGCGTGAGCGCGGCCACGATCAGGAGGATCGCGTCGGCCCCCGCGGCGAACGCCTCGTGCACCTGGTAGGGGTCGACCACGAAGTCCTTGCGCAGGAGCGGCAGCCGGACCGCGCGGCGCGCCACGCGCAGATCCTCGAGCGTGCCGCCGAAGCTTGGACCGTCGGTGAGGACCGACAGCGCGGCGGCACCGCCCCGCTCATAGGCGCCGACCACGTCCTCGAGCGAGAGGTCCTCGCGGATCGCCCCGGCCGACGGCGAGCGGCGCTTGTGCTCGGCAATCAGCGACAGCCCGGGCCGGGCGATCGCGTCGTAGAACGAGCGCTCCTCCTGCGGACCCGCGGCGGCGCGGTCCGCCACCGCGCGCGCCACCTCGGCCAAAGGCACGGCGGCTCGGCGCCGCTCGACGTCGACCCGGGTGGTCGCGACGATGGGATCGAGGCGGTTCACGACGCCAGCTCGCGCGTGCGGCGCACGAAGCGCTCGAGCGCGCTCCCCGCCGCCCCGTCGTCGATCGCTCGCAGCGCGGCCTGGACCCCGTCGGCCAGCGTGTCCGCCCGCCCACCCGCGTAGATCGCCGCGCCGGCGTTCAGCGCCGCCAGGTCGCGGGCCGCGCCCGCCTCGCCGGCGAAGATCGCGCGCGCGGTCTGCGCGTTCTCTTCGGGGTCGCCGCCCGGGACCTCCTCGGGGGGCGCCGGCTCGAGCCCGACGTCCTCGGGCGAGACCGTGAAGCGCCGCAGCTCGTCTCCGACGACCTCGACCACGATCGTCGGCGCCGAGATACTGAGCTCATCGAGCCCGTCCTCGCTCGAGACGAGCAGCGCGTGCTTGGTGCCGAGCAGCGCCAGCGCGCCGGCCATCGTCTCCAGGTAAGCCGGGTCGGACACGCCGATCAGCTGGCGACTGGCCCCGGCCGGGTTGGTGAGCGGGCCCAGGAAGTTGAAGATCGTCCGCACGGCAAGCTGGCGGCGGACCGGGATCACGTACCGGGTGGCCTGGTGGTGGGCCGGCGCGAACATGAACCCGAAGCCGACCTCGTCGATGCAGCGCGCCACCTGCTCGGGCCGCAGGTCGATGCGCGCGCCCAGCGCCTCGAGCACGTCGGCCGAGCCCGACAGACCGGTCGCCGAGCGGTTGCCGTGCTTGGCCACCGTGCAGCCGGCCCCGGCGGCGATCAGCGCCGCCGTGGTCGAGACGTTGAACGTCCGCCGTCCGCCCCCGGTGCCCGCGGTGTCGAGCAGGTCATCGCTGGAGACGTTTACCCGAGCGGCAAACTCACGCATGGTGCGAGCGAGCCCGGCCAGCTCCTGCACCGTCTCGCCCTTGGTTCGAAGCGCGATCAGGAAGCCGGCGATCTGGATCTCCGACGCGTTGCCGGCCATGATCTCCGACAGCACCGCCGCGGTGTCGTCGACGCTCAGGTCCCCGCCGGACGCGAGCGTGTCGATCGCCCGCGTGAGCAGATCGGGCGCGCCGGTCATGCGGCCCGCGTGAGGAAGTTGGCCAGCAATTCCCGGCCCTGCTCGGTCAGAACCGACTCGGGGTGGAACTGCACGCCCTCGGCGGGCAGCTCGCGGTGGCGCACCGCCATCACGACATCGCCCCCGTGAGCGCTTGACTCAAAGCAGTCGGGCAGCGCCGGGTCAACCACCAGCGAGTGGTAGCGCCCGACCTCGAGCGGCCGGCGCAGACCCCGGAAGATGGTCCGGCCGTCGTGCTCGATCACCGTCGTCTTCCCGTGCACGGGCTCGTGCTGGACGACCTTGCCGCCCCAGGCCTGCACCAGCGCCTGGTGGCCCAGGCAGACGCCCAAGGTCGCGATGTTGGCCTCGGGGAACCGCTTGACCGCCTCGAGCGAGATCCCCGCCTCGTTGGGGGTGCACGGCCCGGGCGAGACGATCACCCGGTCATATCCCCGGACGAGCAGATCGTCGACCGTCGCGCGGTCGTTGCGCACGACCTCGACCTCGGAGCCGAGCTCCCCCAGGTACTGGACGAGGTTGTAGGTGAAGCTGTCGTAGTTGTCGAGGACCAGAACCCGCATCGCTGGTGCGAACGGTAATGGGCCTCGCTTCGCTCGGCGTCCCTGGGGCCATCCACCCCGTCCGGACGGGTCAGGTGAACTCGGGGGTTGCCCAGCCCGGGAGGACGTCCGGCAGCCCGTCGCTGACCTTGTCGGGGAAGTGGGCCTCGCGCTTCTCCAGGAATGCCGCGATCCCCTCGGCGGCGTCCGCCGACCTTCCGCGGTAGAACATCCCGCGCGAGTCGGCCCGGTGGGCGAGCATCGGGTGCTCGGCCCCCAGCATCGTCCACATCATCCGCCGGGCGAGTGCGACCGACACGGGTGCGGTGTTGGTCGCGATTTCGCGCGCAAGAGCATTCGCCGCGTCGAGGAGCTCGGCCTTGGGGTGGAGGCTCCGGACGAGGCCGCCGTCTAAAGCCTCCTCTGCCCCGAACACCCGGCCGGTGGCCACCCATTCCATCGCCTGGCTGATCCCGACCACGCGGGGCAAAAACCAGCTCGAGCACGCCTCGGGCACGATCCCCCGGCGGACGAACACGAAGCCGATCCGGGCGTCGTCGGCCGCCAGGCGCACGTCCATCGGCAGCGTCATGGTGGCGCCGATCCCTACCGCGGGTCCGTTGATGGCGGCGATCACCGGCTTGGTCATCTCGAAGATGCGCAGCGTCAGCCGGCCGCCCTGGTCTCGCGGGATCGAGTCGGGCTCCTGGTGCTCGGGCTTGGCAAACGTCTCGCCGCCGCGCTCGAGGTCGGCGCCGGCGCAGAACGCACGACCGGCGCCAGTCACGATCACCGCCCGGACCTCGTCGTCGGCGTCGGCCCGGTCGAATGCCTGGAGCAGCTCCTCGAACATCGTGCGCGTCCACGCGTTCAGGCGCTCGGGGCGGTTCATCGTGATGGTCAGGACGTGGTCGGTCAGCTCAGCGGTGATTTGTTCGAACGCCATTTGGTTCCCTCTTACGGCCACTCGGGCTGGGCGGCCGCGAGCTCGATTGCGCGCAATACCCCACGGGCCTTGGCCTGCGACTCGAGGTATTCGTACTCGGGCTTGGCGTCGGCCACGGTACCGCCGCCGGCCTGGACGTGCGCGACGCCGTCCTTGACCACCACGGTTCGGATGTAGACGCACGTGTCGAGGTCGCCGGTGTAGCTGGCGTAGCCGATGGCACCGCCGTAGCCGCCGCGCTTGACCGGCTCGAGCTCGTCGATGATCTGCATCGCCCGCACCTTCGGCGCCCCCGACAGCGTGCCCACCGGCAGCACCGCGCGCAACGCGTCAAGCGCGCCAACGCCGTCGCGCAGCTCGCCGGTGACGCTCGAGACGATGTGCATCACGTGGCTGTAGTTCTCGACCGCCATGAAGCTCTCGACCGCGACCGTTCCGTACCCGCACACCCGACCCAGGTCGTTGCGCCCGAGGTCGACGAGCATCACGTGCTCGGCCCGCTCCTTGGGGTCGGCCAGCAGCTCCTCGGCGATCCGGCGGTCCTCGTCGGCGTTCTCGCCGCGCGGCCGGGTGCCGGCGATAGGACGGGTGGAGACCCGCCGCCCCGCCACCGTGATCAGCGGCTCGGGGCTCGCGCCCGCGATCTCGAAGTCGCCGAAGTCGAGGAAATACATGTAGGGGCTGGGGTTCACGGCCCGCAGCCCGCGGTAGATCGAGAACGCCTCGACCGGGACCCGGCCCGACCAGCGCTGTGAGGGAACCACCTGGAAGGCGTCGCCGGCGTAGATGTACTCGATGATCCGCGCCACGTTCGCCTCGAACTGCTCGCGCGTCATGTTGGGCTGCAGCGGCGCGACCGTCCGATCGGACGCCGGCGGCCTCGGCGGGCGCGGGACGGGACCCGCGAGCCGCCAGCGCACCTCGGCGATCGTGTCGAGCGCCCGGGCGTAGGAGGCGTCGAGGTCGTCGTCGGCGTACACGTTGGCGATCACCGTGACGGTGTGCTTGAGGTGATCGAAGGCGACCAGCGCGTCGGTCAGCATCAGGGCCAGGTCGGGCAGGCCGATCGGGTCGGGGTTCGGCTCGCCCAGCGGCTCGACCGTGCGGACGAGGTCGTAGGCGAACAGCCCGACGGCACCGCCGGCGAAGGGCGGCAGATCGGGCAGCGGCGCGGCCTTGAGCGGACCGAGCTCCGCCGCGGCCAGGGCATACGGATCGCCGCCGTCGCCGAGGGACCAGCGAAGGACACGGCGAGGGCGGAAGCCGATGAAGCTGAAGCGGCCGACCCGCCCCTGATCGGCCGACTCGAGCAGGAACGACGGCTCGGCGCCGCGTAGCTTGAGGAACGCCGAAACCGGCGTCTGGCAGTCGTCGATGAACGTTTCCCGGACCGGGATCAGGTTGTAGTCGGCCGCGAGCGCTCTCGCCTGCGCCAGCGACGGGGTGAACCCCGCCGGCGTCGTGTCAGCGCCGCTGGCTACGGCCATCGAGGACTCGCTCGGCATCGGCAATGCTCAGGCCGCGGCCGCGCAGCAGCACGGCCAGGTGGTAGATGACGTCGGCCGCCTCCTCGGCCACGCGCTCGTCTGACTCCTCGCGCGCGGCCCGGACCACCTCCTCGGCCTCCTCCTGGACCTTGGCGCCCGCGTACCCCGGATCGTCGAGCAACTTCGCGGTGTAGGAGCCCTCGGGCGGCGTCGCCGCCCGGTCCGCGATCGTGCGCTCGAGGATCGGAAGCGTCTCGAACGGCGCCCCGGGGTTCAAGTCGCCTCGGTGAAAGCACGAGCGCTCGCCGGTGTGACACGCCGGACCGGCCGGCTCCACCAGCGCCAGCAGCGCGTCGGCGTCGCAGTCGTAGCGGATCGACTTCACGCTCAGCGTGTTGCCCGACGTTGCGCCCTTGTGCCACAGCTCCTGGCGCGAGCGGCTGAAGAAGTGAACCTCGCCGGTCTCGCGGGTCAGGCGCAGCGACTCGGCGTTCATGTAGGCGAGCGTCAGCACCTCCCCCGTTCCCCAGTCCTGCACGATGCACGGGACCAGCCCGCGCTCATCGAAGGCGATCTCTGAGTCGTCCACGAGGTGGCGATTCTAGGGTGCCCCCTGCAATCGATCCTGCACACGGCGTCGTTGGCGGGCTCGAGGGCTCGCCGCGCGCCGTGGGCTGCAGCTCACGCCGCTCGCCGACATCGTGGCCGGAGCGGCGCGAGAGCTGCTAGCCCACGGCCTGCTTGTCGTCTAGGCGGCCTGCTCCAGGTATTCGGGCTCGATCTCGTCCGCCACGGTCGTGTCGGACTCAGACATCGCCTCGAGTGCCTGGGTCGGCCGCAGGAAGACCAGACCCATCGCGATTGCCACCAGCAACAGGATGGCCGCGATCGTGAACGCCAGGTGGTAGCCATCGGTCAGCGCCACCGCGCTCGCGGCTCCGTGAGCGCTCACCGTGTTCGTCCGGGTCGTGGCCAGCGTGGCCAGTACCGCCAGTCCGAGCGCGCCGCCGACCTGCTGGGTCGTGTTGACGAGCCCCGAGGCCAGCCCCGCGTCCTCGGGCGTGGCCGCCGACATCGCAAGCGTCATCAGCGACGGGAACACCAGTCCAGCGCCGACCCCGAGCAGCACCATCGCCGGGAGCAGGTCGCCGACGTAGCCGGCGTTGACGGGGGCGCCCCGGAACAGGATCAGCCCGGCCGCCACCAGCACCAGACCGCCGATCAACGTCGGCTTGGCGCCGAAGCGCATCATCAGCCGAGCGGTAACGCTCAAAGACAGCGCCGCGATCCCGAGCGCGACCGGCAGGAACGCGAGCCCCACTTCGATCGCGTCGTAGCGGAGCACCCGCTGGAGGTACAGCGCCCCGAGGAAGAACACCCCGAACATGCCCGCCACCATGAACACCTGCATAGCATTGGCCACGGTCACCGTGCGGTTGCGGAAGATGCGCAGCGGGATGAGCGGGTTGGCGGCGGTCGCCTGGCGGACGACGAACGCGCTCAGGAGGCCGACGGCGACCGCGCCGAATCCCAGCGTGTGGGCCGAGGCCCACCCGTAGCTCGACGCCTCGACGATCGCGTACACCGCCAGCATCAGCGAGCCGACGAGCAGCAACGCGCCCGGCGCGTCCGCGCCCTTCTCCAGGCCAATCCCGGCGTCGTTGGGGAGCAGTCGCGTGGTCAGGATCCCGGTGGCGATCCCGATCGGGACGTTCACGAAGAAGATCCAGTGCCAGTTGATCGCCTGCGTGATCACGCCGCCGGCCAGTAGGCCGATGGCGCCGCCGCCGGCGGCGACGAACGCGTAGACGCCGATCGCCTTGGCCCGCTCGGCCGGTTGCGGGAACATCGTCACGATCATCCCCAGGATCACTGCCGAGGTCATCGCGCCGCCGATGCCCTGGATGAAGCGGGCGGCGATCAGGAGCCCCTGGCTATCGGCCAGGCCGCACACGAACGACGCCAGGGTGAACACGGTCAGCCCGGCGAGGAAGATCCGCCGGCGGCCGATCAGGTCCCCCAGCCGCCCGACCAGCAGCAGCAGCCCGCCGAACGCGATCAGGTATGCGTTGATCACCCAGGCCAGGTTCGACTCGGTGAAGTGCAGGTCGGTCTGGATCGACGGCAGCGCCACGTTCACGATCGTCTGGTCGAGGATGATCATCAGAAAGCCGGCGCACAGGACCACCAGGGCGATCCACCGGTTGCGCTCGGATAACTCGGAAGTCTGGGTCATCGGATTTGTCTCCTGAGGAAGTCGGTCCAGCGAGGTCTAAGAAAGAACGGTAGCAGATCATCTCGTAACAGATGATCTTCATTCGGATCGTCGCGTATCCAGTGTGAGCTGCGACGACCGAAGCCACATCGGGCGTTCGCTGCCGATGTGGCGGCGTAAGGCCTTACGCCGCGGACGCCTCTGCCCTACGGGGAAGCCCGCGTCAGCGCGGGCGGCGCACGGTGTGCGCGCACTGAACCGGCTCGGAGAGCCGGCCGCAGGCCAACCGGGTGAGCGCATCCAGGAAGATCCGGCGCTCCTCCGGTTCGAGCGCGCCCAGAACGTCGTCCCGCACGCGGTCCAGCACCTTGTCGGCGGCCTTCACCGAGCGCTTGCCGGCATCGGTGACGACGATCACCCGCGCGCGGCGATCCGTGCTCGACGGACGGCGCTCGGCGAGGCCGGCCGCCTCGAGCTCGTCGACGGTGACGACCATCGTCGTCTTGTCGAGCCCGACCTGCCGTGCGATCTCGGTCTGCGTGTGCTCGCCGGTCAACGCCGTGGTGAGCACCGCGTGGGCCCGGGGCGAGATGCCCAGGTCCTCCAGCGCGGCGGTCAGCTCCGTCATCAGGTTATGGCTGGCGCGCGATAGCAGCCAGCACAGATCCGACGCAATGGGAGCCTGAGCTTCGAGGACTTCGATGGCCATGCTCTGAAGGATAGTACGCTTGCCAAAGATCTGGCGGAAGAAGATCCTAACCCGGTCAATGCGCCAGCATTGACCAGCAGTACTTACTCAATGCCCAATCGATCGAGCAGTGCCTCATCGGCGCGCCAGTGGCGCCGGACGCGCACGTTGAGCGCGAGGTGCACGCGATCGGCCAGCTCACGCTCGATCGCCCGGCGGGCGGCGATCCCGATCGACTTCACCATCTGGCCTCCGGCGCCGATCAGAATCCGCTTCTGAGACTCGGTCTCGGCCAGGATCACGGCCTCGATCCGGACGGGATCGCCGTGCTCGATGTCCTCGACCACCACCTCCACGGAATGGGGCACCTCCTCGCGGGTCCGCGCCAGGACCTGCTCCCGGATGAGCTCAGCGAGCCAGACGCGCTCGGGCTGGTCGGAGAGTTGCCGGGCCTCGAAGTAGAACGGCCCGGGCGGCAGCAGCGACACCAGGCAATCCATCAGGGGCCGCACGCCCGACCCCGTCCGCGCCGACACCGGGAAGACCTCCTCGGCGATATCCAGATTGGCCGCGGCCTGAAGCGCGGCGGCCGTCGCCGCGCGGTCGGCGCGATCGACCTTGTTGGCGGCAACCACGACCGGGACCCGGGCCGCTTTCAGGAGGTTCGCGATGAAGCGATCTCCCGGGCCGATCCCCTGCTCGGCGTTGACCACGAACAGGCAACCATCGGCTCCTTCGAGCTCCTGCTCGACGCGTCGCTGCATCCGGCCGGTGAGCGCGTCGCGCGGGCGCTGGACGCCCGGCAGGTCGACCAGCACCAGCTGCCAGTCGGGCCCGGTGGCGACCCCGCGGATCGCCCGGCGCGTGGTCTGGGGCTTGTCGGAGACGATCGCGACCTTGGCGCCGACGATCGCGTTGGCGAGCGTGGATTTCCCGACGTTGGGGCGGCCGGCCAGCGCGATGAAGCCCGAGCGGGTCTGCGCCCGTGGGTGCGCGGTTCGGGCGCTGTTTTGGGTCACCGCGCCCAGCGCAGGAGCTCGGCCTGGAGCGCGAGCATCTCGCCGTCGTCGGTCTCGTGGTCCATCCCGGTCAGGTGGAGCGCCCCGTGCACGACGGCCTCGCGCAGGTCTTCCGTGTGGTCCGGGCAGATCACGATGTCGCCCAGCTCGCGGGGGCCGGCGCTGTCGCCGTCCCCGTCGACCGCGAAAGAGAGCACGTCGGTGGGCTCGTCGAGGTTGCGGTGCTCGCGGTTGAGCTCGCGGATGCGGTCGCCGTCCACGAATTCGATGGCCACGTGGCCCTCGTCGATCCCGGCCGAGGCGATCGCCAGCGCGCACAGCCGCTCGAGCTCGGTGGCGGTGGGCACGACCAGACTCGCGGTGCCGCCGCCGCCAGAACCGATCCGGTCGATTCCGATGACCTCGATCTCGAGCACGGTCGGCGCGCCCGTCAGCCCCTCGGCGTGGCCGCCCTCGGACGCAGCTCCGGCGCCAGGCGCTGGGCGTGGTCGTTGTAGGCGGCGACGATCCGGCGCACCAGCTTGTGGCGAACCACGTCCTCGTCGCCGAAGCGCACGAACTCGATTCCCTCGACGTCCTTGAGGACATCCGCCACCATAACCAGCCCGGAATCCTGATCTCGCGGCAGGTCGATCTGCGTGATGTCGCCGGTCACCACCATCTTGGAGTTGAACCCCAGGCGCGTGAGAAACATCTTCATCTGTTCGGGGCTGGTGTTCTGCGCCTCGTCGAGGATGATGAAGCTGTCGTTGAGGCTGCGGCCACGCATGAAGGCGAGCGGCGCGACCTCGATCACCCCGCGCTCCAGGTGCGAGGAGACGCGCTCAGGCTCGAGCATGTCGTGCAGCGCGTCGAACAGCGGGCGCAGGTAGGGGTCGACCTTGGCCATCAGGTCGCCCGGGAGGAACCCGAGCCGCTCCCCCGCCTCGACCGCCGGCCGGGTCAGGATGATCCGGTTGACCTCGCGCCGGCTGAGCGCGGCCGCGGCAAGGGCCACGGCCAGGAACGTCTTGCCCGTCCCCGCCGGGCCGATCCCGAACGTGATCGTGTTGTTGCGGATCGAGTCGACGTAGCGCTTCTGGTTGACGGTCTTGGGCGCGACCTTGGTCGCCCGGTGGCGCCAGACCACGTCCTCCAGGATCTTGCCGGGCGACTCGTGCGCATCGAGCGCGCGCTTGACCGCCTCGATCGTGCCGGGCGCGATCTCGTGTCCCTGCGCGATCAGCTCCGAGAGCTCTGAGACCACTGCCACCGCCGCATCGACCGCCTCCGGCTCGCCGTCGAGCGTCAGGACGTTGCCCCGCAGGAAGACGTCGCAGTCGAGATGTCCTTCCAGCGCTCGCAGCACGGCGTCCTTGCTGCCCGCGAGCTCGGCCGCGATCGTGTTCTCGAGCTCTACCTGCCTACGCACCCACCTGGTCCCGTCTTGGGTTATCCACTGAGCGCCTCACGGACGCGGGCGGATGCGCGCTTGCCGTCGGCACGCCCGCCGGACTTGGCCATCACGACCTTCATCACCTGCCCCATGTCCTTGGGGTCGCTGGCGCCGGTCTCGGCGATTGCCGCCTGGACGATCGCGTCGAGCTCGGCGTCACCCAGCTCGGCCGGCATGTAGGTCTCGATGATCCGGGCCTCGGCCTCCTCCTGGTCGGCCAGCTCGGGACGGCCGCCGCCGCGGAACTGCTCGGCGGCCTCCAGGCGCCGCTTGCGCTCCCGGCGCAACACGGCTAGCTCGTCTGCATTGCCGTCTTTCTCGGCCTTCTGAAGCTCGGACAGGACCAGCCGGAGAGCGCCGACGCGGTCCTTCTCGCCGGCCTTCATCGCGCTGGTCATATCGCCGCGAACCTGATCGATAACACTCACACCTTCAGGATAGCCCCGCACCGGATGCCGTCAGCGTGGAGCTCGTGGCAATCGACGTCCAGGAGTTCTCCCCGTTCTCCTGCGTCCGGCGGGAGGTAGCAGCGCGTGTAGTCGGCGGTGTACCCCGAGCACTGGGTGTCCGCGGTCTTGTCGATGAGGACGCGCTCGCGTTGGCCCACCTTGGCGTTTCGGTGGTGGCGTGAGCGGACCTCGGAGAGCCCGCGCAGGGTCTGAGAGCGGCGCTTCTTCTCGTTCGGCGGGATCCGGTCGCCAAGTGCTTCGGCCTGCGTCCCTGGGCGGGGCGAGTAGGAGAACGTGTGCACCTTGGTGATCCCGGCGGCGTCGACGGCATCGAGGGTGTGTTCGAAAGCTGTGTCGGTTTCGGTCGGAAAGCCGACGATCACGTCGGTCGTGACATTGACGTGCGGAACAGCTTTTCTGAGAGTCGCGATCGTGTCCAGGTATTCGCTTGCGTCGTAGTGGCGGCCCATGGCTTTGAGGACCTCGTCGTCGCCGGACTGCATCGGGACGTGGAGGTGCGGACAGACCTTGGGTTCGGTGGCCAGCGCCTCCAGCAGCGAGTCCTTGACGTGGATCACCTCGACGCTCGACAGCCGCACCCGCTCGACCCCCGGGACGCGGGCCACTTGGACCATGAGCTCGCCGAGCTCGAGGCCCTGTTCCGGGTCGCGATAGTCCCCGACGCTGATCCCGGTCAGGACCATCTCGGGCTGACCCTGCTCGACCCTACGCCGGGCCTCCTCGAGGACGGCTTGCGCCGGGCGCGAACGGGCGGCGCCCCGAACGGTGGGGATGATGCAGTAGGCGCAGTGGCAGTCGCAGCCGTCCTGGATCTTGATGAAGCCGCGCGTGCGATCGGACGCGCGGTCGGATCTATGGCCGGACGCGCCGTTGCTCGCGCCGTTGCTCGCGCCGTTGCTCGCGCCGGGCGACCGGCGGACCTGGACGTCGTGCTCGAGGTCCGCGCACGCACCCAGGCCCGCCGCCATCGCCCCGGCCACCTCCTCCGCGGTTCCCACGAACGCGCTAACGCGCTCGTCGATGTCGGCGAACTGCGCCCCGTTCAGGTTGACCGCGCATCCCGCCACCAGCACCTGATCGGCCGTTCTCAGCGAGCGGCGGACGGCCTGGCGGGATTTCGCCTCGGCCTCGCTCGTGATGCAGCAGGTGTTGATCACGTGCAGATCGGCCTCGTCCTCGGCGGCTTCGGTGTGACCGGCGGCCAGGAGCGCCCGCCTGGCGATCATCGCGTCGGCTTGCGAAACCTTGCACCCGAGGAACTTGACGGCGAACGACGCCACGGTGGCCGCACGTTAGCGCGACCACCGTGGACGCCTCGATTCAGTTGAGTCGCACGCCCGCAGCCGGCGGAATGTCGTACTCCTCGTGCGCGGCTTCATGCCGCGGTGTCCTCGACCCGGCGCGCGGAGAGAGGAGAACAGGTTCACGCAGAAATCCGGTCCGAGGCTTTGGCCGGGGCACAATCACGTCGAGAAGCAGGCCACCGAGCGTCACGCCGATCGCGAGCGGGTTGGGCAACTGGATTCACCTCCTTTGCGTACAAGTTCGGGCTCGCAACGTGCTCCACAGGATGCGTTCAGCCGGGACTTGAAACATCGGCCCCGTGGACAAGATCTGGCGCGCGCCGGTTGTCCACGCTGTCGCCCGTATCCCCCCGAGCCCGCCATCACCCGGCCCCCGAACCCGAAATTTCCGCCATTTCGGTTGCCCGCCGCGCCTTAGTTCCGGATTGTTCGTCCCCAGCCCGAAAAATCCGTCACCAGCGCGATCCCGAGTCCGGAATGGCGGAAATTTCGGGTTAGGCGCGCGGGTGCAGGAGGAGGGCGGCCCAGTCGCCGGATTCTCGGCGCTCGGACTCGGCCAGGCCCACCCGTGCGAAGGCGGAAGCCACCTCGTCGGCCTCGCCCACCAGCAGCCCGCTGGCGATCACGCGCTCGGGCAGCACGGAAACATCCTCCAGCCGCCCCACCCACGCCAGCAACAACGGCCGCAACAGATTTGCCGCGACCGTGGGCGCCACCACCACCGGATCGGACCGCAGGTCGTGAAGGCCCGTCTCGATCGAGACCCCGTTCACGGCGGCATTCTCAGCCGCCGCCGACACCGCGACGGGGTCGAAGTCGACGGCGGCCACCGGTCCCCACCCCAGCCGCGCCGCCGCGATCGCCAGCACCCCCGACCCGCACCCGAGGTCGAGAAACGCGCCTGACGGAGGCAACCCGAGCATCAGCTCCAGGCACAGCCGGGTAGTGGCGTGCGCCCCGGTGCCGAACGCCTGCCCGGGGTCGATCACGAGCTCCACGTCCGCCTCCAGAGCCGGCTCCCACGGCGGCCGGACCACGAGTCGGGCGGACGGGTCCTGCATCGTCAGCACCAGCGGCCGGTGAAACTCCCGCCACCGCTCGTCCCAGTCGTCAGCCACCTCCGAAGTGCGGACCTCGACCAACGCGCCGCCCGCGGCCGCGGTCACCTCGGGCAGCGCCGGCAACTCGCCCGGCGCGCCGTACACGGCGTACTCGATCACGTCGCCGCCCCCGACCTCGACCTCCTCCACCCCCCCAGGAGCCAGCTCCAGGAGTTCGGCCAGGACCAGCTCGGCCTGTTCGCGCCGGACCCGGACCGCCAGGCGGATCACTAACAGACCTCTGGAGGCCTAGTGCCCGCCGAAAGCGCGCCTGAGCTTCCCGAACACGCCCTCGTCGGTACGGAGGTTGTGGTCGGTCAAGGACTCGGCCAGCTGCTCGTAGAGCTCGCGCTGGTCGCGGCTCAGGTGCCGCGGCGTGACCACGTTCACGACCACCCGCAGGTCGCCCTTGTGACGCCCGCGCAAGGCCGGCATGCCGGCGCCGCGGACGGTCAGGGTCTCGTGTGCCTGAATCCCGGCCGGAACATCGACCTCCACCGGCTCACCCGAGACGGTTTCGACCGACACGACCGTGCCCAGCGCGGCCAGCGGCGCCGACACGTCGACCGCGGTCACCAGATCGTCGCCGTCGCGCACGAACCGCGAATCCTGTTTCACCCGGATCAGGACATACAGGTCGCCCGGCGGCCCACCCCGCTCCCCGGCGTGGCCGCGGCCGGCGATCCGGATCCGCTGGCCGTCCGCGATCCCGGCCGGCACGTCCACCTTGACCTTGGGCCGCTCGACCCTGCGGCCGCGACCCCGGCACACCTTGCAGGGGTCGCGGGCGACCTTCCCGTCGCCGCCGCACACGTCGCACGCGGTCGTCCGCATGACCTGACCGAACGGCGTGCGCGAGACGGCACGCAGCTGCCCGGTGCCCTGGCAGCGAGCGCACGTCTCGATCGGCGTGCCGGGCTCGGCGCCGTTGCCGTGGCAGTGCTCGCACAGCGCGACCGCCTCGTAGCTGACGTCGACCGTGGCGCCGGTGGCCGCCTGGGCGAGGTCGATCTCCGCGGCGACCGCCACGTCGCCGCCCTGAATCGCCCCGCCGCGGGCGGCCGCGCCGCCCATCCCGAACAGGTCACCGAACGCGCCGCCACCGCCGCCGAAGAACGCCTCGAAGATGTCCGACACCGACGCGAACCCGTCGAAGTTCGGGGCGTAGCCGCCACTGCGCAGCCCCTCGCGGCCGTACCGGTCATACGTGGCGCGGCGCTCGGAGTCCGACAGGACTTCGTAGGCCTCAGCCGCCTCCTTGAACTTGTCCTCGGCGTCGGGATCGTGCTTGTTGACGTCCGGGTGCAGCTCGCGGGCCAACCGCCTGAAGGCCTTCTTGATCGTCGCCTCATCGGCGTCGCGCGGGACCCCCAGCACCTCGTAGTAATCGCGCGTCGAGCTCATCGTTCGTCGTACACCTCGGCGATGAAGCTCGACAGCTGGGCGGCAGCGTCGCGGACGGCGTGGATGGCGTGGCCGTAGTCCATGCGCAGCGGTCCGATCACCGACACGGTCCCGAGCCGGCGCTGCGGCAGTCCGTAGCCGGCGGCCACCAGGGCGAGCGAGCGCAGCCCGGGCGCCTCGTTCTCGGCGCCGATCCGGACCAGCACATCGCGCTCGGTGAGCGCCGCCCGGAGCACTCCGAGCAGGGTCACGCGGCGCTCGAGCATGTCCATCAACACGTTCAACTCAGAGACGTCCCCGAGACGATCGTCGCGGAGCAGCCGCGAGGTGCCCTCCATGTACAGGCTCTCGTGGGCGCCGTCCTCGAGGTCGGTGAACGCCGTCGACAGCGCGTCGAGAAAGTCCCACTCACGGCGCGAGAGCGACGGATCGTGGAGCCGCTTCTGGAGGATCCGCGCGCCGAGTCCGAGGCCGATCAGTCGCTCGTTCAGATAGCTCGCGGCCCAGTCGGCCAGACCTGGGTCGACCGGATCGGCGAACGTGAACAGCCGCTTGGTGACGCCCCCGGTGGAGGTGATGACCACGACCATCATCACCTGCGGCTGGAGCAGGAGCACCTCGATGTGGCGGATCGTCGATGTCTCGATCGGTGGCGCGGTGACGATCGCGAGCAGGTTGGTGACCTGCGAGAGCGTCTCCGTGGTCACCCGCATGGCCTCGTCGAGCTCGCGGCGGACCAGCGACAGCGACAGCCGCGGCGCCGCGGCCTGCGCCGGCAGCAACCGATCGACGAAGTAGCGATAGCCGGCCTCGGTGGGAACGCGTCCGGCGGACGTGTGGGGGTGCGCGAGCAGCCCCAGCTCCTCGAGGCTGGCCAGCTCGGTCCGGATCGTCGACGGACCCCACTGGACGTCCACCGACAGCGCTTTTGAACCGACCGGCGACCCGCCCTCGAGGTATTCCTCGACGACCTTGCGCAGCACGAGCTCCTGGCGTGAAGTGAGCATCAACCGCTGATTGTAGGTCGAGCCCTGACCTATCCCGACCGATCCACCCGGCCGCGATCTTCGGTCAGACGACTGAGATTTCCGCGACCGCGTTGCGGATGATCCGGTGGCCCGACTGCTCCGCTTGCGAGTCGACGACCGCAACCCCATCCTCGACCGACCGCACGGACCCCGAGACCACGACCGGCTCCTCCATCCGGCCCATGCCCCGGAACTGCACCGACAGCCGCTTGAGCCGTTCGGGCCCGCCGGCCGCCTCGGTGTGTGCCCGCGCGACCTGCGCCATCGTCCACAGCCCGTGCAGGATCCGCCCGGGCAGGCCGACGCTGCGCGCGAACTCCTCGTCGATGTGGATCGGATTGAAGTCACCCGACGCGCCCGCGTAGCGGACGGTGAGGAACCGATCGGGGGTGACCTCGAGGTGAACCGAGTCCCCGGGCTCAAAATTCACGACTCAGCCCTCACGATGTTCGTCCAGAGACCGGTGCACACGATCTCGCCTCGCTGGTTGCGGGAATCGGTCTCGAACACGAAGAAGGTCATCCCGCCGCGCGTGCTGATGTCCTTGACGCTCGTGGTCGTGGCGATCTCGTCGCCGGCGACGACGACCGGGCCCCAGATGAACTCCTGCGCGCCGTGGAGCATCTTCGGGAAGTCGATCCCGACCTCGGGGTCGAACAGCGCAGGCGTGATCGCGCGACCGGCGAAGACGACCGCGAACATGGGCGGCGCCACGACATCGGCGTACCCCGCCTCGCGGGCGGCCGCCACGTTGAGGTACAGCGGGTTGGTCTCCCCCACCGCGTGCGCGTACTCGCGGACCTTCTCGCGGCCGACCGCATAAACACTCACCGGGTAAGCCTTGCCGATCGCGTCTGCGTTGACGGGCACCGCGCCCAGTCTCTCAGATGATCACGGGGACGGCGCCCCCGTCGACCGACCACGCCGCGCCGGCAACGTTGGAGGCGGGCTCCGAGCAGAGGAACACGACCACGTCGGCGATCTCCTGCTCGGTGCCGAGCCGGCCGAGTGGCTGGCGCGCGGCCACCGACTCCAGCACCTGGTCTCGCCCCACACCGCGCGCCGCGGCCTGCTGGTCGGCCAGGCCGCCCTCCGCCAGCCACAACTCGCCGGCGATCGGCCCGGGCGAGACCGAGTTCACGAGCACCCCGCGCGAGGCGTAGATGTCCGCGAACGCGCGTGACAAGGAAAGCTCCGCCGCCTTGGTCACCGAGTACGCCATGTTCGTCGATGAAGGGCGCTTGCCCGACGACGAGCACACGTTGACGATCCGCCCCCAACCCCGGTCCGCCATCGCCGGCGCGGCCGCGCGCATCAACCGCATCGGCGCCATCACATGCAGTTCCCACTGTGCCTGCCATTCCTCGTCGCTGAGCTCATCGTGGGGACGGACCGCACTCGTGCCCGCGCTGTTGACGAGGGCGTCGACCCGGCCGAAGTGCTCGACGCACACGAGGGCAACCCGCTCGCCCGCGTCGGGGGCGGTCACGTCGAGGGCGAACGGCTCCCCCCGCCCGCCGACGGCCTCGCACGTGCGAGCCACGTCGGCGAGCACGTCAGATCGCCGGCCGACCAGCATCACGGAGGCTCCCTCGCGAGCCAGCGACACCGCGACAGCCCGGCCGATGCCCCCTGAGGCGCCCGTGACGATGCAGGCACGATCGCGCAGGCCGAGGTCCATACTTGATGATTCTTCCATGGCCATGGCGACAGCAACCGGTGAGGAAGCGGACGGGAACCGCCAGACCCGCGGCACCGCTGTCATCCACACGGTGGGACTGACCAAGCAATACCCGGGCACCGACTTCAAGGCCGTCGACGGGCTCGACCTGAGCGTCGAGGCGGGCGAGATCTTCGGCCTGCTCGGACCCAACGGCGCGGGCAAGACGACGACGGCCGGAATGCTGACCACGCGCGTCATACCGACCGCGGGACGCGCCCAGATCGGCGCCGTCGACGTCATCGCCCACCCCGCCCTGGCCAAGCAGCTGATCGGGATCGTCTCCCAGCAGAACACGCTGGACCGCCAGCTCACCGTGTGGGAGAACCTGTACTTCCACGGGCGGCTGTTCGGGATCCCGGCCGCGGAGTCGCGCGAGACATCGGACCGGCTGCTGGAGCAGTTTCATCTCAGTCGTTGGGCCAAGGCGTCGGTGTTCGCGCTCTCGGGCGGGATGGCGCAGCGGCTGATGGTCGCCCGCGCGATCTTCCACCGCCCCGCCGTCCTGTTCCTGGACGAGCCGACGGCCGGGCTCGACCCCCAGAGCCGGCTGGCGCTGTGGGAGATCCTCGGCGAGCTGAACGCCGACGGCCAGACGATCATGCTGCTCACGCACTACATGGAGGAGGCCGACCGGCTGTGCAAGCGCGTGGCGATCATGGACCACGGCAAGATCCTCGCGCTCGACACGCCGGCCGCGCTCAAGCAGTCGGTCGGCGCCGACACAATCGTCACCGTCAAGGCCTACGGGAACGGCGAGGAGCTCTCCTCGCACCTGCAGCGTGAGGTCGAAGGCGTGACCCGCAGCCGGGTGATCGAGGGCGGGGTCGAGCTGCACGTCAAGGGATCGCAGCGGATCATCCCCCGGGTGGTCACCGCCGCCGAGCGCGCCGGGTTCGAGCTCGGAGACCTGTCCGTCGCCGAGCCGACGCTCGAGACCGTGTTCATCAATCTGACCGGGAAGGAGCTGCGCGAATGACCGCCACCAGCCCGCAACTCGCTCCGGCGCGACCGCCGGCCATCTCGCTGACTCCGGCCCGCTCGACCTTCGCGGCCAGCCGCGCCGCGCTGTGGGCGCTGGTCCTGCGCGACCTGGTCGTGTTGCGCAAGCACTTCGGGGAGTTCGTGATCCGGACGATCATCCAGCCCTTCCTGCTCACGTTCGTGTTCCTGTACGTGTTCCCGACCATCGGTCAGGGGGTTGGCGGGGGCCGCGGGCCGGTGGCCGAATCGGCTTTCGCCACGGTTCTGGTCGCCGGGGTGGTCGGGATCTCGATCATGTTCCAGGGGATCCAGGCGGTGGCGCTCCCGATGTCGACCGAGTTCGGCTATACGCGAGAGATCGAGGACCGCGTCCAGGCCCCGTGCCCGATCTGGCTCGTGGCCATCTCGAAGGTCCTCTCCGGGTGTGTCCAGGGGGTGCTGGCCGCGCTGATCGTGTTTCCGATCGCGGCGGTCGTGCACGCCACGCACGTGACCGCTCACCTTCACGTCCACTGGCTCGTGATCATCACCCTGATCCCGCTCGCCTGCCTGGCCATGACCTCGCTCGGACTCGTGCTGGGCACGAGCTTCGAGCCGCGGAACATCGGTCTGATGTGGGGCTTCGTGGTGCTGCCCCTGACCTTCCTCGGCGGCACCTACTACCAGTGGACCAAGCTGGCGCCGGTCAAGATCGGCGACCTCCACTGGCTCCAGATACTCGTGCTGATCAACCCGCTGATCTACGTGACCGAGGGAATGCGAGCCGGGTTGACCTCGTTCTCGCATATGCCGCTCTACGTCATCTATCCGGTGCTGATCGGATTCTCCGCGGCCTTTCTGTGGCTCGGCCTGCGCAACTTCAGACGCCGGGTCCTGGTCTGATCCACGTCAGTGTTCCGGGATGGCCGCGCCCGCCGGGACGCCACGGCGCTGGTACTCGTCGTAGAGCTCGCGCCACCCCTCGCTCGCCCCGGTGACCGCCGGGCCACCCTCTCCGCGCAGGAGCCGCTCCAGCCGATCCAGACAGACGTGCCAGCCCGCCCCGTCGCGTGAGGCCTTCTCGCGCGAGTCGAGCAGAACGGTGAGCCGCAGGACACACGCATCCTCGGCCGGGAGCGGTTCGAGCTCGAAGTCCAGGTGATCCTCGCCCCACGTAAAGGCCAACCGCCGCGGCGGGTCGAACGCGGTCACGCGGCCGGTCATCGTCGAGGGCGCGTCGAGCGGCATGTGCTCGAACGTGAACGTCATCTCCGCGCCCTCGCACAAATCGTCAACCTCCACGAGGCAGGGAAACCAGCCCTCCAGCTGACCCGACTCGGTGATCGCCCGCCACACGACGTCGACCGGATGCAACAGGCGCCGCTCAAAGCGCAGCGCGGGTCGGTTCCCGATGGTCTCGTAGTCGCCGTAGGTGTCGGTCATCGTTCCTCCTTGGGGTTCACGCGGTCGAGGTGGCGCTCGAGCGCGTCGAGGGTCGTCTCCCACACGCGCCGATAGGGCTCGAGCCAATCGTCCAGGGCGATCAGGGGATTCACCTCGAGCGCGTAGACGCGACGCTGGGCGTCCGCTCGCGAGGACACGAGCCCCGCCTCGCGCAGCACCCGCAGGTGCTTGGACGTGCCCGGCTGGGTCAGACCGGTGAGCTCGACGAGCTCTCCGACCGCGCGCGGCCGCTCCCGCAGGAGCTCGAGCATCGCCCTGCGGTGGGGGTCGCCGAGTGCGACCCACGTCGTCGTCTTCGCCACCTGACGTATATAACCAGTCACGTATATATCTGTCAAGCTATATAAGGATCCGTTCACATCCACGCGGTGCCGGGCGCGTCGCTTGTGAGCGGCTTTCCGGCGCGGTAGCCTCGTACGCACACACGGAGCGGTCTGGCGGCAACGAGGAGCACATTGATATGTCAAGGCGAGCGACCCTGAGGGCATCGGACGCGGACCGCGAGCGGGTCGCCGAGCAACTTCGTCACGCCACCGCCGAGGGCCGGCTGAGCCCCGACGAGCTCGAGGAGCGACTCGAGGCGGTGTTCGCGGCGCGAACCTACGGCGACCTCGACAAGCAGGTCGTCGACCTCCCGGGTCAGACCGTCCGTCGCCGTGACCGCCCGGAGCGCGCGGCGTCGGCAGCCGGCGGGTGGCCGGCACCCAGTCTCTGGCTCAGGCCGGTCCCGATCATCTTGGCCTTGTTCATCTTCGGCCCGGTCATCCTCGCGCTCATGTTGGCGGCCGCGGTGATCATCGCCACCGTGTTCTCCGCCTGGGGGGTGCTGCTCGTCGTCGGCTGGCTGGCCTTCGGCCACAGCCGTCGCCACTACGGCGCGCATTACCGGCGCTCGCTGCACGCCGCCACGCGCTGGCAGCCCGGGCGCGCACCCCGGCCGCGCTCCTGGATCTAGGCCCTGGCCCGCGACCCGTATACCGTCCTCGGCGTCAAGCCCGGAGTCCCCGACGAGGAGCTCCGCGCCGCCTACCGCCGGCTGGTGCAGCTGCACCACCCCGACCACAACAACGGCTCGCCCGAGTCGGCCCGGCGCTTCGAGGAGGTCCAGGACGCGTACGCGCAGATCCAGCGCCTGCGCCAGCATAGGCCGCCGCCGCGCAGAGCGCCTGACCCGCCGCCGACCAGCCCCGATGTCGAGCAGCGCCTGGCCGAGATCGAGCGCGAGTTACTCGAGAAGGCCCGCCTCGCGCGCGAGCGGGCCCAGCGTGCTGCGCGCGAGGCCGCGGCGGCTGCATCCAAACCGAAGCGCCCCTCCGATGAGGAGCTCGGCTACATCAAGACCGATGACACCCTCGGCAAGATCCTGGCCGACGCGCGCAAGGAGTTCGTCGAGCGCCTCGACGACGCCCGCGAGGAGCCGCTGAGCCATCGCGTGGCGGACCTGCTCGACGAGTTCGGGTCCAAACTCAAGGGCGACCACGCTCCGGGCGAAGAGCGCGACAAGCAGGCGCGCAAGCGCCCGTAGCCCGCCCAGCGCCCGGCGCCGGCGGTCCAGGGGCGCCGTGCGGAGGATCCGCACAACGCCCCGAACCAGACCCGGCTCAGGCCGGGTTCTTCACGGTGAACGAGACCGTGTGCCGCCCGCCATTCACCAGGGTTGCGGTCACGCCGATCCGTAGCGTTCCCGTCTTCTTCTGAGCCGCCTTCACCGCCAGCTGGGTCGTGACCTTCACCGCCGGCGCGCTGATCAACACCGTGACGGCCTTGGTCGCTGACCCCAGCGTGACCACCAGCTGACCGCCGGTGAGCTTCTCGGTCACCCTGCCGCCGCCGGTCACCTTCACGCCCTTGCGCAGCTCCGCGGCGACGAAGGCAAGGCCCGCCGGCAGCTTGACCTTGAACGAGCGCAGCTTGGCAGCGCCATTCGAGCCGGAAGCGAGGCGGAACTTCACGACCGGCTTGCCCTTGGCCAGCCCGGAAAGGGATCCCCCGGACAGGGTGGGCGGACCGGAAGTCACATGACCCATCGGCGGCGCCTGAGGCATCGCCATGGCCGTCGCGCCCGTGGCGAGCGGAGTCGATTGACCCGGCGATGTGGCCGAGCCAGGCGCCAACACGCCATCGATGCCAGCCGTCGTTGAACCCGCCGTGATCGTCACCGGCGTCGCTCCCGCCAGCGTCGCGCTGCCGCCATAGAACACAGGCTGGTAGCTATCTGAGTTGTAGTAAGGCAGGAACTCCACGTAGTAGGACCCGGGCGCGATGCCCGGAATCTCGTAGTCACCGTTCGCGGTGGTGAACCCATGCGTCAGCTCGTTGTTGTTGCCGTCCAGCACCTCGACCTCGGCGTCGGCGAGTCCCTCCCCGGTCACGCCATTCGTGAGGTGACCCTCGAGGATGCCTCCCTGAGTCAGTGCGGCATTGATGTTCGTAATCGCCTGGCCGGCGCCCACGGTCACGCTGTCGGCGGCGCTCAGCGTGCTCGCGTCGTTGTAGTACTGGAAGGCGAGCCCGCCCTCGGAGAAGAAGCCGCCGTCGTAGAACTCAACCTTGTACGAACCAGGTGGAAGGTTCGTGACGTCGTAGGTCCCGTCCGGCTCGGTCGACGTTTCGCCGTCCATGTAGAGCCCGTTGCCCGCGTCGTCGGTGAGCACTACCTCTACACCCCCGATGGGATAACCGGTAGCGGCGTTGGTCACGGCGCCGGCAATCGATCCGCCCTCGCCGAGCGTCTCGTCGATGTTCGGAGTGGTCTGGCCCACGGTCACGGGCACCGGCGTCGCGGCCTGCAGCGTTAACCCGCTCGGATAGAACTGTTGTGCCAGAGGCGAGCCCTCCGGCGGGGTGAACTCGACCCGATACGACGCGGAAGGACTCAGGCCACTCAGCGTGTAGTTTCCGTTGCTGTCGGTCGTGGTGCTTGCGGACTGCTCGCCGGACGCGTCGACCGCCGCGACCTCGACGCCCGGTGCCGGTGACGCCGGCGTGGTCGTCCCATCCATCACCGTTCCGCTGATCTGACCCCCCATGGTCAGCGCCGCGTCGATGCCCGACGTCGTCGAGCCCGCGGTCAGCGTCACCGGGGTCGGCGGATTCTCGCCGCTCACGTCATCGTAGTACTGGAAGGCGTAGTTGCTCCCGTCGGGCGGTTGGAAGTCGACCTGATAGGTCCCGGTCGGGAGTCCGTCGACGCTCCACTGCCCGCTCGAGTTCGTCGTGGCGCTGTTGGAATACACGTAATAAGGAAAGTCACCGGTGCCGTAATCGTCGACGTAGACGCCCACGCCACTCAGCGGATTGCCTGCGGCGTCGGTCACCACGCCGGAGACGGTGGCGCCGGTGGCCAGCGAGGCATTGATGTTCATCGTCGTCTGCCCGGCGGTCACCGAAACCGCCTGGGCCTCCGAGGCGCCCGACTTGTCGGGGTAGTACTGGTAGACGACGTTCTGACCGGCACCCGGCCGGAACAGCACCTGATAGCTGCCGGCGGGCAGACCACTCAGCGCGTACGCTCCGTTCGTGGTGGTGGCGTCGTAGTCGTTGCCCGTGCTGTCGTTCATCGCTTGCACGGTGACGCCGGAAAGGTCCTGCAGCGCCGCGTCCGTGACGGTGCCGCTGATCCCGCCCGTCGTGTCCGCCGACGCCAGTTGCGGTGCCAGCGCAGCTACACCGAGCACTCCGAGCAGCGCAAAGTGCATGCGCCACATTCGCATTCCCATGACTTGCTTCTCCTTCGGGTCAGATCATTAGCCGTCGGCTATCCCTCAGCCCGCGAGGGGGTTGGCCGTTCGGTGAGCGACGATGTTGACGCGCGCCCCCGGCATCGCCATCGGTCAAGCGCCCATTTCTTTGGGGCGAGTCTTTAGACCGTCCCTACTGGCTTTAGACGCAATCGGCGGGGCTTTTATGCCCTGGTCTTCTCGCCGAGCTCGAGCACGGCCAGGAACGCCTCCTGGGGAACCTCAATCCGCCCGACCTGCTTCATCCGCTGCTTGCCCTTCTTCTGCTGCTCGAGCAGCTTGCGCTTGCGGGTGATGTCGCCGCCGTAGCACTTGGCGGTCACGTCCTTGCGGTAGGCCTTGATCGTCTCACGGGCCACGATCCGCGATCCGATGGCCGCCTGGATCGGGACGTCGTACTGCTGGCGGGGGATCGTCTGGCGCAGCTTCTCGGCGAGCATGCGGCCGGCGTCGTAGGCCTTGTCGCGATGCACGAGCATCGACAGCGCGTCGATCGGATCGCCGGCGAGCAGGATGTCGAGCTTGACCAGGTCCGACTCGCGCAGTCCGATCAGCTCGTAGTCGAGCGAGGCATAGCCACGCGTGCGCGACTTCAGCTGGTCGAAGAAGTCGAGCACGATCTCGGCGAGCGGCAGATCGTAGGTGAGCTGGACACGCTCCGAGGAGAGGTAGTGCAGCCCGGCGTGATCGCCCCGGCGCTCCTGGCAGAGCTCCATGATCTGCCCGATGTACTCCTTGGGGGTGAGGATCGACGCGCGGATGTAGGGCTCGCGGATCTCCGCCACGCGCGCCGGGTCCGGCATGTCGTTCGGACTGTGCACCGGGATAACGCTCCCATCTGTGAGCGTCACCTCGTACTCGACGCTCGGCATCGTGGCCAGCAACTCGAGGTCGTACTCGCGCTCGAGGCGCTCGCGCACGATGTCCATGTGCAGCAGGCCGAGGAAGCCGCAGCGGAAGCCGAACCCCAACGCGTCTGAGGTCTCCGGCTCCCACGAGAGGGCCGCGTCGTTCAGGCTCAGCTTCTCGAGCGCGTCGCGCAGGTCGGGATAGTCGTCGGAGTCGATCGGGAACAGGCCGCAGAAGACCATCGGCTTGACCTCGCGGTAGCCGGGCAGCGGCGCCGACGCTGGATGACGCTTGCTCGTCAGCGTGTCGCCTACCCGCAGCTTGGTGACGTCCTTGATCCCGGTGATCAGGAAGCCCACCTCGCCGGCGTGCAGCTCGCCGGCCGAGGTCATCTGGGGCGTGAAGAAGCCGATGTCGTCGATCTCGGCCTCGGTGCCCGCCTGCATGGCCCGGATCGCCTCGCCCTTGGTGAACGTCCCGTCGACCACCCGGATGTAGGCGATCACGCCCCGGTACTGGTCGAACTCCGAGTCGAAGATCAGCGCCCGAGGCGCAGCGTCGGGATCGCCCGAGGGAGGCGGAACGCGCGCGATCAGCTCGTCGAGCACGTCGGTCACGCCCTCGCCCGTCTTGGCGCTGATCCGCCGAACCTGATCGGCCGGCTCGCCGAGCAGCTCCGCCACCTCTTCGGCCACCCGTTCGGGCTCGGCACCCGGCAGGTCGACCTTGTTCAGGCACGGGATCAGCTCGAGCCCCGAGTCGATTGCCAGGTAGGTGTTGGCCACCGTCTGGGCCTCGACCCCCTGGCTGGCGTCCACGACCAGCAGCGCGCCCTCGCACGCGGCCAGCGAGCGCGACACCTCGTAGGTGAAGTCGACGTGGCCGGGAGTGTCGATCAGGTGCAGCTGATACGTCTGCCCGTCTTTCTGCGAGGTGTAGAAGACCCGGACCGCCTGCGCCTTGATCGTGATGCCGCGCTCGCGCTCGAGCTCCATCGAGTCGAGCAGCTGGGCGCGCATCGCCCGGGGGTCGACGGTGTGGGTGAGCTCAAGGATGCGATCGGCCAGCGTCGACTTGCCGTGGTCGATGTGCGCGATGATCGAGAAGTTGCGGATGTGAGCCTGGTCGGCCATGTCTACCTAGAGGGTATTGGGGCTTCGCTCCGCTCAGCGTCCGTGGGGCCGGACGCCCCGTCCTGTCCGTGGTCGCGATCACCCCGCCCGGCACGGACGCCGGGCGGAACGGTCCCACGGACGCCGCCGAAGGCGGCCCCGGGGAATTCGGCGCCGAGGGCGTGCGGAGATATGACTGTAATCGCCGAATTCCCTGAGGAAATCCGGCACAGACGCCTTCAGGCTCGGAACGGTCCGCGCCGGATTTCCCCTAAACCCCTCTAAATAGCCGAGCGCATAAATGGGCGTTTACCCGATGTGCGATCCGCGCTCGGTTGCCAGGATGGCGTCGGGGTTGATCGAATGGGATCCGCGCACATCAGCGTTGAAGCAGGACACGAGCCGCCGCGGCAGCTCGACCCCAATTCGCTCGGAGACCACGTGGCCCGGCTCTACCGGGCCGCCTACGGGCTGTGCGGGTCGCGTCAGGACGCCGAGGACCTCGTCCAGGACACCTATGAGCGGGTGCTCCGCCGGCCGCGGTTTGTGCGCCGGGACGGCGATCTGGCCTATCTGCTCAGGGTGATGCGCAACACCTGGATCAGCTCGAGACGCTCGGCGCGCGTCCCCACCGTCCCCGACGCCGGGGAGGAGATCGAGCAGATCGCGGGCGACCGTGACCCGATCGGCGACTCGATCGAGGTCGCGCCGATCTACGAGGCGCTGCGCGAGCTCAGCCAGCCACTGCGCGAGGCGGTTCTCGCCGTCGATGTGATCGGCTTGTCCTACCGGGACGCGGCCCGGGCGCTCGGCACCAAGCAGGGCACGATCATGAGCCGCCTCAGCCGCGGCCGCGGCCAGATTGCCGCCCGCCTGGTCGAGGCCGAGCGCGTCTGAGACACCCGACACGCCCCGCCTCGAGGCGTTGGCTTCGGGCGATGCACGTCGTCGCTCCAGAAGTAGCAGTCGACGTGTACTGGTCCGTGGCTGGGTAGGGGTTCGTCGTCTGGATCTGCGCCGCTCTAGAGTTGAGGTCGACCGCGCGTCGGTGGCGATGGGCCCGTCATCGGGTGCGGTGGACCCGTTGGCGATGCCCGCGGCGGTCGCGGTCGCCCCTGCAGTGTCGTTCAGCTGCCAATAGAACGCCGGGTCATCGCCGGTGATCGTGTCCTGGTAAGCGGCATCGTCGGGGCCGGTGGCGCCGTACGAGGTGGCGCTCACGAACGCGGAGCCGGCGGGCGTCGGGCAGTCCTGGACAGCCGCCCAGGCCGCGCCGCCGTCCGATGTGCCGTCGTACGTGCGCGGGTTGGTCGGATCGCAGTCGTAGACGTTCTGGACGTTGAAGTCCGGCAGCTGGCCCTCGCCGTTCGGGCCGACGTCGCCCAGCCAGAGGTCGTAGGCGCCGTCGCCATGGATGTCGATGTTGCGGAAGTCCCAGTCGGTGGGGGTCGTACCGCCGTACTGGTTGGGAAGCAGGAACAGGCCCTGGTAGGTGCTGTTGCAGGTGAGCCCGTCGATCAGGAACTGGGCCGGTCCTGACCAGGTCTGGATGCACCCGGCGTGATTGGTGCTGTAGGAACCGTTCACCTGGTCGAACAGCACGTCGCGGAGCACCACGGTGGCACCCGGCTCCTGGAGCTGGATACCTCCTGTGAGGTGCACACCATCGAAGTGCACATCGTGGATCCAGAGCGTGCCGGTCTGGTTCTGGAAGTCGGCGGCCCAATCACCCGTTGGGCTCGTGACGTTCTCGTCACAGTCCTGGAAGATCACGTTGTGACCTCCCCACACCGTGATCTTGCCGCTCAGGTTCACTACACCCGTGGGGCACTGGATGATGTAGTCCTGGTGGAGGACAGATTGAAGGTCCGGTTGGTGTCGCTGATCGGGATCGTTACGGGATTGGCCAGAGTCGGCTCATCCCAGGCGCCGGTGCCCGTTTCGGCGACGGCGCTCGGGGGCATCGCGATCAGCCCAGCAACGGCCGAGACGATCACAACCACGGCAGTAAGCAAATGCGAGGAGCTTCCGCTCGACGCGGGTTTCAATAACGAAGGCATGGCGTTGTCGTCGAACGCCGCACTCGTCGTTGTGAACGAGCTGCCCCGGCGCTGGACGCGTGTGCGACGCCAACCGGGGCGCAATCGCCAAAAGGTTGGGGCCTTGGGTAACCGTCATGAACAACCGGTAACCAAGGTGAGACTGAGGAGAGTCAGTATTACGGTGTCACACCGCTGTGCCTGCGGTGCATTAGCACGCCGCTCAATAGTGATACTGACGGCGCGGGCTCAGGTCTGGGGGCCGCGGTCGTGGACCTCGTCGGAGGCCCAGCGCTCGAGCGCCTTGGGCACCAGCCCAAGCTCATTGGCCGCGCCCCTTCCGGCCACCCCGATCGCCAGCAGCCCGCCGAAGATCGCGACCGCGTCGATCGACTTGCGGCCCTGCTTGTCCCAGTAATCGTCGTGCAGATCCAGCCACAGGGCGAACTCGTCGAGCGTCAGCGCTGACGCGACCCCGTACAGCGTCGCCGCGATCCGCGACGGCCACCTGTGACCGTCTCCGGGGCCTATGGCGTAGCGGTAGGTCCAGAGGTAGCCCAAGCCGAGCAGGCCGAAGATCCCGAACGTGGAGTGGTGGATGTGCCGGCCGCCCTCGGAGATGTTGTGAAACGGCCCGACGCCGGCCTTGATCGCATGGGTGATCCCGCGCGCGGTTGCGAACGCGGTCGTGAATCCCACCGCGCTCAGGAACGCCCGCTCGCGGCGGCAATCGGAGAAATGGCGCTCGTAGAAGCTCATGGAGTCCTGCAGGCTAGCGACCACGCAATCGACTTAGCACCAGCTGCTCGATCTGGCGAGCCTCGGGGATCCGCATCTTCAGGACCAGCCAGCCGTAGAGGACGCCCGCGATCGCGCACGGGACCCCGACCGACACGATCTGACTGGGCAGCGAGTCGCCGAGCCCTCTGTTCAGCAACTCCCAGAGACCCCTGGCCACGGCGGCCATGATCACCGTGGCGACGAGGATGCGCGCGGTGATCATCACCGTCTGGCCACCCTCGAGCCGGCCGTTCAAGCCGATCCGCAGCCGGTACAACTGCAGCCCGGTCATCACCATATTGGCCGCCGCCGTGCCAATCACGAGCCCGGCGATGCCCAGCGGCTTGTACAGCGCGATGCTGACGATGGCGTCGACGACCATGTTCATCGCCGCGAGCGCGGTCGGGATCCAGGGCCGCTGGACCGCGAAGAAGGTCCGCGTCAGCAGCAGGTTCAGCCCGGCGAACGGCAGGCTGAACGAGAACCAGAAGAGCGCGGTCGAGACGTAGTGCGTAGAGATCGGGCCGAAGGTCCCGTGCTGATACACCAGGCGCGTGATCGGAGTCGCAAGCACCAGCATCAGCGCGGAGGAGGGGATCAGCAAGAGGTTGATCTGGCGCATCCCGTTGCCCACGGAGCGACGGATCCCCGTTGCGTCGCGGCGTGCCGCCATCCGGCTCAAGGTCGGGAACAGCACCGTGGCGACCGCGACGCTGAAGATCCCCTGCGGCAGCATGTAGATCCGGAATGCCTGGTTGATGGCCGCCGGCGCGTAGCTCCCGACCAGCGACCCGAAGCCGGCATTGATGAAGACGTCGAGATTGACGATGCCGATGCTCAGCGTGACGGGGATGAACAGGAGGAGGACCTGACGAATCCGCGGATCGCGCCAGTCGAAGCTGAAGGCGAGCCGGAACTCGATCGTCCGCAACGCCCCGGCGACCATCAGGAACTGGACCACCGTCGCCGCCAGCCACGCGATCGCGTAGGCATAGACCTTGTCTTCCCCGTGGAACTGGCCGCGCAGGAGGATCAGCAGCACGAGGATCACGACGTTCCACACCGCCGGCGCGAGGGCCGGGATCGTGAACTGGTCGTATGCCTGGAGAATCGCGACGAACAGACCCGTCAGGCTCAGCAGCAGCACGACCGGGAACAGCACGCGCGAGAGAGCGGCGGTGAGCGCGGCCGGGATCCCGCTCCCGGTGAACAGGGGCGTGATCACGCCGGCGACCGCCATCCACACCAGCGTCAGCGCGCCGAGCGCGACCAGGATGATCCAGAACAGGGTCGAGGCCAGCCGGAACGCCTCGCGCTTGCGCCCCTGCTGGAGCAGGTCGGTGAACACCGGCACGAACGCCGCCCCCAGCGCCGCCTGCGAGAACAGGTTGCTGAACAGGTTGGGCACCTGCGAGGCGAGCGTGTACGCCGAATAGGCGGCGGTCGTTCCGAAGAACGCGGCCCCGGCCACCTCGCGGGCGAGCCCGGCAATGCGCGAAAGCGCGGTGGCGAACGCGAAGATCGCCGTGTTGTCGGCGATGCGCCGCCGCGGCGGATCGGGGGGCGGCGGCTCCCGTCCCGGCGGGTAGCCGGGCGGCTCGGGCGGGTCGGCGCCATTGCCGGGTGGGCGGGCTCCCGATCTATTGGTGTCGATCTGGACCAGGGCGGCTATAGTAGGGCGGCGCCGCGGCGGAAAAGCCCGCGGCTTTCTCTCTGCTTATGGCCAACATAAAGTCACAGAAGAAGCGAATCCTTCGGGCCGAGCGTGAGCGGCTCGAGAACCGTCGCTACACGTCGCGCATCAAGACGTACTTCCGCCGCCTCGAGCACGCGGTCGCCGCCGGGGAGGACGCCCAGGCGGACACCGAGCACCGCCAGCTCGTGCAGGCGATCGACAAGGCGGTCAAGCGGGGCGCGCTGCATCGCAATTCCGGCGCTCGCAAGAAGTCGCGCGCGGCGCGGTTGAGGCGCGCCTGAATCCCGATTAGCTGTCGCGCTCGCTGCAAGGCGGCTTGCGACGACGCCCCCGCGGCGAGCTTCCGGGTAACTTGTGGACTCTCATGGCAGAGGTTGTCGAGTCTGCAACCGCTTCTGCGAGCGGAGTAGCGTTCGAGTTGGACCGGATCGAAGCGGGTTCGGATCGGCTCGAGGTCAACGGTCGCTGGTTCGGCGTGCGCGGCCGCCGTTTCATTCGACCGAGCCTGACCTTGCTCGCGGACGAGGAGCAGAAGCGCCTCCTGGCCAGCTTGGATCACAAGCCCTGGGCGGCCGAGGACGGCGAGCCATGGATGGCCTCGTTCCCGTACGAGCAGGACGACCAGTGGGTCGAGGCCGAGCTGAACGTGGCCCCCGACATCACCGTCTCGGTCCCGCTGCCGAGCTCTCGGCCTACGCGCCGGCGGCGTTCGAAAGACGCCGGCAGCGCGACCGGCGGGAGTAGCGGCAGCACGTCGCGCAGTGCAAGCAGAGCGAGCGGCGCGAGTGGAACGAGCGGCACCAGCGGGCCGAGCGAAACCCGGCGGACCCGCTCTCCGTCAGCCGAGCTGGTCAAGGCGCACCGTGAAATCCACAGGGTTCAGCGCGAGCTCGAGCGCCGCGAGGCCGAGATCGCCGAGCTGTCGGACGAGCTGTCGCGACGCGGCGCCAAGCTCGATGAGGTTTCCGGAGCCCGCGATGCCGCTCGCAAGTCCCAAGAAGCGGCCGCCGAAGAGCGCGAGCGCCTGATGCGGGCGCACGGCGAAGCGCTGAAGCTCCGCGACGAGGCCGCGAAGCAGCGTGATGCGGCGGCCCGGGAGCGCGAGGAGGCGCTCCGGCTCCGCGATGCCGCCCTGGCAGCGCGCGACGAGGCTCTGACCGAGCGACGCGCTGCGATCGCCGAGCGCGACGAGTTGTCAGCCAAGCTCGCCGGCGCGCTGGCGTCGCAGCAGGGCGCACTCGCCGAACGCGATGACTTCTTCACCGAACGGGGCTCGCTGATCGACGAACGCGACCGCGCCCTACGCGCTCGCGACGAGGCCATCGCCGCTCACAAGAACGCCGTAGCCGAGCGCGATGAGCTGTCGGCGACGATCGAGCGGCTGCGGCTCGAACGAGACGATGCCGTCGCGTCTCGCGGCGCCGCGCTCGTCATGCGCAACGCGGCGAACGCGCCGCCGAACTACCGCCCGGACGCCAACCGCATCCTGCATTTCCTGCCGGCGGTGGTGGTCGTCGCGATCGCGCTGATCGCCGCGCTGCTGCTTCACGTCATCTAGACCGCGAGCGGTCTACGCGGCCACGCGCGTGATGGCCAGGAGCGCCACCGTGTCCTCGGCGGCGGCGCCGCTTCCGCCGCCGCGGGAGGCGAGCTCGAGCTCGGCGAGTTCCTCAATCGTGCGCTGCAGCTCCTCGGATCCGATCCGACGGGCATCGGCGATCAGCCGGTCGGCGGCCTTGGACGGCATCCGGAGCGTCCGCTTGATCTGCGCCGGGGGTTCGCCTGCCTCGAGCGCGCAGGCCACCTCGTGCGCCGTCCGGACGCGCTGGCTGATCCAGAACAGGAGGCCCGGCAACCGCTCCCCCTGACTTCGGAGCGTCAGGTACAGGGCGGTGGCGGCGGACGCGTCTCCCGCGAGGATCGTGTCGGCCAGCGACCACGCCTTGTGCTCAGCCGACGGCGCCGTGAGCTCATCCACCATGGGGCCGTCCACGCGCGCGCCCGGGCCGGCGTACAGGGCGAGCTTCTCGAGCTCGCGCAGCAGACGCTGCTGTCGGTCGCCGACGTGCGCGACGATCGCGCGAGCGGTGTCCGGCTCGAGCTGCAGGTCGAGCTCCCGGGCGCGGGCGATCAGCCACTTGGGAAGCTCCCACGGCTTTACGTTCTCCTCGGCGGCGACGTCGCCGCCTGCCTTCTTGACCGCCTGGTGCAGGCCCTTGGGGGCCTTGGCGCGGCCGTCCTCGCGCGCGAAGAACGCGACCGTGGTGTCCGGCGGGATGTCGTTGAGCGCGGGCGTGAGTGGCTCCAGCTGCTTGTCGGTCCAGCGCTCGACGCCGTCCACCACGATGAACCGCCGGCCGATTGCAAAGGTCAGGGCATTCAGGGCACCGGCGACCGCGTCCGGGGTCGCCGCGTCGCCCTCGAACAGCTCTACCCCCTGCGCGCCGCTCTGTTCCTCGGCCAGCTCGCGGAGCCGGCGCCGGCGCTCGGCGATCCGGCCGTGGTCATCGCCGTGGATCAGGTAGGCGGGCTTGAAGGCGGGCACGTGTCCAGTCTATGCGCGGGTCCGGCTCGCACCGGCCGCGAGCGATTTGGCCACGGCTTCGCCTGAGGAGTCGACCTTTTCGATTCCCTCGATCTCCCAGGTGTGGATGCCGATGACCGGGACGCCGGTTTTCAGCGCCAGCGCGATTTCCGAGAGGGTGCCATAGGCGCCACCGACCGCGATGACCGCGTCGGCGGAGCGGACTACGAGGCCATTCCTCAGCTCGCCCAGTCCGCTCGGCAATGCAACCGTCAACCACCGGTTGCCGGCCGCCCGGTCGCTGCCCGGGAGGATGCCAACCGCCGTGCCGCCGGCTTCCGTCGCGCCGCGCGCAGCTGCCTCCATCACGCCGCCCAGACCGCCACACACCACGATCGCGCCCGCCTGCGCCAGGCCGCGGCCGACCGCCTCCGCCGCGGCCAGCTCGGTTTTTGACGCGTCGCCGGGGCCGACGACCGCCACATACGCGCGATGCGCCAACGCCGCCGCTCAGCGGACGACGACGTTGACCAGCTTGTCCGGCACCACGATCACCTTGGTGACCTGCTGGCCGTCCAGGTGCGACTGCACGCCGCGAGACTCCAGGCAGAGCTTTTCGAGCTCCTCGCGGGGTGCGCCCGTGGGAGCGCTCACCCGATCGCGGACCTTGCCGTTGACCTGGCAGACCAGCTCGAAAGTCTCGGTCTGGAGCAGGTCCGGGTCGGCATCGGGCCATGGCTCCTCCCAGGCTCGGCGGCCGGTCAGCATCTCGTATGCCTCGGCTCCCAGGTGGGGAGCGAACGGGAACACCAGCGACGCGGCGGTCGCGGTGGCGAATCTGCGCGCCTCCGGGTCGGCCTCGGGGTAGCGATAGATCTCGTTGGTCAGCTCGATGATGGCCGAGATCGCGGTGTTGAAGGCGAAGCGCCCGGTCATGTCCCGCGTGACCTTGTCGATCGCCCAGTGCGCCTTACGCACGATGGTCAGGGCGTCCCCGGTCGGGTTGTTGGGCTGATCGGCGCCGGGTGGCGATGCTGTGTCGCCGAGCTCATCGGCCAGGCGCCACAGCCGGCCCAGCAGCCTGCGGTGGATGCCCTCGATCCCGGTGTCGGCCCACGCCGCGTCCTGGTCGGGCGGACCGATGAACAGCACGTAGCAGCGGGCGGCATCGGCTCCGAACCGCTCGACGATCTCGCTCGGCGCGATCACGTTGCCCTTCGAGCTCGACATCTTGATGCCGTCGGGTCCAAGGATCATCCCCTGGGTAAACAGCGCCTGGAACGGCTCTTGCACGTCGAGCAGCTGCATGTCGGCGAGCGCCTTGACGAAGAAGCGCGAATACAGCAGGTGGAGGATCGCGTGCTCGACGCCGCCGATGTACTGGTCGACGGGCATCCAGGCCGCCAGCGCGCGCCGATCCCACGCGGCGTGGTCGTTGCGGGCGTCGCAGTAGCGCATGTAGTACCAGCTCGAATCGACAAACGTGTCCATCGTGTCGGTCTCGCGCCTGGCCCGGCCGCCGCATTCTGAGCAGCGAACGTTCACCCAGTCCTCGGCCGCGGCCAGCGGCGAGCGTCCCTTCGGCTGGTAGTCCTCGATGTCGGGGAGCTCCACCGGCAGGTCCTCTTCACGGATCGGGACCAAGCCGCACCTATCGCAGTACACGATCGGGATCGGGCAGCCCCAGTAGCGCTGGCGCGAGACCAGCCAGTCGCGCAGCTTGTAGCTGACCGAGAAGTGGCCCTTGCCCTCACGGTCGAGCCATTCCACGATCGCCTGCTGTCCCTTCACCGCGTTCATGCCCGAGAACTGCCCCGAGTTGATCAGCACCTCGTTTTCGGTGTGGGAGGTGAACGCGCCCTGCTCGCCCGCGGCGTCCTCCCCCGCTGCCTCACGCGCCTGCGCGGCACCTTCAACCGCCTCCGGGGCGACCACCTGTCGGATGGGCAGGCCAAACGCCTTGGCGAAGTCGTAGTCGCGCTGGTCGTGCGCCGGCACGGCCATGATCGCGCCCGTGCCGTACTCCATGAGCACGTAGTCGGCGACGAACATCGGGATCTGCTCGCCGGTCACCGGATTGGTCACGGTCCGCCCCAGCGGCACGCCGGTCTTGGGCTTGTCCGCCGCGCCCCGCAACTCGACGGACTCGGTGATCGCGCGGTTCACGTACTCGTGCACCTGCTGCTCGTACTCGGTGCCCTGCGCGAGCTTGAACACGTCCGGGTGCTCGGGCGCCATCACGAAGAAGGTGGCGCCGAAAAGCGTGTCGGGCCGGGTCGTGAACACCGAGTAGTCGATCGCCAGCTCCTCGCAACGGAACACGACCTCGGCGCCCTCGCTGCGGCCGATCCAGTTGCGCTGCATCGCCTTGACGTGCTCGGGCCAGTCGATCGTGTCGAGATCGTCCAGCAGCCGGTCGGCGTAGTCGGTGATGCGGAAGAACCACTGCTCGAGCTGCCGCACCTCGACGAGTGCGCCGCACCGCTCACAGCGGCCGTCGATCACCTGCTCGTTGGCGAGCACGGTCTGGTCGTTCGGACACCACTTGACCGCCGCCTTCTTGCGGTAGGCCAGGTCTCGCTCGAACAGCTTGAGGAAGATCCACTGCGTCCAGCGGTAGTACGTCGGCTCGTGCGTGGCGAGCTCGCGACTCCAATCGATCGAGATGCCCCAGCGGTGGAACCAGTGGCGGTAGGACGCGATCGAACGGTTCGTGGCCTCCCGCGGGTGGACGCCGGTCTTGATCGCGTTGTTCTCCGCCGGCAGTCCGAACGCGTCGTAGCCCATCGGGTGCAGCACCCGCTGGCCGATACGGCGGTGGAAGTGCGCGATCGCGTCGCCCAGCGCGTAATTCTTCAGGTGCCCGATGTGGGGCTCGCCGCTCGGGTAGGGCAGCATCTCGAGCACGTAGGACTTCTCGCGTCCGTCGTGCTCGTCGGGGTCGTTGGACACCTCCCACGTGCGCTCGCGCGCCCAGATCTCCTGCCATTTGGGCTCTATCTGCTTGGGGTCGTAACGTCGCTCGGCCACGGGAACAGGAGGTTACTTCGAGCGGGCCGGGCCGGGCCGCGACGCCGCGCCGGCAGGCATCAGCTCCCGCAAGCCCCTCCGCTCCTCGCGCGCAACCGCTCTACGATCCCCGGGTGGCTGAGAGCACCGGTTCTGAGCGCCATCCTGTCAGCGCAGACGTCGCCGCTGAGCGCGTCGCCGCGATCATCGCCGCCGCCGAGGAGACGGCCGAGAAGCTGCGGGCCGAGGCCGAACAGCTTCGCGTCGAGGCCGAGCAACGAGCCCGCGATCGGATCGCCGAGGGTCAGCGAGCCGCCGACAACCGCGTCAGCGCCGCCGAGGAAGAGGCATCCGAGATCGAACGCCTGGCCCAGGCCGAGGCCACCCGTCTGCGCGAGTCCGGCGCGGCCGACGCCGAGGCGGCCAAGGCGGCGGCTACCGGCCAGGCCCTTGAGATCGTGGCCCGGGCCGAGGACAGCGCCGGCCAGATCGTCCGCGAGGCTCACGAAGCCGCCGCGAGGACCCGGGCTGAATCGGAGGCGCGCGCGCGAAGCCTTTTGGACGACGCCCGGGCGACCGCGGACGGCGTCCGCTCGGAGGGGCTGGAGCTCGTCTCGAACCTGCGCGAGATGAGCAACTCGCTGCGCTCGAACGCCGAGCGGCTGCTCGGCGACGTGCAGCGCGTGCACTCGCGGCTGGTCGCGCAGATCGAGCGGGTCGAGCGGTCGGCGGGAGGTGGCGCGTCGCGCGGCGCTGGCACCGCGGGTGCCGGGGCCGGCGCGGGCTCGGGTGCTCGCGCGGGCGGCCGCCGGCGCGAGCGCGACGAGCCGGCGGGCGACGGCGAGCGGCTCCCCAGCCCTGCCGATGACGGGCTCGACGTGCCGGAATTCCTCCCGCCCGGCTAACAGCCAGCACCGCCGGCGCGTTTCGCCTGCAAACGGCCCTTTCCGTCCGATGCTCGTGTAGGGTCGGCGGGAGGTTTCAAACGACTGCACGGGCTTGCCGACTGGTCGTTTTCTGCCTCCCGCCGCCGCATCGAACCGTGCGTGCGGTTCTCCCGCACACGGCTCTCCGACACCCTTCATCGCGGGGCATGCGCGTTCCCGTAGCGGACCGATCCGCCCAGTGTGTGGACGCCCAGGCGCTGGAACCAAGCCCAGTTGTAGTCGGCTACCCAGCGGCGGCCGGATCGCTGGTGCTTGTCCGCGGCGAGGATCGCGAGGCGTTCGTGGAGGTAGGCGTCGATCTGGTGGAACTTCCGGGCGCAGTTACCGATCCGGAAGTAGTTGCCCCAGCCCCTGATCATCGGGTTGAGGCGTTCCACGATGGCCGCCAGGTCGAGCCCGGCATAACGCCGGTTGGTCAGCGCTCGGATCTTGGCCCGGACGCTGTTCATCGCTCGCGCCGAAGGCCAGCGCTGCAGATAGAACTTCCCCCTCCACTTCCAGGACTCCACCTTGTGCATGTGGAAACCGAGGAAGTCGAACCCCTCTTTGCCTCTGGTCAGCTCGACGATCCTGGTCTTCTCCGGGCTGAGTCTCAGCCCGAGCTCGCCCAACACCATCGCCGCTCGCCGCTGGGCCTCCTTGGCCCCTTCGACGGTCAGACACAGGACGACGAAGTCGTCCGCGTAGCGGACCAGCGTCCCCGTCAGGCGGTTCTCGTTCCGCAGCGCCTGATCAAGGCGATGCAAAGCGATGTTCGCCAAAAGCGGGGAGATCGGCGATCCCTGCGGGGTCCCCTCACCTGGATTGGTGATGACCCCGCCCTCGAAGATCCCCGCCCTAAGCCAACACCGCAGCAGCTTCAACATCTGCCGATCGATGACCCGCCGGCCGACCTCGGCCATCAGCGCGTCATGATCGATCTCGTCAAAGCACGCCTTGATGTCGGCGTCGAGCACCCAATCGTTGCGCTGGTTGGCAGCGACCCGAATGGCCTCAACCGCCATATGGGCCGAGCGCTTCGGGCGAAACCCGAAACTGGACGCCAGGAAGTCCGCCTCGAACACAGGCTCGAGCACGATCCTCGCGGCGGCCATCACCACCCGATCAGCAACTGTGGGTATGCCCAGCGGCCGGGTCTGACCCGGCCTGCCCGGCTTAGGAATATGCACCCGCCGCAACGGCCTCGGCCGATACCGGCCAGACCGTAGTTCCGCGGCGAGCTCTTCGAGGAACGCCAGCACCCCGGACTGCTCGACATCCTCAATGCTGATGCCGTCAACCCCGGGCGCGCCCTTATTGGCCCGCACGTCACTCCACGCCCGCCACATCACGTCGCTGCGGGCGACCTTGTCAAACAGGGCATGGAACCGACGCTCGGGATCCTGCTTGGCACCGCGATAAAGCACGCGCTGAAGGGCTCGAACGCGATCCCGGCCACCGGCCGGGCTGATGGAACTAGCCGAACTTCCGGCACTCATCAGCGCCCCTCCCACTCACCGTCATGCATGGATGAAGCAGGGGTCCTTCGCTCCGGCCAGGTTGTGTTGTCCTGACCATCACCACTACTACGACCCCCTCCGACTCCCTCTCGACTACCGGCCGCTTCACGGTCCTGCCGCTCATAGACCGATACCGCTCCGATCCCCCGCAGGGACCGGGCCGAGGAGGGTCTCCCCAGTTCCCAGAACAACCATCTGACCGTTCCACGCCCCATACGCCGAGAGGTTCTTCCGCGCCCGCTCCAGGCCCAAAGACGCGTTCCATGGCCTTCGCCCTGTTCACGCGGGCTCGGCTCCTCTTGGACCGCCCACACGGACGGTGAACATTGACGACGCCGCAGGCTTCGCTTAATGCTGCGGACCGGCCAGTCATTCCACCCCGCTTCGCACCCCGCCTCTCGGCGACGCACGGGGGCTTCCTTACCAGGGACCCTGGCATCTCCCCGGACCGGACTCTCACCGGCAGGCTGCCCTGAGCTTGAGAACAGACAACTCAACCTTCCTTTCTCTGATTGAGCGCCCGTTCCGTCCTGGGCGCACGCGAACATGTGTTCGTGCTGAATTCGAACGACAAGGGCGCCATCGCCGAGGAGGCGATCGTGTTTGCCGCCATGAAGCTCGGGGTGCGGGTCTGGCGGCCGGTCAGCGAGCACGGCCGCGCCGATCTCGTGCTGGACCTTGGCGGCCAGCTACTGCGAGTGCAGGTCAAGTGGGGCCGGCTGAGCCAGGCAGGAGACCTTGTGATGGTTCGAATCGGCACGTGTCGCTGCACACCTCACGGATACGTCCGCGGTACCTACGGCGACGACGAGGTGGACCTATTCGCGGTGTATTGCGGAGAGCTTGACCGTTGCTTCCTGCTCTCGGCGCGTCTGCTGGCGAATAGGACACACATCGCGCTTCGTCTCACTCCCCCACGCAACGGTCAGGAGTCATGCATTAACCTTGCACACGACTTCGACTTCGACGGGGCTGTAGCTCAGTTGGCCAGAGCGCGTGACTGGCAGTCACGAGGCCGGGGGTTCGAGTCCCCCCAGCTCCACCTTGTCATGAGTCGGGACATAGGTCTCGGATGAGTCGCGACATAGGTCTCATTTTTGAGGGCTCGGCCAGCGGCCGGGCTCTCGCATTTGGTTGCGCCAGTAGCTCTTGTGCGGCTCGATCTGGTGTTTTGAGAGGACTTCGCCGGTGGTGAGGTCGGCGACGGTGATGTGGTGCTCGTCGGCGAACGCGAGGACGCGTTTGCGCGCGTGGGTGGTGCCGATGCAGAGGTGGTGCATGCGTCCGGCGCGGCGGAGGGTCATCTTGCCTTTGGTGTCGAGCCGGTCATAGCGCAGGCGGAAATGCCCGAGCGGGTGGCCGTTGCTCGCCGGGGAGGCTTTCGGGGTAGCGCGGTAGACGTCGCCCGGGGTTCTGCGATGCAGGGCTCGATGAGGGCGCCGCTCGTTGTAATGCGTGCGGAACTCGTCCAGCTGGGCTTGCAGCTCGGCGACGTTGCGCGCCGTTGGCCGAGCCCTGAGCCAGCGTTGCAAGGTCTGGTGGAACCGCTCGGTCTTGCCTTGGGTTTGTGGATGTCCGGGGGATCCGTTCTTCTGGCGGATCCCGAGGATCGGGAGGATGTACTCGAAGGCGTTGCGACCGCCGGTGAACCGGGACGTATAGACGCTGCCGTTATCCGTGAGGGTGCTGGCCGGCGGGCCGTATTCCTCGATGACGGCTAGGAATACGCTCACCACGTCATCGCCGCTCACGGGCTCATGCACGGTGCAGGACAGCAGGAACCGGGAGTGATCATCCAGCCAGTTCAGAACCTCGACATCGCTCCCGTCAGCCAGCCGCCAGTGGATGAAGTCCGACTGCCACATCTCGTTCGGCTGCGCCATCTCGAAGCGGGTGTAGGAGGACCTTGGCCGCTTTCTGGGCTCAGGTCTGATCAGTCCGGCCTGGTGCAGAACCCGCCGGATCGTCGAGGTCGACGGCGCTCCCAGACCTTCCCGCTCGAGATGCCAACGGATCGTTTCGGGACCCGCATCAAGCCCGTCGGCAGTGAGCTGCGCTCGCAGCTCGATCACCCGCCGACGAACCATCTCGGGCATGGCGATCGGCGTGGTCTTCGGACGGCGGGACCGCGGCTCCAGCGCGTCCAGGCCGCCCTCTCGGTAACGGACGAGGAGGCGATGCAGATGCCGGCGGGAGAACCCGTACTCGGCAGCGGCTTGGGTGACAGACAACTGCTGGGAGACGACCTGGAGGACAGCAACGCGAGCACGAGACATCCCCGCACAGTCCGCCCACCCCCAGACGACCCAGCGCCGGCGATCGCCGCTGCGGCCTCGCCCTACGGGCTCGGCCTCCGCGACGACCGCCGCAACCCCCTGACGCTAGGTGTGACCTATGTCCCGACTCATCAGGGACCTATCACCTGGGACATATGTCCTGAACCCAGACACCCCGGCGGGCTTGGGGATTCGGCAGTTCATGTCCCCAATATGTCCCAAGGTCGGCGTATCGCAAACGAGACTAGAAGCGACTGCCCACCCCCCGCGCTCTCGCGACTTCCTGACCCCGGATGGCGAAATACTACGGCGCAAGCACGGGCTCTCCCGTATTCGAATCCAAGGCTGACCCCATCCAACGAAGCGCTTCGTCGCGCTACCGTCCCTGTATGGCCGCCCACACCTTCAACGTCGTCTACGAGGACGCGGGCGACGGCTGGGTCTATGCGCACGTTCCTGAGCTGCCGGAGGTCCACACGCAGGGCGAGACACTCGACCAGGCCCGCGACATGGTCAAGGATGCGATCGCGCTCGTCCTCGAGGAGCGCGGAGCGCGGGGCGAGGCGATCCCGCCGACCGGCTGGGCGCTGGTCGAGTCCGTCGAGATCGCTGCGTGAAGAAGCGCGAGCTCGAGCGGCACCTCACCGATCACGACTGTCGCCTCGCTCGCGAAGCGGCGAAGCACGAGCTCTGGGAGAACCCCGCCACGGGCCAGCGAACGACCGTGCCCCGACACCGTGAGATCAAGATGCCGACCGCCCGCGGGATCTGCCGACAGCTCAGCGTCCCTCCCCCACCCGGCGCATGACCGCAGGACACGCGCGCAAAACCGTGGCTGCCGCGCTATGCGGCGCAGAACAGCGCTTGCGCGGCGGCGAAGGCCGCATCGCTCGAGCGTGTCCCGGGCGAGTGGCCTTGGGAGATGTTGCCGTTGAGCAGAACGACCGCGACGCGCTTGCCGTCGCTAGAGACGAGAGCGGCGCTGGTGGTCGAGTAGCTTGCGCCGCCGTGCTCGTAGGCGGTGAGCCGGCAGTCGGTGGTGATGATTCCGATTCCGAGGCCGTAGCCCGGGTTGGCCGCAGACGGCGTCCTCATCGCGGTGAGCTCCGCCGGCGGGAGGAGCTGTCCGCGCATGAGGG
>DATJRS010000219.1:0-111246 GCA_035504535.1 Solirubrobacteraceae bacterium | reverse complement strand
AGTACGGGCAGGACCGTCTGCTGGTCCTTGCCCGCGAATATTGCCGCGGCGACCATCGGCGGTAGATCGCCGTGCACGTCCCGCTCCTCCTTGATGAATCGCGCGAGCGTCTCCGCGTACCGTCGTATGTGCGCCGTTCTCGTGGCCTCGAGAGTATGGGTGAACACGAGATCGCTCGTCGATCGGTTAAGCGGCCCCAAGTGCACCTCGTACCTCGGCACCCGGAACTCCTGGCCCTCGGCCAGCCGTCCAGGCCGGCGGCCGATCCAAAAGTCAGCCACCCCGTACTCCACACGAAAGGTCTCGTCGAGCATGACATGCACATGGGGGACGCGGAAACCCATTCCCGGGGCGTAGACGCGACGGAGCTCGATTGCGCCCGAGCCCGCGATCTCAGGCCAAGCCAGGACCTCGACCATGGCTCCCGTACGCCGGTTTGCGAAGACCTCGCCGACCTCCACGGGCGGATGCTATCGGCCGCGTCACGACCCGCGCCACCATTGCGCGAGAAAAATTGACCGGCGGTTCTGGCGAGGCGTTAAACTGCCAGAGGCGTCTCTCGATACCGGGGCTACCGACCGTGCAGCCTGAACTGCCGGAGGATGGTGCGAGTTGCTGAACTATCGGCGTGATGACCTCTGGGACGCGGCCACGTGGGCCGACATCGACCAGGCAGTGCTGGACGAGGTCCAGAAGGTCCGGGTGGCGCGGAAGGTCTTTCACACCGAGGACCTGAGCGCATCCGGTGCTGGGGTGCCGAGTTGGCTATCGAGAGCCCAGGTGAAAAAGCTGGCGGGAGAAAACGCCTTGTACATCCCTGAGGGAGACGCCCACCCGTTCGTGGAAATCTCGGTGTGGTTCCAGTTGACGCCGGCTCAGGCCGAGGCCGAAAGCACGCTCCATACAGCCCGCACCCTCGCGCGAATGGCGGCGAAGTCGGTCGCGATGGCGGAGGACTACATCACTCTCGCTAACGATCCCGTGAATTGGGCCGCAGCTGCCCCGAATGTTCCTCCTAGATTCCCGCCTCGCGCGATGGTCGCGAATAAAGACGAACTGAAGGGCGTTGTCGTGGGGGGCCAAAAGGAAGCGGAGGTCAAAGGAGACCGGGCGCTCACTGAAGCCCAAAAACTTCTCAACACAGTTACGGCTCAAATGGCTGCCCTGACGTCCGCCGGATGGCCCGATCCGTTCGCCCTGATCTTGGGTCAGGAGCTATACAAGCAAGCACACTCGCGACTAGACCCGAACTCGGCCGAAACAGCAGAGCACCATCTCAGGGGTCGCGTTGCACACTTAGTGGCAAGCGGCGTCTTGCCTAGCACCTTCGGAATTTTGGTGTCGCTCGCGGGGGACTCAATAACAATCTATGGCGCACAGGAGGCAACCACGCTTTTCATCGGTGAGACTCTGACCAACGGCCTCCCGTTTTACCGTTTCAGAGTGTCCGAGAGATTTCAGTTCGTGATCAGCGACCCCGAGGCGATCATTCGCCTGAAAGTGCCCTAGCCATGACGGATTGGCCGTGCCGGACGCGGGAAACGCGGAATGAAATCCCGTACCGCGACGTGCTCGGCTGAACATCGCCGGGAGCAACGGACGTTGACTCAAGTGGGGTCGATACCCGGTGACGGCCGAGCGTCGACGATATCCGGTCCGCGCATTTACTGGTCCGAGCCAGACGGCACCGAGCACTCGCTCGACCTCTCGGCTCACGACGCCTCGGTGACGATTGGCCGACGGGAAAACAACCTCATCCCCTTGCCCTGGGACAGCCAGGCGTCTCGCGTCCACGCTCAGATCGAGCGGATCGGAGACGAATGGGCGATTCGCGATGACGGTCTTTCGAGGAACGGGACCTGGGTCAATGGGGAGCGGCTACATGGCAGCCGGCGACTGATCGGCGGCGACACGATCCGGGTCGGTCGCACCTTGCTGGTGGTCAAGGCCCACGGCCCGCTGGATTCGCTGCTCACCGTCGGGACGACTAGCGCGGAGGAAGTTCTGGATCTGCCGCAAGCGCGCGTCGTGATCAACCTGTGCGGCCCGCTGGTGCTGGAGATTGACGGACGCCGGCGGGAGTCGCAGCTGTCCGGCAGGAAGGGCCGCCAGTTGTTCGCCTATTTGGTGGCGAACCGGCACCGGACGGTTCGACGGGATGAGATGGCCGAGATCCTTTGGCCGCGGGACCGTCCCGCGTCTCCGGAGGAGGGACTCAACGTGCACATCACCCGGCTTCGGGCGGTGCTGGGCAAGGAGAGGATCGTCGGCCGAAGCGAGCTGCGCCTCGAGCTGGGCGACGATGCGGTCGTCGACGTCGAGGCTGCCGAAGCCTGGCGGCAGGAGGCGCGTCGCCATCTTGCCCGCGGGGAACCCGCCGCAGCGATTCGCGCCGCTCGCGCTGCTCTGAAGGTGTGGCAGCAGGACTTCCTCCCTGAGTTTGACAACGACGAGTGGGTTCGCGACACGCGGACCGAGCTGGCCGGTGCCATTCCCGAGGTACTCGAAATAGAAACCGAGGCGGCGCTGGCGCTCGGTGGGGCCGAGCTCCCGCTCGCGGAGGCGGCAGCCGAGGCGTTGTTGGCGCTCCGCCCGTACCGTGAGTCCGACCATCGCCTCCTCATGCGTTTGCACGCGGCGCAGGGGAACGGGGCGGAGGCGCTACTCGTGTACGAGCGCCTGCGCCAACGACTGATGGACGATCTGGGCGTTCTGCCCGCGGCCGAAACGCGGGCCTTGTACGAGCAGATTCTCGAGCAGCAGTAATCGAGCGACCCGCGGGCGACGCGTCGCTCGTCCGTGTAGCGACTCGGCGCGGAGAAGCGCTGGCCAATCCGCGCGGTAGCCCGACCGCAAGTCCAGCGCAATCGGCGCGAAATGGCCCTTCTCCACGCTTACGAGCGATGTCAAAGGCCCTCGATACACGTGGAGATCAATCGCTATGAGGCATCCGATCGAACGGGGTTCCCGCTCCGCGGCGGACGTGCCCCTATACACCGAAGTCGCACGGAGCATTCAAGCCGAGCGCCTGCGCGAAGCCGACAATCGCCGGCTCTGCCAGGAGGCCCGGAGCGAAGAGCTCTCCGACAGTCGTGGCAGCCGCTCACTCTTCTCGTGGTGCTCTCGTCTGATCCCGGGCCGCGCGAAGTTGGAGGAACGATGAGCCACTCGCCGGTCTCGGGCGGCGGCAATGGGTCCGCGGAGCGTTCTGCTCCGCGGACCAACTCCGCGATCGTGGACCTCCGACCTCGCAGCAGGCCGCCCGCGCCGCGGCGGCTGCCGGACGAACATGTCGCACATCTTGTGCTCGCGGCGGCGGCCGGTGAACACGCCGCCTGGGATGCGCTGGTCAATGAGTTCTCCGGGTTGATCTGGGCAGTTGTCCGCGCACACCGGTTGCGGGACGCCGATGGAGGCGACGTCGTGCAGCTCACATGGCTGAGGCTGGTCGAATCCCTCGACCGGCTCCACGACCCCGCTCGGGTTGGGGCGTGGCTCGCGACCACCGCGCGGCGGGAGTGCCTGCGTGTCCTGGGAGGCAACCAGCGCCAGCTTCTCACCGGCGATCAGTTCCCAGAGCAGGAATCGCCCGACCCACTCCCGGGTGAGTCACTGGCTCGCCTTGAGCGAAATCAAGCCATGTCGCGCGGTTTCTCGCTCCTGCGAGCGAGCGATCAGGCGCTGCTGCGGCTGCTGATGGCCGAGCCGAGTCCCTCCTACGAGGAGATCTCGGCCGCCTTGGACATGCCGGTCGGAAGCATCGGCCCGACGCGACAGCGGGCGCTCGCGCGCCTCCGGCAGGCGTTGGAAGACCAAGGAACCCTGACCCTCCTCGCGGATTGAGGTACGTAGAAATGATCGAAGATCGCAATGCTGACGTCACCGGACTCTGGGAGTGCCTGGTGGATGATGCGTATCGCGCCTGGCTCGGCGCTGAGGACGAATGTGATCGGATCCTCCAGGTCTGGTTCAACGGCTCGGACGACACGAACGAAATCGTCTATCTCGTCTACCGCGCCGCCCTTGATCGCGAGGAGGTCTGTGCGCGCGAGCTCCAGCGACTGTGGGAGCTGCCCGATGCGGACCGCGGCAACCTGGTCCACCAAGCGCCGACCATGGGCCGGTCATGATCCGAACTGCGTCAACCGCATCGACGATCCGACCGGTCGCCGCTCCAGGGACGAGACCGTGCGGCCATGCCCGACACGTCGGGACCTGCCCGGGCTGCCAGCGAACCCAACTGGCGCGCTGGCACGCGCAGCTGATACACGCCCAAGAGGCCCGCTCCTCGCACGGATTTGAGCTAACCGCCGGAGACCGGCTCGGCTAGCGCAGACGAGCTGCCGATGGGATCTGGGCCGGCAGTTGGGTCGCAGTGACGCGCTCGACCGCGTAGGCGGTGGCCGAGTTGTCCCCATCCTTCTCCTCGATCGGAACTCCCGTCGTGGCGTCGAGCCAGATTTGCTCGAGGTAGTTGCCATCGGGGAAGCTCACCTTGAGCGCGCTTACCCCATCGACCCGAGTTGAGGTTTGAGTGACCCCCTCCAGGGTGCTGAGTGCCTTGATGGCGGCGGCTCGTACGTCGGGACGGCCGGCGCCGACGGCCAGCGCCTCGGTGGCGTCGCCCCATATCTCGCTGTCCTCCGAGAGGCGGAGGTCGGGGTGGCGAGCGGCCGCCTCGAAACGGCTACGCAGCCGCGGGGGGAGCTGGCGCAGGAATGCCTTCTCCTGGGCGGGAGTTGGGCCCCGGCCGTCGTTGGGCTCGGTGCTCAACAGGGCGGCTCGGGCCTGTGCGGGCGTGTCACCGGCGGCGCCGGCGAGCACGTCGAGGCGGTGGGCTTCGTTGCCGCTGTCGATGACGACCTGGTGGGTGTCAAAGATCTGCTGGAGCTGCGCCAGCGAGTCGGGCGCGTAGTAGTACTGCCCCGAGTCGGTGTACAGGTCATAGCCGCCGTAGACGGCGCCGTCGATCACATGCTGGCCGTCCAGGAAGGTGTCGCGGACCACGAGGGTGGCGTCGCCGGGCTGGGGTGGCGAGGAGAGCCGGTGCACGTCGGCGGCGAGCCTCATCAGCGGGGTCGGCGCCGCGGCGATCGCGCCGCTGGGCATGGTCCCGTGGGACGTGATGAACGGCGCGACGGCGATCGACACACGAGGGCTCGCAGCGGGTCGGGTGGTGCCGCTGGTCACGAATAGGACCACCGCGGCCACGGCAACGACGCCGGCGGCGGCCAGCCCACCCGCCCGGCGCCGCGCCCGCCGTCGGCCGACCCCGTGGGCGATCAGCGCCGAGCGGGCGTGGCGGGTGGCCGCGCGCGAGGGCGGATCGGGGTGGGGCCGGTGCTGGGCGAACCAATCGAGGTCGTAGTCGTCGGTCATGGAAGGATCTCCTCGGGGTGCAAAGCGGAGCGGACGTAGCTGCGGGCGCGGTGGATTCGCGAGCGGACGGTGCCGACCGAAACGTGGGTGGCTTCGGCCACCTGCTCGTAGGAGAGATCGCCCCACACGTGCAGCAGCAGCGCATCTCGATACTTCGGCGAAAGCTGAGCGAGGGCGGCGGCCACTTGCGGACCGAGCGCCTCGGCCTCGATCCGGTCAAGCGCCCCATCGGCCAGGTCGGCCTCGTCGTGAAGATGAAGCCGGGCGAGCGCCCGAGTCCGCCGCGTCTCCGAGCGCAGCCGATGGCGCAACAGGTTGGTGGCGATCCCAAACAACCACGGCCCGGCATCGACGCGTGAGCGGTCGAACCGGCGGCGCGAGTCGAGAGCGACGCGGAACGTCTCGGCGGCGATGTCCTCGCCGGCGGCGCCCGCCCGGCTGACGCAGTAGCGGTGGATTCGAGTCCAGTGACGGTCGAAGATCTGCGCAAACAGCGCCGGATCACGCTGGGAAGCGACGATGATCGCGGCGTCGGTGAGGTGGGTGTCCGTGTTGGCGATGAGCATCTGCTGTGTCTTGCCCGGAGGCGCCCGCCGAGTTCCGGCCCTCACCGTGCCGATGAGGGGCTCCGGCCGAGACAGCGTTCTTGAAGTGTTCCGGGCGCCGTTTTGCGCCGATCTGGCGGACGCGCCAACGGTCAGAATCGCGACACGATCCCCGCGCGGCCGCCCGCTGACCCCCGAGCTTCGCTCATGCGCGTGTCGCAGCCAGCGACAGCGCCCACAGACGCTCCGCAGCGTCTGGGTCGAGCGCATAGGGAGCAACCCCAGACGGAGCCGGGCTGGCGGTGTGGGGCGGCAGCCTCTCGGCCTCGTTGCAGTCCTCGAAGTAGCGACCGCCGATGCCTTCGAGCGCAGGAGAGGTTGCGACGAGGACGCTCGTGGTCGCGCCTTGGGCGATCGTCTTGCCACGCACATCCAGCACCCCCAACTTGGCGCCCTGGAGCTCGGCTACGAGAAGCTGCCGATCCCCGACGCCGACCGCCAGACCCTGTGCATCTACCACGCCATGCCGGGGAGCCGCAGCGCCCAGGCGCTCACGCTGCTCGCGACAACCACGGCCACCGAGCAGCACGAGCGCACGGCCGCTCGATCGGGCACCCGGGGGCTCGAGGCGAGCGGTACGAACTAGTCGGTCTCGTCGTCCTCATCGCCGGGAAGGTCGTCGAACGGAGCGACCTCCCCGGAAAGCAGGCATCCGAACTCGCTGTCCCAATTGATGGGCTCGGCCACGTACACGTTGAGCGTTTGGACGTCGGCGTCGAGAGCTTCGATCTCCTCTCTCAGAAACTCGCGGGCACTCTCGTCCAGCTCGGCACCGCGCGTCTCGAGCGCTCGTGCGACATCCGCAATCGCCCCGCCCGACCAGGCGAGCAGCCGGCGCAATTCCAACACCAGCTCGCCGTCGCTGACGCGATCCGCTGACGCCGGATCCAGACGCGGACGGCCGGGATGGTCGTGCTTATGAACGACGAAGCGAATCTCCGCGGCCCTGACCTCTTCGCCGTCCAGGTCCTCGAGGAGCCGCGCGCACACCTCGGCGAGCGCCTGCGAGCGGTCGTCGAGGGAGCGTGTGACCTGACGCTCGTCAGTCTCGCCGTCGGTGGTGAGAGGAGCGGCTGCGACCGGCTCCGGACCCTCGTCCACCAGGGGTGTGAGCTGATCCGCCGCCGCGCGCTCAGGACCATAGACGGCGCGCCGATCGCGTTTGGCTCTACGGCTACGATCGCCGGCCAGCAACGCGACGCGGAGTTCGTTCAAACCCTCGTGCCAGCGCTGGAAGAGCTCCTTGAGCTTGGTGCAGCACTGCGGGTTGGCATCCGACCGGTTTCTACTGCCGCTACTGAGTTTCATGATTACCGCCTCGCTCCGACGTTGTGTCCCGGTCCGTCGGGTCCCGCGGATTGGTGGTTGCTGTTCCTACATTAGGTACCTCGGGTGTAGCAGTCGTGTTACTGACACCGACAGAAGACTTACCGAACTCATAAGCTGGGGCGATTCTGGTTTGCTGTCAGCATGCTGGAACGAGCCGCTGGTCTATCTCCGCGAGCGCTTTCCGCGATCGCGGATCTTGAACGGCGGGTCACCGACGCCGACGGCGGGCGCCTGAAGCTGGAGTGGGGGACCCTGCGTGGGCGTGTCGGCGACCGCGTCGAGGACCTGTTGTGGTGGGAGGGCGACCGGCTGGCGGGCTTTCTGGGGTTCTATGGCTATGGCGGGGTGCTCGAGTTGGCCGGCATGGTCGCTCCCGACGCCCGCCGGCGCGGCATCGCGACGGCTCTCTTGGACGCGGCCGTGCCGCTCTACCGGGAGCGCGGTTGCCGCCAGGTGCTGCTGATCGTGCCGCGCTCCTCAGAAGCTGGCCAGCGGCTGGCGATGCGGAGGGGCGGAGTGCTGGATCACTCCGAGCATGGGCTGGTGCTGTCGGGCGCGCCGACCGACGGGCCGCACGACCCGGCACTCAGCCTGCGTCCAGGATCAAAAGCGGATCTGCCGCTCATCGGGCGTCTGCTCGAGGCGGGGTTCGGTGGGCCGGCGCCGGACGATCTGGGCGTCCGGCTCGACTCGCCCCGGGGGCGGATCTTGGTCATCGAGTTGGACGGTTCGGCCGTCGGGACGTTGAGCATCACCCATGAGGAAGGCGATGGCGGCATCTATGGCTTTGTCGTCGATCCTCCGTGGCAGGGCCGAGGGATCGGACGTGATGCCCTGAGGCGAGCGTGCCAGGAGCTGCGTGCCGACGGCGCGAGCCGGATCCGCTTGGAGGTCGAGGTCGAGAACGACCGCGCGCTCAACATCTACACCGACGCGGGCTTCGAGCCCGTCATCACCGAGGACTACTTCGCGTTGCCCGCGAGCTGAACGCCGAGCTCAGCCGGCGAGCACCGGACCGAGCCGCTGCTCGAGCGCCGCGCGCGGAAGCGCACCCACGATCCGGTCGACCTCGCGCCCGTCGCGGATAACGACCAGGAGCGGAATCGACTGGGCGCCGAAGCGCGCAGCCAGGCCGGGGTTGGCGTCGACGTCGACCTTGACGATCTTCAGATGTCCGGCGTGCCGTCGGGCCAGGTCCGCCAGCACGGGCGAGATCATCCGGCATGGACCGCACCACGCGGCCCACAAGTCGACGACCACCGGCACCGACGCGCTCGTCTCCGCGTCGAAGCTCTCCGCGTCAGCATCGACCAGCCAGGGCAGCTCCGATTTGCACTTGGGGCACCGGGGAAACCCCGAGGCGATCGGGCCGACGCGGTTGCGCGCTACGCAGCTCGGGCAGACGATGATGGCCATGCCATCAGGGTAGAACGTCCGCCTTTATGGTTTGACACGCATCCGCCCCGCTGCGAGGCTCCGATCCGAGAGCGAACAAGGAGTTGGGGTGGATCCGTTTGTGCTCAGTTACGAGGGCTTCGATCCCGAGGCGGAGGGCCTGCGGGAGGTGCTCACTTCGGCGGGCAACGGTCGGTTTTGTGCTCGGGGCGCGGCCGAATGGGAGAACGCCGATGGGGTGCACTATCCGGGGACGTATGCCCACGGCGTCTACAACCGCGAGACGACGATCCTGGGTGGCGTGCCCGTGCTCAACGAGGACCTGGTGAACCTGCCGAACTGGCTGGTGCTCAAGCTGAGGATCGATGGAGGGGAGGCGATCCTTCTGTCCGAAGTCGAGGTGCTCGACTATCGCCAGGAGCTTGATTTGCGCGCCGCGGTGATGACCCGATCGATGCGCTTCCGCGACGGAGCCGGGCGGGAGACGGCGCTTCACAGCCGGCGGTTCGTGAGCATGGTGCAGCCAGACCGGGCCGGAATCGAGTGGACGCTCACGGCGGAGAACTGGTCGGGGCGAGTCGAGGTGATCTCCGCCATTGACGGCCGGGTCACCAACCACGGCGTGGCGCGTTACCTGGAGCTCGAGGGGCGGCATCTGGATCCGGTCTCGCCGCGAACGTTCGGACCGGAGGTGATCGCGCTGAAGGTCAGGACCCGGCAGTCCAACACCTACATAAGCCAGGCGGCGCGTACGCGAGTGTTCGTCGGGGATCTGCCGGTGGACGTGAAGCGCAGCCTGTTCCAGACGGAGGACTACATTCAGCAGACGCTCGCGTTCGCGGTTGGCGAGCGCCAGCCCGTCCGGATCGAGAAGATGATCGCGATCGCGACTTCGCGCGATCCCGCCACCAGCGACACGCTGAGCAAGGCCGGGACAACGGCGCTACGGCGCCCTGACTTCGCGCCGGCACTGGCGCGACATGTCGGCGCCTGGGAGGAGTTGTGGCGGGTGTGCGACGTACGGGTCCGGGCCGATGACGAGGTCCAGCACCTGCTCCGGGTCCACGTCTGTCACATCCTGCAGGTGTGCTCCCGCCACACCGCCGACATCGACGCCGGCGTCCCCGCGCGTGGTCTGAACGGCGAGGCGTACCGAGGCCACGTGTTCTGGGATGAGCTGTACGTCTATCCCTTCCTCAGCGTCCGGCTGCCAGAGGTGACGCGCGGACTCCTGATGTACCGGTATCGGCGCCTGGATGAGGCGCGCGCGGCGGCGGACGAGGCCGGCTTCAGCGGTGCGATGTTCCCGTGGCAAAGCGGCAGCGTGGGCACCGAGGAGACCCAGCGAGTGCACCTCAACCCGCTATCCGGACGCTGGGAGCCAGACCTGAGCCATAACCAGCGCCACGTGAACGCGGCGATCTTCTACAACGTCTGGCAGTACTTCCAGGCGACCCGCGACCTGGCGTTCTTGCGTGACTACGGCGCCGAGATGATGCTCGAGATCGCTCGGTTCTGGGCGTCGATCGCGCACTTCAACCCCCAGCGGGGGCGATACGAGATCCACGGCGTCATGGGACCTGACGAATTCCACGAGAAATACCCGGGCTCGGATCAGGGGGGGCTGCGAAACAACGCCTACACCAACGTGATGGTGGCGTGGCTGTGCGGCCTGGCGGGCGAAGTGCTGGCGCGGCTGCCCGATAGCCGTGCGGATGCATTGCGCTCGCGACTGGAGATCTCCGACGAGGAGCTGAGCCTGTGGCAGGACATGAGCCGTCGGATGTTCGTCCCGTTCCACGACGACGGGATCATCAGTCAGTTCGAGGGATACGAGGAACTGGAGGAGCTCGACTGGGATGCCTACCGGGAGCGCTACGGAAACATCCAGCGGCTTGACCGGATCCTGCGTGCCGAGGGCGACGACCCCAACCGGTACAAGCTCTCCAAGCAGGCCGACGCCGTGATGCTGTTCTACCTGTTCGCGCCGGCGGGGATCCGGGAGCTGTTCGAGCGGCTCGGCTACGAGTACCGCGCCGACACGGCGGCGCGCAACATCGCGTACTACGACCAGCGGACCTCACATGGGTCGACGCTCAGCTTCGTCACATTCGCGGGCGTGCTCGCCGCGCTCGACCCGGAGAGCTCGTGGGAGCGCTTCCTGGTCGCGCTGCGCAGCGACGTCGAGGACATCCAAGGGGGAACGACCCAGGAGGGCATTCACATGGGCGTCATGTCGGGCACAGTTGACCTGATGCAGCGCGCGTACCCGGGCACCGAGATCCGCGGCGGCATTTTGCACTTCCGGCCCAGGCTGCCGGCAGCGGTCGAACAGGTGGCATTCCGGATGCAGTACCAGCGGACGCCGCTGCAGGTGACGCTCGATCACGAGCGGCTCACGATCGCGCTCCACCCGGATGGGTCGGGTGGTCCGATCCGGGTCGGCGTCGGTGACGAGGTCCGCGAGCTGTGCCCGGGTGACACCGCGACCTACGAACTGGCCGAGCCGATCGCGGCCGGCGTACGGGGGGGAGACGCGTGACCGCCGACGGCGCTGACACATTCCAAGGAGCGATCTTCGACGTCGACGGGGTACTCGTCGACTCGCCGCACGAGAAGGCATGGCGAGAGTCCCTGCGCGAGCTGATGGAGGGCGACTGGAGCGACATCCGGGACCGGTCGACCTGGACCCCGGACGGGTTCACCTCGCGCGTGTACGAGGAGCAGTTGTCCGGCAAGCCGCGCATGGCCGGCGCCCGCGCGGCGCTCGAGTACTTCCACGTTCCCGATGACGAGGAGGAGCATCGGCTGCTCGAATACGCCGAACGGAAGCAGGCAATGGTCATCGAGCTGATCGAGGCCGGCGATTTCACTGCCTATCCGGACGCGCTCCGGTTCATCATCGCGGTCAAGGACGCCGGGCTGCGCGTCGCCGCCGCCTCCTCGTCGAAGAACGCGGACCTGTTCCTGCGCCAGATCCGGCTCGACACCTTCGCGCAGGACCAGGGCATCTCCTCGAGCACGCTTCGCCCGGGGCTGACGCTGCTCGACTACTTCGACGTCGACGTATCCGGGCGGGACTTCGCGCACGGAAAGCCCGACCCCGAGATGTTCCTCACCGCGGCCCAAGAGCTCGGCGTCAAACCCGCGCGCGCGATCGTGATGGAAGACGCCGCCGCCGGAGTGCAGGCGGCCAAGGCCGGCCGGATGGGCGCGATCGGCATCTCGCGTAAGGACGACGCCGAGCTGTTGGCGGCGGCGGGTGCCGACATCGTCGTGAAAACGCTCGATGAGGTGGATATGGCAGCGCTCGCGGATGGACGGCTCGCGATCGCTGCCGTGCGTTAGAAGAGGTGCTCGAGCCGCCAGAGGACGCCGGGCCGGGGAAGCGCCGTGGATGCCCGCACCGCGGTTTGGGTCTGGTTGCCGGCTGGGGTGGGCAGATTCCCGGTCAGGGCTGCCCCTCCCACGGGCTGGCCGGCGGTCAGGTCGGTTCCGAGGGAGCGCGTGCGAAGCGCGAGGTGCTCCTCGAGACCTCCCCAGCCGATCACCCTGAGCCTGTCGGCAGTCGCGCCATTGACCCGGCGGCCGTCCACCGAGCTGGCGACCATCACGGCGGTGCCGGCCGGGAGGGCCGTCCGCGCGCGGATCGCCGGTGTCACCGAGCCGACCAGACGCTCGGTGGCCGCTGCCGCCGCGCCGAGGATCGCGTACGTGTCCCCGCCGGTGCCCTGGCCGAGCACGACACCGATGAGGGTCAACCTGCGCCCGCCGACCGTGATGTGCTTAAAGAAGGCCAGGCATCCCTCTGCCTCGGAGTCCGACCCCGTCTTCCCGAGGTAGCCCTCCGCGATCAGCGGGTTGTAGTTCTCGACCGTTCCGGCGACGGGGAGCGTCACCCTGGGCATCGAGACGATCTGGCGGAACGTCGCGGAGCTCATGGCACGCTCGAATACGCGGAGCTGGTCGCTCGCGTCTGACACCGTGGTCGGCTGGTAGCCGCTCGGATCGGTGTACGTCGTCTCGTTCATGCCCAGCGCACGTGCGGTGCTGTTCATCTCCGCCACGAATTGCGGGACGCTGCCCGCGTCGTGAGCGGCAAGCATCTGGGCGACGTTGTCGCCGGATGGGATCAGCAGCGCCTCCAGCAGTTCTCGCTCGTCAAGCCGCTCGCCCGCCCGGACCGCGACGACGGACTCGTCCTGCCTGACATCCTCCGCCTCGGCCCGGGCGTCGGCCGGCGTCACCGTGAGCGTGAAGCCTCCGCCGGTGGGGCTCAGGGGGTACTGCTTCAGCGTCAGGTAAGCCGTCATCACCTTGGCGAGGCTGGCGGTTGGCCTCGGCTGCTGACCGCCGGCGGATCCAAGCGAGCCGATTCCCGGCACGAGGAGCGCGGCCTGCCCGGCAGCCGGCCACGCCGGGGTGGGGGCTGAGCCGGCGAGCCGTACGGTCGTCGGGAAGGCGACGCGGAGCTCGAGGTTCGGAGGCTTGAGCGTGATCACACGAACGACAACCGCGGCGAGGACGATGACGAGGACCGCCGCCAGCACGAGCGGCCAGCGACGCGGATGGATGCGCTGACCCCGCGCCGCCGAGCGGGAGCCGCTCCGCCCCTGGCTCGAGGATCTGCGCCGATCCGGTCTGACGGTGCGGCTCACGCCGCCGGGAGAAGCGGAAGGCAGTCGCTCACGGCGACGTCGATAGTAGGCGCTCGTCGACTCATGGCCAGGGCCGGTGGCTCAAGACCAGCCGGTAGCCGTCGGGATCGCGGATGGTGACGCCCCACTGGTCCCAATAGGGGTTGCGGGATGGAACGCGCTCGCCGCCGGCCTGCACCAGTTGGTCGATGACCTCGTCGTCGATGGGGCCACCCAGGTAGAACACGAGTAGGTCCTCGTCGGTCGGGGTAGGGGGCGTTTCCTCCCGAGGGTCCTCGACGAGCTCGAGGTGCCAGGCTGCCTGCGGCCACCCGAGCATGAGCAACGCGTGTCCGCCCTCGGCGTCGGCATCGGTTCGGTACAGAACCTCGAGCTTCAGGCCGCCCACCCAGAACCGCTCGGCGCACGCGAGACTCCGGGATGGGCGGGCGATCCGCAGATGGCTGGAAGGACTCGGGTGCATGGGTTACAAGGATGACGATGGCACTAGTCTTCGAGACGCGCCCTTGGAGCTCGAACGCAGCTTTCTCACCGCGGAGATGATCGCGCCGGACACCGGCAAGATGGTGCGCACGCCAATTGAGGTTCGACGCGACCCGCTCACTGGGCACACCTCGAGGATCGTCCCGAATCGCGGCCTGATGCCGGCGAATGACTTTGACTTGGCCGCGTTCGCTCGCGAGAACCAGGCTGCGTGTCCCTTCTGCGGCGATCGCATCAAGCAGCTGACCCCAAGGCTGACCCCGGCGATCCATCCGGATGGCCATATCGCCCGCGGTGAGGCGGTCCTCTTCCCGAACCTCCATGCGTACTCGTCGCACAGCTGCGTCTCGGTCTACTCGCCTGGGCTCCACTACCTCCCGCTCGAGGCCATGACCGAGCGGCTCGTGACCGACAACCTCTTGACACAGGTGGAGTACGAGAAGGCCGTGATGGCAGCCGATCCCGAATCGCGGTGGGCGTCGATTAACGCTAACCACATGCTCCCGTCGGGCAGCTCGCTGTTCCATCCGCATCTGCAGGGGATCGTGGATTCCCAGCCGACGACGCTTCAGCGGATGCTCGCCGAGGTCCCCGGCGACCGCTTCGAGGCCTACCTCCGAGCTGAACGCCAGGCCGGAGAGCGCTACCTCGGGAACACAGGCCGGATCGAGTGGCTGGTCAGCTTTGCGCCGATCGCGCCGGTGGAGCTGCGGGCGTTCATCTCCGAGGTCTCATCGCCCGCGGAGCTCGACGACGACCTAGTCGCCGAGCTGGGCCGCGGGCTCGTGCTGGCGCTGAACGCGTATGCCGAGATGGGCTTCGAGAGCTTCAACCTCGCTCTTTACGGCGCGCCGCCGGGCACCGACGGGTATGCGTTGAACCTGCGGTTGGCCTGCCGCTCCAACTTGCGACCGTTCTACCGGTCGGATTCGACTCTTCTCGAGCGCCTGCATTGGGAGGGCGCGATCGACATTCCGCCGGAGGCGGTGGCGGAGCGGATCGGCGGGCGTTTCCGCACGTGAGTGTCGTCCGCAATGTGCGCGGGTTCGCCTTGATGCCGTCTGCTCTCCGGACCGGCTACGGTTCCTGACCGATGCCGTCCATCTTCACTCGCATTGTGGAGCGGGAGATTCCCGCTCATATCCTGCGCGAGAATGACGATTTCCTGGCGTTCCTCGACGTGCGGCCGATTCGCGAGGGACACACTCTCGTCATCTCGAAGGCGGAGGTCCCAGATGTGTTCGATCTGCCGGAATCGCTGCTCGGGGGATTGCTGCCGTTTGCGCAACCGGTCGCGCAGGCGATTCAGCAGGTCACCCAAGCCACTCGCGTGGGGATGGCGGTGATTGGCCTGGAGGTCCCTCACGCGCATATCCACCTCGTGCCGATCGACGGCCTGCACGACCTCGACTTTCGCCGGGCGAGTCCCGCAAGCGACGAGGACCTCGCCGCGACGGCCGATCGTATTCGGGCCGCACTCGCAGGCTGAAAGCGAATTTCCGAAAGAGTCCCGCCGCGTCGTATCCTGATCGGCGGCGATGAGGCTCGCCTCCAAGTGCGTCCTGTGGCGCTGATGGCCTCTGATGGCGTGCGCCAGACGCGCGCGTGAGCAGACGGAGGAGGCGAGATGAAAAACAAACGCGCTGACCCGACACGTCGCCTCCGGGCGGTCGAGGCGTCGGTGTCGCCCGAGGAGCTGACCGACGCACTCGATGACCCAAGTCCGGAGGTGGTACGCGTCGCGATCCGGCGCCTGGTCGATCTGCTGGGACCCGGAGCAGCGGCTTCGTTGCGTGCGCGTGTGTTTTCCGTCGACCTTTCCCTCGTCGCGGACTTCACCAAGGCCCTCCAGCGAATCGGGGACAGCCGGATCCTGCAGATCGCGACCATGGCGCTCGAAGACCAGCGATCGACTCGCCGGCTCGCCGCGGTTCGTGCGCTCGGCGCCCTAGCCGACGCTCACGCCGTCGAGCCGCTGCGAGCGGCCCTGGACGATCAGGTTGGCGGCGTGCGAGCGGCGGCGCTCGACGCGCTGGCCCAAGTGGGGCCAGGTGCCGGAGCGGGCATCGGCGCCGACTGCGCCCGCCTGGTGTCCGACCCGGTACCGCACGTCCGGATCGCCGCCGTGCGGGCCGTCGCGCGGCTGGTGGCGCGTCCGGGACGCATGCTGACTCCGGCGGCGCTCGACCAGGATCGATCTGTGCGCCTGGCAGTTGCGAGGCATGCCGGAAGCCTCCCGGAGCCTTCGGCCAGGGCATTGCTCGCGGACCCTGACCTTCGAGTGCGGGAGGCCGCGGCGCGGGCGGCCGGAGCGCGAGAGGTCGGTGTGGTCGCGGTGCTGCTTGCACAGGACTCGGCGCGGGACGTCCGGCGGGCAGCCGCCCACGCACTCGGAGCGATGCAGGACGAGCGGGTCGCCGACTTGCTAGTTCCGGGTCTCGAGGATCGGGATCCACTTGTCCGCGTCGCCGTGCTCCACGCGCTGGAGCAGCTGCTGACGAAAGCCGGTGTCGTGAGGCGGCTCTGCGGCGAGCTTGAGGGCAACCGTGCTGAGCGTCGTCGGGCCAGTCTCTACGCGCTCTCCCGTCTTGAAGCGCCAGAGGCCGAGCCGGCGGTGGCGCGCGCCGCAGCTGACCCCGACCCTGAAGTTCGCCTGGCCTTGATTCACAGTGCTGAGGCACTGTTTCGCGACCCCGGACCTCTGATGCACTACCTCGCCGCAGATCCCGACGACGCCGTCCGTAACGCGGCTGAGATGTGGCTTATCCGGACGACTCCCACCGACACCTCGTGATTTCCCTACGACGCATACACCGCATAGGCGATCACGACCACCACAAACACGTAGAACAGGTAGAGGTTCACATCGCCGCTTTGGATCGGTCGTGCCAGATTCGCCAGCGTCTCCACCAAGCGAATCACCGGCCGGTACAGGTACTTCTCAAAGATCGGTGTAACCCGGAAGCGGTAGTGCACGGGCCCGGACCGGCCGGCTGGGTCATCGGAGGCGCGCTCGACATGGACGGTCGGGCGATACAAAGGCTCAAATGTGACTCGTATCGGGTTGGCGTCGGTGGTGGCGGTGTACTGCATGCGTGGTCTGAAGGCGAGGATCCCGCCGTCCCACACCGGGGGGCGTCGGCTGCGGGCGAGTGGCCTGCCCGCCAGGTAGATCAGGATCGGGACGGCGCTGATGGCAAGCATGAACGCAGCAAGGTAGGTCGGCGAGAACTCCGAGAACTTCGTGTGGGCCGGGATGACCCCAAGCTGGGGGACGATGAGGCTTGCGTGGATGTCGATTCCAGCGGTCGCGCGCGCCACGCGGTCAAGCGCGGTCAGCACCAGGGGGGCGCCGATCCCGAGGAACACGCAGGCGCCGGCGAGCAGGGCCGGACCGCTTACCGGCTGGTGGGACTCGCTGGCGTGGGCGGCCTGGCCGGAGCGGGGCATGCCGAGGAACGGGATCCCGTAGGCGCGGGCGAACGCGTTGATCGCCAAGCCGCCGGTGAGCGCGATGAGCGCGCCCGCGATCACGATCAGGATTCCGACCAGGTGGCTGGAGATGCGAAAGCCCTGGAACAGGCCCTGGAACAGCATCCACTCAGAGACGAAGCCGTTGAGCGGGGGGAGGGCGGCGATCGCCACGGTGCCGATCAGGAAGATCACCGCGGTGCGGGGCAGGCGGCGGATCAGGCCGCCCAGCCGGTCGAGGTCGCGAGTGCCGGTCGTGTGTTCGATGACGCCGGCCTCGAGGAACAGCAGCGTTTTGTAGGTGCCGTGGTTGACCGTGTGGTAGAGCGCCACGATCAGCAGGAACGCGCCGATCGCGCGCTGCCCGTACGCAGTGAAGGTCAGGGCGGCGCCGAGCGCGGTGACGATGATCCCGACGTTCTCGATGCTCGAGTAGGCGAGGAATCGCTTCAGATCGCGCTCCATCAGCGCGTAGAGAATTCCGAGCACGGCGGAAATCGCCCCGAATCCCATCGTCACCAGGCCCCACCAGGCCGGTCCACCCGGGAGCAGCGTGAAGCCGAACAGGGCGACGCCGTAGACGCCGAGCTTGATGATCAGCCCTGACAGGAACGCGGACCCGTCCGCAGGGGCGACGGGGTGGGCAGCGGGGAGCCAGATGTGAAACGGCACCAGCCCCGCCTTGAAGGCGAACCCGAACAGCGCGAGCAGAAACGCCGCCGAGCGCCAACCCGCGTGCACGCGCGAGGCGCGGGCGGCGATTGTGGCCAGATCGAGCGATCCGGTCCGGGTGGCCAGGATCGCGAACGCGAGCACGATCAGAACGAAGCCGACCTCGCTGAGCGCGATGAACAGAAACGCGCTGTCCGCGACTCCCGCCCGGTCGTGGTGGCGCAGGATCATCAGGTAGCAGAGCAGCGCCATCGTCTCCCATGCGACCAGGAACGCGACGACGTTGGCCGCGATCAGCAGGGCCAGTGAGCTCAGTAGCGCCAGGTTGTAGACGCCCAGGTACACGGCGGTTCCGCGGGCGGGAGCGTGGTAGCGGGGGCAGTAGAGGGCGATCGCGCCGGCGACGAGTCCGAGCAGCGCGATGAACGGTGCGGCGAGCGGTGCCAGGTGGAAATGGGCGCCCCCGACCGTGCCGGTGCCAAGCGACAGCGTCGGCCCGGCGCCATGAACCGCGAGCAGGACCCCGCCGGTGCACGCCGCGGCACCGCCGAGTCCTGAGAGCAGGCACGAGGCGAGCAGTCCGATCCGGCGCGTCGCCGCCAGGGCCGCGATCGCCGCGGCGAGCCAGGCTCCGGCGGCCGTCACGGCAAGCGCGCCGATCGCGTCCGTCATCCCGCTCCCTCCGCGTCGAGATCGAGCGAAAGCGCTGTGACCCGATCCTCAAGGCGACCGACGGTGACCAGAAGGCCCTGCAACAGAGCCAGCGGACTTGGCGGGCAGCCGGGGACGAACACGTCAACCGGCACGACTCGATCGATCGCACCGTGGATCAGTGCGTCCTCGGGATACACCCCGCCCAGCGCACACGCCCCGACCGCGATGACCGCCTTCGGATCCGGCGTGGCCTGGTAGGCCTTGAGCAGCAAATTGTCGGCGGCCCGGACGGCGGGACCGGTCACCATCAAAAGGTCGGCGTGCCGCGGCGCCGGGGTGAAGAAGAACCCGAGTCGGTGGAGGTCGTAATGAGGCGCCGCGAGCAGCCGGATCTCCGACTCGCAAACGGCACAGGATCCGGTGTCGACCGTGCGGATGTGAAGGCTGCGGCCGAACAGGCGCAGCGCCCGGCGCCTGAGCTCAACCGAGAGCTCGCCGAGATCTCCGCGCGGCTGGAGCTCATTGGCGACCATGTCTCGCCTCCCCGCGGATCGGCACGCGCTTGACGAGCGCTGCCCGGTCTGCGCTCGCGAGCAGGAACTCGCCGCTCGGCTGCACCGCTCCCCCGCCGGCGTCCAGGCAGCGCCCGCATGCGCTACAACGGCCGAGGTCGACGACGAGCTCACGATCGACACGGGCAAGCGCACCCGCCGGGCACATCTCCGACAGCCGGTCGACCAGCTCCGAGGTGAGGTGAGCCGAGTGGAAGCTCGGCGCGCTGGGCAGGGCCCGAGCCCACGGGTCGAGCTTGTCCGGGTAGCGGGTGGTCGCGATCCCGCGTCGCAGACCCCTGTAGAACCAGAACGCCATCAGCGCGCGAAGCCGGCCACGGTCAGCCAGAAGCTGGCCTCGATGATCGGGATGTCGGTGAACACGTTCTGCGCGCGGGCGGCGTCGTCGAAGGCGCGCCAGTTGCGAACCGAGGCGGGACGCAGACGGGCTCGCTCGATCCGCCCGTCGTCGTCGAGCGAGACCCAGGCGAGCGCCTCGCCCCGAGGCGACTCCGCCCAACCGAGGCCGGCGCCGGCGCCGGGTGCCACGGACTCCGAGCCGGGGCCAGCTTCCTCAAGGTGGGCTTTGATCAGCTTCGCCGCCTCCTCCACCTCGTCAACCATGACTCGCATTCGCGCGAGCACGTCGCCGCCTTCCTGGGTTCGGACGGCGGGCCCGGGTTCGTCGCCGACGCCGGTGGGATGGTCGCGGCGGACGTCGATGGCCTGGGCGGAGGCGCGCGCGACAGGGCCGACCAGCGAGAGGCGATGGGCATTCTCCGGGGTCACGATTCCGGTCGACTCGAGCCGGTCGACGTGCGAGTTGGTCACGAGCAGCGCGTCGACGACGTAGCGGAACTCGTCCAGCGCCGCGGGGAGCAGCGACCGTATCTGCTCGGCGTCCGGCTCGCGGCGCACGCCGCCGGGCGCAACGACACCGAACAGGTAGCGGTGCCCGAACGCCGCCAGGTTGAGTCGCAGCAACTGCTCGAGCACGATCTCGCTCCGCGCCTGCCCGACGGACAGGCCGGTCGTCTGGCACATCGCGGCGATCGCGGCGGCGTGGTTGTAGATTCGCTCGAGCTCGAGCGCCACCGCCCGCGTATGGGCAGGCGGCCCCGCCAACTCGGTCCCCGTGGCCATCTCCACCGCCCGGCAGAACGCGAGCGTGTCGCCGACCGACGACAGTCCGTCCGCGCGTTCGGCGAAAAACGTCGCCCGGTCCAAATCAAGGCCCCGGAGGCGACGCTCGACGCCGCGGTGCTTGTGCCATTGAAGGAGGTAGAGGTCGAGCACCTCCTCACCCGTTGTCACCAAACCCATGTACAGGGACTCCCACCCCGCGACCCGGACCGGCCCAAACGGGAACTCGAACGCTTCGCCGCTGACCACGTGCGGTTCGTAGTCGCGCGCGAGCCGGATCCCCTCGCTGCGACCGAGCCGCGGAAAGAGGTCGGAGCGATGTGGCGGGACCAGGACCCGATTGAGCCGGCTGTCGTTGTCCGGGCGCACCCCGTACTGCTCGTAGATCTCGCACTCCTCGACGAACGCGGCCGGATCCAGCTCCGATAGGGGTGGAAAGCGGTCGCCGTCGAGCTCGCATTCGAGGACCAGGTAACGGCTCTCGCCGTCAAGCGCGTACACGCTGCGCAGGGCGATCCGGCCATCGGGCAGATCCTCGGCGAACAGGTCGGCCAGCCGGGCGCCGTGCTCGGTTGCAAGCTCATGGCTTAGTGCCGCCAGCCGCGCCGCCGCGACCCGCTCGGTCTGAATCCGGTCAGCGCCGGGCAGGAGCGCCACCCCGTCACCGTTGACGACCGTCGGCTGAGGGCGCTCGGTCACGAGATGGCGCGGATCGAGTGCATGATCAATTGGTCAAGCCCGCCCGGAATCCACACCCCGAGCAGCAGCAACAGGGCGAGCCCGGCAACCAGCGGCGTTCCCGCGAGCACCCGGGTGGATCGCTCCGGGTAGGCGGGTTGGCCGGTCGGCCGGTCGGGTGAGGGGCCGAGCGCCATGTCGGCCGCGGCGCCGACCAGGGCGATGAACACGATGGCGAGCAGTACCAACAGGGCGGCGACGAGCACGATGCTCGAGCGCTGAAGCCCGGCGCGGACGATCGTGAACTCGCTCAGAAACAGGCCGAACGGCGGGGAGCCGGCCACCGCGAGCGCGCCGAGCAGCAGCACCGCCCCGGTCAACGGAGTGACACTCAGAACGCCCCGGACCTCGTCGATCACCCGGGTGCGGTAGCGCAGCACCAACTCGCCACTGGTGAGGAACAGGACCGCCTTGCCGATCGCGTGGGTGAGCGTGTGCAGCAGCGCCCCGTACAGGCCGAGCACACCGCCGAAGCCGAGAGCGATCGCAATGATCCCCATGTGCTCGACCGATGAGTACGCGAACAGCCGCTTGTAATTGCCGCGCAGGACGATGAACAGCGCCCCGATGATCACCGAGGCGAAGCCAAAGATCAGCAGGATCCGGGAGGCGTAGTGGGTGCCCAGTTGCGCGTGCGTCAGCGCCTGGAAGCGGATGATCGCGTACATGCCGGTGTTGAGCAGGGCGGCCGACAGCATCGCGCTGGCCGGGCTGGGCGCCTCGGAGTGCGCGTCGGGCAGCCACGTATGCATGGGCGCGAGACCCACCTTGGTCCCGTAGCCGATCAGGGCCAGCAGGAAGGCCAGGCGCAGACTCTCGGCGCGCAGGCCGGCTGAGTGCGCGAACAGGTATGACCAGGTGAGATGCTGGGTCGGGGAGCCGGACAGGCTGCTGGCTGCGAAGTACAGAAACAGCGTCCCGACGAGCGCGATGGTCACGCCAAACGAGCTGATGATGATGTACTTCCAGGCCGCTTCGAGCGACACCGGCTTTCCCTCCAGGCCCACGAGCACGCAGCTGGCCAGCGTGCTGGCCTCGATCAGTACCCACAGCAGTCCGAGATTGCCGGTCTCGAACGAGGCCAGCATCATCGAGGCGAAGATCGCGAAGAAGATGAAGTACAGACGGACCTGAAGCGGTCCGAGATCGCCGCGCTGCTCCTCCGCGTGTACGTAGGCCGCGGAGCCGATACTCGCCAGCGCGACCACGAGTGCGATGGTCGCGAGGAAGAAGCCGCTCAGCGAGTCGAGGTACAAGAATCCGCTGAGTCCGTGTATCCGCCGCCCGCCGCCGACGTCGACGGTCAGCGCGATCGCCACCGCGAGCGTGGCCAGTCCGGAGGCCACGGCGGCGTACCCGAGTGGCCGGGCCCGCCCGGTGAGCGCGGTCGCGAGCGCCGGCAGCAACGGCAGGAGTACGACGATGAGCGCGAGCGCGGTCATTCGGTCAGCTGCCTGAGCTCGGGTGCGCTCGCCTCGGCGAGCTGGCGCGCGAGTCCGGAGACAAACGCGATCATGATCAGCACCGCCGCCACCAGGTCTAGGAACACGCCCGCCTCGACGATGAACGGGAATGTCGCGACCGTCGCGATCGCGCCGAGGAACACCCCGTTCTCGATGATCAGCCACCCGATCAGCTGCGCGATCGTGTGGCGGCGCACCACCATGCACAGCGCTCCGAGCAGGATGACGGCAGTCGAGATCGGGAGCACCGCCTCGGCGACCAGGGCGTTGCCCACGGTGCCGGCGCGGATGGCGAGGAAAGCGAAGGCGGTCAGGAACGCGCCGAAGATCAGCGAGCTAGACAATCCTGTCGAGAGCGCGACGTCGCGTTTGAGCGCGAACCGATCGATCAGGAAATGCCTGGTTCCGTAGGGAATCCCGATGCCCTTGATCGCGAACGTCAACGCCGCCAGGGCCCAGAGCCCAGCGTCGTGCTGGTGGACCGCGACCACGGCGGCACCGAACGACAGCACGATCGACTGGGCGCCGTAGTAGATCACGTAGCGGTCGAACAGCTTCGAGCCCAGGCACGCGAACGCGCACAGCAGCATCGCCACCGCGGCGAGGTCGAGCAGCACGCCCTCGGGGGAGCTCGCCGACAGGCTCTGGATGACACCGAGCACGGGCATCCGTTCCTCAGGTTCCGAGCACGTAGGACGTGGCGATTCCAATCAGCGCCAACAGAAATGCCGCGCCCAGGTACTCCGCGATTCGGAAGAAGCGCAGCTTGGCGAACGAGCTGTCGATGATCACGATCAAAAGGCCACACACCGCGAGCTTGGCGAACAACGCGAGAATCCCGAGCAGACCCCGGCCCAAGCTGGTCGCGTCCCCCAGGCCCCAAGGGATCACGAACACGTTCATGAAGATCGACGAGAGCAGAAACAGCTTCATCCATGAGCCCCACTTGACCAGCGCGTACTCACGCCCGGAGTACTCGAGCACGCGGCTCTCCTCGATCATGGAGATCTCGATCGTCCCGCTCGGGTTGTCGATCGGGATCCGCCCGGTCTCGGCCAGCACCAGCATGAAGAAGGCCACCGCTCCCAGGATGTGCGTCGGGAGCACATAGTTGGCACCCGAGTGAGCGATGGTGTGGTTCTCGAAATAGGGGTTGTCCGAGCGAGACAGCGCGCCAACCGTGAAGAAGACCAGGATCAACGCGGGCTCGGCAAAGCTGCCAAGCCAGGTCGTGCGGCTGGCGCCGAGGCCACCCAGCGGGCTGGCGGTATCGAAGCCAGCCAGCGAAATCGCGAAGCTCGCCAGCCCGAGTACGAACGCGCCGCCAATCAGGTCAGCTAGGAACGCCAGTGGGAGTGGCTCGTTAGTGATGATCGGGACGATCGCCGACACAGTCAGATAGCAGGCGAAGGCCAGAAACGGCGCGCCGTGAAAAATCCACGACGCCTCACCGGACGTGGCACTGCCCTTGCGCAACAGCTTGCGCAGATCGCGATAGGGCTGGAGCACGCTGGGGCCCCGCTTGCACTGGACGATCGCCTCGGCGCGTGACAGGACTCCGGCATACAGAGGCGCGGCAAGGAGCACGACCGCGCTCTGAATGAACTGCAGCACATCGCCCACGCGTTCTCTCCTCCGGCGCACCACTAGATAACGGATCCTGAATAGGTACAGAAGCCATCATCCGCGCCCGCTGTCTACCGGGCCCCTGGAGTTGCGCGGGCCTCATCGCGTGGAACGCGGCCATCATATCGACCCCTGCGCGCGGTTGTCCACCTTTCGCCGGTCGCTGACTCCTCCTGTTCTACTTTGACGGTGTCGCCACACTGATTGCTATGATTCACCGTGTAACACGCGATGAGGCTCGCGTAACGCCAAGCCGCCGGCCGGCAAGGATGATGGCCTCTATCTCCGAGTGACGAGATAGGAGGTGCTTCCCGGCAGCAGGCGTTGCCTGTTGGAACTCTGTGGATGATCAAGTGACGGTCCTAATGGATCGTCGCGCGTTTGCATTCACCGAGAGCCTCACCGTTTCCCGAACATGCAAATACGCGAGTGACGGAACACTCGTCCCTCGGGCGACACCCCGTGGGTTCGCCTAATCATTGGAGGAATAACTATGCAGTGCTATCTGTGTGACAGCACCGGTCGAGTCACCGAAGCGGTGGCGATCTGCCGCCAGTGCGGTGTGGCGCTGTGCCGTAACCACATGGATGAAGGTCTCCTGGCTCCGCGTCCTGCTGGGCACGTTCGAGCTGGCTGTGTGCACAATCTGGTTGGGTGGGCCCACACTCGTCGCGAGATTCAGGACCTCGAGGCGCTCCTCTGAGCGGCTCGCGTCGAGCACGCGGGGCTACCACGGGGTCCACCCGAGCTCGCGAGCGATCGCCCGTGCGCTGTCCATGACGTAACTGGCGAGCTCGGGTCGTGGTGAGCCGCCGACGCATACGCGCTCGATTGGTCCCGAGATCGCGATCGCGCCAACCACGGCGCGATGCCGACCCTCGATCGGCGCAGCGATCGACGCGACGGCCGGGAGAAACTCTCCCACGTCATCGGCCCATCCCCGGTCGGCGATCTTCTTGAGCTGCGCCTTCAACCGCTTCGGGCTAGTCACGGTGGTCGAGGTGCATCTGGCCAGATCCTGCTCGATGGCCGCGGAGGCAAGATCGCTGCGGTGGGCAAGGAGCGCCTTGCCGAGTGCTGTCGCGTGTAGAGGGATCAAGCTGCCGACCGGGAGGGCCTGCGGAGTGTCATCCGGCCGGATGACCTGGTGGACGACGAGCACGAGGTTGTCGTGCGGGGTCCCGATGCGAACCGTCTCCCCAGCCCGAGCGGCGAGGGTGTCGCACCACGGCAGGGCGCGCAGGCGAAGCTCATTGTCCTCGAGGTACCGCGAGCCGATGTGGAGCAGGGCCGGGCCGATCTGGTACTTGCCCGAGTCGGGGTCGTGCTCGACGAACCCAACCTTTTCGAGGGTGCGCAGGATTCCGTAAACGGTCCCCTTCGGGAGGTGCAGCTCGCCGGCAAGCTCAGCCACGCCGCGACGTGGTCGCCCCGTCAGGAGGCGCAGGACGGTCGCGGCCCGCTCGATGGATTGGATCTGCACTGACATCGTGGCCTCGACGAGGGTCGAGTCAGCCGCTGCCGGGGGAGGAGCGTTCCAAATTGCCGAGCCACCTCGGTGTGTCGCGCCAATCGCGCGCTGCGTCGCGGGCGATCTCTTCGAGAATTGGCGGGCGAACCCCGGACCGTCGGGCCTCGTCAAGGTCGAGTGCCTTGAACCCGTTCAGTCGCGGCACCCCACTGGCCTCTGCCAAGAACACGAGCTCGAGGTCGTGGCTACGGACCGATTGCACGATCTCCGACACATACAAGAGCCGGCCGGGAACGACCTCAAGCCCAGTCTCCTCCGCGACCTCTCGCTTGACGGCATCGAGCACGGACTCGTTTCGGTTCACCCGTCCCCCCGGAAGCGTGAGCTCCGTTCGGCCCCGACGCCGTTGTTCGGCGACGATCAGGCGACCGTCGATTAGGATCACAGCTCGTGCCTTGACCCTCATGCCTTGTCCACCTCGCTCCGAGCCAGCTGCGCGGCGATCATCTCTAGAGCTCCACCGCTAACTGCTCGCAGCGCCGTTCGATCCGAGCGAGCTCCTCCAGCCGGGCCCGCGCGTGCTCCTCGCCGCGATGCCGATCCGTCCTCGCCCGTTCGACGGCGGCGCGGATCGACTCGACCGCCTCGTCGACCGCGGCGGCGAGCTCGCGCCGGTACTCGCGAACGGCTTCGGTGACCCGGCGGGCGAGCTCTGATCGCAGTCGACCCGCGTGCCGATCGGTCAGCTCGATCAGCCGCTGTTCGGCATCGCGGATCACCAGCCTCCGGCCCAGCGCACCCGGTGTGATCGTCCGGCCAAAGCCGACAATGATCTCCAGCGCGTGCTCGACGTCCTTGAGCTTGAACGAGAATCGGGACGGACCGCGCAGCCCGGTGTCGGGCAAGACGTCACCGGCCCGGCTGCCGAACACATCCTCGGCGGCCCGCTGGACGTCCTCGAGGATCCGCTCGATCCGTTGCGCGTAGCGCTGCTCGAGCTCCGTCAGCCGCTCGGTGATCTGCGCTTCGAAACGCGGGACGAGCGGCTCGAACTGGGCGCGAATCGTGCTATCTATCCAGCGGTCGAGCTCGATCGAGAGTTCACGCGGTGAGGTTTTTCCGAGTTCATCGAGATGCGTGCTGAGCTGAGCTCGCAGGTTGGCTTCCTCCTGCCGGGCATGGCGCTTGAGGGGCTCGTTCACCAGTTCCGCGAGCGCCCGGTCGATACCACGTTCGAGGAGGTCACCCGCCTCGGAAGTGGCCACCTTCAGCTCGCCGATCCGCCGCTCAAACATCTCAACCCGTGAGCCCAACTCACCGAGCGGGAGCTCGATGGCATGCGCTTCGAAGCGGGCCGCCTGCGCGGTCTCCGTGGTGGTGCTCCTCGCCAGCTGCGCCACCGAGCGCAGGAGCAGCACGTGGCCCTCGCGTTCGGTCAGCCGGCGCAGGCGAGCCAGAAGAGGGGAGAGGCCCTGCCGACGGCGAGCACTAACCGCAAACAGTTCGACCTCCATATCCCCGAGCAGCTCGCGCAGGGCCGAACGGATGAACTCGATCGCGACCTCGCGCTCGGAACGGTCCAGATGGTCGATCTTGTTGATGACGAGGAGGAGTCGGGGGACTCGTTCGGCGGCCTCTCGGAGCAACTCACGCTCGGCTTCCGATAGCGGCTGTCCGGCGTCGAGCACGCAGAGCGCGGCGTCGACCCGCGGGAGAAATCCGCGGGCAACCTCGGTGTTGTGACTGTGAATCGACCCGATCCCCGGCGTGTCGACGAGCGCGAGGCCGCCGTGAAGCAGGTCGTGATCGATCTCGAGTCGGGCTAGCTCAACTCTGCGGCGATTGCCGGGATTGCGTTCTTCGGTCACGAACTCAGCTAGCTCCGACAGCGGCCGCTCCTCCTCGCGCCCATCCTGGAACGCGATCGAGAGTCGATCGTGCTCGCCCTCCGCGACTGCCGTCACCACCGAGGTGAGCGGAACCACCCCGGTGGGGAGGACATCGCGGCCGAGCAGAGCGTTGATCAGCGTGCTCTTGCCCCGCTTGAACTCGCCGAGCACTACGAGGTTGAGTCGATCTTCGGCGAGGCGCGCGCGGGCGGCGGCAAGGTGCCGGCGAGGGGTTTCGCCCAGGAGACCCTCCGCGAGCGATCCGAGCTCATCGAGGGCGCCTAGCCACCGTCGTCGCTCGTCGAGATCCGGCGCATTGCCGGCGAGCGACGCACGCACACCGTCAGAACCGCTCAGAACCGCTGGCTCCACTTGACCTCCACTGCCGTGAACATCATCGGTAGAGGCCATCAGCGGCCGCAGCCACATTCTGAGCGAGCCTCATCGCTCGAGGCGAAATATAGCGGGCGACGGCCCGGACGCGCGGGTCCCCGCGCCACGGCGTGCTCAGAAGCGATGGTGCGCGAGGCGCAACCCGCCGCGCGCGCGGTCTCCCTCGCTCAGCGCCGCCATCGCCGGGACCATCTCGCTGGTGACCAGGCCGGCCTGATCGGTCATTTCGTCCACGATCTCGAACGACCGAGCGATCCGCTCCGGGGTGTCGACGATGATTGTGACTATCGGCACATGGCGGCGGAGCTGGAGCAACCGATCGCCGTGGGGCGCATGATCACCGTGAAATCCCCAGATGCCTCGCACGCAGGTTGCGCCGCTCGCGTCGCTGGCGCGCAGGCGCTGCACCAGCGCCAGATGCAGTGGGCGCCGCCGGTGCCGGGCCTGCTCGGAGGCATAGATCATCAGCTTCTGCCACATGGCAAGTCCCTGTTCATCGACGGACGGCAACGGCGTCGGCGGCGCCAGATACTGCCCGTCGCGCTTGCACACGCGGATGCGCTCGAGCGTGAGCAGCGGCCGACGCAGGAGCCCGCCCAGCTCTGGCAATACCTGCGCGATCTGCTCGCCGGCGCCCACGGCGATGATCATCATCGGGACGTCGGCGTTGCGTGCGAAGAAGCGGGCGCGCTCACGCACCCCGTGCGCGGTCCCATCGACCCCGAGCAGTGTGGTCGCGCCGGCGATTCCACGCCGGTAGAGGAGATCGCAGACCGCGACGAACGCGGGCACACCGTAGACCTGCTCGGCGCGCCCGACGTAAACCGTCAGCTTCGTCGCCTCGTGTAACTCCTCAGGGAACGTGGCCGGCGTGATCTCGCCGCTCAGCATCCTAGCCCGCTCGAGCGTGATCAGGCCGTGGCGCTTGAGCGCGACGACCTCGGGCAGCAGCTGCTCGATACGCGGTCGGGTGTCGACCGCGACGGAGACCAGTGGCAGATCCTCAGACAGGGTGAGCACGCGGTCGGTGCGACGTCGGTGCTTTAGGCCGAAGCCTTCGGCGCCGCGGAGCATCACGCTGATCTCGACCTCGCTGCGGCCATACAGATCGAGCAGCGCGTCAGCGACGAACTGGTCCCCGGTTCGGTGACGCTCCCCGAAGTAGGTGGTGAGCTTGAGGCAGTCCAAGTTCACAACTGTGATCCGATCAGGCGCCCCAGCGCAGCCGCGCCCAAGCCGATCCCTAGACTGCCCAGCAGGTTTGCCCCCGCCAGGGCCAACTCCCCGTCCTCGACCAGGCGGTGACTCTCGAGCACCCAGGTGGAGAACGTGGTGTAAGACCCGAGCGTCGCCGTGCCGGCCAGCAGAAGACGATCGCCGGTGAAGCCGAGTCCGACGAGGAACCCGAGGGTGGTCGCCCCGGTCAGGTTCACAACAAGGGTGCCAAACGGGAAGTCTCGCCCGACCCGCGACGCGACGACCCCGTCGACGAAGAACCGAAGCAGTGCCCCGAGACCCCCGAGTAGCCCGACCGCGATCCACACGACAGCGCTCATGTCACTCTCCTGACCCGCCGTACGAACATTGTCGCCAGGTGAACGCTGCCGTACCCGAGGGTGATACTAGCGGCGGCGTAGGCCGCCGCGAGGCCGTAGCGATCCGCTCGGAGCATCGTTACGAGCTCCAGCTGCATTGTCGAGAAGGTGGTGAATGCCCCACAGAACCCGGTGCCCAAGAGCGGCCGTCTGTAGGCCGAGAGCGGCAGCCGCTCCTGCAGGCGCGTGGCGAAGTAACCGAGAAGGAACGTGCCCAGGACGTTGACGGCGAAAATGGTCCACGGCCAGCGTGGAGCCGACTCTGGACCGATCTGGAGCAGTCCGACTCGGAGCAGCGCGCCCACCACGCCACCGGCGAAGATCGCGGCAAGCTCACGTGTGTCCCGTCCCGGCACGGCGCGGGATGCTATTGCTCACGTGCGGCTCGCGGTTTACCCGCGACCTTCCGAGTTCGCCGTGCTCTCGGCACCGACGTCGTGGCCGAAGATCTTCCGATAGGAGTCCTCGCCGTAGCTGGTCGGCAGCGGGTCGCCCTCGGCGACCCGGAACGGCCGTGAGCCCTCCGCTCCCCGCTCGGCCCGCAGGAAGAGCGCCGTGTCGAGATGCCTGCGCTGAAAGCTGCTCGCGAGGTCGAACATATGTGTGACAAACAGGATCTTGACCCCGGCCTCGAGCAGGGCGTTCAGCACCTCGCGGGCGATCTGTGAACCCTCTCTTTCGTTGGTGGCGGCAAACGATTCGTTGCACAGCAGGAGCGAGTGTCCGGTGATGTGGTCGGCGATGTCGCTCATCCGGGCCAGCTCTTCGTCGAGCTTGCCGCCCTCCATCGTCTCATCCTCCTCGCGTTTGTAGTGGGTGAAGATCGCGTCGCACACGTTCACCCGCAGCGAGTCGGCGCCGACGAACATGCCGCACTGGGTCATGAGCTGCGCGAGCCCGATGCTGCGCAGAAAAGTCGACTTTCCGCCCTGATTGGCCCCGGTGATCATCACCAGTGACTTACCGTCGGCCCTGACGTCGTTCGCGACCACGGGGTCGGCTGTGGTGAGCCTCAGGCTCACGTCATAAAGCCCGCTGGCCGCCAGCACGCGGTCATCCCATTCGGTCGCCACGGGGAACGCGGTGCTTTGGCCGAGCTCGGCGAGACGCTCGCTCAGGTTGAGGCAGCCGATGTAGAAGCCGAGCTCCACACGGAGCATCACGAAGAAGCTGTGCACGTGCTCGACCGCCTGGGCGAGCGCGTTGGCGACGAGGTTCACGCCCCTGTCCTCCAGGTCGCTCAAGGCCCTGAAGCCGTTCTCGTCGCGGTCGGGGATCGTGAAGCTGTACCCAGAGCGGTCGAAGACTCGCTCGAGCAGCCTCTGCTCGCGCGGCCAGCGCAGGGTGTAGCCCGCGCCCTTGTTGCCCCCTGTCAGGTGCGCGCTCATCAGTATCCCGCCCTTGAACTTCAGCGCCTTCAGTTGACCTTCGATGAGCTCGAAATACGGCTCGTCGAGCTCTTCTCGGAGCATCGCCAACAAGCGGGAGAACCCCGCAGAGGTGAGCTTCTCGCCGTGCTGGTCGGCGAGCTCGCGCAGGCGGTGGAGAAAGTCGATGAACAGCTCCATCTTCTGCACCGCCGTGCTGAGTATCCCTCGCGGGGATCCCGTGCCGAGGACCCGCCAGATCGACCTTTCGGCCTTGAGCGCCTCCCCGGCCAAAGCGTAGAGGTCTCTCACGACGGCCGGCTCGCGCAGGCAGTCCGTGAGGATGTGCTGCCGGTAGACGATCGCCTCCGGGTCGCGCAGGCTGAGGAGCAGCGCGCGCTCGACCACATCGGACACCAGCTGGTCGCCTGCTGCCATAGCGGATATGAGGGTGTTCAGCTCGAGGTCCTGAATAAGCGCCTGGTGGGTTGGGGGCAGCTGACGCTCGAGGTCGAAGTCGGCGTCCGCGTGCATTAGGAACGCTTTCATCTGGCGATCCTCTCCTTCAAGGCAACGTAGCTCAGGCCGTATTTCTCAGCGATCGCGGCGGCGTAGGCCAGACCGTCGGCGGGCTTGCGGACGACCTTGTACGTGCGCAGGGCCGGGTCCTCGGCCACCACGGTGCTCATCATGCTGACCGTGCTTGGGCCCAGCTTGGCTAGCTCGTCGACGAACGTCACAAACACGCACAGCGCGTCCAAGGCGACGATCTGTCGCATCACCTCGGTCCCGACGACCAGCGCGTCGCGCAGGGTGGTCGAGCCGAAGCTCTCGTTCATGATCAGCAGGCTCGCGCCCGTGGCGCGCTCGAGGATCTCGTGGATGCGGAAGAGCTCGTCTTCGAACTTGCCCCGAAGCGTCTGGATGTCCTCCTCACGCTCGAAATGGGTGAAGATCCGATCGGGCAGGAACAGCCGGACGTCGACCCCGGGAACCGGCAGCCCGAGGCTGGCGAGGTAGTGCAGCTGGCCGAAGGTCCGCGCGAACGTGGTCTTGCCGCCGTTGTTAGGGCCGCTGATGACCAGGATCCGCTCTGGATCGGTCAGGTGAAAGTCATTGCACACCACCGAGTGACCCTCGGTTGACAGCTTCGCCGCCAACGCCAGGTCGAACGTCTGACTGGCGCGGACGTCTTTGGACCGAGCCGACACGCGGGGATATGAGAACCGGAGACCGCTCCCCTTGAGCGGCTCGATGAATTCGAGGTAGGCCAGGTAGAACTGGACCTCACGGTCAAAGCGGTCGATCGTCTCATCGAGATAGCGACGATGGCGGGTGCAGAACTGCTCGAGCCTGGAGAAGGTCTCTGGGTGCAACTTGGCAACCAGGTCGAGGATGTGCGCCTCGACGTGGTTCATATCCCCCCAGTCGCGGAGCTTCACGCGGTAGTCGGTGACCTCGCCCTGCCTGAACTTCTCGAACGTCCGCTGAATCTCCTCGCTCATGTCGGGCTCGTTCTCGTAGGAGCTCACCTTGACCCGGTTGCCTCTTATCTGGATGGCATACGTCACCCTGGCGAGGTCCTCGATCATGCCACGCGTTTCCTGGACCAGCCCGGTGAACGGCTCGGCGGTCGTGTAGCCGTTCAGGTAATCGCGCAGTTCGGCGAAGCCTCGCGACCGCAGCGCCAGCTCGGTGAGCTGCTCGGCCAGCGCCTGTACCGCGCCGCAATACACCCATGCTGCCTCGAGGAACCAGCGTTGCTCCTGGCGAGGATAATGAAGCTTCCGCACCAACTCGAGGTGCCTGCGCATCTGCTGCATGTCGCGGGCAAACCTGCGGACGACCGCCAGCACCGGCTCCTGCTCCAGATCGCCCAGCACGTGGTGGCGATACTGCACCGCCTCGACGTCGTGCAGCGAACGGTAGAAGAACGGCACGAGGTCATACTCCTCCCGCCCTGCTGCGAGTGAGGTGACCACCTGGTCCAAATGCAGGTCGGCGAAAAACTCGGGCTGCTCGACGGTCGTCTCGCTAGCGCTTTGCTCGCCGTCAGACAGGATGCTTGCGTATGGGGCCGGCGGGATTGGCCGGCGTCCTTGCGATGAGGTCATTAGCTTCCACCGGGTCTGAATTCGGTAGAAGCCATCAGCCGCGTTGGCGGTTTAGGAGGCGGGCCTCATCGCCTGGGTACATCATAGCCTGGGAGTTGCCGGCCAACCGTGGGATACTGACGGACCGAGCGATGAGGCTCGCTCAGACCGCGGCCGGACGCTGCTGATGGCCTCTACGACGACGACTCCGGTTCGTGGAGGCGAAACGAGGTATGGGCGAGTCAGAGCTTTACTGCCGAATCGAGACACCGAAGGGATCCTTTGTCGCTCAGCGACGGCCAGTCGAGCGGTGGATACCCTGTCCAGCCGACTGCTGCTACTTCCCAGATACGCGCGACGGGTCGGGCGGACCGCTCGAGGCGATGGTTTGCGCCGCGGAATCTGGGGCGCCCGGAAACCGGGTTCTCGTCAAGCCGGTCGCGCTTATCCGCGTGCACACCCGAAGGGGCTTTGGCGATGTCGTGATGTGCGTGGCCGTGGACGATCCCGTTTGGGGAATGGTCGACGGAGCCGGGGATCTGCCGGCCACATTCCGCGGTGAGATCGAGCAATTCCTGACGGCGCGGCGCTCGCCGCAGAACCCGACGCCGACAGTCTCGTGGTGCTCGCGAGAGGACGCCCTGACCGCTATCGACGATGCCGCCGCTCGCTGGGCCGCGATCGTAAACGGCCACGGCTAAGCCGCGACTCGAACGCGCCGACCGGTTGGGTGCGGCCGTTGGTGTGGCTTGCGAGTGGCTAATCCATCGCCAGCGGTCCCTCCGACTCGCCGGAGAGAAACTGGCGGATGAACGGATTGTCGGAGCTCAGCATGTCCTCGGCCGGCCCGGCCTCGACGATTCGACCCTTCCACATCACGTTGATGTAATCGGCCACGCGGCGGGCGCTCATGATGTCGTGCGTGACGACGCAGTAGGTTGGCATGTGCTGCTTTCCCTTGGCCTTTGCCTCATCCATCGCGTCGCGGTGGACCTCGAGGATCAGTTCGCCGAGCAACGCCGTGCGCACGGGATCGAGGCCGGAATCAGGTTCGTCGAACAGCACGACATCGGGTTCGAGCGCGAGCGCGCGTGCGAATCCTGCCCGCTTGCGCATCCCGCCGGAGAGTTCGTTGGGCATCTGGTACCGCGCGTCCCCCAGGCCGACCTCCTTGAGCCGGCGCATGACGATGTCCTCGATTTCGTCCTCGCCTTTCTCGGTGTGCTGGCGCAGTGGAAAGGCGACGTTGTCGTAGACACTCATCGAGCCGAACAGCGCTCCGTCCTGGAACAGGAGACCGAACTTCTTGCGCATCTCGAACAGTCGCTCGTCGGGCATGTCCGGAACCGATTCGCCGTGGACGAGTACGTCCCCCTCGTCCGGGAATAGGAGCCCCACGATGTGCTTGATGCAGACTGACTTGCCGGTGCCTGACGGGCCGAGGATCATCGACACCATTCCCTCGGGCAAGCCCATGCTCAACCCGCGCAGGATGTGCGCGCGGCCAAAGGCCTTGTAGACGTCGACGAACTCGACCGCGTCTGGACGACCCGACGGATACACCTTGTAGGTGTGGAACTGGTACTCGTCCTCGGAGGCGCCTTCTGGCGGAGCGGACCGGAGCGGCCGCTGGTTGTCGGCTTGGGCGTGCCTGCGATTTGCTCCGAACGAGAACAAGGCCATGACCTCCACCGGTAGATGAGACAACTGGGGTAGAGGCCATCAGCGGCTTAGGGCCGCGGGACGAAGCGAGCCTCATCGCTCGATCGGTCAGTCTAGTCGGCGTCTGAGCCTCAGGATCCACCACAGGACGGAAGCGCGGATTCGGTGATGCTCGCCGCTATGCTGCACCCGGCGATGAAGCTCGCCGTTGAGCGTGCCCGATGGCGCTGATGGCTTCTGCGGTCGGTCCGTTCGGACCGGTGGATCGAAGCGGAGTGGCATCAGGGATGCGGAGAAACACTAGGACGCGCGCGGTGCTCACGACGCTGGGACTGAGCACAGCGGTGGTGGTGGTGGCGATTGCGTCGCGGTGGCCGTTATCGCGGTCCACGCCGGTTGATGCCCACGCCGCGCAGGCCCCTACGGTCGCGCTGCTCACTGCGCTGGTTGGCGTGGGGAGCGTAATGGTCGGCGCGCTGCTGGCGGTCGCCTGGTCCGGGCGCCGGCGCAAGGACGATCCGCCCGAGCCGGAGCCCCCGCCGCGTGAAATCGCCTGGTGGTGGAAGCTGCTCGCCCTCCTACTGCCGCTCGCGCTGGGCGCGGCCGTAATCGTCGCGGCGGTGACGGGCGCGCGCAGGACACAGCCCGCGACTCCGGTCGGAGGCCTGGGCTTGGGTATTGGCTCGGGGCTGGCGTCCACGGCCGCGTCGAGGAATGGGGCCGGAGGAGGCTTCGTGTTGCCCTCCTGGCTGCCGTGGACGTTGTTGGCGATCGTGCTCGCGGGCCTGGTGGTAGTGGGCATCTTCGTTCTCGTGCGATGGCGTTCGCGGCTCGGGGCCGAAGCCTCGGACCAAACCGCCGCCAGCGCCGCGATCGAGGCGGCGATCGGGGCCCTCGACAGTGACGCCGATCCACGACGCGCCGTGATCGCGGCGTACGGTGCGATGCAACGGACGCTCGGTGAGCATGGCGTGACGCGCTTGCCGGCCGAGGCCCCGCGCGAGTACCTGGCGCGGGTGCTGCGTGCGAGCCGGGCCACGGAGCGCGACGTAAGGACCCTGACCGACCTGTTCGAGGAGGCTCGCTACAGCAGCCATCCGATTCCTGAGCGGGTGCGGAAGGCGGCCCTGTCGGCGTTGGGATCTTTGCAGGTACGGCTGCGGGCCGAGGCGGCGAAGTGAGGCTCTTGGCGGAGATCGTCCTGGTGGTTTTGGCGGGCGCGGGGCTGTCGATGTGCGTGGCCCTGCTGCCCTCGCCGTTGCCCGCCCCTCGCCGGCCGCAGACAGCCGGGCCGCCGCGGCCGGGCCAGCTGGAAGCGCTCGAGCGTCTGGTGATTACGGCGGCAGGCAACCCGGTGCAGGTTCATGCCTACCTGCGTCCGCGGCTCATGGAGATCGCCTCGCGTCGCCTCGCCGCGCGCGGGCAGACCCTGGAGCGTCTGCCCGACGCTCGGGGGCGAGAGCTATTCGGAGACCGTCTGTGGGACATCATCCGCCCGGGCCGTCCGTTCCCCGAGCAGCGGGACGGGCCGGGGGTGCGCTACGAGGACCTGAGCGCGATGTTGGAGGCGCTCGAGCGGCTTTGAGGGGATCGCTTGCCTCTCGGACGCCCGGCCTGCTGGCGCTGGCCGCAACCGGGGTGGTGGCCGGACTGGCTAGTGGTCATCCCGAACTGGTCCTGCTCGCAGCGCCGTTCCTGGTGTTCGCGGGCGCCGGACTGGCCCTGGCCAGCGAGCCGCGACTGAGCGCGCACATCGCCCTCGAGCGCACACGGCTGCTCGAGGGCGAGGCCGTCAAGACCACCGTAACGGTCAGCAACCAAGCGCCGCGTGCGGTGTGGCTCGAGTTCGCACCCGCCAGAAGCGCGCAGCTGGGCATCGAGCCATCCGGGGCGGTGGCGGTGCGGTTGGCGGGGGGTGGGGAGGCTGAGCTCGAATTCGTGGTGCGGCCACGCCGATGGGGGGCGCACCGTGTCGGTCCGCTGCTGGTCCGCGCGCGGGATCCACTCGGGGTGGCGACCTGGGAGGGGAGGATCGGAGTTCCGGTCGATCTGCGCGCGTTCCCGCGCGAGCAGCGCCTGCGGGAGCTCGTGGTACCGCTGCGAACCCAGCCGGCTCTCGGCGCGCACGTGGCACGCGCGCGCGGAGAGGGAATCGAGTTCGCCGACGTCCGGCCGTTTCGAGTGGGGGATCGGGTCCGGCGGGTCAACTGGCGAGCGACGGCCAGACGCGGCTCGCTACAGGTCAACGACCGCCATCCCGAGCATTCCAGCGACGTCGTCCTGCTGCTCGACACCTACGAGGAGGCCCGGGATCAGGCTGGCGGAACGCTCGATTCCGCCGTCCGCGCGGCCGCTGGGCTGGCCCGAGCCCATCTGGCGCGGCGCGACCGAGTCGGGGTGGTCGACTTCGGCGGCACGCTGCAGTGGCTCGAACCAGCATTCGGAACAACCCAGGCGTACCGGATCGTGGACGCTTTGCTGGCCAGCGATATCGCATTCAGCTACGCATGGCGCGACGTCGAGGGCATCCCGCTGCGGGTGCTCCCGCCGGGAGCCCTGATTCTCGCCATCACGCCGCTGCTCGACGACCGCTCGATCGGCCTGATTATCGATCTGCGCAGGCGCGGCTGCGACCTTACCGTGGTCGAGGTGTCCCCTTTGGGCCACGTTTCGCCGGGCCCGTCGAGTTCCGATGCCGTCGCCTACCGATTCTGGCGCCTCGAGCGCGAGGCGCGGCGCGCCCAACTGCAGGCGCTCGGGATCGGCGTGGCGGTCTGGGAGCACGATGTGATGCTCGGACCGGCGCTCGAGGGGGTGAACGCATTCCGGCGCTCCGCCCGGCACGGGCTGCTCGCTTGATCATCGCGGTCGCGGCGCTGATCGTGCTCGCCGGGCTATCGGCGCTGGTCCTCCCGGACGCCGGTCGGGCCGCCGGGCTGGCCTGGCTCGGCGCGGGCGCGGCAGCGCTGTTGCTCGCGGCCGGTATGGCGGTGGCGTCGCCCACCCCGGTGCACGCGGCGGTGTTCCTGCTCGGGGCGATCTTCCTGGCACGCCGCGACTCGCGGCTGCTCTTGGCTCCGCTCTACGGCGCCGGGCTGCTGGTGATGGCCGACCTCGCGATCCAGACGATCGAACTGCGGGTGGTCGAAAGGATCGCACCCGAGGCCATCGCCACCCGGACCGGCGCGGCGCTCGCGCTGGCGGCGGTGGGTGCGTGTGCGTCGGTCGCGGCGGCGATCGCGGTGAACGCCGCGCCGGGGCGGTCGGTCGCGCTGACCGCCCTGGGGGCGCTCGTTGCAGTGACGGCATTTGCGGCGATCGCGCGGCTGGCCCGCGGCCAATACGGACCGAGGGAGGGCCGCCGGCCACCCGGCGCGCCGTCGCGAGGCGATCGAGCGGCATAGCCGTGCAGGTATCCTGTTGGTCGAGCGGTGAGGCTCGCTCCGACTGCGACTTTGGTCGCCGATGGCCTCTGTTTGGTCATCCGACCCGAGGAGCAAAGCGTGCTCACTTCAGCTTCGTCGATGCAGAGCGCCGTCCGCGAGACGCGAGCTGCGCTTGAGGAGATCCGACGCCACGATCATCTGCTGGTCGAGTCGTGGCGATGCCAACTGCGGGCGGCCGCTGGCACCGCGACGCGGCTGGCCGACAGCGAGGAAGACCCTCGGGCGCTGCGCTTGGTGCGAGCGCTCGCCGCGACCGCGGCCATCGAGTCGGCGCTGGCGGCGCGCTTCGAAGCCCGGCTGCTGAGGCTTTCGGGCGAGCAGCTGGCGCAGATCAGCCGGGAGCTCGAGCAAAGCTTCGCCTCGTTGCGCGGCGGCCATGCACACGCCTTCGCACACCTGCAGAGCGTCACTGAGGACCTGCTCGCCGAGCTGAGGGCGGAGTTCGTGGTAGCGGGCGCCGGCGCGATCGCGGCCCGGGCCGCCCGCTGCCGAACGCGGTTCGCCGAAGATGTGCTGACAGCCATGCGAGCGTACGGCGAGCGGGTCGAGCTGCTGTTACTCGAGCTCGCACAGGCTGCCGACGGTGCGGTCGGGGCCCCGGCGGGCGGGTTGCTCCCCACTCGCGAGTCCCGCGTTCCTCCACGGTCCGAGTTCGACCACATCTTGGTTCCCGACGCGGACCAGACCTCCGATGAGGTCTCGACGATCGTGTCGGGCTCGATAGCGCGGTTCTGCGCCCGGCTGTCTGACCAGGTGGAGGTGGCGATCGAGACGCTGAGGAGGCGGCTCGAGCGCGCGCTGCAATGCCGGGCGCTCGGTGAGCAGGCGGCGCGCGACCGTGCGGAGGCGCTGGGGCGGACGGCCCAGCGTCTGGCCCAGCTCGCCGAGGAATTGGACTGGATGCTGATCGATGTCCGCTAACCCCCGAGCGACGGTGGCGTTTCAGAGCGTGCTGTTCGGAGAGTCGGACGGACGCAGCGCCGCCCGGTCGAGTGAGCCGGACTACTTCGTGGACCTGAACCTCGACCAGGTGCTGAGCAGGATGGCCTCCGGCCGCGAAGAGTATGACCTGGCGCCGTTCTTCTACACGCCGCTGCACGATGCGTCGGTCGTGCACTACCGGCACGGCGTCCTCCGCGACCTCGAGCGGCCGGAGGTGCTCAACGCGGTCCGGGGGTTCGCTGCGGAGATGAGGGTGATGCGAGCACACCTCGAGGAATCGGGAAAGCTGCATTACGAGCTCCAGCGCCAGTCGTGGTTCGTCGAAGCGGTCGAGATTTACCATGAGGCGGTCAGCGCTCTAGCCGGCGATCTCGGTGAGGCCGAGTTGGTCTCCGAAGGGATGAATGGCTTTCGCGAGTACCTGGCCGACTACGTCACCAGGGCGTCCTTCACCTCACTGGTCGAGGAGACGCGGGCGCTGAAGCGGGCACTCGGGTCGATCCGGTACTCGCTGCTGATCCGGGGCGGACGGGTAACCGTCACCGAATATGCGGATGACGCGGACTACAGCGTGGAGCTGCTCGAGACCTTTGGCCGATTCCGGCAGGGAGCGGTGAACAGCTACCGCGTGAGGATGCTCGAGTACGTTGAGATGAGTCACGTCGAGGCGCGGATCCTCGATGGCGTTGCCGAGCTGCACCCTGAACCGTTCGCTCGGCGCGCCGACTATTGCCTTCGGCATCGGGACTACCTTGATGCGACGGTGGCGCGGTTCGACCGCGAGGTGCAGTTCTACGTGGCCTACCTCGAGCTGATCGGGCCGCTTCGCGACGCGGGGCTCCGATTCTGCTATCCCCACGTCTCGGCGGGCTTGGAGGGGGTGAGAGCCGCGGACACGTTTGACCTGGCGCTCGCCGGCAAGCTGGTGTCCGATCGCCATGAGGTGGTGCGCAACGACTTCCACCTCGACGGACCGGAACGGATGTTTGTTATCAGCGGTCCCAACAACGGGGGCAAGACCACGTTCGCGCGGACTTTCGGGCAGCTGCACCACCTCGCCGCTCTCGGCCTGCCGGTTCCGGGCAGCGAGGCTCGGCTGTCCCTTCCCGACCAGATCTACACGCACTTCGAGCGCGAGGAGAACATCGAGACGCTGCGCGGCAAGTTCGACGAGGAACTCGTCCGTGTGCACTCCATCCTCGAGCGGGCGACCTCGCGCAGCGTCCTTGTGATGAACGAGAGCTTCAGCTCGACCACGTTGAACGATGCCCTGTTCGTCGGCACCGAGGTGATGCGACGGATCCTCGAGCTGGGGTGCCTCGGTGTGTATGTGACGTTCGTCGATGAGCTCGCCTCGCTGAGCGAGGCGACCGTGAGTATGGTCGCCCAGATCGTGCGGGCGAACCCGGCCGAGCGGACGTTCACGATCGTGCGCCAGCCGGCCGACGGACTCGCCTACGCGTGGGCGATCGCTGAGAAGTACGGCCTCACCTATGCACGGGTGACCAAGAGGGTGGGCCCGTGAAGGTCTTTCTCATGCACCGAGACCGCGACGTGTCGTTCGAGCCGGAGCTCCAAGATGCGATCTTCGAGGCAATGCGCAACGGAAACCTGTTCGCGCTCGCCAACGCCAAGCGTGAGCTCGAGCGCCGGCGCCGGATGGCGTCCCGTCCGGAACCGCGCGGCAAGTACGACGGGCTCTCGCAGGACCTCGAGCTCGAGACGCTGTGGGATGCGATGGCGGCCGGCGACGAGTTTCTGTATGAGACGGCCAGGCGGTCGGTGCTCTCGAGCTTGAGCGAGCCCGGTGAGATCCGGTATCGGCAGGCTGTGCTGGCGGACTGCCTCGAGCATCCAGATGTGGTCGTCGAGCTGTACGCGCTCGCGATCGACGCGCTCGCGCGCGAGCGTGACGTCGGCTCGTTCTGGAAGGGCGCGATGCCCGACTGGATCCTGCGCCGGTCGGTCCGGCTGCTGGCGCTGTACGTGGACATCCTCCGTCGGCTGCGGCAGATTGCGGACGAGCGTGGGGAGAAGTTCCGCTCGGAGGGATTCGCCAGGTTCTTCGCGATGGTGCGCGAGGAGCTCGCGGACGACTACCTCGAGACGGTCGAGCGACACCTGCGTGAGCTTGAACTCAAACGCGGCGTGCACGAGAGCGCCAAGCTCGACAAGGGCGACAAGGCCCGAAGCTACGTGTTTCACCGGCCACCCGCGGAGCGAAGCTTGAAGCAGCGGCTGTTGCCGGGAAAGCAGCCGCCGAACTACACCTTCGACCTTCACCCCCGTGACGAGGCCGGATTCCGCGCGCTGGCCGAGATAAAAGGCAGAGGGCTGAACGCGGTCGCGGACGCGCTCGCGCAGTCGGCCGACCATGTTCAGAGCTTCTTCACCATGCTCCGGCTCGAGCTGGCGTTCTACCTGGGGTGTCTGAATTTGTACAGGCGGCTGCGGGCCAAGGGCGAACCGACGACCTTTCCGGAACCCGTGGCCGAGGGCGGGATCGCGCTGACTGCGGGCGGCGTGTACGACGTCTGCCTGACGCTTCACGTGGAGAACCGCGTCGTCGGTAACGACTTGGGCGCCGACGGCAAGTCGCTGGTGGTCATCACCGGAGCGAATCAGGGCGGAAAGTCAACCCTGCTCCGGAGCCTCGGCCTGGCCCAGCTCATGATGCAGAGCGGGATGTTCGTCGCCGCCGAGGCCTTCCGCGGGCAGGTTTGCGCCGGTGTGTTCACCCACTACAAGCGCGAGGAGGACGCGGCGATGGAGGGTGGCAAGCTCGACGAAGAATTGCGGCGGATGAGCGAGATCGTGGACGAGATCCGCCCCGGCGCGCTGCTGCTCTGCAATGAGTCGTTCGCCTCGACGAATGAGCGCGAAGGCTCCGAGATCGCCCGCCAAGTCGTCCGCGCACTGCTCGACAAGCGGGTCCGGGTGCTGTTCGTCACCCACATGTACGACCTCGCTGACGGCTTTCATCGGGAGCGAGCGGCCGATGTGCTGTTCCTCCGCGCCCAACGGGAGCCCGACGGACGGCGAACGTTCAAGATGCTCGAGGGAGAGCCGCTGCGCACCAGCTACGGGGAGGACTCCTACGGGCGGATCTTCGGCGAGGCCGAATCGCGATTGCGTGCAGCCGGCGAGTCGACGCGCTGAGCTCGCTACGCGGCGTGTCGGCTTGAGCGCAGCAGCTCAAGCCGTGGGGGGAGACCCGGATCCACGGTCTCTTCAGTCACGACGCATCTTCGTACATCACGCCGGGAGGGAAGCTCGAACTGGGGCTCGAGCAGGATCTCCTCGAGGATCGAGCGCAGCCCGCGGGCGCCGGTCCGCCGCTCGATCGCCCTGTCGGCGATCGCGCCCAGCGCATCGTCGGTGAAGGCCAGCTCGATCCCGTCGAGCTCGAAGGAGTGCTGAAACTCTCGCACCACAGCGTTGCGCGGCTCGGTGAGGATCCTGATGAGCTCATCCCGCGCGAGTTGGTGAAGGGGGCAGATCACCGGAAGGCGACTGACGAATTCGGGGATCAAACCGTAATCGGCTAGGTCCTGGGGCAGACAGTGCTCAAGCGTCTCGCCTACGTCGGATTCATCGTGCGACTCGATGGTGGCGGCGAACCCGAGGCCCTGATGGCCGATTCGCCGCGCGATCACCTTCTCGAGGCCGTCGAACGATCCGCCGCAGATGAACAGTACGTTGGTCGTGTCGATCGAAATCAGCTCCGGCTGAGGAGTTCGACGCCCGAGGTGAACGAGAACCGAGGCGGTCGTCCCGTCGAGGATCGTAAGCAAGCCCTGCTGGACGCCCTCCCCCGAGACGTCGCGGGTGGTCGATGGACCCTCGCTCTTGCGCACGAGTTTGTCGACCTCGTCGATATAGACGATCCCGGTCTGGGCCTGACCGATGTCGTAGTCAGCGGCCCTGATCAACCCCAGCAAGATGCTCTCGATGTCCTCGCCCACATAGCCCGCCTGTGTCAACGCGGTGGCGTCGGCGATGGCAAACGGGACGTCGAGGATCTTGGCCAGGGTCTGGGCCAGCAGCGTCTTACCACACCCACTCGGCCCGAGCATCAGGATGTTCGACTTCTGCAGCTCGATTTCGTGTTCATCGGAGCGCAGCATCTGCACGCGCTTGTAGTGGTTGTAGACGGCGACCGACAGGGACCGCTTGGCTCGCTCCTGCCCGATGACGTACTCGTTCAGGAACCGAGAGAAGTCGATTGGCTTGGGAACATCGTCCATGCCGAAGGTGGGCTTGAGCGAATCTTCCTCATCCAGGATCTCCGCGCAGGACTCGACGCACTGAACGCAGATGTAGACGCCGGGGCCGGCGATCAACCGCTCGACCTGCGTTTGCGATCTTCCGCAGAAGCTGCAGGTGAGGTCTTCGCCCTCGTCAGTGAGATGCGCCATCGTCCCCGGTTTCGCCGATCGCGTCGCCGCGGCGCTGGCACTGCTCGAAGCTCTCGCGTGACTCGCACATCCTGATCGCCAACCTTGCCGACTGCCGACGTTGCTTCTAGAAGCCATCAGCGCGGATTGCGCGGTCGCTAGGCGAGCTTCATCGCCGGGTTGGACAATAGCGAAGCCTTCCGGCGTGGGGCTCGATCATTTGCCTGGCGCAAACACGCTGAGCGAGCTCGAGCAGCGATGGGGTCGCAGCGGCCTCAGCGAGCTGCTCCGCAGGAGCTCAGCCGGTGGCCCGACGGGTAATTGTCACCGTTTCGACGGGAGCGCGTCCGGCGAACGGACCGGTAGGATCATGTACCCCTGGAGGTCGACCGGGTTGTCGGTGTGCACGCCGCCGGGACCTGGTTCGGGCGGTCGGGTTTGCCGGGGCCCGCCGTCACCTTGACCTTAGGATCTTCACTGGCTCGGACCCGCCCTCTCTGCCTACCTGCGGCGAACCTGTCAACCGGAGAAACGTGTCAGGCTGCGGTGCTCAGCGGCGATGTCTGAATTCGACTCGCAGGTCCTGCGCGCGGCGAGTGATGCGTACCTCGTGGCGCGCCGAGAACACGACGCGGCGACCGCGGCGGCGGACGCTGCCTACGATCGCCTGCAGGCCAGTCCGGAGACGCTTGAGTATCAGATCGACTGGAACGTCGCCCGCAGGGCGGAGGCAGCCGCGGCCTGGCGGCTGGAACGGGCGCGGACCGCCTATCGCCAGGCCGGCGGGTATCTCGCGGGGCCGGGCGAATGATCTCGGTCGGCCGTCGTCTCGCGACTATTCCTGAACTCCGGGCCAACCGCGAGCTACCGGTGCTCCCGGCTCGAGATGTCTCAGAGCTCCTCTCCGCGGCCTCTCCTACCTCCCTTCGTACCCTGCCTTCACGCGAAATATGTGGACGGAGCGGAGATGCAATTGAGATCGGCCGGGCCCGGAGAGTCACCGTCCGCGAACGGCTCACGTCGTCGCGATCGCAGTCTCTGCATGCTCGGGTCTGTCAACTCACTTGGGGATCCTGCCCACCGACAGGAGGCGCCGTCCGAAGGTGAAGTTGATGACATCGGCGGCGGCGTGATACCACGCGAGGATCGCGAACGCGATCGTCACCCATCCGCCCGCCTTGATCCACGTGACGGACCCGCTCTGGAAGCCGATCGCGAGCAGGACCAGACCGACGAAGATCAAGGCGAATACCGCGACCAGCACCCAGTCGGTCCTCAGTGACGCGATCAAGAAGAAAAAGGTGAGCACAGCCCACATGGCCAGGAACAGCGCCACGCCGGCGTCCACGGAGCTGGGCGTCGCCATCTTGGCGAACCACACCTGGATCGCCCCGAAGATCACCCAGAACGGCCCGTAGCTGCCGAACACGACTGCTCCAAAGACGTTGCCACGGCCAATTTCGAGCAGCCCCACGAGAATCTGAATCAAGCCGCCGAAGAAGAATGCGACAGGAAATACGATCGGAAGGCTGCCCTGACCGATCAGATGGGTGTTGTAGACCCCGAGCATGAATGACGTCGTCGCGAACGCGATCACTGCCCAGGCGCCGGGGTCGGCCAGCGGACCTTGCGACGCGCCGGCGAGGTCCCGATCGATAGTCGAGGGCTGAGACGTCTGAACGGCCGTGGTTGCCATCACTCCTCCTGTGTGTATCGGCGCTCCATGCCGCGCCTGAGGCCGCCGGCCCTGGCGACCTGGGACGTTGTGAAGGAGTGAGCACGGGCTCTTGCCCGCTCGGCGTGGATATCGAGCGGCGTTCGCGCGAAGCGCACCGATGGGGACGCTGACCGCACCCTGGCCTCCTTCTTCTGCTCGATCCGACTCTGCAGACAGAGGCCATTAGCGAATCTCGCGGTTTGAGGAGCCAAAACGGCGGGCGCCTCGAGCGAGCCTCATCGCCTGGGGAAATATACACCGAATGAAGAGCTGCGCGCTCCTCGAACGCGACGGCTCCGCCGGTCGGCTTTCAGCGGTGGGCCGGCGGGGTAGTAATGTCACCGCGGAGTGATGAGGCCCGCTCGGATTGCGGCACTGCCGCTGATGGCCTCTATGACACAGGTAACAGGTGCGCGGAGGCTCGATGACAGTGGGGTGAACGCCACGGAAACCCGCCGGTTTCGCATCGAGGTGGCGGTTTGCCGTCGGTGCGGACGGGAATGGCCAGCTCACCTGGATCTCTGCCGGGAGTGCGCGGCTGCGCTCGGCGAGCCGCGACAGGTGATCTGCATTCGGGTTGTGCCGCCGGTCGAATCCCGGCTGCGGCGGCCGACGCTCGTCGTAACGATGGCCGTCGAGCTCTCACGGCGCCGGTCCTCCGGAGGCGAGAGCTGGGCAACAGCGCTGTGGGCGAAAGTCGCACCGGAGCTGGCGGGCGCGATTCGAGTGAAACCCGGGCCCGCTGGGTCGATCGTCGTGGCGTGGTCGCTTGAGCGTGCGGACCCGGTCGCGTCGGTTGCGGAGCACGCCTTGGCGCTGCTTGCGCGACTTGCACCCGATCTCCGTCAGAATCTCGAGTTGCGGGGAGGGATCGCGTTGGGGGTGGCGGACGTGGGACAGGGTTCTGACCCGGTCGAGCGCTCGGCGGAACGACTCGCGCTAGCCGCCTCCCCGGGACAGTGGCTCATTTCCGAGGAGGTGGCCCGGCAACTTCAGGAGCGGTTTCAGCTGGGTGGGGCGGGGATGGTGCCTCGCTGGCCGATGCCGTTCGTCGGCGGGCACCGCACATTGATCGGGCGGCTTGCACCCCCCGCACTGCCGTCGGCCGTGAGTGGGGAGCCGCCCGAAACCCTGCTCGGGCGCGCCGGCGAGCGGCGCTGCCTCGTGGCAGAGATCGCCCAGACGGTGGCGGGACGTCGGCGCGTTGTTCTGGTGACCGGTCCCGCGGGCGGCGGCAAGTCCTATCTGCTGCGACGTGTGCTGGCCGACGGCGCGATCAAGCTGGCTGCTGGAGTCGCGTTCCCGCCGCTCGGATCACACCCACTCGGCCCGCTGCGGGCCATGCTTGCCCGCCTGGGGGAGACGGACGAGGGCGATGCGGGCGAGCGTCTAGGGGCCGCACTCGGCGAGGCCGCCACCCGGCAAGCGAGCATCGAGCCGTCGGCGGTCGTGGTCGATGATGTCCACTGGGCGACTCCCGAGGCCATCGCGACGCTGCGCCACGCGATCTCCGCCACGCCCCGCGACGCCCCGCTGGCCTGGATCCTGTCGACGCGGAAGACGGCGCTGCCCCGGTTGGGGGCACTGACCGAGCTCGCCGACGTCCGGGTCGAACTCCCGCCGCTCGACCCGGACGACCGGGTGACCCTCCTGGCGCACCGACTTGGTGGGGTGCCGCGGGCGCTCCGCAACCACGTGGCGCGCGACGCCCAGCGCGGCAACCCGCTCTACCTCGAGCATCTCGCTGAAGCGATCAGGGAAGGTTGTGCCGAAGACGCCCTTCCGCGAACCCTGCACGAGGCGATCCTCGCGCGTCTCGACGGCCTCGTAGTGCGAGCCCGAGAACTCTCCCACTGGTCAAATCGAAGCCTGCGCCAAGGGACGCCACCTGAGGCCCTGGAGCGGGAGCTTGGCGACTGGCTCGACCGGCTGGAGACCAGCGACACCGCCCACCTCACGACGATTGGTCGCTACCTGGCTCGACTACGTGCGGCCGATTTCGAACTGGTGCTCGCGCGTAGCCTCCTTGGGATGCCGGTGTCTCCCAACCGCCGTGTGGCGTGGGCGGTCGAAAGGCTCGCGGCGGTCAGCAGCGACGCGCTGCTCGATTATCTGGAGGGCTTAGCAGGCGATGGGCGCAGAACAGAGGCCGCGCACGAGGCACGCAGCGAGGCTGACCGGGCGGAGCGCGCGCTTCGAATGGATGACGCGGAACGCCTGCTCTCCTTTGCCGCGCGCCACGACCCGAGCCCCGAGATTGCCCGCAAGCGAGGAGACCTCGCGCTCACCCTCGGCCGTCCGCGGGACGCGCTTCTCGCCTATCGCGACGCCGCCAGCGCCAGCGATCCGACTGGCGAGCTAGACCGGCGGATCGCTCGGGCGCAAGCGCTGGCGGGCGAAGTCGCGCAGGCCGCGTCGCGTCTGGAGGAGCTCGCGGCCAGGGCGGACCTCGAGCCTGCCACTACCTACGCTGCCGGACTGGATCTGGCGCGCCTGCGGGGTATGCCTCCCCCTCGCGGCAAGCTCCCGGCCTGCCCGGCGACCGAGCGGCGGACCGCCCGAACGAGGGCATGGGCCCGAGCCGGCGAGCCAGAGGCGGCCCACGAGGTGCTCCCCAGCCTCGTCCTAGACGGCGCACCTGCAGCCTGCGCGGCTGAGCTGATCGAAACCGCGGCCCTGGCCCGGTTCGCCGGGCTCAGAGTCGACGGACTTGCGGGCGCCGCGACTGTGGCAGCTGGCCGGCTAGGGAATCCCCGAGCGGTCAGCCAGCTCAAGGCCCTCGGCCCGGTCGAAGGCCGACGCACGTTCCTTCATTGGGATGTCTGAGCCGCCCGGTCGTCCCCGTCGAGCCATTGCCGAACACCAAAGTGAAGAGGAAGCGCTCGCATCTCTTCCGCGGTGAACCACCCGGTCGCGTCGGTCTCGAGCACGGAGTAGGCGTCGAACATGTCGTTCACATCGGCCAGGAAGATGTGGAACCGCCAGCCGCCGCCGCAATCTTGCACGACCTCTGCCGCGATGCGGTAGCTCGGCAGGTGACCGATCTCCTCGCTCATCTCCCTCCGGGCGGCGTTCTCGGGCGACTCGCCAGCGCGGATCGCGCCACCGGGAATGCCCCAGGTGGCCGGTTCATCCACCCAGCGGGACCGCAGCGCCAACAGGTAACGAGGCTCTGACCCAGCGGCGGCGTGTCGCAGGAGCAGCGCCGCGCCGCCGTTGGCGCCCCAATGGACGTGGCCGAGTGGGCAGATCGTCCAGTGCTCGCCGGCTGCCGGTTGGGCGTCGCCTGACATCACCGAGCAGACTAGAGCCGTCGGTTAGGTGGTCTCCGGGTCGTGCTTTGCCCGGCGAAAGAACACGGGGCAGCGCCCCGCCCTCGACGTGTCGAGCCTCTGGGGCTCGAACAGCTCCATGCCGATCCTCGGATGGCGGCAGAAGCCAACGATCTTGTAGCCCGAGTCGTCGATGAACGGCGGCGACTCGGGCTGGAAGTAGAAGCAGTCCGGGCACTGCCGGGGAAAGAAGGGCCAGCTCCCGCTGGTCATGACCCGCCCGACGGTTCGAGGTCGACCGGGGGGCCCTCTCGGAACCGCCGCCGGACGATCAGAATGAGCGGGATCGCGGCGAGTTCGGCGAGAACCGCGAAGGCAACCACGACTTCGAGCGAGACGCTGAACAGGGCGCCGATCGCGGCACTGCCGAGAAACCAGGCGACCCCGTAGGCGCCGGTGAACAATCCGTAGGCCGACGCGCGACGAGCAGGTGAGACGATCGGCGCGAGCGCCGCCGGAATGATCGACTCGTTCACGCCCATCCCGAGGCCCCACAAGCAGACACCGACGAGGCTGGCCCAGAAACCGCCGAGGAAAGCAAGCGGCGCGTACGCTGCTGCAAGCAACGTCAGCGGGACCAGTATCCCGATCCCGTGCCGATCAAACAGACGACCGAACACCAGCGAGCCCATTCCGCTGACTGCCATCGCAGCCGCATAGAAGATCGGAGTGAGGTCCGCCCGGACGATGCCCGAGCGCTGGAAGTGGTAGGCGACTGCGGGCGTGGATAGAGAAGCCGGGCCACCGCGAGCAGCGAGAGCATGATTGCGGCGGGCACGGCCAGGGCCGCGAACGCGGTCTTGTAGTCGTGGTGGCTGGTCGCGAGGATCAACGCCACAAGCAGCGGACCGAACAGTGCTCCGAACTGATCGAGCGCCTCGTGCACGCCGAAGCCCCAGCCATAGCCCATCTCCTTGGCTGCGTGCGAGAGCATCGCGTCGCGGGATGGGTTGCGGATAGCCTTGCCCACGCGCTCGAGGACGATGAGCAGCGCCGCGACCTGCCAACTCCCGGCAAGCGCGAGCAGCGGCACGACCGACATCTGCAACACGTAGCCGCCGATCGTGATCGGCCAATACAAGCCAGTGCGGTCGGCGCCACGCCCGGAGAACAGCCGCAGGCCATAGCCAAGCAGCTCGCCGAAGCCCGTAACCACGCTGATGAGCAGGGCTCCGGCGCCAAGTAGGCCGAGATACTGCCCGATGATGCTGCGTGAGCCCTCGTAGGTGAAGTCGGCCAAGAAGCTCATCGCGCCCACGGTCAGCACGAACTTGACTGCGGGCGAAAACCGGGGTCGCCGCCGGCGCGGCCGAGCGCCGTTGGGGCTCAACTCGTCGGCGGCGCGGGCTTGACTGGGCTCCATCGAACTCCTCGACCGAAGGGGTCAATTCGGACCAGAGGCCATCAGCCCGAAGGCGGTTCAAGCGCGGAGCCTCATCGCGCTTGGACCCACGATACCGCGACACACCAACCCAATTCGCAGCGGCTGCACTCAGATCGACCTCACCTGGGCCATAGGGTCCACTGGTAACCCGCGCAGCCAGCACCGACTTCAGTTACCCTCTCATGTGAGCGATGAGGCTCGCTCTGACCGCGAGGGCAAAATCGCTGACGGCCTCTATTTCACCGTTTGGAGGTCGTGGCGATGGCGAGCATAGCTTTGTTCTTCGTCGGTCTAGGGGCAGGGATTGGCCTGCTTGCGATTGTGCTTGCCGTGCACGGCGCCCGGCACGAGGACCGGCCAAAGGCCAGGCATAGAGCGTTGCGGTGCTCGAGGTGCGGGATCGACTGGCCACCGACTCCGATCGAGTACGACCGGTGTCCGGTGTGCCTTCAGCCGACGTCCCTGATTGCCGGCACCGGTCTGCGGCCCCTCGAACCGAGTGAGGCTCGCTCAATCAGGCTTCACCATGAATTCGAGCGGTTTTACGTCGCATGGAGAGGAGAGGATGCGGCGTGAGTGCCAGGTGAGATCTCGCGTCGTGCTCGGCCGAGGCGCCGACGCGGCGCTACAATCCGTAGTAGAGCGATGAGGCTCGCTCGGAGTGCGGGCGACCGCTGATGGCCTCTACCAGACTCGAACGTGGAGGTTTTCATGCGGTTTCGCGGATGCGTTCCGACAGATTCAGGCGAGCCGGTTCGGTTGACGTCAGCCGACGCCAGCGCGCCTTGCGGTGAGAGCGAGCTCGCAGCTATCGCGCTGTTGTGTCTGATATTCGTCTGGCCGGGCGGAAAGCCCCAGCAGCGCCAGATGCGAATTGTCTCTCGATGAGCGCGATCACTGGTGCGCACGCGCGGCAGATCCTCGATAGCCGTGGCTATCCCACGGTCGAGGTAGAGGTGTCGGTTGCGGGAGGCCACGTCGGACGGGCTGCCGTTCCGGCTGGGTCCTCGACCGGCCGCCTTGAGGCGGCTGAGCTTCGGGATGGTGGCGATAAGTGGTCGGCGATGGGCGTGGGGGCGGCGGTCGGGGCGGTGCGGGGAGAGATCGCCGCTGCGTTGCGTGGTCACGATTCCCGCGACCAGGCCGCGGTCGATACGGCGCTGTTGATGCTTGACGGCACCCCGGACAAATCCCGCCTGGGCGCGAATGCGATGCTGGCGACTTCGCTTGCGGTGGCCAGCGCGGCGGCGGCTGAGGCCGGGGTGCCGCTGTGGAGGTACCTGGCCGGGGAGCGAGCCGTGCAGCTCCCGGTGCCCCTGCTCGATGTGCTCAATGGGGGCGTTCACGCCGCCAACCGCCTCGACTTCGAGGAGTTCATGATCGTTCCGGCGAGCGCCGAGACGTTCTCGGACGCCCTGCGAATCGGAGTCGAGGTGTACCACGAGCTCCGCTACACATTGCTGGGGCGCGGGCGCGGTGCGCCGATTGGAACCGACGGCGGATTCGCGCCGGATTTGGACTCAAATGAGAGCGCGCTCGAGACGCTGGTCGCTGCGATCAAGGGGGCCGGTTACGAACCGGGCTGGGATGTGTGGATCGCCGTGGATGCTGCGGCGAGTCAACTGGGACAGGACGGAGACTATTGGCTGGCGCATGAAGAGCGCCGGCTATCCGCGTCCGAGCTTGTCACCTACTACGACGAGATGGTCGACCGCTACCCCGTGCTGCTGCTCGAGGATGGGATGGCAGATGACGACTGGGACGGCTGGCGGGAGCTGACCGCTCATCTCGGGCAGCGCATCGAGCTCGCCGGGGATGACGTGTTCGTGACCAACGCGGATCGCTTGCGCGAGGGTATCGCCGCTGGGATCGCCAACGCGATCGTGATCAAGCCGAACCAGGTGGGGACGCTCACCGAGACGCTGGCGACGGTCGCGCTGGCGCACGAGAGCGGGTACACCACAGTGATCGCGCAACGTTCAGGAGAGACCGAGGACACGAGCATCTGCGACCTTGCCGTCGCCACTGGCTCGGTTCAGATCAAGGCTGGGGCTCCCTCCCGGGAGCGCGTCGCGAAGTACAACCGATTGCTGAGAATCGAGGAGATGCTCGGGCCCGATGCGAAGTTCGCCGGACTGAGCGCCTTCTACCCGGATCGGTGGGAGGCGTCCGCGTGAGCCTTTGTGTGGCAATCCCGGGACGTGATGAGCTGTGCGTAAGCCACCTCATGTTGGACGTCAACGGCACGCTTACGAACCGAGGCGATCTGATCGCCGGCGTCGAGGAGCGGCTCGGTCGCCTGCGCGATGTGCTCGATGTCCACCTCGTCTCGGCAGACACGTTCGGGACCGTCGACGCGATCGCACGACAGCTTGGGGTCGATGCCACGCGAGCGGCTACCGGGCCGGACAAGCTGTGGGTGCTTGACACGTTTGGGCGTGAGAGCTGCGCGGTGATCGGCAACGGGGCTAACGACGTGCTGGTGCTCGAGGCGGCCGCGCTCGGTTTCGCGGTGATCGGCCCCGAGGGGGCGAGCGCCGCCGCGCTGCGAGCTGCGGATGTGGTGTGTAGGTCAGCCGGTGAGGCGCTGGATCTGCTGCTCGATCCTCAAGCGCTGTCCGCGACATTGCGCCCGTAGTCCGATGCACTGGTGCTACTACTGCTACGCGGTGAATCGGGCCCCCAGCGGGCGATGCGTTCGCTGCGAGCGGCCGGTCGAAGGCCCGCCGGATCTGTCCTTTGACGATCGATTGATCTGGGCACTGGGGCACCCGGACGGTGATCGGGCGGTGATGGCGGCGCAGACGTTGGGCACACGACGGGTCCGCGCGGCACTCCCCGCGCTCCGCAAGGCCGTCGATGAGGACCGTGATCCGTACCTCGCCGTCGCGGCGCTGCGAAGCGCGATTGCGATCGCGGAGGGTCAAGAGTTGCGTGGCTGGCTCGAGCAGATCGCACGCGGCGAGTCGTTCATGGTGCGCGAGGTGGCACAGCGTGCACTGGTTTGCGAAGGAGTGACCTCAGATAAGACGGGCGGCAGGTGACCCATGCCCTCTTGACGAGCGTGATCGAGATCCCGAAAGGCAGCCGCCACAAGTAGGAGTACGACCCGGAGGGGTATGCGCGACCGGCTCACCTCGGCTTCGGTCGTGTATCCGACCGATTACCGTCGGATACACGACCCCGGCTGGAACTAGCTCGATGACGTCGACGACCTGCCGGCGCAGCTGCGCGCCGAGATTGGTCACTTCTTCTCGGTCCCGGAGGACCTCGATCCCGACAGCCATTCCGAGGAATTGGTAAGCGATCCTGCTGCGGCTGCAGCGAAGCGACCTCGGCCAGCGCCGCTTTAGCCCAGTGCGCGGACGCGCACTGTCGTCCCGGCCCTGGACAGCTTCTCGTCTCTTTCAGGAAGGTAACGGCCAGTCCCGAAGGACTAGACCAGGCATCGCGGCTGACACGGTCCCGCCGGACTCAAGCACTTGGCCAGTGCTGCCGATCTCTCTGCTATACAGGTAGTGCGCGATGAGGCTCGCGATGAAGTGCGGCGTGATGCCGCTGATGGCCTCTATTACTGGTTCCCCTCTTTTGGAGGTTCGTAATGGAGGCATATTCGCCTACATCTGTGCCGATGTTCGTCGGTGGTGTCGTCGGCCGTATCTTCTCGCCCGGACATGGGCAATTCGTTGGTGGTTGTGTCGGCCTCGTCCATGCCTATGAAGCCGACCATGGGTCGCTGGGTGGGTGTGTTGGAAGAGCCTGGCAGCCCGGAGAAGGACGGCAGGTCGGCGGTTGCACCGGGTTCGCTCGGCCTCCCCATCCCGAAGCCCACGTTCTCCCCCGGCTCGATCTTCGGGCTGACCGTGCAAACCGAGCGGCTTGGATCGAAGGGACCGTCGCGGAGATTGCGGCTTGAGGGTCGCCTCTGGCGGGCACGCCTCCGGCGTGCCCGACGGGGCGCTTGCACAGCGCGCCTTCGGCGTGCATTGCGCCGTCCGTCCGGCCGTCGCTCCGCTCCCGTTCGAGTTGCAGCGCGAACGGAGGTGGGACCGACGGCGGGCTGATGGGATGGGTCTCCCGTCGGTATACTTGCCCGTGCACCAAAGCGATGGGGCCCGCTTAATTCCCCCTCTGGACCTATTACAGGGCGGCGGATGATGGCTTCTAACTCAAAGTCGAGATAGGAGCCCGCTGACTGGCGATGGTCACGTCGCTGACGCACGTCCGCACATATCGGAGCGCAGGCTGTAACTCGCAGTCGAGTGTCCGCTTAAAGACGCCACATTCGTCTGTTTCGAGGCTGCTCACTGCGGGTTGCTCGTCTCGACGGCGACGGTGGTCGGTCATTCCGATCGGACTGCTCAGGGTCAACGAGAAAGGAGACGGGCGATGAACTGCTACGTGTGTGACGGTGCCGCATACACGTGACGCCGGCGGTCGCGACATGCCACCACTGCGGTGGGGGCATGTGCCGCGACCAGCGCAACGAAGACCTGCGAGCTAGCAGAGGGCATGGCCACGTACGGCACGTCTGTACTTACTACCCGGCCAGAAGCGCCCAGACCGACCCTGCTCGAGCCCCAGCAAGCGTCTAGAGCGGCCGGCAGGGACGCAGGCTCGGGGCATGGTCCGTGGAAGCGCAGGGCGGAGCACCGCGGTTTGTCCACTTGATCAGATCGATGACTGGAGGCGATGATGAGCGCAATCGCGCAGGTTCATGCCCGGCAGATTCTCGACAGCCGGGGTAATCCTACGGTCGAGGTCGATGTTCGCCTCGACTCGGGTGCCTTTGGGCGCGCCGCGGTTCCGTCCGGAGCGTCGACCGGGACGCGGGAGGCGGTCGAGCTTCGCGACGGCGAAGCCGCATTCGGCGGCAAGGCGGTCACGCACGCGGTCGCTCACGTCAACACTGAGATCGCTGCCGTGGTCCACGGGCACGATGCCGCCGATCAGCGCGGGCTTGACGAGACGATGATCTCGTTGGACGGAACCCCGGGCAAATCGCGGCTGGGAGCAAACGCGATCCTCGGCGTATCCATGGCGGTCGCTCGAGCGGCCGCGGCCAATGCCAGCCAGCCGCTGTGGCGCTATCTGGGTGGCGCGGACGCGAACCTGCTCCCGGTGCCGTGCATGAACGTGCTCAACGGCGGCGTCCACGCGGACAACCCGGTCGACTTCCAGGAATTCATGATCGCGCCGATTGGCGCCAGGAGCCTGGCGGAAGCGGTTCAGATGGGTTCGGAGGTTTACCACGAGCTGCAGCGCACTCTGAAGAGCCGCGGCCTCGGAACCGCTGTCGGCGACGAGGGCGGGTTCGCCCCCACCCTCGAGTCAAACGAGGCGCCGATCGAGCTTCTGCTGAGCGCGATCACGAACGCGGGCTACAAGCCGGGCGACGACATCGCGCTGTGCCTGGATCCAGCAGCGAGCGAGTTCTTCAAGAACGGTCACTACGAACTTTCGGGCGAAGGACGCACGCTCAGCTCGGACGAGATGGTCGACTACTTGGCGACGATCCCGGCGCGCTTCCCGGTGCTGTTCCTCGAAGACGGCATGGCCGAGGACGACTGGGACGGGTGGATCAAGCTCACTGAACGCATTGGAGATGGCGTTCAACTCGTCGCCGACGACATCTTCGTGACCAATCCGGCGATCCTGCGCGAGGGCATCGATCGCGGTGTCGCGAACTCGATCCTCATCAAGCTCAATCAGATCGGCACCGTCACCGAAACGCTCGACACCATTCGAATCGCTCGTGACGCCGGCTACCGCGCTGTCGTCTCGCATCGCTCCGGGGAGACGGAGGACCCGTTCATAGCCGACTTTGTTGTCGCGACAAGGATCGGGCAGATCAAGACGGGGGCGCCGGCGCGTTCCGAGCGCGTCGCCAAGTACAACCAGCTGATGCGGATCGAAGAGGAGCTCGGCACCGCCGCGCGGTACGCGGGCGGCGACACGGTTCGACTCGGCTGATGCAGACGCCGGAGATGTTGCGGCGGCTTGAACCCGAACCACGACCCGCTCCGGGCTCGGACGAGATTGGCGGGTTGGTGTCCGCCGCTGACGCCCGACGAGATCAGACCAGACCGATCGTCCGGCCGTCGGCGTCGATGTCGACGCCGAGCGCGGCTGGGCTGCTGCCGAGCCCCGGCATCTGAGTCACGCCGCCGCACAGGGGAACGAGCCAGCCGGCGCCCGTGTACGCCCGGATGTCGCGTACTGGCAAGGTGAAGTCGGCGGGTGCACCCAGGAGGGCGGGATCGGCGGACAGTGACAGGTGCGTTTTCGCGATGCACACCGGGAGTCCGGATAGGCCCTCGCCCGTGTACTGGGCGATCTTCTCCTCGGCCTCGGGATAAAAGAACACATCACCGGCGCCGTAGACCCTTCGGGCGACTGCTTCTACCTTATCCTGAATCGTGTCCTCATCGTTGTAAAGTACGCGAAAGTCGGCCGGTTGCGAGCAGGCCTCGACCACTGCCTGCGCCAACTCCACTGTCCCGCGCCCTCCCTGCGTGAAGCCGTTGTTGACACAGGCGGCGAACGCGCCAGGCTCGAGGGCCAGCCGTCTGATCAGCTCGATCTCCTCGTTCGTATCTCCCGCCCTCCGGTTGACCGCAACCACGGCCGGCAAGCCGAACGCTTCGATGACTCTGAGGTGTCGTCGCACGTTTCCCATTCCAAGCATGATCGCGTTGACACCGGCACGGCGGCTCGCCGGCGTCGTCTGGCTGATGCTTCCGTGGTATTTGACGGCGCGGACCGAGATCACAAGAACCGCGGCCGACGGCGTCAGATTCCCGACCCTGCACACGATGTTGCCGAACTTCTCCATGCCCATATCGGACCCGAAGCCGGTTTCGGTCACCACATATTCACCCAGGCACATGCCGACCAAGTCGGCGATGAGAGAGTTATTGCCGTGATCGGTCATCCCCAGCGGTCCGCAGTGAACCAGCGCGGGCTGGCCCTCGAGCGTCTGGACTAGGTTCGGCTTGATCGCGTCCTTGAGTAAAACGGTCATTGCCCCCGCGGAGCCTAGGTCTTCGGCGGTCACGGGTTTGCCCTCTTTGCGAGAGTATCCCGCGGTGACCCGGCCGAGTCGACGGCGGAGATCGCTGAGGTCCCGGGCGATTGAGGTGACCGCCATGACCTCGCAGGCGGCCGTGATGTCAAATCCAGTCTCCCGCGGGTAGCCATTGGCGCGCCCACGCAGCCCGATAGCGATCCGTCGTAGCGCGCCATCGTTCATGTCCACCGCGCGACGCCACGGGATCCGCAGGCCATCGATGTCCTGCGGGTTGCCGTGCAGAATGGATGCGTCGATCATGGCCGCGAGCAGGTTGTTGGCCGCTCCGATGGCGTGGGAGTCGCCCGTGAAGTGAAGGTTCAGTTCTTCTGTCGGGATGACCTGGGCCTGGCCTCCACCGGTGGCGCCACCTTTCATCCCGAAGGCCGGGCCAAGCGACGCCTGGCGAAGGCAGGCCACGGATCTCTTGCCGATGGTCGCCAGTCCGTCAGTGAGGCTGATTGCCGTAGTTGTGTTCCCTTCCCCGCCCCGAGTCGGGGTCATGCTGGTGACGCACACCAGTTTGCGGTCGGCCGGGAGCTGCGCCCGATCGAATACCGACAAAGCGATCTTTGCCTTGTGGCGCCCGTACGGTTCGACCTCTCCCTCCACGAGGCCAATGCGGTGCGCGAGCGCTTCGATCGGGATCACCGCATGCTCCTAGACGCTCTCGAGGCTGCGTTTCACGCGGGCCTCCTCCGGGAGGGTCTCCGATCGGGGAGCGTGGGGTGACGTGCATCGCCGCCCAGCGCTGCCGCCCTCCGTGACAATGCGCAAGGCGGACGAGCTCACGCGGTCCGCAGCCGACCGCGGCTCATCAAGACGATGGGCCGTTCGCAAGGCGAGCACAGCGGCGGGTCGGGTCAAGCTCGATCGATAGCTCCACGGAGTGGGTCACGCCGGTAGAGGCCATCAGCAGCACGAGCCGCGGTCCGAGCGAGCCTCATCGCTCGACTCGATCGTATCGATCCGGGCCTCGCCAGGCTCGCTGCTACCGGTAGCGGCGACCGTCCGTGACCTCGCTATATTCCCTCTCGCTTGTAGCGCGGCGATGGAGTTCGCCGGGTGAGGTAGCCGAACCGCCTTCGGGCTGATAGCTCCTATGCGACTAGCGTTTGCACGCCCGCATAGGAGCTGAGGCTCACACGAATCATGCTGCCGCCATGGGGAATTCAGGTCTGCCAGGTGCTGGCCCTACTGATATTCGCGCCGCTGATCAGCGGAGTGATCGCGAAGGCGGAGGCGCGAGTCCAATGGCGGACCGGTCCGTCAGTCCTTCAGCCTTACTACGACATCTGGAAGTTCTTCCGGAAGGAGTCCGTCCGCCCGGAAACCGCGTCACCGTTCTTCGAGATCGCGCCGCTGATCGCGTTCGCGTCGTACTGCTCGATCGCGCTCTTGATCCCGGTACTGACGAACTTTCCGCTCCCGCTGGGCACCGCCGGCGACATCCTCGGGGGCGCCCTGCTCTTCGGACTGGCCGGTTTCGTCACCGCGCTGGCCGGGGTCGATTCGGGCTCGCTCTACGCTGCGCTCGGCTCGAGCCGCACGCAGTCGGTGGCGACGCTGGTCGAGCCGACCCTGATCTTCGTGTTCTTCACCGTCGCGCTGGTCACTGGCACAGACCTGCCCTACGCGATGAACGCCACGCTCGCCCACTCGAGCTCGGAGTACTTCCGGCCGAGTCACCTGCTGGCATCGGCGGCATTCTTCGCGATGCTGCTGGTTGACACCGGACGGGTGCCGATCGAGAGCCAGGGCTCCACGCTCGAGTTCGGGATGATCGACGACGCCCGTTTGTTCGAACACTCGGGCCCAGCGATGGCGTTGTTCCGCTGGGCCTCGACCATGAAGCAGTTCCTGCTGTATGTCGTGTTTCTCAACGTGCTGGTCGTACCGTGGGGGCTGGCCAGCGATCGCAGCGTCGGGTCGGTGGCGGTCGGGCTCGGCTGGCTGCTGGTGAAGATGATCGGGCTCGGCCTGGTTATGGTCGTGATCGAGTCGAGCTTCGCCAAGCTCCGGTTGTTCCGCATCCCGGACTTCATGGGCGCCGGCTTCGTGCTCTCGGTGCTCGCGATCCTCGTCTTCTACTTGGCGAACGGCTGATCGGATGCACGCGCCGCACTACGACTTCGCCCACGCCGCCGCGGCTCTGATCGCGATCGCCGCGCTCCTGAGTGCGCTCGCGCTGCTCGCGGTCAAGCAGGTCCACGAGCAGGTGCGCGTATACGCCGTGCAGTCGGTATTCGCCGCCGGGTACACCCTCCTCGTCGGGGTTGATCGCGGCGAGGTCGCGCTGATCGTGCTCGCGGCGTGGACGGCCGTCATCAAGGTGATCCTGATCCCGGTCTCGATCGACCGTCAGATCACCCGCCAGATCTCCGAGCACGAGGTCCCGCTGGTCGTCCAGGTGCCGATGTCGCTGCTGATTGGCGTCACGCTCGCGGGGCTCGCCTACTGGTCGGCTGCCGCGCTTCCCATCCACGGAGCGCTGCTGCCCACGCCGGCGCTCGGCATGCCGCTGGCGCTCGTGCTGATCGGCTTCTTCTTCATGATCACCCGCCAGAACGTCATCAGTCAGATCGTCGGGCTGCTCGTGCTCGAGAACGGCGTATTCCTGGCCACGGTCGCGATCGCTTCCGGGCTGCCGTTCGTGATCGGCTTCCTGCTGCTGCTCGATCTGCTGCCCGCGGTCCTCTTCTACGGAGTGTTTGCGCGGCTGATCGCGGCCCGGGCCAAGACCACGAGCATCGAGGACATGGCGGTGCTGCGGGGCTGATGGCGGTCTGGCTTCTCATCGCGCTTGGGCTTGCGCTGCTGGCAGCGTGCGCGACGCTGGTCATCGGCGATAGGCCGGCCAGCGGCTGGATCTCTGCCTGCGCCGCCGTGGGCGCCTTCGCCGCCGCGCTGGTCGCGGTGTTCGCCGACCACGTGAGTGAGGCCCGCCACGCCCTCGGCAGCGCGTTCTTCCTCGACGGACTGAGCGGAGTATTTCTGATCTCGGTCGCGTTCGTCTACGCCGTGGTCGCGATCTACTCGGTCGGGTATCTAACGCCGGGTATCGGCCACGTTCGCCTCCGGCGGGTGTACTGGCCGCTGCTGAACGTGTTCGGGCTGGCGTTACTGGCGACGCCGATGGTCGCCAACCTCGGTGTGCTCTGGGTGGCGGTCGAGCTGACGACCGTGGTGAGCGCGCTGCTGGTCACAAGCGAGGGCTCCGATCAGTCGCTGGAGGCCGGCTGGAAGTACATCGTGCTCGGCTCGGCGGGATTGGCGCTCGGCCTGCTCGGGATCGTTCTCATATACGCCGCCGGCGTGCCCGCGCTGGGCGATCACTACACCCCGACCTACACGACGCTCGCCCACGCCGGTCCGCATCTGAACCGTGGCCTGGTGCACGCCGGGTTTGGCTTCGTGATCGTCGGCTTCGGGACCAAGGTCGGACTCGTGCCGATGCACGCCTGGCTGCCCGACGCCCACTCCGAGGGCCCAAGCCCGGTGAGCGCGATGCTGTCCGGGGCGCTGCTCGCGGGTGCGCTGTACGCGGTGCTGCGCCTTGGCGCGATCGCGCAGCTGGCAGTCGGGCCATCGTACGTGCACACGCTGCTGCTGGCGTTCGGCGCGCTGTCGCTCGTCATTGCGGCCTTCTTCGCGCTGCGACAGAGCAACTACAAGCGGCTGCTCGCGTACTCCTCGATCGAGCACATGGGAATCGTGTCGCTGGGGATCGGGATCGGCGGACCGATCGCTGCCTACGGCGCGTTCTTCCACATCGTCGTGCACGCCGCGGGCAAGACGCTCGCATTCTTCGGCGCCGGCGGACTCCTCAGTCGCTACGAGAGCCGTGAGGTCGACGATGTACGCGGGGTCATGAAGGTCGCTCCGTTCACCGGGATGATGGTGCTGATCGGCGCGCTGGCGATCACCGGCGTTCCGCCGTTCGGGATCTTTCGCTCGGAGCTCCTGATCGTCACCGGGGGCTTCTCGCGCTCGAAATTCGTCTTCGCGGGGCTGCTCGTCCTGTTCGCCAACGTGGCCTTCGTCGGTCTGTACCAGACCTTTCACCGCATGGTGCTATCGCGCGAGGACGGCACGCGTGGCGACGCTGCAAGGCTGCGCCGACGGGAGCAGCCGCTGATGGCCGCGGCGATGCTGACCAGCATGACCGTGGTGCTCGTGCTCGGATTGTGGATCCCCGGCCCACTCAACCAGCTACTGCACAGCGCGGTCACTGTGATAGGAGGACGGACGTGATCGCGCTCGAGGAGCGCACTTGTCGGTCGGCCGACATCGCTGCCGAGCTCGAGCGTCTCGGGGGACGCCTGATGCTGCTGTTCGTGACGGCAGCCGACTCGGGCCGGGAGTTGTGCGCCATCGTCCGCGCCGGCGATTCGACCCTCCGGCTGCGCGCGCCGCTCGCTGGGCGCTCATATCCGGCGGTCACGCCGCGGGTGCCGGCCGCGCACTGGTTCGAGCGAGAGATCCATGACGTGTGGGGAAATGTGCCGGAGGGGCATCCTCGCCTCGAGCCACTCGTCCGGCACGGCCCCGAACGGACCGAGATCGCGCTACCAGCCGACGGCGATACGAGCGGGGGACACCGAGGAGCCGAGCGCTTGTCCGGGCCGGGCGTGTTCGTGTTTCCCTACGGTCCCGTCCGCTCCGGCGTGTTCGAGGCCGCCCAGTTCCTCGTCCAAACCGGGGGAGAGGATGTCGCCTACTGCGCCCAGCGGTTGTTCTTCAAGCGACGAGGTGCGGAAAGGCGGATCTGCGAGGTTCCGCTCGAGCTGGCGGTGCTGGTCGCCGAGCGGGTGTCCGGGACCTCGAGCGTTGCGCATGCGCTGGCCTTCTCACACGCGGTCGAGACGCTGTCAGATACGCCGGTGCCCGATCGGGCGCGGGCGATCAGACGCATCCTGGCCGAGCTCGAACGCCTGTACAACCACCTCGAGGCGGTGGTGCGCGAATGTGAAGACGCGTCGCTGTCGGTGGCGCAGGCGCAGTTCGCCGCGCTGAAGGAGCGGCTGCACCGCTTGGCCGGGGAGACCGTCGGCAACCGCTTCCTGCGTGGGGCGATTATCCCGGGCGGCGTCCGCCTCGATCTCGGCTCGGCCGCCGCGAGTCAGGTCGGCGACGCCCTGCGGGGATGGGAGCGCGACTACCGGCAGGCGCTGGCCGTGCTGCTGCGGACCGATTCGTTTCTGGATCGGCTGGTCAGTACCGGACCTCTGTCCGAGGACGACGCGCGCGACTTCGGCTGCGTCGGCCCGGTCGCCCGAGGATCCGGAATCGACCTCGACACGCGGCGCGACCTCCCGTACGACGGCTACGGGGCGTTCGAAGTCTCTCGACACGGCGACGGCGACGCCATGGCCCGGCTCGAGGTCCGCTTTCAGGAGGTCACCTCGTCGCTCGAGCTAATCCGCGAGGCGCTCGGATCACTCGCGACGGGTGAGATCCGCAACCCCGTCGGTCCGTTCGTGCGGGGTGCGGCCCTCGGGGCCGCCGAGTCAGCCCGCGGGGAGACGCTCTACTGGCTGGAGGCGGACGGCAGCGACAGTCTGCGCTTTTGCAAGCTGCGGGCGGCGTCGTTTGTGAATTACGGAATCTTCAACCGGCTGTTCGACTCGCAGGTCCTCACCGATTTCTCGTTCATCGAGCACAGCCTGGGGTTATCACCGGCGGGGTGCGACGCATGATCAGGTGGTTCCTGCGCGGAGTCAGCCACCGTAAGCTCACGACCCGCTTCCCGCGCGCGCCCGAGCCTGCGCCGAGCGGGTTTCGAGCTCGGGCTCTACTCGACGCAAACGGCGGAGATCTCGATCAGGCGTGGCGCTGCGCGGAGGTTTGCCTCCCGGGCGCGCTGTCGGTGGATGAACGGGGCCGGCTGCGGCTCGACGGGAGCCGCTGCATCGGATGCGGACTATGCGTCGAAGCATGCGGCGACGACTCGCTCGCGATCGACACCGGCTACGAGCTCGCCACCACCAGTCGGGGGCGCCTGGTGGTCGGCGAGGACGCCCGCGAGGCCGACATTTCGCCCCACCCGGCGCTTGGCGCGCCGTTTCGGCGATCGCTGCACATCCGTCACGTCGATGCCGGTTCCGACGGGGCGATCGAGCAAGAGATCGCCGCGCTGCTCAATCCGTATTACGACATGCACCGACTGGGGCTGTTCTTCACCGCGAGCCCGCGTCACGCAGACGCCTTGCTGGTCACCGGTCCCGTCACCGGACCGATGGAGCAGCCCCTGCGGCGGGCCTACGACGGGATGCCGGAGCCGCGCGTCGTGATCGCGGCCGGCACCGACGCGTGCAGCGGCAGCATCTGGACCGAGCCCGAGGTACGCGGCGGGGTCGACCGCGTCCTGCCCGTCGATGTCTATATACCGGGTGATCCACCCAGCCCGATCGCGCTGCTGCACGGCCTGCTGCTGGCCGCCGGTCGGGTGCAGGAGGCATCACCGCCGGCCCTGCCAGGCGACGCGAGCGCTTCGTTCGCTCAGGCTCGAGGTGCGGCGTGAGTGCACTCGCGATCCTGATGATCATCGGTTGTGCGGGCCTAGCGTTGGCATCAGGCCTCGCGGCCTGGCGCACCGTCGCCGTCGGCCGACTCGAGGTGCTGCTTGCGCTCGCGGGTTCGCTGACGCTCGCCGCGGCCGGATTCGTGGCCATTTTTGACCAGCAGCTCATCTGGCAACCGTTCCACTGGTTTGGCCTCGGCCGGGGCGGGGTGCACGTCGACCAACTTGCCGGGTTGTTCCTCGTCCTCGCGGGCGCCGTGTCCGCCCCGCTGTTCGTGGCCACCTCGACGCACGGACCCGGCGCCGCGCGCGTGCTTCGCCCCTTGCTCGTGCTGTGCGTGGTCGGGGTGATCGTCGTCGACAACGTGTTCGAGTTCCTGATCCTCTTCGAGCTCACGGTGGTGGTCATCTACGCGCTGATCAGCGTTCGCTATGAGGATCCGCGAGCCAGTCGTGCTGCGGCGCTCACGCTGACGCTGGCCAAGCTCGGCGGCGGCGCCGTGCTCGCTGGTCTGGTCCTCCTCGGCGTGAAGGGCGGAAGCTTCTCGTTCGAGCAGCTGGCTCACACCGGTCCGCATCTCTCGGCCGCGGTCCGGGGCGTGTGCTTCGGGCTCCTGTTCGTCGGGTTTGCGGTCAAGGCTGCGTTGATCCCCCTGCAGACCTGGCTCCCCGGTGCCTACGGGGAGGCGGACGCCGACAGCTCAGGGTTCGTGGCCGCGGTGTCGCTGAACGTCGCCTTCTACGCGATGCTGCGGACCTGGTTTGCCTTCCTCGGCCATCCCGCCGTGTGGTGGGCGGTGGTCGCGTTGCTGGTCGGCGCGCTGACCGCACTCATCGGCATCCTGGGCGGTGTCCTCCAGCGTGAGCTGCGGCTGTTTGTGGCCTACTCCTCGATCGAGAACTCGGGTCTGATCGTCACCGACCTCGGGATAGCGCTCATGGGCAAGGCCCAGCATCGGCCTGGGCTGATTGGACTCGGCCTGATTGCGGCCGCGTTTCAGATCACGGCGCACAGCATCGCCAAGGGCGGACTGTTCGCCTCGGTGGCGACCGTCGAGCACAGCACGGGAACCAGCGACATGGAGCAACTCGGCGGTCTCTACCGGCGACTTCCGGGAGCCGCGATCGCGACCCTGGCCGGGGGCGCGGCCCTGGCGGCGCTGCCGCCGTTCAGCGGCTTCGTGTCCGAATGGCTCGGACTCGAGGCCCTGATGCAGGGGTTCCGGGTCAGCGGCACCGGCTCTCACCTCGCGATGGCCGTTGCGGGCGCGCTGGTGGCGCTGACGGCGGGCCTCGCCGCGCTTGCCTTCGTCCGGGCGACGGGCATGACGTTTCTCGGCATGCCCCGAGACCGCTCGATCGAACCGCACCGCGAGGCACGCGCCGCGCGTTGGGGAATGGGTGTGCTCGCGCTGGGGTCGCTGGTGATCGGAGTCACCGCACCGTGGGTGGTGAAGATCCTCCAAACCGGTCTGCTGCCGGTCGGTGGTGCCACCGCAGTCGGCCACATCAGCCAGCCGGGGTGGCTGATCGAACCGGGGTACGCGCACTTCGCGAGCATCAGCCCCACCGTCCTTGCACTCACCCTGACCGGCTTTGCCTTGGCCGCCGCCGCCATTCGCTATCTCGCCAGCTTGCGTCGGGCTCGACGGGTGCCGGTCTGGGCGTCGGGCGTCGCCGTGTCGGGCCGGCGCGCCCAGTACACCTCGATCGGCTACGCGAACATGGTGCGCGTCATCTTCAACGTGGTCTACCGCGTTCGCACGCAGTTACGGACGATCGGTGACCAGCGCTTTCCCGAGCGGCTGAGCATGATGCGCGCCGAACCCCGCATCTTCGACCCGGGCTGGCTCTACCGGCCAATCACCGGAACGTTCATCCGGGTGGCCGAGATTGTGCGGAGCATTCAAGCCGGCCCGCTGGGCCTGTATCTGCTGTACCTGCTTCTCGCCTTCGTGGCGTTATTGCTGATCGCTCCCAGACTGGGATGATTGCTCTGTTCTCACCGCGCGTGATGCCCGGTCTTGGGGGGAGAATCTGAGGTTCCCGAGCCACCTCGGTTGCTCGGGCCATCCGGCGGCCGCGTCGGCCCTGATCTGCTCGATGATCGGCGGCATGATCGACATCGCGTCGGTCGAGCCGAGCTCGACGAGCGCGCCGTTCTGGATCGCCGAACCGTCCCTGGGGTGGGCAAGCCACACCAAGTTGACGTCGTGCACGCCGTAGCTCCCCACGACCTCGGCCACGTAAATGAGGCGGTGCGGGGCGACATCCAATCCGGTCTCCTCTGCGACCTCGCGGACGAGCGCCTCGACGATCGATTCGCCGTCCTGGACTCGTCCGCCGGGGAGCAGGATGTGCTCCTGGCCCTGCCGGCGCTCGCGTGAGACCACCAGTTTGTCGCCGAGAAGGATCACGGCGCGCACTTTCACCCTCATCGCTGCTGCTCCGGCTCGGCCGCGGACTGCGATGGCGGTGGCCAACCCGTGGTCAGGAAGATTGCCCGCTGCCACGAGTCCTGCTCCGGTCCCTTCGCCTCGCGCCGGTATTGGTCCGCGTGCTTGCGGACGTGCTCGCCCAGGTCCTGCAGGAGCGACTCGCTCGTGCCCCGCTGCACTGACAGCAACAGCTCCCGATCACTCCGGGTGCGTGCGAGCTGCCAGGTGAGCTTGAAGTGAGGGAAACACAGTCCCGCTGAGGACTCAAACGTGTTTCGGTATGCGCCCGTGGTCGCGAGCATGTCGAGTAGGTACAGGGCGTTGCGTTCCAGGTGTTCATTCCGACTGGCGCAGGCCGGACACTGCGCTGGTTCGAACGCCGCGTCGGGCGAGAGGACCCGAAGCTCGTCCACGATGCCCGCGAATGTGTCGGCTAGCAGCACGCTGATGCTCAGCGTGGTCTTCATGTCCTCTACGTCGATGCGGCGCAACATCTCCATGTGCTCGGCGCAGAAGCCGAACGCGCGGCGCACCTCATCGACCGCCGCCATGTCGTTACTCCGCTCATCGTAGAAGTGCCAGATGTACTCGCGGTCGGCCTTGTGGGCCACCCGGCACAGCGGGCATACACCGCTGCCGAGGCCCTGGCGAAGCCAGCCGGTCACGACGCCCGACGGTGCTTGCCGCGCCGCCCCTCGCCTCGTCAGGCGCGAGGTCCCGTTCGGCGGTCCAAGGTCACGTCGCCGGCGCAGCCTCATGTCGACGGGTCGAGCGGGGTAGTGGGCACCGGTACCGCGTTCAGGCACCCGAGCACGACGTCGTCGGGTTGCACGCGCTGCACCCAGAGCTCCGGGCGGAGCGTCAGTCGATGGGCGAGCGCGGGTACCGCGACCGCCTTGACGTCATCGGGCACCACGAAGTCGCGACCGTCGAGCAGCGCCTTCACGCGCGAGAGCTTCATGATCGCCAGCGTTCCGCGGGGGCTCGCTCCCACCTGAACGCTTGGGCTCTCGCGGGTGGCCGACACGAGCGCCACGATGTAGCGACCCACTGCGTCGGAGACGTGTACGTGTTCCACCGCCCGCTGCATGCTGACCAGCTCGTCGCGATCGACGACCGGCCGGAGCTCGGCCTCGTCGTCGCCCCGCTCGAGGCGCCGAGCGAGCATGTCCCATTCGTCCTCGGGTGAGGGGTATCCGACGTGCATCCTGATCAGGAAGCGGTCGAGTTGGGCCTCCGGCAGCGGGTAGGTCCCCTCGTACTCGATCGGGTTCTGCGTGGCCAGCACGAGGAACGGACGCTCGAGTGTCCGCGTCCGGTCCTCGGTCGTCACCTGGCGCTCCTGCATTGCCTCGAGCAACGCCGCCTGCGTCTTTGGCGGAGCGCGGTTTATCTCATCGGCCAACAGCACGTTGGTGAAGACCGGACCCGGGCGGAACTCGAACTCTGAGGTGCGCTGGTTAAAGATCGACGCACCGGTTACATCCGAGGGCATCAGGTCGGGCGTGAACTGCACTCGTGAGAACCGGGTGCCGGTGGCGATCGCGAACGACCGGGCGATCAGCGTCTTGCCCAGGCCCGGATAGTCCTCGATCAGCACGTGACCGTCGGCCAACATGGCACACAGGGCGAGCTCGAGCGCCGGGCGCTTGCCCACGACCGCGCGCTCGACCTCTTCGAGGACGCGACCCGCGCGGTCCGCGACCTCCTTGAGTCCGAGATCAGCCGTCCCCGTCATCGCCTGCGCCCGCCGGGCCGCCCTCGAAGACTCGCCCATCGATCTGCGCCAGACCGCGGAGCCAGCCGCCCCGTTCTGGACCACTGGACTCGTGGCGAAACGCCCATGCGTACTTGCGCGCCGTCTCGTGGACCTCCCAGGCGATGACCGCCAGGCGGCCATCGGCGTGGTGGCGCACCACCCGCCCGGCCGGGCCATCCGAGACCTGTCGAGCGTGAGGGACACACAACCCGTGACCGCGCTCGTAGCGATCGCGAACCGTCACTAAGCCGAGGGAAGCCGCGACCAGGTCGTGCTGGGCTCGCTCGACGCCGTCCCGGGCATGACATGCGGCGCAGTGGGGCGCGGCGAGCAGCTCAGAGCGAATGGTCTCGAGCGCATCCGGACCGCTCCGCCGCCGCCGGCGCTCGGGAGCGGGCGCATCGGGGAGGCGCGCCAGGAAGCGCTCCAGTTGGGCGATCCGGCCTGCTCGCTTGCGTTGCACGGCTCGGTTCGGTTCCTCAGACGGGTCGGCGAGCGCGACGTCGTGCAGATGGGCGGCGCAGAGCTCGCCGGGGTCGGTGCTGAGCGACGGGTCATGTTCGGCCGAATGCCTCACCAACCACTCCAGATAATCACGCCCCGCGATCCCGGCGGCCAGACAGACCGGGCAGGTATCGAGCTCGAGTCGCTCGTTCAGCCGCTGCACCGTCGAGCCTGTCGCCGACAGGTGGGGCAGTCGCTCGCGCCACATAGCTCGCCGCTCTGCATCGGCGTCGAGGCCGGCTAGGAGACCGACCAGAGTAGTGCCGTCGCGGTTGTGCAGGCTGCGGAGCAGGCGCTCGGCGAGCAGCTTGATCCTCGGCGGGTCGGCTGCCGGCAGCACGTCCAGGAGGTGCACGAGGCATACGCCGTCGTGCTCGGCGTACTGCCGGGCCAGGGCGGGATCCCGCAGCCCGTCGATGAGCAGCGTCCGGGCGTGACGGGTCCCGAAAGCGATCGACTCGCAGGCCGGGCACGGGCCGACGTGCCCGTCGGGTCTCAGGGCGAGCCGCGCGCCCGCGAGGGCTTCCCGCATCACGATCGTCATGACGTGACCCTCGCCCACCCCCGCGAGCAGCCGTCGCGCGTGGGCGGGACACATCCCCATGGCGGAGCGCAGCTGCGCCTGCACCTCGGCGCTGGTGTGGCTCTCGATCTCAAACCATGAGAAGAAGCTCCGCTCGATTTCCGCGACGTGGCGGCAGCTGGGGCAACCGGGCTCGGTCAGCAGCCGCTCGAACTCCGAAAGGACGTGGGCCGCCTCGGGCTCTCGGGGGTTTGCGGTCGGCGCGGTGGTTTGCCTGTTGTCCGTGGTGATCACCTCCTGATCGCTGCGCCGGCGCCCCTGAGGGACCGGTCGTAGAAGCCATCAGCGCCCGGAAGCACGGTCAACGGCGAGCTTCATCGCCTTGGAAGCAAGAATAGTCGAGTGCATGGAATCGAGCTGATCGTCGCGCTGCTGCTTGCGTCGACCGTGCTTGCCGGAGTGGCGCGGGCGATCAACGTCCACTACGCGATCGTGCTCGTGCTCGGGGGCCTCGCCGCCGGACTCATAGTCGGGACCTCGGCTCCGCGCGTGGATCCCAAGATCGTGCTGCTCGTGTTTCTGCCGCCGTTGATCTACGCGGCCTCGTTCAGCTCCTCGACCCAGGACCTCCGGGAGAACGCCCGCGCGATCGGGCTTCTGGCGGTCGGCCTTGTGCTCGCGACGATGGGCGCGGTGGCGGTGGTCGCCCATCTGGTCGCCCACATCGGGTGGGGCCCGTCGCTGGTGCTGGGCGCGATTCTCGGACCAACCGACCCCGTGGCAGCAACGTCCGTGCTCCGGCGTCTCGGCGCGCCGGCCCGTATCTCCACGATTCTGGAGGGGGAGGCACTGGTCAACGACGGGACCGGTTTGACCGTTTACAGGCTTGCGGTCGCCGCCGTGGTCTCGGGCCACTTTGCGCTCGGGACCGGGATCTTCAAGTTCGTCGAGGTGTGCGCCGGAGGAGTGGCCATCGGTCTGGCCGCCGGATGGCTATCGGTCGAGGTGCGCAGGCGAATCGACGAGCCGCAGATCGAGATCAGCATCTCGCTCCTCACCGCTTACCTGGCTTACATCCCGGCCGACCGGTTGGGCGTCTCGGGCGTGCTGGCCGCTGTTGCGGCCGGTCTGTACACCGGGGGACGGACGGAGCTGATGCTCTCGCCAACCTCACGGCTGCGCACGCTGGGTTTCTGGGATGCACTCACCTTCCTGCTCGAGTCCGTGTTGTTCCTGCTGATCGGGCTGCAGGTCCCGCACATCACCCATGGCCTATCGGTGGGCGGCCCCCTGGCTTACGCGGCGGCCGTCCTGGCGACCCTGATCGCCGTCCGGATGGCGTGGATGTTCGGCGTTCCGCTCCTCTTCAGCGGCCTGCTGAGCCGCCGCGGAGACCCAGCCCAGAGCCGCGCCGAGCTGACCGTGCTCGGTTGGTGCGGGATGCGGGGTGGCGTCTCCCTCGCCGCCGCTCTGGCTCTGCCGCTCACCGCGGCTGGGCACGCCTTTCCCGATCGCTCGACCGTCACGTTCATCGCCTACATAGCGATCGCGGCGACGCTCGTCCTGTTTGGACTCACGCTCTCGCCCCTGGTGCGCCGGCTCGGGCTCAGCGAGGAAGAGGCGCTCGCCGCCGAAGAGGCGCGGGCGCGGGTGGCGCTGGCCCACGCCGCGCTCAGGCACATCGATGGGCTCGCCGCGCAGGAGAAGTTGCCCGAGCTGCTCGCCGATCAAGCGCGACTGACATACGAACAGCGGATTCACCGCCTCGACCCCGACGCCGGGAGCGATCGGGACGGGAGTGACGAAGCGGCTGCCGCGGCCCAGATTCGGGATCTGCGACGCGAGTTGATCGGCGTGGAACGCAACCGCCTGCGCAATCTTCGTCGTCGAGGCGAGATCTCGTCGGCATCGCGCCGGCGGATCGAGCACGACCTCGACCTGGAAGAGTCACGTTTGTCGAGTTGAACCTCGGCGAGGGGAGTGGCGGCGCTCCTTTCGCTCAGCCATGAGCGAGAGCGACGCGCGCGGCCGCGTCACCGGGCACGCCGTGGACGGCCCCGCCCGGGAAGGTTGCGGCGCTTCCCAGGTAGAGGCCGGTCAGCGGAGTCCGGTACGGCGAGAGTCCGGGGGCCGGCCGGAAGATGACCTGGCGCAGCCGATAGCTGCCGCCGCCGACATCGCCGCCGATCAGGTTGGGGTTGCGACGCTCGAGATCGGACGGACCCATGACGTGCCGCGCCAGGATCCGATCCCGGAAGCCCGGCGCGAACCGCTCCACCTGGGCCTCCATTCGCTCCACATGGCGATCGACCTCCTGGGGCCAGTCGACCCCGGTCTGCGGCCCGTGGGTGTAGGCCCACGCGGTGTGCTTGCCCTCGGGGGCGCGGGTCGGGTCCGCCAGCGACTGCTGGCCGAGGAGCATGAACGGCCGGCTCGGCAGGCGGTTCTGCGTCTCCGCCATCGTGGCCAGCAGTTCGTCCTCATCGCCGGACAGGTGAACGGTGCCCGCGTTCCGCGGCTCGGGTGCCTCCCAGGGAATCGGCCCGTCGAGCGCCCAGTCGACCTTTAGCGTCGCGGGGCCGTAGCGGTAGCGGCGAAGCAGAGCGGCGTACGTCGTGGGCAGGGCATCGCCGGCCAGCGCGAGCAGAGCGTGCGGCATCACGTCCGCGATCACGGTGTCCGCGCCGACGTGTTCGCCGCCGGCGAGCAGGACTCCGCTGACCCGCCCATCAGAGGCTTGGACTCGCTCGACCCGGGCCGAGGTACGGATCTCGCCGCCGAGTTCGCGTAGATAGGCGACCAGGGCGTCGGTCAATCGTTGTGCGCCGCCTTCCGGGCTGGGCCAGCCGACCGCGTGCCCCATCAGGTTCAGGTACGTGACGGCGATCGCGCTCCCGGGGACGGCCGGCGGCACGTCACCGTGCCCCGCGGAGCCGTAGAGCCATGCGCGCGACCCAGTTCCCCCGAACAGGCGTTTCCCGAGCGCGGTGGCTGAGGCCGGGACGAGCAGCCCGAAGCGGGCCGCCTCCAACGGACCCAGCCCGCTGAGCACATGCCACGCGCCTGCCAGCGGTGGGAAGGCGGCCAGCATGGCCGAGCGGATGGCCTCGAACCCGTCGACCATCGGCTCGACGAACGCGCGCCAGCGTTCCCCGTCGCCCGGCTGCACCGAGTCGAGGCTGGCGGCGGTCCGTTCCACGTCGCGGCACAGCGCCACGGCTCGGCCGCCGGGGAGCGGATGCGCGTAGCACACGTCGGGATGGATCCACCGGAGACCGTGGCGCTCGAGCGGCATGCTGGCGAAGACCGGGGAAGCGGCCCCGGCCGGGTAGACCGAGGAGAACGTGTCGTGCCGAAACCCGGGCAGCGTGAGCGGCTCGGTCCGCACCGCGCCGCCCGGGTGATCCGCCGCCTCCAGCACGGTGACCGGTCTGCCTGCCTGGGCCAGTCGGATCGCCGCCACCAGCCCGTTCGGCCCGGCGCCGATCACCACCGACTGGCTGCGAGCGCTCATGCGATCTGATTCGCGAGCTGGTGGAGCATGCTGAGCCGCTCGACGTTCCCCTGGCCCCAGAAGGCGTGCTGTGCCGCCTGTCCGGCCCGGCGGTAGGCCTGATCCACGTGCCAGGGCATTGGGTCCCAGGTCCCGACCGCCCTGACCCATGCCCGGTCATCGTGCATGTACAGGATCAGTCGGTTGTGGCCCGACCCCATGAAGTGGCCCTGGTGGGTGGTGAGATCGAAGCCGACGAGCGGCTCGCCGCCCTCGGGGACCGGTTGCGGCTCACCGTCACCGTAGCGGGCCATCCCATCGGCCAGCTCGGCGAAATAGAGCTGGAGGGCGGCTGGGTCCGCCGGTGTGACCAGCTGCGTGATCGTCACGTAACCGCGGGTGAAGATCGGCCGACCGGATTCGGTCCCCGCCACCACGTCGATCTCGAACGTCTGACCCTCCAGCCCGCCGGCCCGCAGTGGGGTAAACCGGCCGATCTCGCTCGCGTAGTCGGGCCACGTCTCGGGTCGGGTGAGGGCGTCCACGACTGCCTCCGCCGAGGGCATCTCCACCGGTGGATAGGTGTGCCACGTCTGCCGTTCGGGAGGCGCGGACTCGGGCGTCAGCTCGCCCAAGCGAGCCAGCCGCATCCGGGCCTCCGGGTCATACGCGGCGCGCTCCTCCGCGGTCGGGAACGCGATCCCCCAACCGCGCCGGGTGTCGTCGGCGTAGGCATGCGGGAACCAATCCCCCACGAGTCCAGCGGCTCCACCCAGCAGTTGCTCGCGTGTCAGCAATCCCCGGCCTGAGAGCTCGGTGTCGAAGCGATGGCCGCCAAAGGCGCGATGAAAAGCGCCGAGGTCGGTGAGTCGCAGCCTGCGGCCCCCCCGTTCCTTGCGGTACCAGAACGTCGTGAGCACGCAGGACGCGAGGCGGACGTCGTCGACGTCTCGCTCCGGCACCGGCCGGCGATAGTAAGCGGCGTTGAGAAAGTCGGTGACCCACGCCGCCGCATCGCGGCCGGCGATCGAGGCCCCGACCATCCGGGCGAACCGCAGCGGTCCCCCGGGCTTCGCCGCCGTCAGCGCGGTCTCGGCCGGACCGTCATCCTCCAAATGCTCCGGTACCTGCTGGAACTCCTCAGGGGAGAGCGGATCCACGGCGTGTCTCTCTTCAGACATCTGCGCTCCTCGGATCGGTGGCGTAACTTAGACCGTATCTTCCCGCGACCGGACAGGGTGAGAGGTGACTGCCGATGAGCGGCTTGTCATCGATCGAACACATCGTGGTCCTGATGCTCGAGAACCGCTCACTCGACCACATGCTCGGATACCTGTACAGCGCCAGCGGGAACGTCTCTCCCAGTGGAAGCTCCTTCGAGGGCCTGACGGGGACCGAGGAGAACCCGGACGCCGACGGAAACCCGATCAAGGTCTTTCCGATCAACCCGAGCACTCCCAACGCCTACTCGATGCCGGGCGCCGATCCCGGCGAGGGGTACACGGCGACCAACAGTCAGTTGTTCGGTTCCACGACGGCGCCGGCCGACGGGACGGCGGCGACCATGAACGGGTTTGTCAGCGATTACTCCTACACGCTCGGTTGGGAGTCGGCTCCGTCTTCGGGATATACGGTGGTGGCGGGAACCTCGGCCGGCGACATCATGGGCTGCTTCACGCCCGAGGCGCTGCCGGTGCTGTCCGGGCTTGCGCGCGGATTTGCTGTCTGTGACCACTGGTACGGATCGGCTCCCACGGAGACGCTCCCGAACCGGGCATTTGCGTGCCTCGGCACGAGCCAGGGTCACCTGGACGACAAGGCGCGCACGTTCACTGCGCCCAGCATCTTTGGCGCGCTGACCAACCACGACATTGGCTGGGCCGTCTACGGATACGACGCCCAGCCGCTTGCCCGCTACAGCTACGCGGACATCACCAGTGCGGCCGCGACGCACTTCGGATTGTTCGGAGCGTTCACGGCGGCCGCCGCGGCGGGCACGCTGGCGCCATACACGTGGTTGGAGCCGAGTTGGGGCGCCAGTGGCAACAGCCAGCACCCGAACTACGATGTCGCGCTCGGCGAGCAGCTGATCCACGATGTGTACTACGCGCTGCGCAACGGTCCGGCGTGGAATCAGACGCTGCTGATCATCACCTACGACGAGCACGGTGGCTGCTACGACCACGTCGCCCCACCCTGGGGCGCCACCCCTCCGGACAAAACGGCCGGCGAATACGGGTTCGACTTCACCCGGTTCGGGCCGCGCGTGCCGACCGTGCTCGTCTCTCCGCTGATCGAGGCGGGAACGGTGTTCCGTGCGCCCGAGGGAGGTCCTCCGCTGGATCACACCTCGATCCTCAAGACGATCGAGAATCGCTGGGGACTCCCGGCCCTGACCGCCCGGGATGGCGCCGCACCCGACGTATCGGGGGTGCTGACGCTCGCCACCGCTCGGACCGACGATCCTCTCGCCGGCGTGACCGCACCGGCCGCTGCGCCGGCGCCGGTCGGCGCGCCGCCTTCTCACCTGCAGGAGGTGCTCGCCGATCTGATCTCCCGCCAGCATCGGGCCGGAACGCCCGAGCCGGTGCTGCGCACCGAGGCCGACGCCGACCAGTACACCCGCATGCCGTAAAGGTCCCGTGGCCGGTGTGGCAGAATCGGCCGGCGGCTGACGACGGACGCCGGAGGACGAAGGCACTTTCTGGATGGCGTGGAGGGGGCGAGCAAGGCACGTGGTGCGCGGAGCGCTGCGCAGGGGTCTCGGAACGCTGGCGCTGCTCGGTTGCGTGGTTGTGCCCACGGCCGCCCGGGCCCAGGAGGCGACGGCCGGGGTGGGGCTGAGCGACGGCGCGCCGTCGATCGCCTGCGTGCTCTCCCAGCTTCCCGGGTGCCCGCTCCCGGACCCGGGCAACGAGCTGTTCGACCGCTTCCAGGCCCTGTCGGCCGATCGTACCGGTGGCGCGAACTCATTCCGGTATGCCCGGACCGGCCTCCCCTGGGACTCCGTCAGCACGGGTGGCAGTGCGATCGGCAGCGCGTGTGTCACCGAGTCCTCGCCGCCCCCCTACTACGGGACGCCCTGGATCGAGCTGGGCGAGCGATATCTGCTGGCGGCACGAGCCGCCGGGATCGATCCGCTGATCGCGATAACGACCAACGGTGCCGCGCGTTATCCCGGCAACGGGAATCCGAACGACCCACCCAACCCAACGGCTCACCAGTACCTCTGCGGCTTCGAGGGCATCGTCTCGACCCTCGACGCGTTCGCGGCCAGCCACGGCGTGGCGCCGCCGACCGAGTACGAGACCTACGACGAACCCGACGGCGCCCGGGTGAGCGACGAGTGCAACCCGACTCCCGACGGTGACCTGCCGCTCCACTCCGCCGACCAGTGCGCTGCCTGGTACTACTACGAGGCCGATCTGGCCAACCGGACGCGGCTCGGAGACCGGCTGACCCTGGTGGCCTTGGGCGCCGACGGCGACAGCGCCAACGACCCGAACCTGGTCGCGATCCGGGCCTACGCGAGCTACCTGACCGGGACCATCGGTCTGTACCCGTCGGTGTGGTCGTTTCATCCCTACGAGGATTTGAGCCAGGCCGGTTACCTCGACGACGGCGCGTCCGCGCACGGCGACACGACTCGGGTGAGCGCCTACATCGACTCGCTGTATGCGCCGTCTCGGCCACAGCCGGAGATCTGGCTGACCGAGGCGGCAACCCAGCTCACCGACCCGGTGGACAGCTACCTGGGGAACCCGACCGGGTGTCGCGTCAGGCAGGCGCAAGCAGCCCAGCCCGACTCGCTCGGCGCGTGCCTGGACGGCAGTCCGCGAGCGCAGGCGTACGCGGCGAGCGACTTCCTGAGCCTCGGGCGCGATGGCTCGGCCTTTCCCGGCCAGATCACGCGCATCTACTGGCACGAGTTCGACAGCCCGGCCGATCTCCCGACGACATGGGACTCCGGGCTGGTCTCTCCGGGCGACCAGTACGAGCGCGTCAGTTACTGCGTACTGACCGGCGAGAGCGTGGCGGACGCGCTGGGCGACCCGTCCTGTAACAGCAAGGCCGGGGCAGAGGCCTCGCAGACCAGCATCTTCGGAGCTTCCGAGGCGAACGACGCGCCCGCGGCCACCGCGGGAAAGCCGGTGGTGAACGCGTGCCCGCAGCCGTGGTGTAGCTTCAGCCTCCTGCGCCTGCGGCTCACCGCGGTCGGAGCTCAGACCCTGTAGCGCTCGGTTACGGCCGCGAGCTGGCCGGCGAGCTCGTTCAGCTTCTCGGCCGCCATCTGCGACTGGTGCGCGCCCTCGACGAACTGCGTCGTGCCCTCGTTGACGTGGCTCATGGCCTGCGCGATCTGCTCGATGCCGACGCTCTGTTCATGGGCCGAGGCGGCGATCTGCTGGGCGGCGTCGCAGGAGGCCTGAATGGTTCCCGACAGGCTGCGGATGCCATCGCCGGCGCGCTCGGTGAGCTCGAGCCCGTGCTCGACCACCTTGGTCCCCTCCTGGCTGGCCAACACGGCGGCGCTCGTCGCCGCCTCAACGTCGCTGAGGATCGCCTCGACCTGCGCCGTGGCGTCCTTGGACTGCTCGGCGAGCTTGGTGACCTCCTCGGCGACGACGGCGAAGCCACGCCCATGCTCGCCGGCACGGGCGGCCTCGATGCTCGCGTTGAGGGCGAGCAACTTCGAGCGATCGGCCAGGCCGTTGACGGTCGCGGTGATCTCGCCGATCTGCTGGGTGCGCTCGGACAGGGTCACGATGTCGCGGGCGATGGCGTCCACCCGCTCGCGGATCTCCTCCATGGCGGAGGCAATGGCGGTCACCGCGCTGGTCGCGCCGTTGCTCACCTGGAGTGAGTCGTTGGCGCGGTCGGCCACCTCGCTGGCCAGCTGCGCGGTGTCCTCCGCCGCGACGCGAAGCTCGTTGACGGTCGAAGAGGTCTGGTTGATCGCGGCCGACTGGAGGCTCGCGCTCTCGGTGTGACGGCTGACCGAGGCGAGGATGTCCGCCGTCGAATCGCCGATGTCCTGGACCCCGGCCTGGATGTGGCTCGAGATCTGGGCCAGCCCGCCCACCATGGTGTTCAGGCTGTCCGACAGGTCGCCGAGGTCCTCGCTGCCATTGGCACTCACGGTGGCGCGGAGGTCTCCGTCGGCCACCCGGGCCGCGAACTGCGAGTAGTCGCGCACCGCGGCCTGCAGCGACTCGCGCGAGGCGCGCTCGACCTCGGCCGAATCGGCCAGCTGGCGGTGGCGCTCGTCGGTGAGGGCCCGCAGGCGCAGGAGTGCCAGGCCGAAGCGCACGCCGGCGGCCACCAGCGTCGCCGTGGCCAGCCCGAGCGCGATCTGGTTGACGTGGTTGAGCGACCCCACGAACATGATCAGCAGCGACAAGCCGGCCGCCACGCCTGGGATCACGAAGCCCGAACTCGTCTCCTTGAGCTCACCCTCGGGTGCCTGCGACGGCAGCCAGACCGAGAGCGAGAACAAAAACAGCGAGGCCGGCCAGGCCACGGAGTTCCAGAAGTAGCCGAAGTGGGTCGCGCCGATGCCGTTGCCGAACAGGGCGCAGATGTCGCCGATCGCGTTGCAGAGGCTGGCGGCGGCCATGAGATACCAGCGCGTGCGCCGGCGGCCGGCCGGCAGCAGCGCGGCCGCGGCCAGCGTGAGGATCAGAAGCAGGATGTCGCCGACCGGATAGATCAGGTTCCAGGCGACAGTCACTGCGTCGCCGCCGGCCGCCTTCTGGATCGTGCCGAACGCGAACGCAGCGAACGCGGCCGCACACGTGAGCGTGGCGACGACGCCGTCGAGGTAGTTGGCCGCGGTGAACTTCCTGACCTCCTGGCGCATCAGGAGCATCACGCCGATATAGGCGAGCGGGAAGAAACCTGCCCACAGGTAGTTGGCCAGGACCGGGGTGGGCGGATTGGCGTTGTGGATGCTCTCGTAGGTCATCGCGAAGTCGCCGAGCGCCCACAGGCACATCCCGACGCCGAGCGCCAGGCAGAAGCGCCGCTCGGTGGGGCTGACGGCGGCCCGGATGAGCACCAGGATGCTGGCCAGGAGCTCGAAGCTCGAGACACCCCAACCGTCGAGCCAGGTCGTGCTGGCGCCGTTGGCGCGCACGACGAGCGAGATGGCGTAGCCGAGCAGGATCAGGCCGAGAAGCCCGTAGAGGGCCTTTACGCCGGCGCTTGTTTGCTGCGGCCGCTCTGCGGACCTGCTCGTCAGTACCTGAGTCATCCCACGCCCTCCAACACTCCGTTTTGCCGCGTTATCGGCAGTGGGTTGGGCGAACTGAAGTTGGGGGAGGGCGGGGCGGACCCACAGTCCGGGCGCTCAGTCGGCGCTCGTGGCGATGATCACGTCGGAGGCCTTGACGATCGCCGTCACCTGGCTGCCCTCGCTCAGGCCGAGCTCGTCGACCGCCTCGACCGTGATCGAGGCGACCAGCCTCTGACCCCCGACATCGAGCACGACGTTGGCGATCGCCGCCCCCTTGTTGACGGCCGTGACGGTGCCCTTGAGCTGATTGCGAGCGCTGAGCTTCAACGTAAACCTCCTGGGACGGGTAGCTTCAGTACTTCGGATGGAATAGATACTGCCGATCAATGCTGCCGCATCGATCGGGTCACGTCACAGAGGAGAACCGCCCGTGTCCAGCACCGTCTCAGAAAGACAAGCCCGCGAGGTCGCCGAGGCCGCGCGTGAGGCCGAGTGGAAGCTTCCCAGCTTCGGCAAGGAGCTGTTCCTGGGCAACTTCCGGCTGGATCTGATCCACCCCCAGCCTCGCCTTGATCCGCAGACCGTGGAGAAGGGCGAGCGGTTCCTGGCGCAGTTGCGCGAGTTCCTGCAGGCCGAGGTCGATCCGCTCGAGATCGAGCGGGACTCGAAGATCCCCGAGCCCGTGATCGACGGCCTCAAGCGGATCGGGGCGCTGGGCATGAAGGTCGCCGAGGAGTACGGAGGCCTCGGGCTCTCGCAGGTGTACTACAACCGCGCTCTGGCGATCGCCGGTGTGTGGCACGCGTCGCTGTCGACGCTGCTGAGCGCGCATCAATCGATCGGGGTGGCCGAGCCCCTGCGCCTGTTCGGCACCGAGGAACAGAAGCGCAAGTGGCTGCCGCTCGTGGCGCGCGACAAGATCAGCGCGTTTCTGCTCACCGAGCCCGACGTCGGCTCGGACCCGGCGCGGCTGGCGACCACGGCGACGCCGACCGAGGGCGGCTACGTGCTCAACGGGCAGAAGCTGTGGGCCACCAACGGGGCGATCGCCGACATCGTCGTGGTGATGGCCCAGGTCCCCAAGGGCGAGGGTCACCGCGGCGGGATCAGTGCGTTCGTCCTGCCCTACGACAGCGACGGTGTCAGCGTCGAGCACCGCAACGCGTTCATGGGGTTGCGCGGAATCGAGAACTCGGTAACCCGTCTGGAGAACGTCTTCGTCCCCGAGGAGAACCGGATCGCCAAGGAAGGACAGGGGCTGAAGGTTGCGCTCACCACGCTGAACACCGGCCGCCTGGCCCTGCCCGCGATCTGCGTGGGGCAGGCCAGGTGGGCCACCAAGATCGCTCGAGAGTGGTCGAACGAGCGCGTCCAGTGGGGACGCCCGATCGGCAAGCACGACGCGGTCGCCCAGAAGATCGCGTTCGTCGCCGGCAGTGCCTTCGGGCTCGAGGCGATGCTCGACGTGGCCAGCCGCTTGGCCGACGACAAATCGAACGACATCCGGATCGAAGCGGCGCTTGCCAAGCTGTACGGGTCGGAGATGGGCTGGAAGGTCCTCGACGAGCTGATCCAGATACGGGGTGGCCGCGGCTATGAGACCGCGGCCTCTCTGAAGGCTCGCGGCGAGAAGCCGGTTCCGGCCGAGCAGGCGCTGCGCGACATGCGCATCAACCGTATCTTCGAGGGGTCGACGGAGATCATGCACCTGCTGATCGCGCGCGAGGCGGTCGATCAGCACCTGCAGGTCGCGGGGGACCTGCTCGAGGGCGAGGGCGACGTGAAGGCGAAGCTCGCCGCAGCCGGGCGCGCTGGCGCGTTCTACGGGAAGTGGCTGCCGCAGCTGGCCGTGGGCAAGGGCCAGAACCCGCGCTCCTACGACGAGCTCGGAACGCTGGCGCCCTATGCGCGCTACGTGGAGCGGGCGTCGCGCAAGCTGGCCCGATCGATCTTCTACGGGATGACCCGCTGGCAGGCCAAGCTCGAGTACCGGCAGGCGTTCCTGGGGCGGCTCGTCGACATCGGGGCCGAGCTGTTTGCGATGGCCGCGGCGGTGGCGTACGCGGACACGCTCGGGCGCGAACAGCCGGAGCGCCGTGCCGAGGCGTTCGAGCTGGCCGAGCTGTTCTGCCGGCAGGCGAGGCGCCGTGCCGAGACGCTGTTCGCCGAGCTGTGGAGCAACGACGACGACGAGAACCGTGCGGCAGCCGCCAAGGTCCTCGACGGTCGCTACCGCTGGTTCGAGGAGGGGATCCTCGACCCGTCCGGAGAGGGTCCGATGATCCCCGACGAGGTGAAGAAGTCTGCAGCCGGAGTCGCGAGCTGACTAGGCGACGCGCCTGATCCGCCCCGCGCCGGCGCTGGGCCGGCGGTGCTCCAGCCAGTCCGTGAGCTCGGCCGCCGGGACGGGCCGGCTCAGGTAATAGCCCTGCGCCAGCGTGCAGCCGAGCTCGTTCAGCTCGTGCCAGGCCTCCTCGGTCTCGACGCCCTCGGCCACGACCTGCAGACCGAGGTTGCGCGCGAGGTCGATCGTCGAGCGCACGATCACGGCGTCGCCCGTGCAGTCGGTCATGTTCATGACGAACGATTGGTCGATCTTGATCTCGTTGACCGGAAGCTGACTGAGGTAGGAAAGCGACGAATACCCGGTCCCGAAGTCGTCGATCGACAGGACGACTCCCATGGCCGAGAGCTTTTCGAGCACGCGCCTGGTGCGGACCGGATCCGAAAGCACGGTCGACTCGGTGATTTCGAGCTCGAGCAGCTGCGGATCGACGCTCCACTTGTCCAGCAGGGTCCGGACCAGTTCCGGGAAGTGGGCGTCGAGCAGGTTGCGGATCGAGATGTTGATGGCCACGCCGAGATTGATCCCGGCGCGCTGCCACGCCCGGCACTGCCCCAGCGCCTCGTCGAGCACGAACAGGGTGAGGGGCTTGATCAACCCCGTCTGCTGGGCGAGCGGGATGAACTCATCCGGCCCGACCAGGCCGCGAGTGGGGTGGTTCCAGCGCAGCAGCGCCTCCACCGACTCGACCGCGCCGTCCGTCAGTGCCGCCTTGGGCTGGTAGTAGAGGACAAGCTCACGCTCCTCGATCGCCCGGCGCAGCTCTGAGACCAGCGTGAGCTGGGCGGGATCGGTCTCGTCCCGCGAGCCGTCGTAGAAGACGTAGCCGGACTTCTCGTCCTTGGCGCTGTACATCGCGGCGTCAGCGTGCCGCAGCAGGGTGTCGACGTCATCGCCGTGCTCGGGGAACATGGCGATCCCGATCGAGGCTTCTGCCGGCAGGGCAAGGCCATCCACGATCACCGGCTGCTCAAGCGCGGTGCGCACCTTCTCGATGACGACCGCCACGTCGCGGTCGGTGCGTGGCTTGGGAATCAGGACTCCGAACTCATCGCCGCCCAGGCGGGCCACGGTGTCCGAGCGGCGCAGCACCCCGCGCAGCCGCTGGGAGAGCTCAACCAAGAGGGCATCGCCGGCGTGGTGGCCGAGCGAGTCGTTGACGTCCTTGAACCGGTCGAGGTCCATCATCGCGACGGCCAGTTGCCCGTTCTCGCGCCGGGCGGCTGCGATCGCCTGCTCGATCCGATCGCGGAACAGGGTCCGATTCGGTAGCCCGGTCAAGCCGTCATGAAGGGCCTGGTGCTCGTTGAGCTCGGATTGGCGCACCAGGGCGTCCTCGGCCGCCTTGCGCTCGGTGTCGTCCTGCACCATCACGATGCCGAACGATGGCCGCCCGTCGGGCTCGCGCACGATCGAGAACGACGCGCATACCCACACCACGGTGCCGTCATGGCGGTTCAGGCGGGTGTCGATGCGCAGCGAGTTGGAGTTTCCGGAGAACAGCTCGGCGACCGCCACCGACACGCGCTGGTGTTCGTCGGGATCGAGGTACTCGGCGATGTGGGCGCGCACCTGGTGGGCGTTCTCGAGGCCGAGCATGTCGCACATCGCAGGGTTAGCGTCGACGATCTGACCGTCGTCGCTCAGCGTCATCACGCCGGTGATCGCGCCGTGATAGATGGCCTCGAAGCGCGCCAGGGCATCCACCTGACGTCGCTTGGCCTCGAATTCGGCCGCGCGGCTGACCCCTTCGGAGAGCACGCCCGCGAGCAGCTCGAGGGTCTGGCGATCCTCTTCATTGAGGCGCCTGACCTCGGAGGTGCTCATCACGCTCAGGGCCCCGACAGGTCGATCTCCGGCGAACAGCGGGACGCAGATGTGCGAGCGATCCCCGACCAGCTTTCGCAGCTTCGCGTTCAGGCGGGGATCGTTCTCGGCGTACTCGATCAGCACCGGCTCGCGCGCGGCGATGGCGAACCTCGAGACGCTCTGGCTGAGCGGCCGGCGATTGTTCAAAAAGCGGGTGGCGATCCCACACGCGGCCCGGGTGCACACGTCCGTGCCCTCGATCATGTGGATCATCGCGCCCTCGGCGCGGGTCAGCGCCTGGGCGCGCTCCACGATCACCTGCATCACGTGCTCGAGATCTCCCATGGCGGCGGCCGAGATGTCGCGCTGGGTGGCGATGATGCGCTCGAGCCGGTTGGTCTTCTCGATCAGCTCGCCGTGGGCCTCCTTGGCCTCGGTGATGTCTTCGATCATCGCGATCGCGACCTGCGAGGACTCGGCCGCGCTGGCGTCGCCCCACACGGTCACCCGGACCCAGATGACTTCGCCGTTCTTGCGGATGTAGCGCTTCTCGTGCTGGTAGGAGGAGCGCTCGTGCTCGAGCAACTCCTGATAGAGCCGCTTTGAGCCGTCCACGTCCTCCGGGTGGGTGAACTCGGTGAGGCTCATGCCGACGAGCTCCGCGGGGCGGTAGCCGAGCATCCGGCCGATCGCGGGATTGGCCTCGATCGCGCGACCGTCGGCCCCGACGCTGATGATGCCAACCGACGCCCGCTCAAAGAGCAGGCGGAACCCCGCGTTGGCCCGAGCCGGCGTTTGCATGTTGTGCTTAATCGGACGTGCCGACGGTTTGCTTAGCCGTCATCCGGCTTCCTGGGCGGACGGACAGCGAGCGCGCCATAAACTCGGCGCATGTCAGCTGCCGCCGGCGAGCGCCAGTCGCCGAGGTTTCAAGCGGTGCACTCGGACGCGAGCGAGCAAATCGCCCGCGAGATACGCCGGTACGTGGAGCGCGAGCGACTGCGTCCCGGTGATCGGATCGGCACCGAGCACGAGCTCGCGCGCGAGTTCGGGGTCAGTCGCCCCACCCTGCGCGAGGGCCTGCGCCGCCTCGCTGGATCGCATCTGATCCGCGTGCAGAAAGGCCGTGCCGGCGGGGTGTTCGTCGAGAACACCCCGGGCGCAGGCATCGGACGCCACGTGAGCGAATCGATCGCCGCCATGCTCGAATCCGAGAGCGTCACGCTGTGCGAGTTGCTGGAGGCGCGGATGTTCCTCGAGGTGCCGCTGGCGGGCCTGGCCGCCCAGTTGGCCGATCAGGCGACCGTCGCCTCACTGGTCGGGGCGATCGCCGCGGCAAGCGGCCGCGATCCCGCCAGCGACGAGTTCCGCCTCGCCGACAGCCGGTTTCACCGGACGATCGCGGTCGCGGCCGGCAACGAGCTTCTGATCACGTTCACCGGCTGGATCCTCGACGTCCTCCAGCCGTCGCTGATCGAGCACGTCGGCCACGCGGTGGATGGGGAGGAGATCGTCGCCCAGCACCAGGCGATCGTGCGGGCGATCCGGCGCCATCGGCGCACCGCGGCTGAGCGAGCCATGCGCCAGCACATCGAGTACATGCAGCAGGTGCTGCGGTCGGTGGACGGACCCCGCTCCTAAGGCGAGATCTCTTCGTAGTGCCGGCCGCGGGTGTTGACGCTGAACTGGGCGACGATCGCGGCCAGCACGAGCCATCCGGCGATCGCCATCATGGCCCCCAGCACGGACATGTGCGGGATCTGGGGCGCGATCAACAGCACCCCGATGCCGCCACCCAGATGGCCGACGCCGTCGACCATCCCGAACCCGGTCACCCGCGCGCGCGTGGGGAAGCTCTCGGTCGAGAGCGCGTAGGTCATCGGGACCCAGATGTTGAACCCGAAGAACACAATCGCCGAGCCGATGAAGGCGATCGCGAGGCTCTTCGTGCCGGCCTCGGCCACGATCACGCCGCCGATCACCGTGATCACCGCTCCGATCGGGAGCCAGTACTTCCGCTCCAGCCGGTCTGCGAAGGCGACCGCGAACAGCGCGCAAGCCAGGAAGCCAAACGCGCCGACGGCGGTGATCAGGCCGGCCTCCGGGGGCGCGTACTTGAGCGAGGTCAGCATCGCGGTGAACCCGGCCGAGAACCCGAACACGGTGATGTAGGCCAGGAACCACACCGCGAGCAGCTGGATCACCCGTTTGGTGTAGGTCCGGTTCTCGAACAGGGCACCGAACGCCAGGCTGCTCTCCAGAGTCGACTCGTCCAGGGGGATGTCATCCGGGATCGGGCCGAGCGGGCGGTGTTTGGCGGCCACAGTCTCCATGTCGCTGACAACCTTGTCGGCCTCCTCGAACCGTCCCTTGCCGACCAGCCAACGGGCCGATTCGGGCAGCTCGAGGCGCAACAGCACACCGATCAGGGCGAGCATCGCCCCGACGGCGTACATCCACCGCCAGCCGTCGGTGAAGCTCGGACTGGCCTGGGCGAACGAGATGCCGTGCGGCCACGGTGCCGGAGCCGTGGTCAGGAACAGGCCCAGCCAGATGCCGAGCAACGCCCCCAGCGCGGACATGATGAAGATGACCGAGATCCAGCGGGCGCGGTTGCGCCGAGGGGCGACCTCGCCGACGTAGGTGTTGACGATGGCCAGGTCGGCGCCGACGCCGATGCCGGTGATCACGCGCGCGAGTACGAACTGGGTGTAATCGGGCGCGAGCGCGTTGTAGAGCGAGCCGAGGCCCGTCAGGCCCATCGTGAACAGGAGCATGTTGCGCCGGCCGATCCGGTCGGAGACCGGCGCGAGGGCGAGCGCGCCAATCACATAGCCGGCCAGGTTCAGGACCACGGGAACCCGCAGCGTGGTCACCGCGTTGGCCGGAGTGCAGCCATGCTTCAAGGCGACGCAGCTCTGGATGAACGACACGTTGATGTCGAACACGTCATAGAACGCGAACAGGAACCCCAGGCCGATGATCCCGATGAACACGAACGGCATCGACCACACGTCGATTCGATCGAGCCGGGCGAGGATGCGGTGCCGGGTGCGTGCATCCGTGTCCTGGTCGACGGCGCGAGCCCGTCCTGCCGTCACCCCGGTCCGTAACGGTTGATCACTGCGGGAGGCAGAACTCATAGCTACCCTCGCTTTCCTCGCCTCTGTAGTCGGTCGTACCCACTGCTTTGGCGAGGAAAACCGCTATTCATTCACGTCTTGTTCAATTCATTTGACAATTTCTGGAGGGTCGGGTGAAGCTTGATGGGCGGGTAGTTGTGGTCACCGGCGCGGCCGGGGGCATCGGTCGCGCGCTGGCTTTGCGGTGCGCCTCGGAGGGCGCCCGGGTGGCCGCTACCGACGTCCAGGCCGACGTTCTGCGGGGTGTCGGTGACGAACTCGGCGCGGGGCATCTGGCGCTCGCTTGCGATGTCACCGATGAGGATGCGGTCGACTCATTGATGGACCGGGTGGAGGCCGAGCTCGGCCCGGTCGAGGTGTTCTTCGCGAACGCGGGCGTGGCCATCGGCGAGGATCTTCTCGACACGCCCGACGCCGTGTGGGACCAGGCGTTCGCGGTCAACATCCGAGCGCATGTGTTGGCGGCCCGGAAGCTGTTGCCTGGGTGGCTCTCGCGAGGTGAGGGCTACTTCGTGGCGACAGCGTCGGCGGCGGGCCTGCTCACCCAGATCGGCTCGGCGCCGTACGCTGTGACCAAGCACGCCGCGGTCGCCTTCGCCGAATGGCTATCGGTCACCTATGGGGAGCGCGGCATCCGGGTCAGCTGCCTGTGCCCGATGGGCGTTCGCACGGCGATGACGCAGGGCGACGAGCTCGCCCACCGCGTGGTCCGGAGCGCGGGGGCGATGCTCGAGCCCGAGGAGGTCACGGACGTGGTGGTCGCGGCGATTGACCGGGAGCAGTTCCTGATCCTGCCCCATCCCGAGGTGCTGACGTTCTTCCAGCGCAAGGGGATGGACTACGACCGGTGGATCGCGGGGATGCGCCGGCTCCAGGCGAGCACCGACGCCGGCGGTCCCGCTCCCGACTAGCGGCGCTTGGGAAGAAACTACGGAATAGTCGTGGTTTCTTCCCGAGGGCCGGTCGACCCGGGGGGTCGTGGCTGTGATTTGATCGCGCTGCGCACATGAGCCCGACCCGCATCCTGACTACCCACGTTGGCAGTCTGCCCAGGCCGCCGGAGCTCGTCGAGCTCGTGTTCGCCGAGGACCGCGGCGAGCCGGTTGACCGCGAGCGCTATGACCGGCTGCTCGACGAGGCGGTGCGCGATCGTGTGCGTCACCAGGTTGAGTCGGGGATCGACATCGTCAGCGACGGCGAGATGAGCAAGATCGGCTACGCCACCTACATCCGCCACCGGTTGAGCGGGTTCGAGGTCGGGGACGTCCCGCGGGCCACGCCGGCGGACCTCGACGCGTTCCCGCGCTACATGAAGCGGCTTGCCGACGAGGGCGGCAGCGCCCGCTACCTGCGGCCGATCTGTCGCGGCCCGATCACCTACGAGCATCGCGAGCCGGTGCAGCGCGACCTGGCCCGGCTGACCCGGGCGATCGAGGGTCAGCCTGTCGCCGGCGCCTTCATGAACGCGCCGTCGCCCGGGATCATCGCGCTGTTTCAGCCCAACGAGTACTACCCGAGCCTCGACGAGTACCTCGAGGCGATCGGCGAGGCGATGAAGGTCGAGTACGAGGCGATCGTCGCGGCCGGGTTCCAGGTCCAGATCGACGCGCCCGATCTGGCCATGGGACGCCACATCATGTATCGCGACCGACCCGACGAGGAGTTCGTGGCGGCCGCGGCGCGGCACGTCGAGGCGATCAACCGGGCGGTGCGCGACATCCCAGCCGATCGGGTCCGACTGCATTTGTGCTGGGGCAACTACGAGGGCCCGCACCATCTCGATATCGATCTGGAGAAGATCATCGACGTGGTGCTCCGGGCCAAGCCGGCGACGATCCAGTTCGAGGCCGCCAACCCGCGCCACGAGCACGAATGGGTGGTGTGGCGCGATGCGGCGATCCCCGAGGACAAGATCCTCGTGCCCGGGGTGATCGACTCCACGTGCAACTACATCGAGCACCCGGAGCTGGTGGCCCAGCGCCTGCTCACCTTCTGCGCGATCGTCGGCCCCGAGCGCGTGATGGCTGGCACCGACTGCGGGTTCGGGACGTGGTCGGGCTTCGGTGCGGTCGACCCCGACATCTGCTGGGCCAAGCTAGCCTCGCTGTCCGAGGGCGCGCGACGGGCGAGCGAGCGAGCGCTCGCGCCGGCATGACCCGGCACGTCCCTTCCGGGCCGGTCACGACGTCGCGGCGCGGGTCGTTCTGGGTCGGTGTCTCTGACCGGGTCGAAGGGCCGCTCGGGACGGTGCTGCGCGGCCCGATGTACGTCGAGTGGGAGGCGCCGGCGTCTCCGGAGCCCGGTGCCGGGCGGGGTGGGCGGGTATGGATTCTCGTGCACGGTGGGGGAGGCCAGGGCACCGACTACCTGACCACGCCGGACGGGCGCCTGGGCTGGTCGCGGCTGTTGGTCGAGCAGGGGCACACCGTGTACGTGGTCGACCGGCCCGGCCACGGGCGCTCGCCGCATCACCCCGATGTGCTGGGGCCGATGGGCCCACCGATGGGCGCGGAGGCCTTGCGCCCGATCTTCGTGCCGCCGGTCGAGGGTCCGGATTCGAATCCCTGGGCCGGATCGCACACGCAGTGGCCGGGCGGGCGCGAGCCGGGGGAGGAGATCTACGACCAGTGGCTGGCGGCGTCGGGCCCGATGCTCGCGGACTGGGGCGAGATGCATGCGATCGAGCGCGAACGCCTGGCCGAGCTCCTCGACCGCGTAGGGCCCGCGGTGCTGGTCACCCACTCCGCCGGCGGGCCCGGCACGTTCCTGGCCGCCGACGCGCGGCCCGAGCAGGTGGCGGCGTTGATCGCGATCGAGGTGGTCCCGGAGGATCCGCCGCGCCGGCTTCCGAATCTGAGCCGTTTCCCGATCGCGGTCGTCACGGGAGAGGCGTCGATGTTCCGGCGGTTCGACCACGACCAGGTTGCGTTCCTGCGCGAGGGCGGATGCGACGTGGAGCTGATCCAGCTCGCCGACCATGGGGTGTACGGCAACAGCCACGGGATCATGATCGAGCGCAACAACGCCGAGGCCTTGGAGGTGTTGACGCGCTGGGCCGCAGGCAAGCTCGGCTGATAGTCGTCGCGTATCCCGAAATTTCCGCCATTCCGCGTGGGCTGCCCGTGTTAGAGACGGATTTCTCGGGCTGGAGCCGAGAAATCCGGAATCCCGGCCACTTGGCGCCCGTAATGGCGGAAATTTCGGGTTGCCTGGGCGGGGCGGGGCGTCTCGGGGCGGGACCGCGGTGCCTAGCGGCCAGGGATGCGGTTTGGCTCGCCGAGCGCGGCGCGGCCGATGTCGCCGTAGAACAGGTCTCGCAGCTGCAGGTTGCGATGGGCGGCGGCGACCGCCATGTCGCGGAAGACCCGCGCGGTGCGCTCGCCGTCCCGGGCGACGCCGGCGCCCACGGTCTGCCACAGGTCGTCGTCGACCACGCGCCAGCACATCAGCATCGCCTCGCGCGCGATGCCAGCCAGGAGCATGTCGTCGCCGAAGGTGTACGGAACGCCGTCCTCGACGTTGCGCCGGCACAGCTCCATGTGGCGCTCCGCGGTCTTGTGGACCGCGGCCTCCGCGGTGGCGATGTGGGTGAGCGCGCGGCCGTACCAGCGCTGGTAGTCAGGATCCTTCACCCGCGGGATGAACGGCGGCAATGGCGTCTTGCGCTCGCGCATGAGCCGCTCGTACTCGTCGAGCATGTTGTAGGCCGCGCCGACCGTCACTGCGGCGAGCGACAGCGTGAAGATCGACACCGCCCGGCCCGAGTACATCGGGTTGCCGTGCAGGCGCGACCCGGGCGTACCGCCGCCAACCTCGACGTCGAGCATGGTCCCCTCGAAGCCCCAGCTGCCCGGGATGCGCGTGCCCTCAAAGCGGATGCTGTGTGAGCCCGACCCCTTGAGGCCGAGCATGTCGCCCCAGTCGTCGAGCATCTTCCACTCGCTGCGGGGCGCGACGAACAGAAGCTGAGGCGGCATGTCCTCCGGGCCGGCGTCGGCGGGCGGGGGCAGCAGCGCCTGGCCCATGTAGAACGTCGCGTACGGGGTGCCGGACGCGAACGCGACCTGGCCGTTGATCTCCCAGCCCCCGTCGGTCGGGGCCGCCTTGCCGACGGGTGCGGCCACCGAGGAGCAGCGGAAATCGCCGCCGGCGAAGATCTCATCCTGCGCCTCCTGGGGCCACCAGGATCCGACCATCAGCGCGTGGTTCATGGCCAGGCCGGCGCACCACGCGGTCGATACGCACCCGCGCGCGATCTCCTGAACCACCCGCACGTAGGTGGGGACGTCGAACTCGTAGCCGCCGTACCGGCGAGGCACGTACAGGTGGTAGAAGCCGGCGTTCAGGAACGCCTCGTGCATCTGAGGCGAGTAGTACGTCCGCTGCTCGGTCGCCTCCTGGTCGGCGATCAGCTCCGGCCGCAGAGCCACTGCGCGCGCAACCATCTCGTCCGGGGTCAGGTCAGGCTCAGGTGGCGCCATTCCCAGTCCCGGTCCGACGGTCTCGGGAGCGCTCATCGTCGTGATCGTAGGGAAGGAGCGCCGGCCGATCTTGGCGATCAGCGCACGATTTCTTCCGCGTCCGCGCGAGCCCGCCAGGGCCGCGCGAACACCAGCCACATGGTCGCGGCCGCGAGCAGTACGCCGCACAGGGTCCACCCGAGGGCGGTCGTTCCGAGCCCCACGTACTTCAGGCCCGAGGCGAAGATCACGAACGCGATGGCGGGGCGCACGTAACGGTCCGGAACGGTGGAGGACAGCATCGACCCGACCAGCACGGCGGGGACGCTGCCGATGATCAGCGATCCGGTCACGTCGAGCACGACATGGCCGAACGCGAGCGCTCCCAGCGCGGCCGCCAGGGTCAGCGGCACCGCCTGGGTGAGGTCGGTCCCGACCAGCTGGTTCGCCCCGATCGCCGGGTAGGCGAACAGCAGCAGCACGATCATCAACGAGCCGGATCCGACCGAGGTCATACCGACGATCAGGCCGCCGACGACCCCGATCGCGATCGTGACCAGCGGCTGCGGATTGATGTCATGAACCATCCCCAGGCGGTTCTGGTTCGTCCGACGATCGAGCGCGAACCGGAGCACCATCGCGCTCGCCCCGACGAGCAGGGCGACGCCGAGCAGGGTCTCGATGTGCTGCTGGGCCGACTTGGAGTCGCCCAGCGCGTGGAGGATGTAGGCGCCGAGGAACGCCGCCGGGACCGAGCCGATCACCATCCACCGGACCAGGCGAAGGTTGACCGTGCCGGCGCGCAGGTGCACGAGCGCGCCGAACGGACGCATCACCACGGCGGCCACCAGGTCGCTCGAGATCGCCGCGGCCGGCGAGACGCCGAACAGCAGGATCAGCATCGGCGTCATCAGCGCACCGCCGCCGGCGCCGGTCATGCCGACAAGCAGTCCGACGATCGCGCTCCCAAGAACGATGTACGGGTCGATGTGCGTAGGATCACTCCGGTGGGCGGTGCGACTCGCGGGTGAGCGCCACCAGCTCACGCGGCGCTTCGCCGAACAGCAGCCAGGTCTCGCCGTCGGTGCGCACCACGCCGCGGCGGGTCAGCTCCGATAGCGCCGTGGTGACGGTCGGCCTGCGGGCGGCCACCAGATCCGCGAGCACGGAGTGGGTGAGACGCAGCTTCAGCACGGTCCCGTCGCTGCGAACGCGGCCCCAGCGGGCGGCCAGGTGCCAGAGCAGCATGTGCAGCCGGACGTCGACCCGGGCCTGGTGGACGATCGCCATGTTGACCGCGAGGTTCTTGGAGCGCTGAATGGCGCGCGCGACCAGGCCACGGGCCAACTCGGGGTATTTGGCGATGCGCTGCTCGAAGCTTCCGTCCAGGGCGGCCACGCGCGTCGGCGCGACGATCGACCAGTTAGTGGTGATGGGCAGTAGCGGCGAGACGCTTTCGTCGTTGGGGCGCAGCAGGTCACCCTCCCCGATCAGCTCCGCGCCGTACCGACCATCGATGCCGACGCGGCGGATCATCAGTCCGCCCAAAACGAGCACCCCGATGCCGCCGCGGAAGCCCAGGGATCCCCGGCCGCCCCACGGGCCGGGCTGGAGCACCAGCTCGGGCGCCGTGCATTCCTCAACGGCCTGGTCGCGGCGGTCGAACGGAATCGCCTCCGCCAGCTCGGGGTCCTCCCTGAGTACATAGCAACGCAACGGCGAATCAGACGAGCCGATCACTCCCACCCGCACAATTTGTCAAACGCTTAGGCGGCGGCGCGTTCGGGCGTGAGCGAAGCCAGCTCGGTGAGAGCGTCGATCACCACCTCCGGGCGCTCGAGGGGCGTCATGTGCCCGGTGCGCTCGAGCACGGTGAGACGACGCAAATCGGGCAGCATCTCGGCGATGCGCCGGGCGTGGGAGGGCGGCGTGAGCCGGTCCTCGGCGCCGGCGATCACGACCGTCGGAACCGTGAGCCGAGGAAGGGCGTGCTGAAGGTCCATGGTGGACATGGCGATCCCGATCTGCGCGCGTACGTCTGGCGGGCAGGTCACGAGCATCCGCTCGTAGAACGCCACCTGAGCGGGCGACGCGTCCGGACCGAAGGCCATGTAGCGGATCGCCCCCGCGGTGACCGGGGTGGAAAAGCGCGGGAGCGGCGCCTGGCTGCCCAAGAACCCGCGCACGGCGACTGTGCTATTGAGGGCGCGGCCGATGCCCGGGAGAGGCACGAGCAGATTGTCGGTAATCAGATCGCTCACGCCGGTGTTGAGCAGGGCCGCCGCGCGTGCCCGGCGTCGCACGTCGTGCTTATCGGCCCATGACGCGATTGACATTGCCCCGAGCGAGTGACCCGCCACCACCGCACGAGAACCGTCGGGCACGCACGCCGCCAGCACCGCCTCGAGGTCCTCGCCGAAGCGCGGGATCGCGTAGTCGCCGTGCTTCGCCGGCTCGCTGTCGCCGTGCCCGCGCAGGTCGTAGGCGACAGCCCGCAGCCCCGCCTCCTGGAGGCCGCGGATCACGTACGTCCAGAAGCGCAGCGCCTCGGTCCAGCCATGCGCCAGCACCACGGACTCGCCGCCCTCGGGTCCGAACACCTCCGCGTGCAGGACGGTGCCATCGGCCGAGCGAACGCGTTGCGGGCGGCCCTTCGGCGCGTGCTCGAGCGCCTCCCGCTCGGGATCGCGCGCGATCCGGCGCATGTGCTCGGCCTGGAGGACGCCGCTGGCCGCCAGCGCGCCGGCGGTGCCGATTCCTGCCCACAGCCAGCGATGCCCGCGGGTTCCGGTGAGTCCTGGAAGCTTCACCTCGCATGCAACCGTACCCTGTCCGGACGGGGTCGCATGGTCCCGGGGAATTCGGCTCCGGAACCGATGCTTCGACCATCACGTGATCGAGCCGAATTCCCATCAGGAAATCCGGCGCATCGGGTTTCTGGCTCTGAAACGGCATGTGCCGGATTTCCCACGGATGCCGAGCGGAGCGAGGCCCCTTAGGATTCGCGCCTATGCGAATCGGCATGCTTACCGGTGGAGGCGACTGCCCGGGCCTCAACGCCGTGATTCGGGCGATCGTCCGCAAGGGAATTGACGGTTATGGAGACCAGCTGATCGGCTTCCGCGACGGCTGGCGGGGGGTACTCGAGGGATCGCTCGAGGAGCTGACGATCGAGTCCACCCGCGGCATCCTGCCCCGGGGCGGCACGATCCTCGGCAGCTCCCGCACCAATCCCTATGCGCGCGACGACGGGGTGGAACGAGTCCGCCAGACGCTCAGCGATTTCAACCTGGATGGGATCATCGCGATCGGCGGCGAGGACACGCTCGGGGTGGCCAACCGGCTGAACCAGGACGGGGTCAATGTGATCGGCGTACCCAAGACGATCGACAATGACCTCGGCGGGACCGACGTCACGTTCGGGTTCGACACCGCACTGCACATCGCGACCGAGGCGATCGACCGGCTGCACACCACGGCCGAGAGCCACAACCGGATCCTGGTGGTCGAGGTGATGGGCCGCACCGCCGGCTGGATTGCGCTCCACTCGGGCGTCGCCGGCGGGGCGGACGTGATCCTGATTCCGGAGATCCCGTTCGACATCGACGAGGTGTGCCGGCTGATCCGCCGCCGCCACGAGCGCGGCCGGTACTTCTCCATCGTGGTCGCGGCCGAGGGGGCGACGCCCAAGGAAGGCACGATGACCGTGCAGACGGGGGCTGTGGACGAGTTCGGACACCCCCGGTTGGGCGGCATTGGCGTTGCCCTGGAGCGCGAAATCGAGGCCCGGACCGGCTTCGAGACGCGGGCGACGGTGCTCGGACACGTGCAGCGGGGCGGTACGCCGACCGCGTTTGACCGGGTGCTGGCCACCCGGCTTGGGCTGGCCGCGATCGAGGCCGCCCACAACGGCGAGTGGGGCATGATGGCCGCGCTGCGTTCGACCAAGGTCGGGCTGATCGCGCTCGCCGACGCCGTGGCCGAGGTCCGGCACGTGCCGGTCGAGGAGTACCAGCACTTCGACGTTCTGTTTGGCTGACGACCTGCTCCAATTTACGTCGCGGTTTCTTTCCCGCGGGCGCGATCTGGCTATGCTGCCCGCGTGACCGCCACGGACACGATCACGCTGGACAAGCTGTGCGTGGACACGATCCGCACGCTGTCCATGGACGCCGTGCAGAAGGCCAACTCGGGTCACCCGGGAACGCCGATGGCGCTGGCTCCGGTCGCGTTTGTCCTGTACTCGCGCGTCATGCGCCACAGCCCGACCCACCCCGAATGGCCAGATCGCGACCGGTTCGTGCTCTCCTGCGGCCACGCCTCGATGCTCCTGTACTCGACCCTGTACCTGTCCGGGTACGACGTCAGCCTCGAGAAGGACATCGAGCAGTTCCGCCAGCTCGGCTCGCGGGCGGCGGGGCATCCCGAGCACAACGACCTGCCCGGAATCGAGGTCACCACCGGCCCGCTGGGACAGGGGATCTCGCACGCCGTGGGGATGGCGCTGGCCGAGCGGATGCTCGCTGCGCGCTTCAACCGGCCCGGGCATGAGATCGTGGATCACCGGACGTTCGTGATCGCGTCCGACGGGGACCTCGAGGAGGGAATCTCGGGGGAGGCGAGTTCCCTGGCCGGACATCTGGGGCTGGGGCGCCTGATCTCGTTCTACGACAACAACCACATCTCAATCGAGGGCGACACGAAGCTGGCCTTCACCGAGGACGTCGGTGCGCGCTACGAGGCCTACGGGTGGCATGTCCAGGACCTGGAGGAGGACATCGGGCTGGACAAGCTCGAGCAGGCGCTGCGGACGGCCATCGAGGTGCAGGACAAGCCGTCCCTGATCATCGTTCGCACCCACATCGCGCAAGGCAGCCCGAACAAGCACGACACGGCGGGCGCGCACGGATCTCCGCTGGGTGAAGAAGAGATCAAGCTGACCAAGGAGAAGATGGGCTGGCCCTCGCTGGAGCCGTTCTACGTCCCTCAGGAAGCCGTGGATCACTTCCGGGGAATCTGCGTGCCGCGCGGCGAGGAGCTCGAGTCCGACTGGCGCGGGCGGTTTGACGCCTACGCGCAGGCCAACCCCGGGCCGGCCGAGGAGCTCGAGCGGCTGATCGCCGGAAGGTTGCCGGCGGGCTGGGACGCAGCGGTGCCGAGGTTCGAGGCGTCGGGCAAGATGACCGCGACGCGCAAATCCTCCAACGAGGTGCTCCAGTGGGCGGCCGCCCAGGTGCCGGAGCTGGTCGGCGGCTCGGCGGACCTGGCCCCCTCGACGCTCACCCTGATCGATGGGGCCGGCAACGTGGAGGCCGGTCAATACGACGGCCGGAACATGCACTTCGGGATCCGCGAGCATGCGATGGGCGCCGTCGTCAACGGGCTGACGCTGCACTACCTGCGCGGCTACGGATCGACGTTCTTCACCTTCAGTGACTACATGCGCGGCTCGATCCGGCTCGCGGCGCTGATGAAGCTACCGTCGATATTCGTGTTCACGCACGACTCGATCGGGCTCGGGGAGGACGGACCGACGCATCAGCCAATCGAGCAGCTCGCCGGTCTGCGGGCGATGCCCGTGCTGCGGGTGGTTCGGCCCGCCGGTGCCAACGAGACCGCGCTGGGGTGGCACTACGCGATCAAGGCCAGCGATCACCCGACCGCGCTGGTCCTTTCCCGCCAAGGAATCCCGACCTGGGATCCGGCCGACGTCCCGGATGACGCGATCGATCGGGGCGCGTATGTGCTGCGCGACGCCTCCGGCGGCTCGCCCAAGCTGATTTTGATCGGGACGGGCACCGAGGTGCACATCTGCACGGCGGCCGCCGACCTCCTCGAGAGTGACGGGATCGCGACCCGTGTGGTCAGCATGCCGTGCATGGAAAACTTCGCCGCCCAGGACGCCGCCTACCGGGACACCGTCCTGCCGCCGCAGTGCCGCGCCCGGGTGTCGGTCGAGGCGGCGGCGACGTTCGGCTGGCGCGAGTTCGTTGGACTTGAGGGAGAAGCGATCGGGATGGAGACGTTCGGCGCCTCCGCCCCGGCGGGTGCTCTTTACAAGCACTTCGGTTTCACCCCGGAGAGGGTGGCCGACGTCGGCCGGGAGGTCGTGAATCGAGTGCGGTCGACCGGGTAATGGACGGAAACCCGGCTCAGGCCGCCGGAGCCCTGACCGAGCGGATCACCGCAATCCTTCAGGAGAGCTAATCGATGCAGAGCGCAGCCGCCACCGAGCTCGAGCAGGAAAACCCGCTGATCGCCGGACTCGAGCGCGTGCCCGTTCGGGACACCGCCCTGGTCATCTTCGGGGCGACAGGAGACCTGGCGCATCGCAAGCTGTTGCCCGCGCTCTACAACCTCGCCCACGAAGGGGCGCTGCCGGAGCGTTTCGAGATGATCGGAGTGGCCCGGCGCGAGCAGGAGGACGACGACTTCCAGCAGATGGCGCGGCAGTCGATCGAGCGGTTCTCGCGTCGCCGGCCGGACGCGAGCGTGCTCGACGGGCTGATCGAGGACATGCGCTACGTCCCCGGGGCGTTCGACGACGACGAGGTCTACAGCGAGCTGGACCGGGCTTTGCAGGGATTCGACGAGCGCGCGGGCGAGCCGCTCAACCGGGTCTTCTACCTGTCGACCGCGCCCCAGTTCTTTCCGGTGATCGCGGGCAAGCTGGGCGCCGCCGGGCTCAATCACTGCGAGCACGCGCAGACGCGGATCGTGATCGAGAAGCCATTCGGCTATGACCTGGCATCGGCGCGCGCGCTGAACGCGCAAGTGCTGGAGGTGTTCGACGAGTCGCAGGTGTTCCGGATCGATCACTACCTCGGGAAGGAGACCGTCCAGAACCTGATGGCGCTGCGGTTTGCCAACGCCCTGTTCGAGCCGGTGTGGAACCGCAACTTCATCGATCACGTCGAGATCACGGCGGCTGAGGACATCGGCATCGGCGGCCGGGCGGGCTACTACGAGGGCGCGGGCGCTCTGCGCGACCTGGTCCAGAACCACATGATGCAGCTGCTGGCCCTGCTGACGATGGAGCCTCCGTCCTCGTTCGACGCCGATCGCGTGCGCGACGAGAAGCTGAAGGTGCTGGAGGCGATCGTGCCGCCCGACGTCTCCGAGGTGCCGCGCATGTCCGTCCGGGCCCAGTACGGACCCGGAACCATCGGCGGCAAGCGGGTGCCCGGCTATCACGACGAGGAGGGCGTGGCGCCCGACTCCAGGACCGAGACGTACGCGGCGCTGCGCCTGCACGTGTCGAACTGGCGCTGGGCGGGCGTGCCCTTTTATATGCGCACCGGAAAGCAGCTGGCCCGCAAGATCACCGAGATCGCGGTCACGCTCAAACCCGTTCCGCACCTGGCCTTCCAGAGCATCGGCTCGGTTGGGGTGCAGCCCAACCAGGTGATTCTCACCGTGCAGCCCGACGAGGGCGTGTCGGTCTCGCTGGGGGCAAAGATCCCCGGCCCCCGGATGCGGATCCGCCCCGTCAACATGGAGTTCCGCTACGGGACCTCGTTCATGTCGGAGTCGCCCGAGGCCTACGAGCGGCTGATCCTCGACGCGATGCGCGGCGATGCGACCCTGTTCACACGCGGCGATGAGATCGAGGCGCTGTGGGCGATCATCGATCCGGTCCTGACCGCGTGGCACGAGGACACCACTTCCCCGATCCCGCAGTACCCCGCCGGGTCGGCCGGGCCGCCGGAGGCGGATGCCCTGCTCGAAGGCGACCGCAAGTGGCGGCGGTTGTGAGCGAAGACGTCTGGTCTGAACAGGACACCAATCCCGACGCGATCGAGGCGGCGCTGCGCGAGTTGCTGCGCGAGCGCCACGCCGCCAACCAGGCGTTGGCTCCCGCGCGCGTCCTCAACCTGATCGTGATCGTCGATCGCTCCTGGAAGGGCGAGATCGCAAACCGGCTCGAGCGCGTGGGGCGCTATCACGCGTCGCGCACGATCCTGTGCGCGGTCGAGGAGGGTCGCGAGACGCTCGATGCGGTCGCGGTCATGACCTACGACGAACCGAAAGACGGCGGCATCGGCGTCATGCACGAGCAGGTCGAGATCGACATGGGGCCCGGGCACCTGCCCGGGCTCGAGACGATCGTCGATCCGGTCGTGGTATCTGAGCTGCCGACCGTCGTGTGGGCCCCACACGGGCACGAGGAGGCGGTGAGCGCCCTGCGCGACATCATCGACGTGATGCTGCTCGACTCCGACGACATGCCCGACCCCGGCCCGGCGCTGGTGAAGGCACAGGCCGAGCTCGAGCTCGCCTATGTCGTCGACCTCGCCTGGCTCCGCACCACGCCCTGGCGTGAGCGGCTGGCGGCGAGCTTTGATCCGACGTCGCGCCGCGAGGGGTTGCGTTCCTTGGAGGGCCTGACCGTGCGCCACCAGGAGAACTCGACCGCGAGCGCGCTGTTGCTGGCCGGGTGGCTCTCCTCGCGGCTGCACTGGGACATCCGGCCGCTGGCGTCTGAGAATGGCGCGGGACTTCGCGGCCGGGCGTACACGGCGGGATCGTCACGCTACATCGACGTCCGCTTGGAGCGCTTCGAGCAGGAAGTGCCGGGACTGGCTGGGGTGACCGTTGCCTGGGGAGAGGGGAACAGGTTGTCGTTGGACCGGGCTTTGGGTGGATTGACCGCACAGGAATGCTCGCCCGACCGCGGTGAGCAGAGCTGGCTCGTGCTCGGCGCGTCGCGCGGCGAGGGCGGGATCCTGGGCGAGGGGGTCAGGCAGGCGCATCTGCGCGACCCCACCTACGGTCCGGCGCTCCGCGCCGCGAGGGAGCTCTGCGGCGATGGCGGTTGAGATCGAGGTCGTGGACGATCCTGGGCGGGCTTGCGCCGCGATGCTGGTGGGCGTTGCTGCCGGCGGTGGCCATATGGTGCTGACCGGTGGGTCGACTCCGCGAGCCGCGTACGGAGAGTTCGTCGAGGCGGTTCAGACGGTGGGGGTCGACGTGACCCGGTCCACGATCTGGTTCACCGACGAGCGGTGCGTGCCCCCCGATGACGAGCTCTCGAACTACAAGCTGGTCCACGACACGCTGCTGGAGCCGCTGGGTGCTTCTGCGGCGCCCGTCGTTCACCGGATGCGGGGCGAGCTGGGTCCTTCGGAGGCGGCCGACGAGTATGAGCGCGAGTTGCGGGCGGCCGGGCCACCGCGGTTCGACCTCGTGCTGCTGGGAATCGGACCGGATGGCCACCTGGCCTCGATGTTCCCCGACCAGAGCTCGCTGTCGGAGCGCTCGCGGCTGGTGCTCGGGGTTCCGGAGTCCGGACTCGAGCCCTTCGTGCCGCGGGTGACGCTGACCTTTCCAGCTCTGGTGAACGCGCGCCAGATCGTGTTCCTGGCGACCGGATCCTCGAAGGCTCAACCGGTGGCGGCGGCCTTTGGGCCGAAGGCCAGGCCGGACCCCCACTTGCCCTCATCGCTGCTTCCCCCGATGGCGAAGGAGGTCAAGGTGCTGCTGGACCGGGACGCGGCCGCCGGACTGGGGCCGGATGTGCGGCCCAACGGCTCGGGCCCCGCTGGTTCAGGCCGGGCTGGCTCGGGGGCGGCGTGAGCTCGGTCATCGGCGTCGACCTCGGCGGCACCAAGGTCATCGTCGCCTGTCTGCGGGGCAACCAGCTCAGCGAGTCACTGCTCGAGCCCACCGATCGGACGGCTAGCACCCCGCTGATCGACCAGCTGGTGGCGATGGTGAATCGCATCCGCTCCGATGACCTGGTCGCGGTCGGGATCGGAGTGCCGTCGGTGGTGGAGTTCGAGACGGGGCGAGTCGTCTCCTCGGTCAACATCCCGCTCACCGACGTGCCGCTGCGCCAGGTGCTCGGCGAGCGCCTGGGGGTGCCGGTGTTCGTCGACAACGACGCCACCGTGGCCGCGCTGGCCGAGGCGCACGACGCGGAGCTGCGGCTCGTCGCCCACAACCTGGTGATGATCACGATTGGAACCGGCGTGGGGGGAGGGATCGTGCTCGGCGGCCGGATCTACCGTGGCGCGACCGGCGGCGCCGGGGAGCTCGGCCACACGATCGTCGGGTTGGCGTTGGATGACTCCAAGCGCGTGCCAGCTCCGGGGCCTCGGTTTCCGCAGCCGGGATCGCTCGAGTACGAGGCCGCCGGCCACGCTCTGGATCGCCTCGCCGCTGGGGCCGCGGCCTCCGAGCCCGACTCGGCGCTCGGTCAGATCTTGGCTTCGGGCAAGCCCGTGCTCGGTGCCGAGGCGGTCGAGTGTGCGCAGGCCGGGGATCCGGTGGCGATGCGCATCGTCGAGATGTGGGCCGAGCGGGTAGGCATCGGCATCGCCAACGCGATCAACACGTTCGACCCCGAGGAGGTCGTGATCGGGGGCGGGGCCGCGCGTGCCGGCGAGCTGCTGCTCGAGCCGGCCCGGCGGGTGGCGCTTTCCTACGTCGTCCCGGGCCTCGGGCGGCAGACCAGCATCCGCCTGGCCTGGCACGGGGTGCGCGCCGGGGTGTTGGGCGCCGCGCTGCTGGCCGAGCAAGAGGTCGAGGCGGCAGCGGCGCGCGATCGCGTCAACGGGCCAGCTATGAGAGAGAGTCTTACTGCCCACGAAGAAGCGAGCGGGTCATGACCAAACGAGTCGTTGAATGCAACACCTGTGGCGAACCGCTGGCCGCCGCGACCGACGACGAGCTGCTTCGCCAGCTGCAAGAGCACCACGCACGAGAGCACCCCGAGGCACCGCTGGACGAGGAGGAGGCGCGGGAGACGATCGCGAGCGAGGCCTACGACGCCGCCGACGCGTAGAGAGTTTTAGGCTGTCGCCTTTCCACGAACCTGGGGGTGAGGAGTGCAGATCGTTCTGGTGCGGCACGGCGAGACCGAGTGGAGCCGTAGCGGGCAGCACACCAGCCGTACTGACCTGCCGCTGATCGAGGAAGGGCGCGAGCGGGCGGTGTTGTTAGGGCCTCTGCTGGCTGAGTGGGAGTTCTCGCTCGTGTTGACGAGCCCGCTGCGGAGAGCGCGGGAGACGTGCGAGCTGGCCGGGTACGGAGACCGCGCCGTCGTGTGCGAGGACCTGTGCGAGTGGGACTACGGCGAGTACGAGGGACTGACCACACCCCAGATCCGGGAGCAGGATCCGAGTTGGAACCTTTGGACCGACGGCTGTCCGGACGGGGAGCAGCCGGCACAGGTGGGCGCGCGGGCCGACGCGGTGCTCGAGCGGATGCGGGGTGTCGGTCATAACGGGTACGCCGTCGCGTTTGCACACGGGCACATCCTGCGGGTCGTGACCGCCCGGTGGCTTCAGATGCAGGCGGCTGCGGGATCGCGGTTCGCGTTGGGGACCGGGTCGCTCTCGGTGCTCGGGTTCGAGCGGGAGACTCAAGTCCTCCAGCTCTGGAGCCGGGTGCCCTGAGGGTTTTTAGGGGGGTTCGGGCCCGGGTTGGCTCGCGGGCCCGGGTCGGTCGGCCGGTCGGGAGTGGCGGGCCTGCAACTCGACGCGGTTCCCGCGGTGAACCCCGTCACTGAGAGAGTTGGGGCACGTATGTGGGTCATCGCCGCCCATTCGAGCGGCGAGCGACACCGAGAGTGCGCTCATGACCGGGCGCGAGTGTGGATCTCGCGCCGCAGAGGGTGACGTTTGTCATTGGTGATTTCGGCCGGGCGCCACTTACGCGCGGCCTGACCCGGCCCTAGTCTGCTCGGCATGGCTATAACCCAGACACGGACAACGGAACTCGCCATCGAGCTGCGCGATCTGCGCAAGTCTTACGGCGAGGTAGAAGCTGTGCGCGGGGTGAGCTTCGAAGTCTCGCGAGGAGAGGTGTTCTGTCTGCTCGGGCCTAACGGCGCGGGCAAGACGTCGATCGTCGAGATACTCGAGGGTTACCGGACGCGCACGGGAGGCGAGGCCAGGGTGCTGGGCATGGACCCGGCTCACGGCCAGCGCGAGCTGCGGGAGCGCGTCGGAATCGTGCTCCAGCAGTGCGGGATCCAGAGCGACCTGACGGTCGCCGAGCTGATCGAGATGTACGGCCGCTACTACTCGCGCTGTCGTCCGGTCGACGAGGTCATCGAGCTGGTCGAGCTCGGTGAGAAGCGGGACACGCGAGCCCGGAATCTGTCCGGTGGCCAGCTCCGCCGGCTCGACCTGGCTCTCGGACTGGTCGGCGATCCCGATGTCCTGTTCCTGGACGAGCCGACCACAGGGTTCGATCCTGGGGCACGACGTCACGCCTGGTCGACGATCCGCTCGCTGTGCGATCTCGGCAAGACCATCTTCCTGACCACCCACTACATGGATGAGGCGCAGCATCTGGCCAACCGCGTCGCGGTGATGAACGCGGGTCAGATCATCGCGATCGGGCGGCCCGAGGAACTGGGCGGTCGCGACGTGCGACCGGCCGAGATTCGCTTCTCGCTGCCTTCGGATTGGTCACTCGGAGATCTCCCCGACATTCCATGCGAGCGACGCGCACTCGAGGGTGATCGAGTCGTGGTGGAGACGAAGGAGCCGGTGGTGGCTGCGCAGCGGATCACGACCTGGGCGCTCGATCACGACGTTGACCTTGAGCATTTCTCGGTCAGCCAGCCGAGCCTCGAGGACATCTATCTCGAGCTCACCACATCGGTGGAAGAGCAGAATGAGCAGATACCACAGGAGGTGGTTCGATGAGCGCTATTGCCGTCACGTCACCGAGGCCATCGCTGAAGCGCGATCTGGGCCTGGTCGCGTGGCAGATCAGGTATGAGCAGCGCGCGTACTGGCGCAACCGGAGCCGCGGAATCTTCACGTTCGCGTTCCCGCTCATGTTCTTGGTGATCTTTGCCTCGCTCGATAAGGGCGCGCACATCAAGAGCATGGGGAACATCGCGTACGACGACTTCTTCGTCCCGGGGATCCTGGCCTACGGAGTCATCGCCACCACCTACGTGAACATGGCCATCAGCACCGCGATCCTCCGTGACCAGGGGGTTCTGAAGCGAATGCAGGGGACGCCCCTGCCGCGGTGGGCCTACGTCGCGGCGCGGATCGGCTCAACGGTCGTGATCGTGCTGTTGATGACCGTGATCACGCTCGGGCTCGGAGCGATCGCGTACGGGGTCCACGTTCGCGCGTCGACGCTGCCCGGACTCGTCCTCACCTTGGTGCTGGGGACCGCCGCGTTCACGTCGCTCGGTATCGGAGTCACGCGCTTCATCCCGAACGCGGAGGCCGCTCCGGTGGTAATCAACCTGACGATCCTGCCGTTGACCTTCATCTCGGGCATCTGGTTCCCTGCGACAGGGATGCCCAAGGTGCTGGCCGACGTCGCCAACGTGTTTCCGATTCGCCCGCTGGCGGACGGCCTGGAGCACGTGTTCAACCCATACACGACAGGGGCGGGCTTCGACGGGCCAGACCTTTGGAGACTGGCCATCTGGACCGGCGCCGGGATCTTTCTGATGTTGAGGACCCTGCGCCGCCCCGAGGGCGAGGTCGGATGAGCTTCGGCTCCTTCGATGCCAGTGACCGTCCGGACGAGTGTTCGGACGGTCGCGCTCCTCGAACGCTTGCGAACCGAACCCTGCCGTTCAGCCACATGCCGTCGGGCGTGCGGAACACCTCGGCGCTGATCTGGCTCGCTTTCATCGTCTTTCCATTGGTCAACGCGATCGGGAAGCACGGCTCCTTACTCCAGCGAGGGTTGATCATCGCCGGAGCGGCCTTGTTCATCGCCGCCTACGTGACCATGGTGCTCACCTGGCGTCTTCACCGCCCGAACCGCCTCACGCTCACGTTGTTCGTGGTCCTGCTGGGCCTGGCGACCGCGCTCACGGTGGCGCAGTCGCCCGGGTGGGGGTACCTGTTCACCTATTGCGCGGCCTGCAGCGCGCTCGTGGCGCGAAAGCACCTTGGCTTCTACGCGGTGGCACTGTGCGCGATGCTCGCCGCCGTCACCTCCACGATCGGTGGTGCCAACGGTGGGGATGTCGTCGCCATCGTGGCCAGCACCGCCGGGGTCGGGCTGTTGATGGTCGTCCTGGGCGATCTGCGGGTTCGTAACCAGGAGCTCAGCGCGGCCAGAGCGGAGCTCGCGGAGCTGGCGGTGGCGCAGGAGCGCGAGCGCTTCGCCCGTGACCTGCACGATCTGCTCGGTCATTCGTTGTCGGTCATCACGCTCAAGGCCGAGCTCGCCGGCCGGATGCTGAACGATCGCCCGTTTGACGCCGCTCGCGAGATCTCCGAGCTCGAGCAGGTCGCACGCACCGCACTCGGCGAGGTGCGCGAGGCGGTCAGCGGCTATCGCCAGCCCACCCTCGACCGAGAGCTGGCGGGCGCTCGGATGGCCCTGTCCGCGGCCGGCATCGAGGCCGAAATCCACCAGGCACACGTGCCGCTGGACCCGCCCGTCGAGGCCGTCCTGGCCTGGACCGTGCGCGAGGGCGCGACCAACGTGATCAGGCACAGCGGAGCGCGTCACTGCACCTTGCGGATGACCGCGAGCCTCACCGACGCCGGCGTCGAAGTGATCGACGACGGCGTGGGCAGTGGCGCCGTCGTCTCCGCAGCGGATGGGAACGGCGCGGGCAATGACTCCGGAACCGCTCAGGGCACCGAGACCGTCAACGGCGGCATTTGGGGAAGTGGCCGAGGCGTCGGCACGGACACGCGTGCCCGCGCTGGCGCCGGCTACCGCCCGTCCGCCGGTAATGCCTCCGGGGGCCACGGCCTGGCTGGCCTGGCGGAGCGCGCCCGCCTAATCAACGGGACCCTCGAGGCTGGCGCCGTGACGGGTGGCGGCTATCGCCTGGCGGTCAGCGTACCCGTGTCGCACTCGTGATCCGCGTACTTCTGGCCGAGGACCAGACGATGGTCCGTGGCGCGTTGGCGAGTCTGCTCGACCTCGAGCCCGACATCGAGGTGGTGGCGCAGGTCTCCCGTGGTGACGAGGTCGTGGCCGCCGCAGTGGCATCGACACCCGATGTCGCCCTGCTCGACATCGAGATGCCGGGTTGCACGGGCCTCGACGCTGCCGACGGGCTCTCCGAGCAACTGCCCGACTGCCGGATATTGATCTTGACTACGTTTGGGCGCCCGGGCTATCTACGGCGTGCGATGGAAGGTGGCGCGGCCGGGTTTCTGCTGAAGGACGCACCCGCCAGCGAGCTTGCGGCGGCCATCCGTCGCGCCGTCGCGGGCGAGCGGGTAGTCGACCCCGGTCTCGCGGCAGCGGCGCTGAGTCAGGGGGAGAGCCCGCTCACGCCGCGCGAGCACGAGGTGCTCTCGGCATCCCGCGAGCACGCCACCGTGGCCGAGCTCGCCGGAGCCCTTTACCTGTCCCCGGGCACCGTCCGCAACCACCTTTCATCCGCGATGCAGAAGCTCGACGCGCGCAACCGCTCCGAGGCCGTTCGTGTGGCCGAGGAGCGCGGCTGGTTGTAGCGCCGTCGCCTCTTGCCCCTTTGACGGAATCGCATCGGCGGCGCGCGAGCGTGTGGGGGTGAGCTCGATCGCGTCATGCCTTCGGCGCGATGAACTCATCGAGGATGGCGACGTCGGCTTTGCGGGAGACGTAGATCGTCGCCTTCGCCTGAGTCCAATGCACACCAAGCCGATCGCAGGTACGACAGAAGATGTCGCGGATGTCATCGGAGACCCGTTTGAAGCCGTATCGCGGCCACGACCAATTCGTGCCCGTGTTTTGGAACCTGCATCCGTCGGATTGGATGAGGCCGCGCAACAGTTGCTTGGGCCATCGATCGACCAGCTCCTGCTGCCAGTCGGCCAGCACTATGTCCCGTTCGTGCTTCTTGCCAGGGCCGTGCTGCGGGAACAGATGAGGCCAGCACTTCCAAAACGAGTAGACCTCAACGCAGTTCCGAGGCCGAGCCACCACACCCGACGAGCCGCCCTTCACAAGACGCATCGCCGCCGCCGTGCTGGCGACGATGCCCGGGTACTTCACATCGAGAAAGATGCGCAGTTTGTGGACGCCGCGGCGGTGCGTCGAGATGCAGCCGTCCCCGAGATACATCCCGAGCAGATACGCGTACTCGGGGGGCAGATCCGCCGGATCATGCTGGCAGCCGGCGTCCGGGTGAGCGGTGCTCGGCAAGGTCCCGGCGAGCCAGTCGGCCACGGTCCTCCGCGGGATGCCGAGCTGCCGTGCAATCTCGGTCGGGTTTGAGCCGAGCTGCGCCAATGCCAGCGCGGCGCGCAGTGTGCGCCCCGAATGCACTAACTCTCCGATGCGGCTGAGAGGACTCGAACCTCCAAGCCCGTAAGGGCACGGCGACCTGAACGCCGCGTGTTTGCCAATTTCACCACAGCCGCGGGCCGCATCAAATTAGCAGGCCGGAGCTCCTGAGGGCATCTAATCGAGATCGAACACATGTTCGTAGAGTACGCCCGCTCTCGGACGGAAAGACCTGGAAAGGGCCCCATTCCACCCGACCGCGGAGGCGCTACTCGAGGACGGTGCTAGCGAAGGGTCATGTCGCGGCGGGCCATGACCTGGTTTGCGACGCGAACGATGAGCTCGTAGTGCCCGGCTGACGGGGCCTTCCGGTGCTCCCGGAGGACGATGCGACCGGGCTTGATCGACACGTGCGCGGCCCGAGCGGTCGCGGCCGTACGGCGGCCCTGCCTGAGCTCGACCCGGGCGTCCGACACGGTTCTGCGGTCGGTCTCGAGCTCAACCACTGATCGACCGCGCGGGCTGACCGGCTACGACCACCCGTGACCAGCCTTCCGGCCACGGAGCTAGCCACCGGCACTCCTGCGCCCTCGACCAGGAGTTTGCGGCGGGTCGTGCCATTGGTTGTGTGGCTGAGCGGATCAGTCGGCCGCAAGAAGGCGCCTCCACGCGCGCCGGCGAGGTACCACGCCGTGTCCGCGCCGGAGCCAACAAGCTGTGAACGTCCAGGGCAGGCTGCGCGATAGCCTTGCCGCTACGCTGAATAAGGTCGATCGCGCTGCCTGTCGGGTCCTACCCGGCGGACAGCGGTCCTCGGCCGACTCAGTCTTGTCCTCGCCGCTATCGTCTAGGGGACTAGGACGCCGCCCTCTCACGGCGGAAACCCGGGTTCGAATCCCGGTAGCGGTATAGCCGGATTTGCAGGGCTTTTGCGATCGACGTCTCCCCGGCTCGCCGCCTCAATCGCCCGTCGTGCGTACGAGGCGCGTACCGACTTCGCGCCGTGCCTTCGCGATCTCGGCGTCCGCGTCGATCCGCTGGCGATCTTCGAACTCGTCGATCAGATGCGCGTATGTCGACAGGAACACCGCGAGAGTGTGGCCGAGCTGCTTCGCGCACCAGATCGGCTGCTTGCCCTCGGCGAGCAGCAGGGAAGCGAACGAGTGCCTCAGGTCATACGGGCGCGGAACCGGATCGAGTCCCACCGCGCGGCAGGCCGGCGCCCAACGGTCGGCGCGCCACATCTGCCAGGCGTTCTTGTCCCACGGCTTGCCATCGTCGTGCAGCAGGATGAGCGCCTTCTCGGGCGGGCGGCCGATGGCGAGCTTGTACTCGCGGACGTCCCGCGCGAGCGCCGACAGCAGACGCACGGTGCGGTGCTGTCGATTCTTCGTCGGCTTGCTCGAGCCGTCGGGGTTGGCCGCGCGTTGTACGAGAATTGTGTTCTCGCGGAATCCCTCCAACGGGAGCGCGCGCAGTTCGCCCGGCCGCAGACCGGCGTAGGCCAGGATCGACACGATGAGCGCGTCGCGCTGCCGAGTCTGTGGCGTGCCGGGCGCGGGCAGTGTGTAGCGCCGTCTGGCGCGTTGCCCCGGCGCTGAGGCGCCGATCTCCCGGTCGGGCGGGCTGAGCATCGCCTGGCGGATGCGCTCGACCACCGCGGGTGAGAGCGGTTGCACCGCATCGCGTGCCGCCGACTTCGGCGCGCGTACGAGCGACAGCGGGTTGGCCATGATCGCGCCGTTCTCGGCAGCGTGGCGGAGGACGCTCGAGAGGAGGGTGCGCGCCTTGTGGATCGTGCCGGGACTGACGCCGGCCTTGATGAGCGCGGCCTGCCATCCGGACAGCAGCGGGGCGCCGAACTGGCCGAGTGGTACGTCGTCGAGCCACGGCGCGATGTGGACGCTGTAGACCTCGGCGTAACGGTTCCGCGTGGAGTCGGCAAGCATGACCGCGTGTTCGGGAGCCCACCGCTCCGTCACCCATTTTGCAAGTGTTGGGCCGCCGCGAGCCGTGAGTTGCTGGACGGCGATCGGACCGAGCTGCTTTCGACGCTGAACCTCGCGGTCCCACGCGTCGGCGTCCTTCTTGAGGGCGAACATCCGAGATCGGTTGGCGTCGTTCTCCCGCCAACGGACCTCCCATCCGCGCGCGCCGTCCTTGCGAGTCCTCGGCCTGACGCTCATTTCGCGCTCCCGTTCCGACGGCTGACCGTCGCCTTGGCGAGGCTCAGGGTCCTCGCTATACCGCGCCGGTCCAATCCGTGGGTGAGGGCTGGCCCGACCAGCGCGCCGCGCCCACGCTTGACGCCGCGGACGCGGTGCGGCGCGGCGCCTAGCTCCATGTCGCGCATGCCGTAGTTGGGGGTGAGTGTCGGCGCTTCGCTGACATCAGTTCTCGCTCGCCTCTCCGGGTCGTACGCTACTCCGAGCAATCTGCGCGGGACAAACGCCAGGGAAGCCGCCGGCTCGCTACCGGGAGCTGGCGGTGCCCGCGGTGCGAATCGCGTCCGCAGCCGCGGTGCGGGGACCCGACCGCAGCGGGGCGAGGATCGGAGGCGGTTGTCCGGGAGGCCTGTGGGGGGGCGCGAGTATCAGCTCGGCAGGATCAAATCGCCAATGGCGGCCGACCCGCCGTGCCCCCGCAACTCGGCCGGCAGCAGCCGCCCGCGTGAGTGTCTTCGGATGGATGCCGAGGCGCTTTGCCGCCTCGCGAGGGGAGAGGAGACGGTCCTCCGAGGTGCGCTCGCCGAGCAGCACGCGAAGCTCTTGACGTGCGCCTGGGTTCGCACGCAGCTCGTCAAGAATCGCCAGGACGAGTGTGTGCGCCACTCGCGCATCCGCGCTGGGTCGCTTGACCGATCCTCGAACGTGGTCATGCGCCTGGGCGGGGAGGTGTGCTGCGGCTGACACGTCCGGCCAACCTGTTACGAGGGTGAGTCGAGCGTCGCGCCCGTCGGTGCCCAGCTGGAGGCAGTTGTCGTTTCGATCATCTTCGTGGCGTTCCGAGCTTCTGCGCGAGTCGCTTCTGGAGGACCGCATGCAGCATGTGGCGTGGGAGCAGGGCGGCGGTGAGCGAGCTGGGGGAGAGCAGCGCGTCGAGTTGCTCCAGGGTCCAGCTCGAGCTGCGGGCAGCGAGCACGACTTCGACTAGGACTTGTTCGCACCATTCGTGTACCTGCGCTTCGATCACGATGCGGGCGCCGGGTACGCCCTGGTAGCGCCGGCACCAGTGGCCGATCAGGTCGGTGATGGCGCGGAAGTCCGCGTTGATGGTGAGCTCATGCCGCGCGGGGTGGTAGCGGGCGGCCTCATCCTCGAGGTCGCCGAGCGCGCGGGTGCCGTCCCGCCCGGAGATCCACGCCACGTCAGGGAGATCTACCGGCGGCACGGTGCGCTCCTCGTCGGCCTCGCGGCCGGCGAGGTCGCGTCGAGCGACGGCGTTGAGTGCGGTCCCATTCGTATCCGCGCTGACGCGGGCCTCGCGGGCCGAATGCGCGGGCGGTGGCGAATCGTGGGGGGATCGCATCGGCTCGGGGATCGCAGGCGGCGTGTGTGGCACGCGGGGCGGGCGCAGGGGGCGGTAGTGGCTGAGGCGGTAGAGCGGCATGATCGCGGTGACGCGCTGGCGGATCGCCTCCTGGTGCGGTACTGCGTCCGCGCTGGCCGCTCGTTCTTGCAGCCGCTGGATCTCTGTGGGCATAGCGGCAGCGAACTCCTCGCCCCAGCGAGCCCATGGCAGCGGCTCGTGGTCGAGCAGCAGCAAGGTCCGGGCGGTGTTGCACTGGAGACGGTCGGCTTGGACGTGCGGCTCGAGGTGTACTACGACCCGTTCGTAGCCAAAGCGGATGCCGAAGTCCTGAAGGCGCCCGTACCCGCCACGGGTTTGCGGCAGGATGTCGTAGAGCTCCTCGCCGAACACGGCCGCGGCGTGACCGGTCGAGGCCCACAGCGTGCCTTCGCGCCGGCGGGCGCGATGATCATCGTCGAGCACCCACCACTGGGCGATCGCGTCAGTGAGGTGCACGGCCCCGGCCGCGATCGCGCGTTGCTGGAGGTGGTGGTTCTCGCCGTGGATGCGCTGCAAGTCTCCCGGCTTGCCTTGCTGGTCGCGGACGAGCACCTCGACCTGCTCGGGGAGTCGCAGGAAGCGGCCGTTGAGGTAGCGGGTGATCCATTGCCTGCAACTCTCGGTGACACTGGTCGGCGCCTCGGTGGTGTCGTGGCGCTCGTGCCGGCCGAGCAGCACGACCTGGGTGCCGTGGTCATGGCCGCCTAGCAGCCACGGCTTGTCCTGCTCGTCGAGTGGTCGCCAGAAGTCTGTGCGTCCGTCGGGCCGGTGCTGGGGCTCGAGGCCCCAGCGGCCGTCGGGATTGCGCTTGAAGCACACCAGCGCGCCGTGGCCCCGATGCCAGGATCGGTACTCAAGCCCGTGCGGGTTGCGCGAGCCGGCCGCGATCTTCGCGCCGACACCGAAGTTACCGTCGGCGGATTGCTCGCGGCCGCTGGAGGCCAGTTGGTTGATGTACTGGCGCAGCTGTTCGGCGGTCATGCCGGTGCCGGTGTCTGTGACCGATAGTTTGCGCACTCGGCCGCCGGAGGCGTCGAACCGCTGCCAGTCGAGGTCCCACGCCACGCGGCCGACAGCGCGGTCGCCGAGCCCAGCGATTGCGTCAAGCCCGTTCACCGTCAGCTCGCGCAGGCCTTGAAGGTCCGTGCACTCGCTGCCGAGGCGCTCGAGCAGGAAGGTGGGGTTGGCGACCGACAGCTCGTGCCAGCCGTCGACTGCCGTCGCGGCGTGGTCGGCTTGGTGGGGTCGCTGCGAAAACTGGCCGGGCACCTCGTTTGGTAGGTACCGGGCGCTTCCGCCGATGGCCCCACCAAACCCTGCCCGTCAATCGTTGGGGAACGCGTCAGCGCGAGCCGCA
>DATJRS010000218.1:0-17997 GCA_035504535.1 Solirubrobacteraceae bacterium | reverse complement strand
GAACGGATCACCAAACGCCTCATCGCCCAACTCGAGAGCCTCGGCCACAAGGTCACCCTCCAGGAGCTGCCCCAGGCCGCCTGACGTCAACAACACGACACCGCGGGATCGAACGCCAAACGGGATTTTCCTGTCAGTCGCCTATACGGCCTACGAGCCGGATCTCGGCGGGCGCGGGTTGCCGAGTTCCGGGTTATGACCCGGCGACCGACGTGCGTGACGCCGCGGCGGGGCGCGCTGCGACCACGCGGTCGAGCCACCCCCCGAACAGCGCCCGTGCCAGCGTGGTCATCTGCTGTTCGTGCTCGGCGATCTCGCCGACCAGCTCGGGCAGCGCGCCCGCGCCCAGGGTTGCCTCGAGGCTGGCGGCGTAGGCGGGAACCGCTGCCCACTCGTCGGCGAGCGCGATCCCGACCTCGATGTGGAACTGCATTCCATACGCGCGGTCCACGACGAACGCCTGGTGCTCGTAGGCGTCCGAGCGCGCGAGCTGGATCGCGCCGGACGGCAACGCGAACGTGTCGCCGTGCCATTGCAGTGCGGAGAACGAAGCGGGGAGCAGAGAGAAGACCGGATCGGACGCCGCCGCGGCGGTCCGATGCACCGCGAGCACGCCCACCTCCGGCGTCTCCCCCGCAAACACGTCGGCGCCGAGGCTCGCGGCCAGCAGTTGCGCGCCGAGGCACACGCCCCAGATCGGCATCCCGCCGGCCACCGCTTCCGCGATCAGGGCCTTCTCGGCCGCGAGCCACGAAAAGCGCGAGTCCTCGTACGCGCCCATCGGGCCGCCCATGGCGATGATGCCGTCGAACTCACGCCAGTCCGGGAGCGGCTCGCCCTGGTCGACCATCACCCGCTCAAGCGTTCCCCCGCGCTCGAGCAGCTCGTCCTCGTACGCGCCGGGTGGTTCACAGGCGATGTGCTGGAGAACGAGCAGTCGCGTCACAGCCGGGAAACTAACGGGTGTGGAGAACCGGGACATCGCCGACCGTCTCGACGCGTTCGCCGCCCTGCTCGAGCTGGGCGAGGCCAACCCGTACACCGCCCGCGCCTACCGCCGGGCTGCCGACACCATCCGCGGCGCGGCGCTACCGGTGGCCGACCTGGTGCGGACCGGCAAGGTAAGACAGCTGCGCGGGATCGGCCCCGGAATCGAGTCGCGGCTGCGCGAGCTGATCGATACGGGACAGATCGCCGAGCTGGCCGAGCTCGAGCGCGAGCTCGCGCCCGACCTGGTCGGGCTCGGGCGCTACCTCGGCCTCAGCGCCAAGCGCTCGATCGAGCTCGCCCGCGCGCTCGACGTGCGCACGCTCGACGAGTTACGCGAGGCGGCCGCCGCCGGGCGTCTGGCCACGGTGCCCGGCATCGGACCGAAAACCGAGGAACGCCTGCGCGAGGCGCTCGCCGGCGCCGATGATGCGAGACCCCGTGAGGGCCTGCTGCTCAGTCGCGCGCGGGAGCTGGTCGGAGGGATCGCCGAGGCGCTCGACGGCGCCGTCGCCGGCGACGTCCGCCGGTGGCGCGACTCGTGCGAGCGGCTCGCCGTGGTGTGTGTCGCGCCCCACGATCCAGACACGATCCTCGCGCGCTTTGCCGGCTTGCCCCAGATCGTCGGGCTGATCGAGCAGGGCCCGCGACACACGGTCGGCGTCACCGTCGAGGGTGTGCCGGTCGAGCTGGTCGTGGCCGAGCCGGAGCGGTTCGGGACCGCGCTGCTGCAGGCCACCGGCGCCCCCGACTACGTCGCCGCGCTCGAACCGCTCCCGGACGGCCCGGACGAGCATGCCGTGTACAAAAGCCTCGGCGTCCCCTGGTGCCCGCCCGAGCTGCGCGAGGAGCCCTTCCGGGGCGAGCCGCCCCCGCTGCTCGAGCTGCCCCAGATCCGTGGCGATCTGCACTGCCACACGACCTGGTCCGACGGCCGCGCGAGCGTGGAGGAGATGGCGGTCGCCGCGCGCGATCGCGGCTACGACTACGTGGCGATCTGTGACCACACCCCAGCGGTCGGTGCCGTAAAAGGGCTGAGCCCGGACGACGTGCGCCGCCAGGGCGAGGAGATCGCGGCCGCCAACGAGAAGCTGGCGCCGTTCCGCGTCCTGCGCGGGATCGAGTGCGACATCCTGCCCGACGGTCGGCTCGACCTGCCCGACGCCGTGCTGGCGGAGCTCGACTGGGTCCAGGCCAGCGTGCACGGCGGGCAGCGGATGCCGAGGCGAGAGATGACCGCGCGCGTGGAGGAGGCGCTGCGCAATCCGTACGTGCGATGCCTGAGCCACCCCACCGGCCGCTACATCAACCGGCGGCCCGAGAACGCGCTGGATCTCGACCGGGCATTCGAGCTCGCGATCGAGCTGGGCGTGGCCCTCGAGGTCAACGGCCTGACGCCGCGTCTGGACCTGAGCGGCGAACACGTCCGGGACGCGCTCCGCGCCGGCGTCGAGCTCGTGTGCTCCACGGACGCCCACTCGGTGGCCGGCCTGGGCAACATGGAGTACGCGGTGGCGACCGCCCGCCGGGGCTGGGCCGAGCCGAAGGACGTCGTCAACACCCGGCCGCTCGAGGCGGTCCTCGGCTATCGCGCTCGCGCCAGCGGGCGGGCCTGATCAGCCGACCAGCAACACAAGCTTGCCGCGGACATGACCGGCCTCGCTGACGCGGTGCGCCTGGGCGATGTCGGCCAGCGGAAAGGTCTGCGCGACCGGCAGCACGAACTGCCCGGACGCGATCAGCGGGCCGATGTCGTGCAGGGCATGGACGGCGCGCTGCGCGCCCGGGCCTCCGCTCATCGTGGCGCCCGTCTGCTGCGCCCCCTCGTAGTCGGCGATCGTGACAACGCGCTCGGGGCCGCCGGCCAGTTCGACGAGCGCCGGCAAGGCTCCGCCCCCGGCGGCGTCGAGGGCGGCGTCTACCCCGTCGGGCGCCAGCTCGCGGACGCGGCTCACCAGCCCGTCGCCATAGGTCGTCGGCTCGGCGCCGAGCGAGCGCAGGTAATCGTGGTTGTTCGGGCTGGCCGTCCCGATCACCCGGGCGCCGCGCCCCCGCGCGAGCTGCACGGCCGAGCTGCCCACCGCGCCGGCGGCCCCGTTGATGAGCACCGTGTCGCCGGCGCCGACGCCGAGCAGATCGAGCGTTCGCCACGCGGTCTCAACCGCCACGGGAAGCCCGGCGGCGCCCGCGAAGTCCAGCGAGGGCGGGATCGGCGCGTAGTCCGAGAGCAGCGCGAGCTCGGCCGCGCCTCCGCCCCCGGCGACGAACCCGAACACCTCGTCACCGGGTGCGGCGTCGCTCACGCCCTCGCCGACCTCGTCGACCACCCCGGCCGCCTCGCGCCCGGTTTGCTGCGGCAGATCGCCACCCCTCATGCCGCCGCGCAGCTTCCAGTCGATCGGATTGACGCCGGCGGCCCGGACGGCGATGCGGATCTGGCCGGGTCCGGGATGAGGATCGGGGAGTTCGACCAGCTCAAGGACCTCTGGCCCGCCAAACCGGCTGTATTGGATCGCCTTCATGGTTTGCCGGCCAATTCTCGACTATTTGACGCGGCGCAGCGACGGCCGGTCGCCGGGCGGTTGACCGTGCTCGGGGTGGCCCGCGTCCCGGTGCACGAGCATCTCGAGCGCGCCGAAGGCATCCGGGTCCAGCCCGCTGGGCACGTCGTGGCGCATCACATCGAGCGCGGCCCGGGGTGCATAGGCGGGACGGTAGGGCCGGTCCGAGACGAGCGCTTCGTACACGTCCGCGACCGCCAGGACCCGCATCGGCATCGTCAGCTGCTGTCCGGCCAGGCCCAACGGATAACCGTTGCCGTCGATGCGCTCGTGATGGGCGCTGGCCACGGTCGCCAGCTCGCGGAAGCTCGCGACCCGGCCCAGGATCTGCTCGGTCAGGAGGGGATGCTGCCTGACAAGTTTGATCTCGGTCTCGGTGAGCGGGCCGGGCTTGTCGAGGATGCGGTTGGAGATCGACAGCTTGCCGAGGTCGTGCAGGAGCGAAGCGCGCCGGAGCTCGCGCATGGCGTCCTCTTCGAAGCCGAGGACCGCGGCGATTGCAGTGGCGATCTTGCCGACGTTGTCGCAGTGGTCGTGGGTCCAGGACGACTTGGCGTCGATCACGGCGGCGAAGCCCTCGGCGATCCGGTCCAGCCGATCCTCATCGGCGCTCATGACGTGGTCGGCCGGCTCGAGGGCCGACACGTCCGCCTCGGTCAGCGACGACCAGAACCCATCGTCCGAATCCAGCCCAACCAGCGCGTCGACGAGCATCGGATCGAACCACTGGCCGCTGCGGCGACGCAGAACCCTGGACATCACCCGGACGCCGCGCGCACGGTGGAAGACCTCCGCCGTCTGGGCCAGGCACAGGATCCGAGCGAGCACCGGTATGTCCGGACCCGCCAGACCGCGCGGCTGACCGTGCCCGTCCCAGTGTTCGTCGAGGGCCCGGATCGCCTCCGCGGTCGCATCCGGGAAGCCGAGCTTGTGGGCGATCTCGGCGCCCCGGTCGCATCGCGCCTTCATCAGCGATCGGGTCACGTGGCCCTCGTTGCGGATCGCGCGCAGGCGATTGCCTCGCTCGAGCATCGACCCGTCAGGCGCGACCGTACGCACCGACCACACGAACGCGTTCAGCGGTCGCGCCCAATCGACAAGCTTCGAGGTCCGCTTGGCCATCTGATCATCGGCGCCAAACAGCGCCGCCATGTGCGCCGCATTCGCGGAGCATCCCGCGTCCTTCAGGAGCAGCGCGTAGAACAGATCTGACCGCGCCCCCGCGTCCAACCCGATCTCCTCGGCCAGTCGCATCCCGATCAGGCACGAACGCCGGGCGTGGCCCGGAGGCTCTCCCTCGCCGACGTCAAGCGCAACCGAGAGCGCGCCAATCAGCTCGGATAGCGCGATCTCGTGCGAGTCGGCCATCAGGACGGAGTATCGCCGCCGGCCACCGCCGGGACAAGGCCGGTTTGATCAGGCGGGCGGCCAGGGACCCGCGCCGGCGCCCAGGCTGTTCAGCCAGTTGCGCATCGCGGTGCCGGCAGGGGTGATCTGGCCTTCCTCGTAGCCGGTGGTCGCCTTCGCCAGGGTGATCCCGTTCAGGGTCGACCAGCCGTACTCGATCGCCGTGCCGGACGGGGCGTAGCGGGCGATGGCCTGCCCCTGTTGGAGGATCGTCCCGGCGGGTGCGATGTCCGTGATCTCCTCGGCCACGTACTGGACCTTGCCCGCGTCGGAGCCGTCGAGCAGCTCGAAGTAGACCAGCGGCTGCCCGGCGTACCAGTTGGGCTCGATGCCGAGGATCTTCACCCGGCAGGGGGCGAGGATCGGGGCGCCCACGGGGAGCTGTGCGTCCACCCCTTGGTCAGTCCGCTCCCATCGCGAGACGAACTGGAGCGGATCGATGTAGCTAGCGCTGTTGGTCCTCACGGCGATGAACTCCTCGCGGAGCTCCTGCCTGACTTGAGAGAGCGGAGGCGCGTGCGCGTTGACATCGCCCACCGGGTCACTCGGCGTGACGACGGCGGCCTGCTGGCCGGCCGTCGGATCGATCACCTGGGGATGGGCCTTGGGGACCGCCCCGGCGCCGCTGGTTGCACCGGTGCCGCTCTGGGTCGCCGTCGATGACGCGGAGCCACACGCGGTCACGGCTACGGTCGCGCTCGCTCCGAGCACGGTCACGAGCGCCAAGATCATGAAGCGGTGAAACATTCCCTTCCCCATCAAGATCGACAACTCGCGCCAACACGTTAACAGCCGATTCCTGCGCGCACGCGGGTTAGGAGCCGCTCGGCAGTTCGGCGGTCGAGCCTGAGCACCGGCGGGTAGGCTTTCGACGTGCCGGATCGAATCGTTTATGTGACGCGTCTTACGCGCGTGCCCTTGATCGGGGCCGACGGCGCGGACATAGGCCGAGTCGTCGATGTGGTGATCGACCTCGGCGGGCGACCGCCGCGGGTCAACGGGTTTGTCGCCGCCGTCGGTCGGCGCCGAGTGTTCGTGGGCGCCGGCCGGGTGGGGGAGATCGAGAGCGAGGGCGTGCGCCTGCGCCGTGGCTCGGTCAACCTGCGCAGTTTCGAGCTCCGTCCCGGCGAGCGGCTCGTGATGGGCGAGTTGGTCGGCGGTCGGGTGCGCGGCGATCGCGTAGTGGACGTCGGCATCACTCCGGCCCCGGAGCCGTTCGCCTGGGAGGTCGCCACGCTCGCGCTTGGAGCCAGTCGCGGGATCACCGGGCGTCGGCGCGAACCCGAGGTGATCGACTGGAGCGAGGCCGGCGAGCTGTTCGCGGACGAGCGCTCGATCGACCGGCAGGCTGCGGCGCTGGGTGGCCTGCACCCTGCTGAGATGGCTGGGGCGCTCCGTCGCCTCCCCCTGAGTCGCCGCCGGGTGCTGGCCGAGGCGCTCGAAGACGATCGCCTGGCCGACCTGCTCGAGGAGCTCTCCGAGGACGAGCAGGTCCGTCTCGTCGAGGGACTCGATCGCGAGCGGCTCGCCCGCGTGCTCGACGAGATGGAGGCCGACGACGCCGCCGACCTGCTCGGGGAGTTCTCGGCCTCACAGCGGGCCGAGCTGCTCGGCGCGATGGATCCCGAGGAGGCGGAGCCGGTCCGTCGACTGCTCGTCTACGAGCCCGACACTGCGGGCGGCCTGATGACGCCCGAGCCCGTGATCCTGGGGCCCCAGGCCACCGTCGCGGAGGCGCTGGCCAGGATCCGAGACGCCGATCTGCCGGTGCCAATCGCCTCCCAGGTGTTCGTCTGCCAGCCGCCTCTGGAGACGCCGACCGGCCGCTTTCTGGGCGTGGTCGGCGTGCAGCGGCTGCTGCGCGAGTCGCCGAGCAAGCCGCTGGCTCGGTGCGTCGACGAGGACTGGGAGCCGATCGCCGCCGATGCCAGCGACCGCGAGGTCGCCGAGCGTCTGGCCGCGTACGACGTGGTGGCCCTCCCGGTCACCGACGCGGCGAACCGCCTTGTCGGGGCCGTTACGATCGACGACGTGCTCGATCGGATGCTTCCAGCCGACTGGCGCACGTCGCGGGTGGGTCCCTGATGGCACGGCGCGACGACCTCAGCACTCCGCGCGGCACGCCCGGTGGCCCGTCCTACGACCCCGACGCATTCGCCCGTTTTGCCGAGCGGATGGCCCGGTTCCTCGGGACCGGGCGCTACCTCGCCGCTCAGACGATCTTCGTGATTCTCTGGATCCTGGTCAACCTCACCGCGGCGTCGCTGCGCTGGGATCCGTACCCCTTCATCCTGCTGAACCTCGCGTTCTCGACTCAGGCGGCGTACGCGGCGCCGATGATCCTATTGGCGCAGAACCGCCAGGCCGACCGTGACAAGGCCGAGGTGGAGCGCGACCGCGAAGCCAACTCCCGCCAGCTCGCCGACACCGAGTACCTGGCCCGCGAGATCGCGGGCATCCGGATCGCCCTCGAGCGCAAGGCAGATCGCGAGGACGTGGTCGATGCGCTCGACCGCCTGACGCTGGCCCTCGGGGAGAGCCACGGGGTGGATGAAGCGGTCTACGCCCGCGATCGCGAGGGCGAAGGGGACTCGGACCTAGAGGAGCCCCAGCTCGATTAGAAATCTCCTCGGGCCGGCCGGCTCGGGGGCTTACGATTGTCGGTGTGCTTGCCCGTGCGCACCGGGCTCCATTCCTCGCGCTGCTCGTGGCGCTGCTTGCGGGCGGCTGCGGGTCGACCCGGATCCTGACCGGAAGTTCGACCCGCGCGGCGCGCGCCACGCCGCTGTCCATACCGGGTCTGAGCGGGGGCCCGGTCGTCATCCCCGATCCAGGACCCACTGGTATCCATCCGGCCGCCGCGGACGTGAGCGTGATCAGGGGGTGGTCCGACGCCCTGCGTCGAGGCGACGTGCGCGCGGCCGCCCGCTACTTCGCGTTGCCCAGCGTGATGATCGACGGCACCGACGCGAGCGGCGACGCGCTGGTGATTCAGATCACCAGCCGCGCGGCGGCCCAGGCCGCCAATGCCTCGCTTCCTTGCGGCGCGCGGCTGATCTCGGCCGATCAGCGTGGCCGGTACGTGAACGCCCTGTTTCGCCTGACCGGTCGCCCGGGACCGGGCGGAAGCGACTGCGGCACGGGTGCCGGCGAGACGGCCCGCACCAACTTCGTGATCGCCCACGGCTTGATCGTGGAATGGATCCGCGCCCCGGATGATCCGGGCGACAACGGCGGGTCGACGGCGCCGGCTCCCGTCTCGCCGGAGGTGCTGCCGCCGTCGGGTCCCAGCGTCTGATCAACGCGGTGGTGTGCGCGCCCTAACATCTTGGTCGTGGACGGCGATCAGCTTCGTAGTCTCCAGGCGCCGCTGAAGGAGCGCTACCGCGAGCAACCCGAGGCGGCGATGGTCACGCTGTCGGCCAGCGGTGAATTGGGCGAGGGGGTGAGCTGCTCGGTTCAGACCGGTCGCGCGCTCGCGGACGCCGGGCTGCACCCCGCCACCGGCGGCGACGGCTCGCTCCTCTGCTCGGGCGACATGCTGCTCGAGGCGCTGGTGGCCTGCGCGGGGGTCACCCTGCGCGCCGTGTCGATGTCGCTTGGCCTGTCCGTGCCCGCGGGTCGCGTGCGGGCCGAGGGTGATCTCGACTTCCGCGGCACCCTGGGCGTCGATCGGGAGGCGCCGGTCGGCCTCAGCGCGATCCGCCTGTCCTTCGAGCTCGAGACCGACGCGGACGAGGAGCAGCTGGCGACGCTCAAGAAGCTGACCGAGCGCTACTGCGTCGTGTACCAGACGCTCGCCGCGACGCCCGAGCTGAGCATGAGCATCACCGCTGGCTGACGGGCGGAGTTTCGAGGGAAGTTCGGTTAGCGTTAGCGTTAGCGCGGCGCGGCCGGGAAGTCGACCGTCACGGTGAGACCACCTCCGGGTCGCGCCTGCGCCGCGAGGCGCGCGTCGTGAGCCGAGGCGATCGCCCGGACGATCGAGAGGCCCAGCCCGTGGTGCCCGTTCTGGTTTGTCCGAGTGCGGTCGAGGCGCTGGAAGGGCTCGAACAAGCGCTCGACCTCATCGGCCGGGATCGGGGGTCCGGTGCTGCTGACAGTCAGGACGGCCGTTCCACCTCCGTTCGGTGCCGTCCGGACCTCGATCCGTCCGTGCGGGACGTTGTGCTCCACAGCGTTGTCGATCAGGTTCGCGATCAGCCGCTCGACGAGCGCGTGATCGCCCCTGATCGTCGCGGGCCCTTCGAGCGAGGTGTCGACCTCCAGGCCCTTCTCGGCGACGGCCGGATTCGCCCGGTGCAGGGCGGCCTCGACCAAAACGGGCAGATCGATCGCTTCGCGACACTCGAGTGCCCGTTCGCTTGAGGCGAGCGTGAGCAGGGCCTCGAGCATGCGCTCGTGCTCGGTCTGCAGCTCCAGCAGCTCCTGGCCGGTGGCCCGCAGCGTCTCGGCGCTCGCGTTCGGGTCGGCGAGCGCGACCTGGAGAAGCGTCCGCTCGAGGGTGAGCGGTGTTCTGAGTTCATGCGATGCGTTGGCGACAAACCGCCGCTGGGCATCGAACGAGGCCTCGAGCCTGGCCAGGAGGTCGTCGAGCGTGTCGCCGAGCGCCTTGAACTCATCCTCGGGTCCGGTCAGCGCGAGCCGTTCGTGCAGGTTGCCGGCGGAGATGGTGCGGGCGGTCGCGGTGATCGAGCGCAGCGGCCGGAGCACCCGGCCGGCGGCGAACCAGCCCAGCACGGCCGAGCCGAGGGTCGTGACGATCAGAACCGCCCAGGACGCGGTGAACACCCGAGCCACGTCGGAGCTTCGCTGCGCGGCCAACCCGTTGACGAGTTCCGTCGTGCGGAATGGCTGCGGCACCCGCGCTATTGGGTGGGCGGAGGCCGACGTCGGGCCGACGGAGACGTGGGCGATGATCGGGCTCTGCCCGGTCAGCACGACGATGACCACGATCACGGTCGTGCCGAGGAGCAGAAACAGCCCCGAGTAAAGCAGCGTGAGGCGCATGCGCGCCGTGCGTAGTCGCCGTCGCTTGGAGGTTCTTCGCGGTTTGCGGAAGCGCATGAGCTCAGATCCGGTAGCCGCCCTCGCGGACGGTCTCGATCAGGGGTGGGTCGCCCAGCTTGCCCCGGAGCCGGCCGATCGTGGTCTTCACGGTGCTCGTGAAGGGATTCGCCGCCTCGTCCCACACGCGCTCGAGCAACTCCTCGGCCGAGACCACGCGACCCTGCGCGCCGAGCAGGCACTCGAGCACGGCGAACTCCTTTGGGGTCAGCGAGAGCGGGACGTGACCGCGGACGGCCAGGCGACGGGCCGGATCGACCATCAGGTCTCCGTGTTCGAGGGTCGGGGGCAGGGCTGGGGTGGTGCGCCGCGCCAGCGCGCGGACGCGGGCGACCAGTTCGTCGAAGTCGAACGGCTTGGTCAGGTAGTCGTCGGCTCCGAGTCCGAGTCCCTCGATGCGGTCGCGGATCGTGCTGGCCGCGGTGAGCATCAGCACTCTGGTCTCGCCGTGCTCGGCGATCAGCCTGCGGCAGACATCGTCGCCGTGGACGCGCGGGAGGTCGCGGTCGAGTACCACGACGTCGTAGCGCAGCAGGGCGGCGTGGGCGAGCGCGTCCGCTCCGTCGTAGGCGACATCGACTGCCATCCCCTCGCGACGTAGTCCCTCGGCAACGGCGTTGGCGAGCCGTCTGTGATCTTCCGCGACCAGGATCCTCATGTGTTTGGCCTCCCCGTGATACAGCATGCCTGACGCTCGGTAACAGCCAGGTGACAGCGTCCGTGACGATGCTGTCACCACGCGTGTTCTACAACTGTCGGCGATTCGAACGCTTACATGCGCTGAGGAGGCGTAGCGAACATGAAAATCATTTCTGCCGGGGCGGTCGTCGCGAGTGCCGCGCTGCTGCTGAGCGCGTGCGGCTCCTCGTCGTCCACCAGCACGACCGGTTCGATCAAGTCGCCCCAGAGCTTCGTCGCGAAGGCCTACGAGTTCTCGGCCTGCATGAGGAATCACGGCGTCACGGACTTTCCCGATCCCAAGGTGACGAGCAACGGGAACGGGCAGCAGATCGCCATCCAGGCGGTCGGAGCCAACACTCCGGCGTTCAAAACTGCGACGAAGGCCTGTCAGGGAATTCTCCCGGCGCCCTCGAATGCCGATCTCGCCGCGGCGGCCGCGCAACGCCGGGCGCACACACAGGACCTGCTCAGCTTCGCCCGGTGCATGCGTAACAAGGGCGTGAACGGCTTCCCCGATCCCGGCGCGCAGGGGCAGCTGACGCTTGCGATGATCACCGGTGCCGGCATCGACCTCCACGCCCCTCAGGTCGCCGTCGCCGCCAGAGCATGCCTCCCCGCCGCACACGGCGTGATCACGCGGGCCGACGTCGCGGAGGCGACCGGCTCCGGCAGCTGAGTCGCCGGCTCGAGCGGCTGAGCCGCCGGGCAGCCGGAACCTCTACGCTCGACCGCACTGGGTCGCCACGTCTAGGTTCCAACCGAAGGAGGAAGGGTGCGCCGTTTCATCGCTCTCGGAGGGCTCGTCGGTTCGTTCGTGCTGGTTGCCTTCACCGGCTGGGGTTTCGCGTCGACCCCGTCGGCACACGTCACCTCGACCGCCCCGCTGGTCATCCTCAAGGCGAAGGACGGCGAGACGCTGGCGCTCGCCCGGGTCATCATCCACGGCCGCGCCTTTCCGTTCCTGATCGACACCGGCTCCTCCAAGACCCTGGTCGACGAGGCACTGGCTCGCAAACTGCACCTGAAGACCGTGGGCAAGCCGATCAACGTCACCGGGGTGGGCTGCTCGGAGCCCGCGAGCAAGGTCCGGCTGTCGCGCTGGTCCATCGGCGGTCAGCCCCTGCCCAACATCGTGGCTACCAGCTCCGTGATCGCCGGCGCGGACGGCAAGGCGTTCGGGTTGCTGGGCTCCGACGTGCTCTCGCACTTCGGGACGATCTCGATCGACTACGTCCACGGGGAGCTGACGCTCGGATAGGCGGGCAGTTCTCCCTGCTAGGTAGTACCGGGGGAGTACGCTGGGGGAGTGAGTTCGACCCGCGGCAATACGGTGGCGCAGCGTCCCGCACCCGGGCCGCCGCTGGCCGTACGGCTGGGCATCTCGTGGCTCACCAACGCGCTGATCCTGGCGATCGTGGCCGGCCTGCTCGCGGACGTGACCGTTCACAACGTCGGTGACCTGCTCGAGGCAGCCCTCGTGTTCGGGGTGCTGAACACGCTGCTCAAGCCGCTGCTGCGGTTCATCACGCTGCCCCTGGCGATCCTCAGCTTCGGGATCGCCTGGTTCTTCGTCTCGATGCTGATGCTGCTGATCACCGACAGCATTGTGAGCGGCTTTCACATCGCCGGGTTCTGGACGCTGGTGGTGGCCACGCTGATCGTGTGGGTCGTGAACCTCGTGCTCGATTTCACCCCGGGGCCGTGGCAGGTCACCGGGAAGCGTCGTCGCCGGCGCCGGCGTTAGCTGGTTACGCGGTTTTCTAGTTCGCGGTTTTTGGCAGAGCTCGGGCCCGGCGGTTCATACCCGCCCAGGGGTCGCCGTCGCTCAGCCGTGCGGCGATGTTCTTGACCGTCCACTTATCGGGGCGGAGTGAGCGGTCAGACAGCTCCTCCCAGTGAAGCGGGACCGCCACTGGCGCATTGGGGCGCGGCCTGATGGCGTAGGGGGCGACGGCGTGCTGGGCGTACGCGATCCGGTTGATGTCCACGTAGATCCGTGTGCCCCGGTCGGCCTTGTGCCATTCGAGCGTCAGGTGCCGGGGATCGTCGGCCACCATTTTTTCGGCGAGCGTCCGCGCGAACGTGTGAACGGTCGGAAAGTCCGGGCCCCGGCGCAGCGGGCACACCACGTGCACGCCGCGCGAGCCGGTGGTCATCGCGTAGGGGGTGAGACCGAGGTCGCGCAGCCGGTCGCCGGCATCGCGGGCAGCGGCTCGGACCTCGGCGAACCCTCCGCCCGATGGATCGAAATCGAGCGTGACCCGGTCGGGCTGGAACGGCTTGTCGGCCCGCGCGAGCCAGGTGTGGAGCGTCACCACGTTCTGGCCAGTCAGGTAGACGAGCGTCGCCACGTCCTGGGCGAGCGCGTAGGTGGTCGTGCCGCCCTTCTTCGGCAGCGTGACGCGCTTGACCCAGTCCGGGAAGTAGCTCGGCACCGCCTTCAGGAAGAAACCCTTCTCCTCGATCCCGTCCGGGTAGGCCTGGAGCGCAAGCGGCCGGTCGTGCACGTAGGGCAACATCAGCCGGGCGACGCGCTCGTAGTGGTGGGCGATGTCGAGCTTTGTGAGCTTTGCCTCGGGAAATACCAGACGGTCCGCGTGGGTGATGCGGATCTCGCGCCGGCCGATCTTGAGGGTTTCCGTCGTCTGGGTCATCCCTCGCGCACGACCTCGCTGGCGGCTTTGTCATCGCGCAGGCCCTGGAAACGGGGATGGCGCAGCCGGCCGTCCCGCGTCCACTCGGTGAAGCCGACCTCGGCGACGAGCTTGGGCTCGACCCAGGTCACGTGGCGCTCCTTGATGGTTTCCGGGTTCGCGAATGGCGGGTCGGTTCGCTTGAGCGCGTGGAGTTTGGCCCCGAGCTCGTGCAGCGTCTCGGTGTCGAAACCGGTCCCCACCTTCCCGGCGTACTCGAAGTGGCTGTCTCGGTAATAGCCGAGCAGCAGCGCTCCGAACTCGACGCGCGATCCCCGCGGCTCGGTGTAGCCGCCGACCACCAGTTCCTGCCCGTGCTCGCATTTGAACTTCAGCCAGTCGCGCGAGCGCGTCGCCACGTACGGGCTGTCCGCGCGTTTGGCGATCAGACCCTCCCAGCCCTTCCGGCACGCCTCCTTGAAGAACGCCTCACCCTCGCGGTTGCGGTGCTGGGTCCAGCGGACAGGGCCGTGGAATTGGAGCGCGGCCTTGAGCAGGCGCTTGCGGGTGCGCAGCGGAAGTCGGCGCACGTCGTGGCCCTCCAGCCACAGGATGTCGAACACGTACAGGAACACCGGCACCCAGTGCTGGTGGCGCTCCGCGAGGAGGGCGAAGCTCGTCTCCGAGCCCTTGAACGCGACGATCTCACCATCGACGACGAACTGCCGGCATTCCTCTTGGGAGAGCGCTTCGACAAGCTCGGGATAGCGGTCGTTCTGGTTGAGGTCGTTGCGCGAGAGGAGTTGGAGGCTGTCTCCGTCGCGGATCGCGATGCAGCGGATGCCGTCGAGCTTGCGCTCGTAGATCCAGTTCGGGTCCGAGAACCGGTCGTCGGTGAGCATCGCCTTCATCGCGCCGGCGGTGCGCGGTCGCGGCGCCGCCGGCGCCAGCTCCCGATCCTGTTCGCTCAACGACGCGAGGATGTCCACGCGTAAATCCAACCAGACGGGGCCTGCGACGTGTCGCCGGTGCGAAGGCGCCGCCGTCAGGCGCCGCCGACCAGCCGAATTCACGAATCTTTAACGACTCCGATGGCCCTCTCCGCCCTTCTGTTGACCCTTGCCGCCGCGGTCGTCCACGCCGGGTGGAACCTGCTGCTGTCCGACACCGAGGACACCCACAGCTCGAGCGCGATCGCGATCTCGTTCGGAGTCGTGGTGTTCGCGCCGGTGGCATTGATCGGCTGGCGGTTCGAGCCGTCGGCGTGGCCCTACGTCGTTTCGTCGAGTGCGCTCGAATTGCTCTACATCGTGCTCCTCGCCACCGCCTACTCGGTGGCGGCGGTCAGCTTCGTGTATCCGATCGCCCGGGGATCGGCCCCGGTGCTCGTCCTGATCGCCGGTGCGGTCGTGGCCGGCGCCACCGTGTCCGTCCCGGCGGGGGTGGGCGTCGTGCTCGTCGCAGCCGGGATCGTGCTCGTGCGGGGTGTGCACGGTGGCGGCCGTCCTCGCGACCTGGCGCTCGCGCTGTCCGTCGGGGCTTGCATCGCCGGCTACACGCTGGTGGACAAGCACGGCGTCACGCACGCCAACCCGATTGCCTATCTCGACGTGGTGATGGGCATGACCTCGTTGGCGTATCTCCTCGGCGTCTGGCGAACGCGCGGCGCGGCCGCGCTCCGGGACGCCGTTGGCGTGAAGACGTTGTTGGCTGGTGTGGGTTTCTTCGGCGCGTACGCGCTGGTGTTGCTCGCGCTGCGCCTAGCGCCGGCCGCGTCCGTGGCCGCGGTGCGCGAGTCGAGCGTGGTGATGGCCACGGCGGTGCTCGCGCTCAGCGGTCGGGAGAAGATCGGCCCGCCTCGCATGGTCGGCGCCGTGGCCGTGGTCGCCGGTATCGCGCTCATCTCGTTCGGGTAGCGCTGCGGTGTGAGACGCTGTATGCGATGTCTGAGGTCGGTCCGCCGGGGCTGAAGGTGGCGTCGCTGTGGCGGCGACTCGGCGCGGCGGCGATCGACACGGTCGTGTTTGTGCCGCCGGCATTGGTGGTCTTCGCAGGCGGGGGCGCGCTGTACGTGCTGTGGCGCCGCCGGGGCGAGCATGAACCCGACGACTGGCCCGTGTTCAAGCCCTCGTCTCGGTGGAACCTCGTCATCTGGTCGGCTACCACGGCGGCCCGCGTGCCGAGCAGGAACTGGCGCACGCCCGGCTACCGCGCGCTCGGGCTGCGGCGAGTCGATGTTCGCACCGGCGGACCCCTGTCGGCTCGCAATGTGCTCGTTCAGGCGATCGTCGCAATGGCTTCTGGCGAGCTCCGGCGGCAACTGATGCATCCCTGGGTGATGCGCAAGAAGCGGCGGCTCGAGGCGCTTCAGCCGGAGCTAGCGCAGATCAGGCGCGCACACCCCGATGACCCCGAAGCACAGCATCAGGCGCTCAAGGAATTCTCTAAGCGCAACCACGTGAATCCGGCGGCCTCCTGCGCACCGCCGTTGTTGGGGTCGGCCGTCATGCAGGCACCGGTGCTGTGGTCGCGGCTGAACCAAACCGTTCCCGAACGCCTAGCCGGGGTAGTCGTCGTTCAGGACTAGCGAGCGCCTCGGGGTGCCCTCAGCGCAGCACCCGGACCGAGTGGTGGACCGACGCACCCGCCGGCACCAAATGGACCGCGATCACTCCGACGAGCACGATCGCGATGATCCACATCAGCCCCCGGAACATTCCGTTCACCGAGGACCAATTCACGAATAGGAGGGGATGCATCGGTTCCTTTCATCCCGCCGGCATGGCCATCCGGCGGGGGCACGTTGCAAGTTCACGTTTTCCCGTGGCTACCCGCTTTTGGGGGGCCGACGCACCGTAACCCCGTCTAACGGATTGCTCGGCGCTCGCGACGCCACGAGCGCGTCGGCATCGCTGGCTCCGAGCTCGCGACCTGCAAAACCGCGCGTCCAGCCCGATCGCCCCGAGCGGCGCGCATTTGTTCACGTCCCAGATGCAGAAACGCGCACGCGATCCGGGAGATCGTCGCTGTGCGCGCTTGTGCGGGTCGGCGGATCAGGGGACGCCGCGAACGGCGCGACACTGGGCGGTCGAAGTGCTCGCGCTCGACCTAGAATCCTTCGTGCACGCCCCCATGGTCTAGCGGTTAGGACGCCTGCCTTTCACGCAGGAGATCACCGGTTCGAATCCGGTTGGGGGTACTCGCAAACGCCCTGGAAATCGAGCAGTTGTGCGCGCGGGCCGCGTCGCCGATGTTGCTCATCGTTCGATTCCGCGGACGTTTGCGGACACTATTCGGGCGCGATCGGAGCCGATTGTGCTCTCGCGGCCGTTTGCACCGCCGCCGATCGAACCCGCTTGCGCTTCCCCGAGCAGCCCGCGGATTTCGGCCCTCAGCTCGTCGCGGTCGGCTCTGCGCATCACGTGCGCGTAGATCGAGAGCGTGACGGCGGGGTCGACGTGACCGACCTGCGCTTGAACATAGGGGAGGTCGTAGCCGGCGGCGATCATGTACGTGATGTAAGTGCGCCGGAACGTGTGCGGGGTGACGTGGGCGCGGATCGGCGGCTGGTCTTGCGACGCCCGGATCTCGTTGGCTCGGGCCACCACCGGCGCGATGACCCGGAGCCGTACGTTGTCCTTGTTGCGGCGGTTGCCGGTCCGCGTGGGGAAGGCTGGGGCGCTACCGGTCGCCGGTGGGCGATATGCGGCGTACGCTGTCAGCTCCTCGAGGAGCCGGGGATGTATGTCGACGTCTCTGACGCCCGCCTCGGTCTTGGCATCGTTGACGTAGAACCTCGCCTTGGCTAGGTCGACGTCGTCGACGTTGAGTTGACAGAGCTCAGTGACACGCGGGCCGGCGAGCGCGAGTGCGGCGATCACCGGTCGCCGGGCTCCCCAGATAGGTCCCGTTCGATCGTCGCGGCAGGCGTAGAGGTAGAACGCCGTTGAGCGAGCGAGACCGAGCTGCTTTGCGATGACCGCCCATTCCAGCTTCGCGTCGTCGCGAAGCATCCTCACGTCGGCGGCCCGGGCGAGCGTCGCGGGGCGATGCCGCTCGCGGTCTAGCTGGATTGCGGCATCGAGCAGTGAGAGGTACTCGTCGACCTCGACGATGCCTCGGGGCCGACGGCGCTCCAGCGGCTCCCGTGTGCGTCGACCACGCGCAACGTTTCGACTCACGAAGCCGACGTCCTCGGCCTCGTCGAGTACCGAGGCCAGCGTACGCAAGGTCTTGTTGATCGACTCGTTCGAGAGGGTGCGCAGAGGGCGGCCTGTCCGCGGATCGCGGACAGGCGCCCCAGCCTCGGCCGCGGCTCTGATCTGCGCGTTCTCGGCGTGGATGTGACGGCGATACTGCTTGACCTTCTCAGGGGTGATCTGCGACGGCAGCAGCTCGCCAAAGAACGGCGCGAGGTACCGACGCAGCTGTCCGTCGTTCAGCTCGGTTGTTCTCGGTCGGATCGCCGGATTCTGTTTCCGCGCCTCGAGCCAATCGGTTGCAAGCTCGCGGAACGTCGGTTCTTCGTCGTAGTCATGCGAGACGGCCTCCACCCGCGGGCTCCAGAGACCGAGTTCGATCTTCGCCAGCAGCTGTCTGCGGGCGGTTTCGACCCGCGCCTCATCCCAGCCCTCGCTGGTGTTGCCCAATGGGACGCGGTC